>JACKOW010000002.1:0-600000 GCA_024234055.1 Rhodanobacteraceae bacterium
CTTTTCCAACATGAGGCAGATCAAGTACTTACGCTTGGTTCAAAAGGGCAAGTTGGACGGCAGACGTGGTTGGCAGGTTGGGGTCAGACTGCGGCGAGGGCCGGGTCGAAGACGCTGCGGTTCCAGCGCGGGCGGCGCTCCTGGTACCTTGGAGACTTACGGGTCGCTTCTGCCGCCGTTGCCCGCCTGCAGTCGGAAGTAGATGTCGCCGTTGCTCGCGGCTTTCACTACGAACTTGCCGGCCATGCTCATGCTTATCCGATGGGACGCGCAACTGTACCGATAGGCACGATCCGGCAGGACGTAGCTCGGGTGCTGCAAACCGCTAGCCATCTGGCCGGTCTGGCCACAAGAATTGACCACTCTCGCCAGCGAAACTGACCGGCAACGGCGGAAAGTTGACCGGCAGACGTCGGCCACAAGCGGTCGGTTGAAAGTGCACTCTAAGCCCGGTTTCTGATCACGACAGGAGCGCCGCATGTCCGAAGAATCACCGGTTCGCGATCTGGCCTCGGTTTGGGCGGAAACCCCGCTCCACACCGGCGTGCGCGAAGGGCGCTTGTCTGCGGTCGCCCCCGCGGACGTGGCGCGCGGGGCTCATGCCATGGACGGGCTCGGCTGGACGCCGCTCCATCTTGCCGCCGTTGTTGACGATGCGAATGCGATCGCCTGGCTCCTGACGCACGGCGCGGAGATCGACGGGCTCAGTGACGATCACCGAACCGCCCTCGCTCTCGCCGCCGCCGCTGGATCGACGCGCGCGGTCAAGGCCTTGCTGGCCGCGGGCGCATCGGTGGAAGTGAAGGGTCAGTCCCGCGAAATCCTGGCGGAGGCGGCAACGGTGCCACGCCTCGAAATCATTCAGGCGCTGGCTCAGGCGGGCGCCAAGACCAAGGAGACGCTGGCCTATCTGCTGATGGTGCTGCGGATGACCGGTCATCAGGTTCAACTGGGCGAAGTCGGATACAACCACGGCTCGCAAGGCGAAGCACCGGATATCTGGTTTGTCGATCGTGCGCCGCGCTTGCCTGCTGTGCTTTTTCGACCCCTCGGCCTGTCGTCCATGCCGGACACGGTCGATGGCTGGACCCGCATCGAATCGCGGCCCGCAGAGTTCACCCAGCTTGGAGCCGCTTCCACCTCGACATCTTCGGGGCCGACCATGACCACCCCCGTCTACACATCGCTCAGGTTCCGGGACCTGCGATTGGAATGGACGGCTGTCGCGCCGGATGAAGTGATGGCGCGTATTGGCCGTCTGTACCACGGGGAGACCGTTCCCGCACCCGGAGCGCTCTCCGCTCTGCTGCGCATGGCCGGCCTCACCCCCAGCACCATCGCGACCGCCGAGCCGGCCCTTGCCGCCTCCCTGATCTCGGAAGCCGTGCGGGTGGCCATTGATGTGCCGTCGACGCGGATGCTTCGCCGACTGCTCGCAGAGGGTCTGTCGCCCGATCTCGTGGATGCCAACGGCAACACGCCGCTGATGCGAGCAGCGATGGTCAAGAACACCCTTGCCGTCGAGGCCCTGCTCGAGCACGGAGCCGATCGCTCTGCGCGCGACGCGAAGGGACGAACCGCCGCGGACATTGCACTGGCTGTCGGTCACGCGGAACTCGCCAGAACTCTGGCGCCCGCTGACGTTGCCGCCGATGACTTGGAAACGAGCCGGGCATTCATCGGCGCGCGGATGCGCGAGACGCTGCAAGATTCAGACGCCACCCGCTTGACGGCACTGCTCGCTCAGCACGGTCTTGTCGCCTCCGTGGATCTCGGACTCAATTCCGGGTGCTCTCTGCTGGCCCTCGCGATCGAAAAGCGCAAGCTGCCCCACGTCGATGCCTTGCTTCGGGCGGGCGCCGATGTCAGCGAGCGCTTCACGAATGGCAGCACGCCCATGCACTTCGCGGCGAGCCGTGATGTCGACATCATGCGCCGTCTGCTGGATGCAGGCGGCGATCCAAACCTGAAGGATTCCTCGGGCGCGCCCCTGCACTACGCCGCCAGCGTGAGTCACGCGAGAATGATCGACGCGCTTGTTGACGGTGGGGCCGACGTCGACGCGACTGATGAGAACGGTCACACCCCGCTCGTTCACGCGATCTCCTCCAACCAGACTTCAGCCATCAGCGCCCTTCTCGCTCATGGCGCGGACCCACGTTTCGCCGATCTCACCGGCGAGACGCCGATGGAACGGCTGAAGCCTGGCTGGCATGGAAGGGGCGTCATGGCCGAGATGTGGATGGCCGACGCGCAGCATCATGGCCCCGACCGGCTGGCACCGTATCTGCGAACGCTTGTTGACGACGGTCAGACGCTCGACATTCAGCTCACGCTGAATCCGACCACGTTGCCTGGTCACCATTCGTCGGTTGCCCATCGCGGCCCGCTTCCCCTCGGAGAGTGGGTGGAACTGGCGCGCGATCTCTCGGACTACTGTGTTGTTCGGGGCAAGTGGGACGCTCTGCGCGCGCTGAAGACCTGCGGTTTGCCGGTGTACTTTCCCGGTTCGAACGACGACGGCATGCAAACCCAGGCCGAGGTGATGGATGTTCGTCCGGGAGACGAGCCCGCTGCACTGGTCTACGCCGCGCAGATCCATGGAGGGGCCGTGCCGTTCCTTCTCAAGGTAGCGGGCTCAGCATGTGCGTGCGCCGTCGACGCGGCCCTGTTCGGTCTCGGAGGCATCCAATTCCGTTCGTCGCCGGAAATCGATGCGTTCCAGCAACGCGCGTTGCGCGCGTTGCGGGCCGCAGGCGCAAATTTGAACGCTCGCGCGGGCGACGCGGCCATCGCACTTCACTCAGGCCTCGGTCTTCCCAAGGGCCAGGATGGCCAACTCCTCTGGGACGACGAGCGACAACTCGCGGAGCGCTATGCGTCGATCAGTCCGCTCATGGAAGAGCTGATTCGCCGGCCTCACGACACGCCGCTGATGCGCGCGGCAAGCGAGCACACTTTCCTTCTCGTGTCGCTACTCATTGCTGAAGGGGCCGATGTCTCCGCTCCGGGTCCGGACGGCCGAAACGCCTTGCATCGCGCAAGCGCGGCGGGCGGCGTCGTCGGGGCGGTGGAGACGGTGCGATGTTTGCTGGACGCGGGATTCGCCGTCGATCAAGCGGACGCGGCCGGGTGGCGCGCACTGACGATCGCGGCGAATCCGGAAATCCTGCGTTTGCTCGTCGAGCGCGGCGCGTCCACCGAACTCGACGCGACCGATCAGACGCTGCTCGGCCAAACCGCGTCGGAAAAGCTGCGGGCCCGACTCGGTGTAGCCTAGCCCGCATTTCTCACACCTGCGCGAGCAGATGCCCCCAATTACCTTGTGGTACAAGGCGATTCCGAGGCACGTGCCAGTCACAGATTGTTTGGCTGCATCTGCCCGCTTTGCGGCCCTCGCTGGTTCTTTGCGACTATCGCTGCGTTGCTCCTCCTCGCAATGGAATCACCATTCCTCGTCGTCGCGCCTTGCGCTAGTCGCAAAGCCCTGCGCGATCTTCCGCAACAGGTGTGAGAAATGCGGGCTAGGGCGTGCAGGTTGAGGGTGCCGCATAGCGACGCCGCGGCGTCGGGCACTACGGATTTCCGCCCTCCTCAGGCAGTTCCCGCAAACGTTGCGAGAGCGTCTTGTCAGCATTGACGATCGGCTGTCCGCCCTCCCGCAATATCAGTAATCGCAGCGCTTCCAACTGCTTGCGTGCCGCTTGGGCATCCTCGGCGCCGAAGCGCAGAAAGGCCACCGGGCGGAACACCCGCGGCGCGCCGGTATAGATCTCGGAATAGCACTTGCGCTGGGGCACGCAGAACACCACGAAGCGGTAGTCACCGGCCTGCGAGGCCTCGGCATAGACCATGGCTTCCGCCCAGTCCAGACGCAATTCGAACCCCTCCGAGGGATGCGGCAGGGTGTCGTCGGGCAGGCGCTGATAGAGCGGACGCTGACGCAGGATATGGACACTGGATTCCAGCGTCAGCTGATCGAGCTTCGATTGATTGAGAAGGGCGACGAGGCTGATCGCCGGGAGATCGGCCAGTTCGATCGGCGGCTCGGGCAGCGGCCGCAGAACCTCATCGCTGCGCTCAGCTTCCCAGAAGCTGAGCCCGGCAAACAGGGCCAGAACCACGAACAGCGCCAGAACCAGCAGCATCGCCATGCTGGCCCTGTCGCCCTGACGCGCTGATGCAGACGCCAATGCCGCTTCCTCGTGCCCAGACCGGAGCTCTTGCGGACTATAACGCTGCTTCGTCGAAGGGTCGCGATTTCACCGCCTGATCGAGCAGCTTCAGCGTTTCCAGCAGTGCCTCCATGCGCGGCAGTGGCCAGGCGTTCGGGCCATCCGACAAGGCCTGATCTGGATCGGGATGGGTTTCCATGAACACCCCGGCCACGCCGACCGCCACCGCCGCGCGTGCCAGTGCCGGCACGAACTCGCGCTGCCCGCCGGAAGTGGCGCCCTGCCCGCCCGGCAACTGCACCGAATGGGTGGCATCGAAGACCACCGGCGCACCCGTGTCACGCATCACCACCAGCGAGCGCATGTCCGACACCAGATTGTTGTAGCCGAAACTGGCGCCGCGCTCACAGACCATGATCTGCTCGTTGCCGGCGTCACGGGCCTTGCGCACCACATGCTGCATGTCCCAGGGCGCCAGGAACTGGCCCTTCTTGATGTTCACCGGCTTGCCGGCGCTGGCCACCTTCTGGATGAAATCAGTCTGGCGGCACAGGAAAGCCGGCGTCTGCAGCACATCGACCACGCTGGCGACCTCGTCCATCGGTGTGTACTCGTGCACATCGGTCAATACCGGCACGCCGATCTGACGCTTGACCTCGGCCAGCACCTTCAGACCCTCGGCCATCCCCGGACCGCGAAAGCTGGTGCCGGAGGAACGATTGGCCTTGTCGAAGCTGGACTTGAAGATGAAAGGAATGCCCAGGCGCGAGGTGATTTCCTTGAGCTGCCCAGCGGTGTCCAGCTGCAACTGCATGGATTCGATCACGCAGGGACCGGCGATCAGGAAAAAGGGCTGATTGAGACCGATGGTGAAACCGCAGAGATTCATTTGAGAGCAGGAAAATGGAAAAAGGAAAATGGAAAAGGGAACACGCGTAGCTCTCCCGTCAGATTACACGGGATCTGGCGTCACTGGCGTCAAAAGGCAAGGGGCGCGGGCATGTCTGCAAGCCGAACTTGCTGCGCGGCGGAGCCGCAAGAGCCAGCTCTTGTAGCCCGAAGTGCGCGCAGCGCTCTCCGGGCGGTGACGCAAAAGAGCCCCGGTGAGCCGCTGCGCGGCACACCAGGCTACGCGCGGCAGGCGAGTTCATGGCGCGCGGGCAGTGTAGCGCCGACACATGCGGCTCTCCATGAACCCATATCGTAAGTTGTTGATTTCTTTTTGTAGGTCACGTTGCTCGCGTAGCGAGCTACGTGACGCAACTCGATGTCACGTAGTCCGCTGACGCGGACAACATGACCTACTACGCCGGGGTTCAGGCCCGTGCGCACTGTCGGGCAGACACAGCCCGGCTCGCGCCAAGGGAGGAGCCCTCCTGCCATATCCAGACTTGTCTGGACCCACAAGAGCGCCAAACGCCCTTCTCCGCGCCCTCCGCGCATCCACGTGTGCCCGCTCTTGCTGACAACCAACAACCGACAACCAACAACCGAATCAAGCTTCAAGCGCCTCCCCCGCACCCGCCTTCTGCGCAGCCCGATAGGCGCGGGCCGCACGTACGAAGCCTTCGAACAACGGATGGCCGTCGCGCGGCGTGGAGGTGAATTCCGGGTGGAACTGGCAGGCCAGATACCAGGGGTGATCGGGCAGTTCGACGATCTCGACCAGCAGATCGTCGATGGAGCGCCCGGAGATCACCAGCCCCAGCTGCTCCAACTGCTGTCGGTAGAAGTTGTTGAATTCATAGCGATGACGGTGACGCTCGCGGATGATTTCACTGCCGTAGGCCGCTCGCGCCAGAGTGCCGGGTTTCAAGCGGCATTCCTGGGCCCCCAGGCGCATGGTTCCGCCGAGGTCCGAGCTGGCCGTGCGGCGCTCGACCTCGCCGGTGCTGGTGCGCCATTCGGTGATCAGCGCGATCACCGGATGCACGCAATCGCGGGCGTTCTCCGTGCTGTTGGCGCCATCCAAACCGGCAATCGATCGGGCGAAATCGACCACCGCTGCCTGCATGCCGTAGCAGATGCCGAAATAGGGAATCTGCTGGGTGCGCGCGTGCTTCGCGGCCATGACCTTGCCCTCGAAGCCACGCTCACCGAATCCGCCGGGGACCAGAATGGCGTCGGCGCCGTCGAAGATGGCCGGGCCTATCTTCTCGACCTGTTCCGATTCCACCCAGCGCAGATTGACCCTGGTGTGCTGACGCAAGCCGCCGTGGCGCAGTGCTTCCGACAATGACTTGTAGGCGTCTGAATGCTCGACATATTTGCCGGCGATGACGATGTTGACCTCGTCCTGTGGATGCTCGCAGGCCTCGACCACCGCTTCCCACTCGGCCAGATTGGCCGGTCCGGCCTTCATCCGCAGTCGATCGACCACGATCTGATCCAGACCCTGCGCGTGGAACCACATCGGCAGCTTGTGGATGATGTCCACATCAATGGCTGAAATCACCGCGTTGACCGGCACGTTGGTGAACAGCGCGATCTTGCGGCGCTCCGATTCCGGCAAGGGCTGTTCGGAGCGACACAGCAGGATGTCGGGCTGGATACCGATCGAGCGCAGTTCCTTGACCGAATGCTGGGTGGGCTTGGTCTTGATCTCGCCAGCGGCCTTGATGAAGGGCACCAGCGTCAGATGGATGAACAGCGCGTAATCCGGCCCACGCTCGATGCGGATCTGACGAATGGCTTCCAGAAAGGGCAGCGACTCGATGTCGCCGACGGTGCCGCCAACCTCCACCAGGGCCACATCGAAGCCCTTGGTGGCCTCATCGATGCAGCGCTTGATCTCGTCGGTGATATGCGGAATCACCTGCACGGTGGCGCCGAGATAGTCGCCCCGGCGCTCCTTGCGGATCACGTTCTCGTAGATGCGACCGGTGGTGACATTGTTCTTGCGGGTCATGCGGGTGCGCACGAAACGCTCGTAGTGGCCGAGGTCGAGGTCGGTCTCGGCACCGTCGTCGGTGACGTAGACCTCTCCATGCTGGAATGGGCTCATCGTGCCCGGATCCACATTGATGTAAGGATCGAGCTTCATCATCGTCACGCGCAGACCGCGTGTTTCCAGAATGGCCGCCAAAGAAGCCGCGGCGATGCCTTTGCCCAGGGAGGACACGACACCGCCGGTGACGAAAATCAAGGGAGTCATCGGGGAATCCGGTAGGTACAAACCGGGGATGTAGTCTACCGGTCTTGGGGTGATTGCGGCCACGAACAATTCAGTGCGCATACACTCGAGCCTCTTTCGAGTTCCCTTGGGCGCGCGCTACGATGACCGTCCGAATTGCTGGAACTGCGCACTTGTCCTGGCTGCAACGGCTGCTTCCCTACCGATTCCGCGGCGAATCCCGCCCCTGTGCACTTTGCGGCGGCACCGATCGCAGCGTGGTCGGCACCCGCGACCGCTATCTGATGCCCCTGCGCAACGTGCTCTGTCGCGGCTGCGGACTGGTTTTTCTCGACCCGATGCCGACCGAGGCCGAGATCGAGCGCTACTACCGCGACGAATATCGTCAGCACTATCACGGCGATTCCAGGCCCCGAGCCAAATCCCTGCTGCGTGACGAGCGCGGGGCACGTGAACGGGTGGCATTGCTGGCGCCGCTGCTGCGCAAGGGAGATCGCGTGCTCGACATCGGCTCGGGCACTGGCGCATTTGTGGCCGCGGCCGAGGCCGCCGGCTGGAAGGCCACCGGCGTCGAACCGCATCAGGGCTACTCGGCTTTCGCCCGCGAGCACTATCAGGCCGATATCCACGCCACTACCCTGGAACGGGCGCCGCTGACGCCAGCCAGCTTTGACCTGGTGACCAGTTCGCACGTGTTCGAGCATCTGCCGGCACCGCAGCAGGCCTTCGCGCTGGTGCACCGCTTGCTCGTCCCCGGCGGCCTGTTCCATATCCACGTGCCGGATATCTCCGACCCCAAACGCACCCCCAGCGCGCGCTGGCATTTCGGCCACGTGCATGGCTTCACCCGGGAAACCCTGTCCATGCTGGCCTGGCGCAGTGGCTTCGATGTGCTGGGAGAATCACCACCCACTGGCCCCAATCTGTTCCTGCGTCGCGTGGACCAAGCGATAGCGGACTGGATGCGCTATCCGCAGCACCCCGAGACCATGCGCCGGTTCTTCGCCGAACACACCGCCTGGCGACATTTCACCTCGGCCACGCCGTATCGACGATTCTTTGCGCGGATGAGCCGATTCAGTCGCGAACGCCGGCGGCTACGGAAGGGCTAGTGGTTGGTTGTCGGTTGTCGGTTGTCGGTTGTGGGTTGTTGCCGTCGGCCTTCTGTGGGAGCGGGCTCTGCCCGCGATGCTTTGCCACTCACTGGGCGGCGATCGCGGATAGTTCCGCTTTCACCAAAGATGCCGCAAGTACCTGAATCAGAAGATTTTCCGCAAAGAACGCAAAGGACGCAAAGTAGAGCCATTCCTAGATTTCGGTTGACGGCGTCGCCAGACATCGTGCCCAACCGGACAACCCTTGAAATCTTCGCGTCCTTTGCGTCCTTTGCGGACAAAAAAATGAAACCCGGAGGTCGCCGACAGTTTGATGCGCGAACAAGCACATCGCCAGGGGCGACCGGGACCCACTGGTGAAGCACCTTGGCTTCTCCCCAACCTGCCTTCCCCGCTATCCTCCGCGGCCACAGCCACCGCCGGAGCACGCCCATGCAACTCGATCAGGTCAAGGCCGCCATCACTGGCGGCGCCTCGGGACTGGGCCTTGCGGTGGCCGAGCGCTTGATCCGGGAGGGTGCCAGCGTCGCCCTTCTTGATGTGCAGGACGACAAGGGCGCTGCTGCCGTAGCGCAACTGGGCGCGAGAGCCCGCTATTTCCGCACCGACGTGACCAACGAAGACGGCGTGACCGGCAGCCTCAAGGCCGCCTCCATCGTCATCGGCGGCATCAACGCCGTGATCAACTGCGCCGGCGTGCTCGGCGCCGGTCGCGTGCTTGGCAAGCAGGGCCCGATGCCGCTGGCTCAGTTCGAGAGCACCATCCGCGTCAATCTGGTCGGCAGCTTCAATGTCGCCAAGGCCGGCGCGCAGATCATGCAGAACAACGCCGCCGGCGACGACGGCGAGCGCGGCGTGATCATCAACACCGCCTCGGTCGCTGCCTTCGAAGGCCAGATCGGCCAGGCCGCCTATTCCGCCAGCAAGGGCGGCATCGTCGGCATGACCCTGCCGATGGCCCGCGAGCTGTCGCGCTTCGGCATCCGCGTCATGACCATCGCCCCCGGCATCTTCATGACCCCGATGGCCGGCGGCATGCCCGATGAGGTCAAGGCCAGCCTCGAAGCCATGGTGCCCTTTCCCTCACGCCTGGGCGAACCCGCCGAATTCGCCGACGCCGTGTGTTTCATCCTCCAGAATCGCTACATGAATGGCACCACGCTCAGGCTGGACGGGGCGGTGAGGATGCAGCCCAAGTAGCGGGAGAATGGTCAAACGTAAAATGTAAAACGTCAATTTGCCTTGGCGCGGCTGCCCAGCTCATGCTGCAGCCGATCACGTCGAGGGCTAACCACCATGCACTGCGTCGTGATCTACCTTGGAAGCTCTAAACAAGTCGTCATTCCCGCGCCGGCGGGAATGACGACCTGTTTAGAGGATCCCCTAATGGCCTCAAGATGCCGTGCGGCAAATTGACGTTTCACGTTTTACGTTTGACTTGTCCGCCACTGCGCTCAGATTCCAACCACTGAACCCTTTCCAACCATCAAGACTCCACGCACCCAAACCCCATGAAAGCCACCGACATCAAACGCGGCACCGTCGTTGAATACCAGGGCAAATACTGGTCCATCCGTGATGTGGAACGCAGCGCCCCGACCGGGCGTGGCGGCAACACGACCTTTCGCTTTGTCATGTACCAGGTCGGCACCGATATCAAGACCGATGTCAGCCTGCGCGCCGATGACGAGTTGACCGAAGCCGAGTTGCTGCGTCGCGACAGCACCTTCTCGTACATGGACGGCGACGACTACGTGTTCATGGACAACGAGGACTACACCCAGTACACGCTGTCACCGGCGATGGTCGGCGACTTGCCGCTGTACTCGGCCGATGGCGCACTGGAAGGCGTGCAACTGCTGCTGATCGACGGCGAACCGGTGGGCCTGAAGCTGCCGCCGTCGGTGGAGCTGGAAGTGGTCGACACCGCCCCCTACGTCAAGGGCGCCAGCGCCACCGGCCGGGCCAAGCCGGCCAAGCTCTCGACCGGGCTGGAAATCCACGTGCCGGAGTACATCGAGAACGGTACGCGGGTGAAGGTCAACACCGAAACCGGCGAGTTCAGCGGCCGGGCCTGAGGCTGGCCATTCGAGGTCTGCGCAGCGCCAGTTTGGCGTCAGCCCACACGCTATCAGACTCACGCAGCGGCTCGAACTGATATTGGGGCATTCCCCTGTCCCCCGATTTCGATCTTCGGCGTTAACCTTGAAGAGCCCAAAGTGTCGCCCCAGGGCAAGGCCTCTGCTGCCATGTACCGATACGCTATCGCTCTTGCGAACCACCTGTGTCGGTCAGACACGCTCCTCGGGCCTTGCAGAAAGTGCTTGGATCGGAGCGGCTTTGAGGAGGGACGCGCGCCTGCGCGGCCGCTCTCGATCTCCACAGCGGACAGCGGCGCCGCAGCGCGGCGCCCTCCAAACCCATCGCCCAGGTTCTGCGCCCGCAAGACCAGGCGAGTCACCATGGACATATCCGTGCGACTGACCTGGGTTCTGATCGCCACGCTCTGCCTGACCCACCTGAACGCAACAGCCCAGACCCTGCCGCCACATCCACCCCTGCGCATTCTGATCCTCAGCGATGAAGTCAATCCGCACGGGCTGACCCCAGCGCAATTGACTCAACCTGGAGAAATCTCGGCAGCGCTGGCCAGCGCGCCCACGCTGAATCTAGACAGCGGCCCCGAAGCGCTGCTGGAACTGCCCACCAACAGCATCGAACAGGCGACCAGCCGCTTGCTGCGAGCCGTCGATGACCCGCTGGCCTACGATGTGCTGATCTATTTCTCGCATCGCATTCCCGACGACGGCAACAACGTCGTGGCGCGCCAGGAAGCCTTCGTGGCAGCCGTGCAGCAATTTCTGCAGCAGGGCGGCGGCGTGGTTTCCTTCCACCATGGCATCTATCTGCTGCCCGGCAAGGAATCCATGCAAGCACTGCTCGGTGCGCAGGCCAGCGGCGCGGTGTTCTGGAACACCACCGAGGGACAGAACATCATCAACGTCGGTGCTGAGCATTTCGTCAGCAGCAATGGCATCAGCTATCCCGACGTGCAGTCCTATGCGGATCCGGCCAATGGCGTCGCTGCAGGCAACTACCCGGCCTTCAACAACAGCCCGGACGAACGCTACCCGACCATGGCCCGCCTGCCAGTCGGCGGATTCTTCCAGCCGCTATTCGCCAGCAACTACACCCAGAACGGCAGCCAACACCTGCTCGGCTACCAGCTGCGCCAGCCCGACTGGCAGGGCGTGGTCATCGTCTACCAACCCGGCGAGTACCAACCCAATGCACTCGGGCCCGGCAACAACTTCCAGATCCTGCTGAACGCCATCCATTACAGCGCGGGCTTTGCCCGCTGGCCGGTGTTTGCGAGTGGGTTTGAATAGCGGAGGAGAGCATTTTGTCCGCAAAGGACGCAAAGAAGAGCAAGATTGATCACGAGACACTCGCCCATGGCGTACAACGCCAAGCGCTGAGATTTTGTCGTCGCTTCCAACGCTCCCATTGTGGCTTGCAGAGCAATATCGCCAACCCTCTCCGAGCAAAAGAATCAACGCTCTTCTTCGCGTCCTTTGCGTCCTTTGCGGACCAATGCTCTTGGCAACCCGTGCCTCGAAGTCGGTCGCGACACAAGGTCGCTCCTACACGGCGATCGGCGCCTTGATGGCCGGGTGCGATTGGTAGCCGATGATCTCGATGTCGTCGAAGCGGAAGTCTTCCAGCTGCCGCCGCTCCGGGTTCAGGCGCAGCTGCGGCAGCGCGTAGGGCTCGCGTGTGAGCTGCAGCTCGGCTTGTTCCAGATGATTGAGATAGAGATGCGCGTCGCCGAGCGTGTGCACGAAGTCGCCCGGGGCCAGATCACAGACCTGGGCGACCATTGCCGTCAGCAGCGCGTAGGACGCAATGTTGAAGGGTACGCCCAGAAACACATCGGCGCTGCGCTGGTAGAGCTGGCAGGACAGGCGCCCGTCCGCCACATAGAACTGGAACAGCGCGTGGCAGGGCGCCAGCGCCATCGCTGGCAGATCGGCCGGATTCCAGGCGCTGACCAGCAATCGGCGCGAATCGGGATTGCTGCGGATCTGGCCGATGATCTGGCCCAGCTGATCGATGGACTGCCCGCCCGGCGCCGCCCACGAGCGCCACTGCTTGCCGTAGACCGGGCCGAGATTGCCATCGGCATCGGCCCATTCGTCCCAGATACTCACACCGTTCTGGTGCAGATAGCCGACATTGGTGTCGCCGGCGATGAACCACAGCAATTCGTGAATGATCGACTTCAGATGCAGTTTCTTGGTGGTGACCAGCGGAAAGCCCTCCGCCAGATCGAAACGCATCTGGTACCCGAACACCGAACGCGTGCCGGTGCCGGTGCGGTCGGTTTTGACCGTACCGTTCTCAAGGATGTGGCGGAGGAGTTGGTGGTATTGGTTCATCGAAGGCTGGAAAAAGGAAAAGGGAAGAAGGAAATAGGGAAAGCACGGGGCTCAAGGGTCCATGAACGACCTGGCTGGCACGGAGCGGCCTTGAGGAGGGACGCGCGCCTGCGCGGCCGCTCTTGATCTCTCGGAAAGCGAAGCGGCGCCGCAGCGCGGCGCCCTCCACAGCAGCGGCAAGAAGAACCCGCAATGACGCCGGGGCTAGTGACCCGCATGCAATGTGGCGCTGACACCCCAGCGGGAACCCGGAAATCCGCACTGACAGCAGCGGTTCCTGCTCCGCCCCTACCCTTTTCCATTTTCCTTTTCCCCTTTTCCCGCTCCTGCGCCGAACTTCGGCCACAGCAGCAGAACCACGCCCAACAAGACCATCGGCAGAGACAGCACCTGGCCCATGGTCAGCCAGCCCCAGGCCAGATAGCCAATGTTGGCGTCGGGCTCGCGTACGAATTCCACCGCGATGCGGCCAACGCCATAGACGATCAGGAACACACCGGAAGTGGCCATCAGCGGCCGCGGCTTGCGCGAAAACCACCAGACGATGGCGAACAGCACGACGCCTTCCCAGAAGGCCTGATAGAGCTGCGAGGGATGCCGTGCCTCACCCAGCAACTGCCCCTGGGCCACCAGCGACTGGATCTGCTCCACGGTGTACGGCCCGCCCGGCAGGGCATGGGGAAAGATCACGCCCCAGGGCAGATCGGTCTTGTGCCCCCACAGTTCACCGCCGATGAAGTTGCCCACCCGGCCCAGACCCAGACCGATGGGTACCATCGGGGCGATGAAATCGTAAAGCCCGAAGATGGCGTGACCGTGCTTGCGCGCGTACCAGCCGAGCGCCACCAGCACGCCGAGCAGACCGCCGTGAAAGCTCATGCCGCCTTCCCACACGCGCACCAGCATCAACGGATCGGCCAGGAATTCATCGAAGTGATAGAACACCACCGATCCCAGGCGACCGCCGATGATGACGCCGAGCATGCCGTAAAAGATGATGTCCTCGATCTGCTCCGGCTTGAAACCGCGCCAACTCTCGGCCGCGCGCCGGCGCGCCAGCAGGAAGGCGGCAATGCCACCCGCCAGGTACATCAACCCGTACCAGCGGATCGCCAGCGGCCCGAGCTGCAAGGCAACGGGATCAATATCGTGGATCAGGGGCATCGATGGGTCAGCAGGGCAAAGGGATCAAGGCCGGATCATAGGCGATGCAACAGGATTTCATGCGCATCGCAGACCACGCGACCACCGTGGAGTCACTCGCAAAAACCCGATCACACCGCCAGATTGCCTGCAGAAGCAGGAGGCAAAGAACACGAACTCAAGGCCTACGCACTTCCGCCAGGAACCCTTTCAGGTATTCAGTTTCGGGCATGCCCGGATGGATCGGGTGATCGGCCGATTGCGCCAGGCGCTTGAGCACGCGCAGACGCAGGCCAAGGGCGCAGGCGGCGCGGTTCAGGGCATCAAGCAGGGCATCAGCACTGAAGTGATGTGAGCATGAGCAACTGACAATCAAGCCGCCGTCGGCGACCAGCTTCAGCGCGGCTTCGTTGATACGCCGGTAGGCCAAAGTGCCGGCCTCGGCATCCTTCTTGCGCTTGATGAAGGCCGGAGGATCCACCACGACGACATCGAAGCGTTCGCCGGCATCCCGCAACTGCCGGCAAGCGTCGAAGGCATCCACGTCCAGCACCGACACCCGCTCACCCACGCCACTGGCATGGGCATTGCGTTGCACCGCTTCCAGCGCAGCGCTGGAACTGTCGACGCACAGGGCCGAACTCGCGCCGTGCACGGCGCTGCAGACCCCCCAGCCGCCGCCATAGCTGAAAAGGTCCAGCACGCGCGCACCCGCCACAAAGGGCATCAGTGCGGCGCGGTTGTCGCGCTGGTCATAGAACCAACCGGTCTTCTGACCGGACACCGGCGAGATACCGAAGCGCGCGCCGTTCTCGTCGATCCAGATCGGCTCTGACACCTCGCCGAAAGCCACCTGGACCTCGCGCGGCAGGCCTTCCAGCTCGCGCCCGGCGGCATCGTTGCGCCACACCAGCGCGTCAATGCCCTCGATCCGGCGCAGCTCGTCCGCGATCTGGTCTGCCCAAGCGGCCATGCCCGCGGTACCCAGCTGCGCCGACAGCAGCGGCCCATAGCGATCGACCACCAGGCCCGGCAAGCCGTCGCTTTCACCAAAGATCAGCCGACCGGCACGAGCGACACCGAGGCGCTGGCGCAAGGCCAACGCCGACCGGATGCGTTGTTGCAGCCATCCACGCACGTCAAATCCATCCGAGGGCGTCTGCAGCAATCGACCGGCGATCAGCACATTGGGGTTGACGTAGGCCGCGCCCAGACTGCGACCCTTGGCCGTGATCAGCTCGACCAATTGTCCGGCCTGCAAGCCCAGCGCGCCCAGTTTGCCTTCAAATTCATTGGCATAGACCCAGGAATGACCCAGGCGCAAACGCCGTTCAGCCTCAGGTTTCAGACGCAAGCTGCGCAGAGCGGACATGGGCTGGGCCTTGAGCGATGGGAAGACCCATCCTAGCTGGATGAGGTGGTGGGTGGGACTCGCGCGTCGTGAGGTAGCGCGGCTCCGGCGCGCGGCGGACCGTGTTGTGCGCCAGGGTCATTCGCGCCGGCGGCCGCGGCGTGACTGCACAGACTCCGAGGAGGGCCACGCGCCTGCGTGGCCGCTCTTGATTTTCGGCAACGGCAAGAGCGGCGCCGCAGCGCGGCACCCTCCAGAAAAGCAGACGCAACGGCGTGAGCGGCGCCGCAGCGCGGCGCCCTCCAGAACACCCGCACTGTCGGTTGCGACGGGACACTACAGCCCCCAGCGCGCGCTGCATACGTTTGCACGCACCGGCATGGCGCGCCCAGGCTTTTACACTCTCATGCAGTTGCCCGGAGTGCTGCGTACGCGACCATGAACACGATCCTGATCAGACTGCTGGCGCTGTTCTGTGCGCTACTGGTGGTTCGCCCCGGCGACGCCGAGGTCATGTTGCACGCCTTCAACTGGCGTTATGCCGATATGGCTGCACAGGCGCCGCTGATCAAGGCCCAGGGTTACGGCAGTGTGCTGGTATCGCCACCGCTCAGATCGGAAGGCAGTGCCTGGTGGGCGCGCTACCAGCCGCAGGATTTTCGGCTGATCGACAACCCGCTCGGCAATACCGAAGACTTCCGCGCCATGTCCGAGCAACTGGCCGCCGTCGGGCTGCGCCTGTACGCCGACATCGTCATCAACCACATGGCCAACGAGGCCGGGCAGCGACCGGATCTCGCCTATCCGGGTTCACGGGTACTGGCGATCTACGCCTCCAACCCGGCCTATTTCGAGCGCCAGCGCCTGTTCGGCAATCTCGCGCTCAATCTTTACTCGGGCAACGAGTTCCATGAAGCGCGCTGCATCCAGGACTACAACAATGTCTTCCAGGTGCAGAACTGGCGCTTGTGCGGCGGTGGCGGCGATCCCGGGCTGCCCGATCTCGGCGATGGCAATGTCGCGGTAGACGCTCAACGCAGCTATCTGCAGGCGCTGAAGGCGCTGGGTGTCAGCGGCTTTCGCATCGATGCCGCCAAGCACATGAGCCTGAAGCAATTGGCTCGGATCTTCACCGCCGACATCACTGACGGCATGCTGATCTTCGGCGAGCTGATCACCGGCGGCGGGGTCGGCAATATCGAATACGAACGCTTCCTGGCGCCGTGGCTGGCCCAGACCGGGCTCAGCGCCTACGACTTCCCTCTGCACGCCAGCCTGCGGCAGGGATTCGGTTTCGGCGGCGATCTGGCCGTTCTGGCCGATCCCGTGCGTGTCGGCCGAGCGCTGCCGGACGATCGAGCGATCACCTTCACGCTGACCCACGACATGCCCAACAACACCGGCTTTCGCGGCCTGCTGCTCGACCCGGTCGACGAAACCCTGGCCTATGCCTATCTGCTGGGACGGGCCGGCGGCATTCCCATGGTCTACAGCGATCACGACGAAAGCGGCGATGGCCGCTGGGTCGATGCCTACCGGCGCGCCGATCTCGCTGCCATGATCGAGTTTCACAACCGCAGTGCCGACAGCGATATGCACATGCTGGCATCGGGGCCCTGCTTCCTGTTGTTTCGCCGCGGGATCATCGGTCTGGTCGGCATCAACAAATGCGGCAGCGCCATCGACGTCGATCTCGACCTTTCTGCCGAGAAACTCCTCGGGCAACGGGATTACCGCGACCTGCTGAGCGGACAGCTGCTGCGCATCGATCGTCCTGATTACCGCATCAACCTGCCGCCCCGCAGCGCACGCATGTGGATGCTCCAGGACGATCAGCTTCCCTGGCCCGCGGGTGTGGGCAAGTAATCCGAACCGCCCCCTCGGAGTCGGCTTGGAGACACATCGCAAGAACAGTGCCCGCTGGCAGGATGTGCCGACAACTTGCGCTGCATGCTGCTCGCAGCCTCGCCCCACAGCGCAGCTGGATCCACAATCGCTGCCCCTGGGATGAAAAAAAACGCCGGCGACCAAGTACACTTCTGGCCGATGCTGACCCAGCGCGCCAACGTCCTGCGTTTCCTCATCTACGTCACGCTCTATGTCGTGGCGGCGGAATTCTCGGTGGTGTTCGTTTCCCTGCCCACCGATGTCACGCTGATCTGGCCATCTGCCGGTCTGGCGTATGCGGTATTGCTGTTTCATGGTCCACGCTGGTGGCCGGTCATTCCCTGCGGCATCGCGCTGACGCATCTGCTGATCTCGCCGGTACCGTGGCTGTTCTTTCCGTTTTCGCTAGCCAGCAACACGCTGGCCACCGTCGCGGCCGTTTGCCTGGTGAAACGTTTTTCGGGCCCGGAACTGATCACGCTGAGAGTCACCAACGGCTTTCTGATGCTGGCCGGTGGTGCTTTCGCGGCTCTGCTGAGCGGGCTGATCGGTGTGGTTGGCATGCTGCTCGCCAGCATGATTGCGCCCGAGGATTTCGTGCCGGCCCTGGGCAAATGGACGGCCGGAGACATCTTCGGCATCGTGGCGGTGACGCCATTGACCCTGATGGTGCTGCGCTCGCTGGAACGCGGGAGCTGGACTGAAGTAGCGCTGGACTTCGCCGGTCGCAGCGAAAAGCTGATCTGGCTGGCTGCCAGTATCGCGGGGATGGCCCTGGTCACGCAGGCCAGCGCCGCCAGCCCTGCCTATGCACTGGGTCTGAGCTCGTTGCCGCTGACGCTGCTGCTGTGGAGCGCTCTGCGTTTCGAGCCCGTTTTCACGGCCGCAGCCACGATGGCCTTTGCGTTCGTCGTGGTCACGCTGATCGGACTCAATGTCGGCGGTTTCCGCGCACCTGGAACTCTGCTGGAAACCTTCATCCTGCTGTCCTTGATGAGCGTGATCGCCATTGTTCCGCAGCTGGTTTCGGTGGCCAACTTCCGCATGCGCACCAGTGCCTTTGACATGCTCCAGCGCGCCCGCACCGACCGGCTCACCGGATTGCGCAGCCGGACCGCCTTCGAAGAGACGCTGGCGCAGGCGCTTTCGCATCGACCTGAGATCAGTCACGGTGGTGCGATCGCCTATGTCGACCTCGATCAATTCAAGCTGGTCAATGACCTGGCCAGCCACGCGGCCGGGGATGAAGCCATCCGCCAACTAGCCAGCGTGATGCGGGCCAAGCTGGATGAGGATGTGTTTCTGGCCCGTCTGGGCGCTGACGAATTCGGCGTGATCTGGGAAGACGCGCGCCTGGAGCGCGCATCGGCAGATACCGAGAAGTTGCGCCTGGCCATCTCCGAATTTCGCTTCGCCTGGGAGGATCACGTCTTCGCCCTCACCGCCAGCATCGGCCTGGTGCCCTTTCCCAGCCGCCGCGCCAGCGTGGCAGAGTTGCTGGCGCAGGCCGATACCGCCTGCTACGCCGCCAAGGAGCTGGGCGGCAACCAGATACAGGTGCAATCGCCGGACAACGCCGCGGTGCTCGAGCGCACCGAAAGCATGGGCTGGGTGGTGCGCATCAATGCTGCCTTCGAGAACGATCTGTTTGAACTCTATGGCCAGCGCATCCTGTCGTTTGAATCTCGAAATGTCGAAACCTACGAAATCCTGCTGCGACTGCGCGACGGCCACAACGAACCGCTGCTGCCGGGTCGATTCATACCCGCCGCAGAGCGTTTCGGAATGTCGGCCCGCATCGACCGCCATGTCATCGATCGCAGCCTGCGCTGGCTGGAATCAGACCCGAGGGCCAGCCGATTCCATTTCAACATCAACCTCTCGGCGTCCACCCTGGCCGATGCCGATTTTGCATCCTTCCTCAGTCGCCGCCTGAAGGGCAGTAGTGTCGATCCCGCCCAGATCTGCCTGGAGATCACCGAGACCAGCGCGGTGCGCGACCTCGATCACGCCCGTCAGCTGATTGCCCAGTTCAAGGCCATGGGCGTGCGTTTCGCCCTGGATGATTTCGGCACTGGCTTCTGTTCCTTTGCCTATCTGCGCGACCTCGACGTCGACGTGTTCAAGATCGACGGCAGCTTTGTCCGCGATGTCGACAGCAATGAGCTGTCACTGGCGATCGTCAAGTCCATCGTCGAGATTGCGCGGGTGCTGGGCAAGCGCACCGTGGCCGAATCCGTCGAAGATGCGCGCCTCAGCCCGATTCTGCAGCAATTGGGCGTGGATGCCGTGCAGGGTTTTGCCTTCCATCGCCCTGAACCACTGCGGCTGCTGCTGGCATCGGCGGCGTAGGAACTCTGCGCCTCCGAGCTTGCCCAACCCACGATGACACCGGTCCGCACCAATCCCGACCTGCTCGCCGCCCATTTCGAGCGCCTGAACCTGCTTGCCGCCTGGCGGGCACGGTTGGGCGAGCTGATGTTCCAGATTCTGGCAATGCTGGCCTTCTTGGCTTTCGGCCTCTGGCTGATGGACGGCTGGTGGAAGGCCTTGCTCAGCGACCAGGCACCCTGGACGCGGCCCTGGCCATCGCTATTGCTGGGCACGCTGGTGTGCGCGGGATTTCTGATGCAGGCACGCCAGTTGCAGGCCCGGATGCTTGCCCGCCATCAGGGCGACTGGCTTAGCACCCTGCCTGTCACCGACGCCCAGCGCGGCCACGCCAGAGCCCGCCAGCGTGCACCACGGCTGCTGATCGCAGGGCTTGCGGCGCTGATGCTGTTGCTGTGGGCCAGCTGGCGCAGTCCTGATCACAGTACGCAGCTGTGCCTCGCATTGGCATTGGGCATCTCCGTCGGCGCGCTGGCGGGAGCATGGATTCCGGCTGGGACCACACCCCCTGCGGCGGCGGCCAACGTTGCAGCACGACAATCTGTGCCGGTATCCGACTCGGTATCGGGACTTCCCCTGCTCGGCGCAGCCCTGGAACCGGCGGCAGCGCGACTGCCGAAAACGGCGCCGTGGATCGGCGGCAGCTTCCTGCTGTTTCCGCCATCCATCCCCGTGGTCGCCCTGCTGGCGCTGCTGGTGCTGCTGAGCACCCTGTCGCTGCTGATCGACCTGGTTTCGCACTGGCGCGCCCGCTATCTGCTGGATGCGCAATGGCTGGCCGCCGAGGCTTTGACACCCCGACGTCTGTTCGCGGCCTATCTGCCGCCACTGCTGAAGCGCACGGCGATAGCCGCTGCTGTTGTCTGCGCCTGCCTGCATGCCATCGGTGCTCCACTGTTGATGACGCTGCTGGTCGGCATCACCCTCATCGCGGCCGTGGCCGATGCCGTGCTCTGCGGATTTGCCACTCGACTGCAGCCTCGGCGCTACCCGCTGCTGCTGATGCTGCACGCGGTGGTCGTGACCGCCTGCCTGCAGGTCCTGCCACCAGCGGCACCCCTCGTATTACTGGCATGCGCCATCGGCGCCTGGCGCAAGGGAAATGCATGAACACCGACATCCTCCTCGAGGTCACCGGACTGACCCTCGCCTACGGCAATCAGCCAGTGTTGCGCGGTGTCGACCTCGCGATCCGGCGTGGCCAGCTGATGGGCTTGGTGGGGCCCAACGGTTCCGGCAAGACCAGCCTGATCCGCACCATCACCGGCTTGCTGATACCGGGCTCGGGTCAGGTGCAGATTGCTGGCGTCGATCTGGCCACAGACGCGCTGAAAGCGAAGACAGGCTTCGGCTATGCACCCGATCCGGCACGCTTGCCGCTGTCGCTGACCGGGCGCCAGTCGCTGTCGGTGGTGTCTGCCGCGCGGGGATTGCCCGAGCCGCCGGCGGAACTGCTGGAACTGGCCGAGCGCCTCGGCGCCATGCCCTGGATCGACCGCCGGATCGAAAGCTATTCGCTGGGCACGCGGCAGAAGTTCGCCATCCTGATGGCGCTGACCGGCGATCCGCCGCTGCTGATCCTCGACGAAGTCATGAACGGGCTGGATCCGATTTCCAGTCACGAACTGAAGCTGGAACTGATTGACCGCTGCGAACAACGTCAGTGCGGCGTGTTGCTGGCCACCCACGGCCTGGAGATCGCGCCCACCCTGCTGACCGATGCGGTGTTGCTGCACGAGGGCCGCATCCGCCATCGCTGGGGCGCAGACGAACTCGGCGCCTGGCGCCACGGCGACCCCGGCGCCTTCGAGCGTGCCGTAGTGGCGGCGCTGCGCAGCGATCTGGCGTAGGAGCGCCCTCGAGCGCGACCGTCCGTATCTGGCCGCCCTGGTGCAGGCCCTTTGAGAAATATCGCCAGTAGCGGAACGCAGAGAACGCTGAGATGCGCAGAGAACGCGGAGCGAAGCCAAACAGATCATGAGGGCATTTTCTCTGCGTACTCTGCGGCCCTCTGCGTTCTCCGCGTTGGAGCTTCTGGTCCCAGGACCTTGAGCATCATTCATCAGTACCGCGACCAGTGGCTGCTGGTCGCGACGCAAGGTCGCTCCTACCCAAAGGCCGATCCTTGCTGCGCTGAAGGAACTTGTAGCCCAGGCAAGCGCAGCGCACCTGGGGCGAGCTGACATTGTGGTCGCAGGGTGCGGCCAACGGGTGCGCTGCGCTGACCCGGGCTACTGGTTTCCCGAACCGCGCGAAAGCTCTAGTCTGAGCGCATGAATCCGATACTTCGCATCTCCGACCTCAGCAAGACCTACACGTCCGGCGTGCAGGCGCTGAAGCCGATCAATCTCGACGTGCAGAAAGGCGAGATCTTTGCGCTGCTCGGCCCTAATGGTGCCGGCAAGACCACCTTGATCAGCATCGTCTGCGGGATTGTCACGGCCAGCACTGGCAGTGTCACCGTCGATGGCTTCGACCATGCCCGGGACTACCGCGAGGCGCGGGTGCGCATTGGCCTGGTGCCGCAGGAGCTGGCCACCGACATGTTCGAGACGCCACTGGCCACGGTCAGTTTCACCCGTGGCTTGTTCGGGCTGCCGCCACGACCGGATTACGTCGAAAAGGTGCTGCGCGATCTGTCGCTGTGGGACAAGCGCAAGGCCCGCATCCAGACGTTGTCGGGCGGCATGAAGCGCCGGGTGATGATCGCCAAGGCGCTGGCGCACGAACCTCAGGTGCTGTTCCTGGACGAGCCCACCGCCGGTGTCGATGTCGAGCTGCGACGCGACATGTGGGCGCTGGTGCGCGGTCTGCGCGAACAGGGCGTCACCATCATCCTGACCACGCACTACATCGAGGAAGCCGAGGAGATGGCCGATCGCATCGGCGTGATCAGCAAGGGCGAGCTGATCCTGGTCGAGAACAAGGCCCAGTTGATGCGCAAGCTCGGCAGCAAGACCCTGACCCTGCACCTGCCCGAAGCGCTCAGCGCGATTCCGCCGGAACTGGCGGAATGGAATCTGATCCTCAAGGGCGATGGCTTCGAACTGGAATACCAGTTCGACATCCACGACGAACACACCGGGATTCCCCGATTGCTGCGGCGCATGGCCGAACTCGGCATCAGCTTCCGCGACCTGAACACCGAGCAGAGCTCGCTGGAAGACATCTTCGTCAGCTTGACCAGCGAGCGTGACGGAGTGCCGGCATGAGCGGCCAGACGCGGGTTCCGGCCTTCAACGCCCGTGGCGTCTGGGCCATCTACCACTTCGAGATCTCGCGTTTCATGCGCACGCTGGGGCAAAGCTTGCTCACGCCGGTGATCACCACCTCGCTGTATTTCGTGGTCTTCGGCGCCGCCATCGGCTCGCGCATGGGTGAGGTCGATGGCGTCAGCTACGGCGCCTTCATCGTGCCCGGATTGATCATGCTCTCGGTGCTGACCGAGAGCATCAACAACGCCTCGTTCGGCGTCCATTTCCCGCGCTGGACCGGCACCATCTACGAGTTGCTGTCGGCGCCAATCTCACCTTTCGAAATCGTGCTTGGCTACGTCGGCGCCGCGGCCACCAAATCGGTGATCCTGGGCCTGGTGATCTTTGCCACGGCGCATCTGTTCGTGCCCATCGATGTCGCCCATCCGCTGTGGATGGTGGCTTTCCTGGTGCTCACCGCCACCACCTTCTGCCTGTTCGGCTTCATCACCGGCATCTGGGCGCAGAACTGGGAACAGCTGCAGGTGATCCCGATGCTGATCGTCACCCCACTGACCTTCCTAGGCGGCGCTTTCTATTCCATCGACATGCTCCCCGGTGCCTGGAAGACCGTGGCCTTGTTCAACCCCATCGTCTACCTGGTCAGCGGCTTCCGCTGGAGTTTCTACGGCAGCGCCGATGTGGCCGTCGGAGTCAGCCTGGCCGCCACCCTGGGCTTCTTTGCCCTGTGCCTGGTCATCGTCTGGTGGATTTTCCGCACCGGGTACCGGCTCAAGCAGTGAAGCTGCTCCGGCATCTTCCTCCGCTGCGGTCTTGAGGGCTTCCCAGCGCGCCGCTTCGGCTTCGTCGACCAGCAGCCTGGACGGATCCCGATAGAGCTCAACCAGCCGCGCAGCCGCCTGTTTCATGCCTGCGGCATGGGCGCGCGTCAGCCATTCCGCGGCGCGCCTGCTGCGGGCGCCACTGGGTCGCCCCTGGAGCTCGTTCTCGGCCAGGCGCAGCAGCGAAGGTCCGTGTTCCTGGGCCGCGAGCTTGGTATACATCTTGAGGGCACGACCGGGGTTCTTGCGAAGCAGATCTCCGCGCTCTTCGCGTCGGGCCACCTCAAAGGCCAGCTCGGGCACCGTATCAATGGGGTAGTGGATGGATTTCAGGCGCTCCACGATCTTCGCCCCCCGCTCGGGCTTGGCGAGTTGGCTGCGAGCACGCAGGTCTACCGCGGCCAACATCGCCAGACCCTCGATGCTGCCGACTTGCCCGCTCCACAGAGCCCAGCGCATTGCATTACCGTCGGCCTCGACCGAATCGGTCGCAAACTCGCGCCTGGCCATGCGAACCGCAGCCGCCGAATCGCCAGCGAGCGCCGCGCGTTGCCACCACTCCTCGGAATCCTCGCGCTCAGCGAGCTGGCGCATGGCGCTCGGCGTCCAGTGCGCGGCCTTGAGCAGCCAGGGCCCTGCGGCTGGATCGTCCTTGCCCATCAGCACAATCAGCTTGGGAATGGCGCTGACATGGCCGGAGGCGGCGCGCTCGATCCAGTCCCTGGCCTCTACCTGGCGGTCATTGGCCGCCAGGAATTCAGCATAGCTCTGCGCGCCTTCGGCGTAGCCCAGCTCCGCTGACCGGGCCAACCAACGCTCCTGCCACTGCTTCGACAGCGCATCATCACGCCAGACCAGTTCCGAGGCCGCGTACGCTTCTGCCGCCCCGGGCGGCAATTGCCGGGCTGCTTTTGCCACCAGCGCCTCTGCCGACTCGGCGCCACCCTCCAGGCCAGCCCAGGCCAGAAGCGTGGGTGCCGCCAGCATGGCGGTTGCGCGCGCATCCTTTTCCGCCAATCCCAGCAGCAGGTCCACGGCGCGCTGCTGGTCGCCATCGGGTAACTCCATCTCGTACTGGGCCATCTCGAACATCCCGGCCGGATCTCCGGCATCCAGCAACGGCTGCAGCGTTTCGCGCAAGGCCTGCAGCAGTTTCTCGTCATGTCGGGAACTCTGGAACTGCGCCAGGGCGCGGTAGGTGAGCGCCGGACCCATCAACAGGCCCTGACTGGCTGCCTCGGCGAACTGACCATGACTGACGAAAGTCTGCCAGGGTCCACCCTTGGGCGATCCTGGCTTGGCCTTCACTGCGGTCCAGAGCGGCAGAGCCCATTCGAAATACAGAATCTTCTGGGCGTGGTCCGAATCGGCGCTGGTCGCCAGCTTGAACACCATGCGGGTTCCGCCGTGGTACGGTTTGCCCCAGAAGGCAATCACCTCACGATCGATCAGGTGCAGGTAGGCGAACAGATCCACCGGCATCATCAACGGTACGCCTTGATCAAAGCTCGCCCCGGCAGTGCGCTCCAGGAAGGCCGACATCACGCCCTCGGCAAATTCGACTGCCCGCTGGGCGCCGGCATCATCGCCACTGGCGGCCAGGCACTTCGAAGCCACCATATGCACATTCGGCGACAGGAACAGCTGGCTGCGCCATGCCCGCAGCTGCTCACTGCTGCCACAACCATCCTGGTCCGAATCCTGGTTCCATTCCTGCCAGTGCTTCAGCCAGCGGTCTTCATCCAGGTTGCCCAGCGCGGCGCAGACCAGCGCCGAAAAATCGGCTGTCTGCGGCGCTTCCATCGCGGCGGTCAACTGCGTCTGCAAGCCCTCCGGATCAGCCGGCTGGGACAGACAGGGTTCGGACCACAGGTCATAGGGGGCACGCTCCGCCGCCGGCAGCGCGGTGCAAACCGGCGCCAGCAGCAGCCAGCAATTGCGAATCCAGGATCCGGACACGGCCTCAATCTCCTTGCAGAAGTTTGCGCAGGCGTTCCCGCCGCTCGTTGTCGCCGCCGTCGGCCATTCGCAAACCCAGGGCGTAGCCTGCGTGCTGTTGCACTTTCGCGATTGCCTGCGAGTACTTCGGCACATCCTCGGCCGCGATGTCGCGGGCGAGACTCCGGGCCAGCTGGCGCAGGACGATGGTCTGGCCGCTGCGCTCCAGTTCCTGTTCGAAATGGAAGCCGGGAGCATCCACGGTCATTGGCTTGAGTTCGGCCTTTATCGCCCGTTCCGGCGGCAGCACCAGCTCGAATCGATAGCGCAGCTCGAGCGGATAGAACTGGCGCCAGGGCGCAGTCCGATCCACCACCTGGGGCGCACTGAAGAGATCGGTCAATCCGGTGTTTTCGATCCGTACCGTGGCCTCCGCTCCGGCATTGCGCGTGGCTGACTTGAGCTTGAAGTTCTGCTGCACCAGCACCCTGTTCCCGGGCTGATCCAATTCGAATTGCAAGGGCTCGGCGCTCTCGATCGGCCCGAATCGGCGGCTGTAGTAGTCGCGGAAGCTCTGTTCGATCTGGCGCCTGCCGATGCTGCTGATGCGTAGCCGCTGGTATTCGGCCAGCTCGCGGCCGTACTCGAAGCGCATCCGCAAAGTGCCCGATCCGTCGGCGGACAGCGTCAACTGCTCCAGCAGATCGATGCTCGCCGGCAACTCGCTGACAGCGGCGGTGGCCACCGGCTGGTCATGCTCGCCGCCTACCACCATGGCCGCACCCAGGCTGTAGAAGCCAAGTTCATCCAGCTGCCCGCGCTGGATCGAAAGGGTTGGATCGAGCCAGTAGCGACGTCCATCGTAGTCGAGCGCAACGATCACGTGATCGAACATCGTTCCGCGGGCAAGTTGGGTCAGAACGGCGCCCTCGGCCTCGGTCGAATAGAGCGCAGGCCATGCCTCGAAGCCCAGCCCCCGCAGCAGCGCCACCAGCAGCAGGGACTTGTCCTTGCAGTCGCCCAGCCGTTGCTTGAGGATCTCGGAGAGGGCATGCGGCCGATGACTGTTCTCACCCAGCAGCCTGGCGAAATAGCGGATGTCGCGCTGCACGAAGCCTAGCGCCGCCAGTATCTGTGCCTGCCCGCCCTCGATCTTCCGCAGCCTGGCGAGCTCCTCCTGCAAGGCTGGGTCATCGGGCTCGATCCGGAACAGCTCCTGGGCCCAGCGATTGACCGCCGGCCAATCCGCCGCCTCACTGTATTCCAGCGTTTGCTGCAGCGGATGCTCGGGCGGTACCGAATCCAGCAGCGGCATGGTTTGTGCCGGCTGCTGGTCGATGAGTACGTGCAGATACGGCCCGGCCCCCTTCCATTCGGGCATGCGGTGCTGACCTGGCCCACGCAGCGCGAGCTTGAGTGTGCGCTCGGGGTCACGGATGATTTCCACCCTCAGCCTTTCGCTGGCATACGGGGTGGACAGCGAAAGTCCACCGCCCTGCACCCCGTTCAGGATCGGATTGGATCCCTCGACGGTATAGCTGAACTCGACCAGATCGCCGACGCGCACATCAGGAATGACCAGTTGCAGATTGTGCATGCCGGTGGTCATGCCCTGATCGAATTGATCCTCCACGGCAACATCGGTCAGGCTGGTCTGAGATTGACGGTCGCTCCAGCGACCGTCTCGCCACAATCCCAATCGATGCAGCACCAGGCGCTGGAAATCCGGCTGGAAGGGAATCTGCTGCTGGGCCACCTGACTCAGGCCACTGTCGCTCATCACGGTCGCGGCGAAGTGGGCATAGTGCTTGACCTCACCGTCAACAAAGCCCGCACGGGTGTCCACCAACCACCAGTGCAGGGCCTCGCCATCTTTCGGAGCCGGCTTCGGCTGGACCTGCACCGGCCCGATCACCCAAGGCTCAGGCGCTGCCCAGCGGTAGGACTCGCCCTCGGCCCAGGCCAGAGCAGACTGGCCCAGGGCCAGCAGCGACATCAACAGGCATGACCACCCATGCATTTCCTGATCCCGGCAGACTGTAACCAATTGATGATAATTGAAAGCACATGGCCTGCCGCAGGCAGATTCCAAGCCAAATCGGGAAAGACACACCGCCACGACCTGACTGCCTCGGACCGCACAGGCCCTGTCGGGTTCCCGGCCCAGGGCGCCGGCCGTGGCCAGCCTGGCGTGGCGGCACGCCACGCGGGATAGCCGCCTTCGATGCAGACATCAACGCTGCAGGTTCTGGTACTTGCGCTCGTACTTGTCGCGCAAGCGGGTGTGCTTGGAGCTGAGGTCCACCGGCTCGCCGTTCAGATAGGCAGCGACGATGCTGCTGCGCACGTCCAGCGGATCGCCGTCGCTGACGACAAAACTGGCGTCCTTGCCGGCTTCCAGTGAGCCGAGGCGATCGGCCACGCCGAGGATCTCGGCGGGCGCCAGCGTGATGGCGCGCAGGCCCTGCGCCCAGGGCAGACCAAAGGCCACGGCCTGGCCGGCCGCATAGGGCAGATTGCGCTCCATGGTGGCGGCGAATCCGCTGGCGTCGGAGGCGATGGCCACATTGATCCCAGCCGCAGCCAGCTTGCCGGCATTGGCGTAGCTGGTGTCGTAACCCTCGTGGCGACGCAAGGGCAGCTCCCAGGGCGTGTGCAGGATCACCGGCACAGCCCGTGATTTCAGCTCGTCGGCCATGCGCCAGGCGTCCTGACCACCGACCAGCACGAATTCGAGGCCGCGCTGGCGGGTGAAATCCAGTGCTTCGCGGATCTGCTGCAAATCAACCGCGTGGATGTACAAACGGGTCCGACCTTCCAGCACCGGCACCATGGCCTCCCAGCGCGCATCGGGGGCGGCGACGGTACCGGCGGCCTTGGCCGTGCGATAGGCGGCGGCATTGTCGAATGCCTGATCGATCAGTTCGCGACTGCGCGCAGCGCCCTTGATGGCCTCAGCGCGCATCGGTGCCGGCAGCCACGGCGGCAAGCGTGTCGACGGCCACATCAGGTGCAAGCCTATCGGCGCCTTGACCGTCATCTGCTCCCAGGTCCAACCGTCCAACTGGACCAGCGCCGATTGCCCGGCGACGATGCCGCCCTGCCCGGCCTGCGGCACCACGTGCACATAGAGCACGCCGTTGGCGCGAGCCACCGGCAGCAGATCGGAATCGGGATTGATGGCCACCTGCGCCCGCGCGTTGGGATTGATGGCGCCGGTTTCGGCCACATCCACCGAACCGCGTACGGATTCGATTTCGGTCAGGCCCATCACCGAATTGGCGGCGATGAAGGCCGGCACCACCCAGCGCCCGGACAGATCGACTCGCTCGGCATTGCCCGCCTGCGCCGACAGATCCGCACCCACGGCAATGATCTTGCCGCCATCCACCAGCATCTGCCCGTTCTCGATCGGCGCCGAAGACACCGGATGCAGGGTGGCGCCGGTGTAGAGCGTGGCTGCAGGAGCGGCCGAGGCGAGCAGCAACAGCGAGGCCAGGCCACCTGCCACCTTGTACAAATTCATTCCCATCTCAATGCTCTCCCTGGCAGTAATGCACGGCTTCGCCGTTGTGATAGGCACCGCGCAGGGCGGCCAGTCTGGAATTGAGCACGGCATAACGGGTGGGATCGATCAGCAATCGCGGCTTGCCCGGCCCTCCGGGGCCTCCCGGCGGCCCGCCCTTGGGGGCTTCGGCCAGTGCCGCCTGTACCAACTCGGCACGGGCGGCGACGATGCGTTGTTGCTCGGCCAGATCGGCGGCCTGATCGAAGTACTCGCGACCATCGATCCAGACCTTGCGCGGGCGGGCGTAGGAGGACAGCGGATGGTGGCTCCACAGCACCAGATCGGCGTCCATGCCCGGCTTGATGCTGCCGACGCGATCGTCCACGCGCAGTTGCTGCGCCGGATTGCGGGTCACCAAGGCCAGCGCCTCGGTATCGCTCAGCGCGCCGTAGCGGCCGGCCTTGCCGGCTTCGGTATTGAGACGTCGACCCAGGTCATTGCTGTCGGAGTTGATCGAGGTCAGCACCCCCTGCCCCACCATGATCGCGGCGTTGTAGGGTATGGCGTCGACGGCTTCCATCTTGAAGCTCCACCAGTCCGAGAAAGTAGAGGCGCCCGCGCCCACCTCGGCCAGCACTTCAGCCACCTTGTAGCCCTCCAGCACATGCTGGAAGGCCGCCACCTTGATGCCGAGTTCGGCCGACAGCCGGGCGAACATCAGGATCTCGTCCTGGCGGTAGGAATGAATGTGCACCAGGCGCTGATGGTTGAGGATCTCGACCAGCGCCTCCATGCGCAGATCGCGCCGCTGCGGCGGGCCTTTCTTGCTGGTCCGCGCAGCCTCGTAGGCGCGCGCCTGCACGAAGGCATCCTTCAGCAGCTGCTCCACGCCCATGCGGGTTTGTGGATAGCGCGGCACCGCCACCGGTCCCCAGTTCGACTGCTTGACGTTCTCGCCCAGCGCAAACTTGATGGTCGGCGTGGCGCCAGCGAACTTCAGCGCTTCGGCGCCCGCGCCCCAGCGGTGCTTGATCAGCTGCGACTGCCCGCCGATCGGATTGGCCGAACCGTGCAGCACGTGCGAGGTGGTGGTGCCACCGGCCAGTTCGCGGTAAATGTTGATGTCGGTGGGATCGACGATGTCGCCCAGGCGCACTTCCGAGGTGATCGCGTGGCTGGGTTCGTTGATGTTGCCGCTGCCGGCGATATGCGAGTGGGCGTCGATGAGGCCCGGGGTCAGATGCAGACCGCGGCCATCGATCTCGATGGCGCCGCGTGGCACCGACAGATCCTGACCCACGGCGCTGATACGGCCGCGCTCCACCAGCACATCGGTTTCGGCGAGCGGCTCGGATGCGCCGGTCATCCACACCGTCGCATCGCGGATCACCAGCGCGTCGATCTGCGGCGGCAGCCCGACTCGGCCGAAATCTCCGGCCGGGTAGCGGATCTGATTCGGAAATGCTGGCACGGTCTCGTTCTTGCCGCGCTCCGCGCCCTTGTCGGCGCCATCCTGTCCAGCATCGCTCTGCGCACCGGCCGCCAGTTCCGAACCTTCCGTCGGCTTCGGCGCTGCCCCCGCGCGCACAGCGCTCCAGTTGCGCACACGGCCATCCTCACTCAGCCAACGACCATCGAGCTTGCCCTCGGACAATGCCGCCTCCAGCGTGGATTTGTCCTTGGCGCCAAACCACTCGCCGGGTGCCGTGATCAGCAAGCGACCCTTGCTCAGCTTCGCCGTGGCCTCGTGCTCGCCCGACTTGATTTTCAGCGCCTCCGCCTTGCCCTCGACGATCCACTCGGCCGGTCCCGATGCACCCATCCAGTTGAGCGTCCACTGCCCGGTGATCTCGGGCGCGTCCACCGCGTGAATCTGGTCGCGCGCGCCATCGGCCCAGACTTCAAAGATCCGGGCGTCATCGGCGTTGAACAAGCCGGCATCGGCAATCAGCAGATTGGCGGGCTGCCCGGCCTTGATCTCGCCGAGCTTGCCCTCGGCCCCGAGGAAACGGGCCGGATGCAGGGTCAGCGCGGCCAGCGCCTGATCCGCGCTCAGTCCGTACTTGACTGCCTTGCGCAGGGCCGGCCAGAACTCGGCGTCGGGCTTGTCGAGGCCGGCCAACGTCAGCGCGTACGGATGGCCGCTGGCGGCCACCTTGGCCGGGTTGTAGGGCGCGTAACGCCACCGTTCCAGTTCCGCCAGACTGAGCTCCAGAGCGGCCTCGGCGTCGCTCACCGCGGGTGCCTTCGGGAAGTTCAGGGGCAACAACATGCCGATGCCATCGGGAAGTTGATCGAGCACCCGGTATTCATTGCCTGTGCCCAGCACCCAGGCCCGCTTCAGACCGAATTCCGCGGCAATGCGCGCGGCACGCACCACATCCAGCTCGTCATCGGCATCGAAAACCATGGCCTGCTGCCCGTCCAGCACCGGCAACAGGGCATCGAGGGCCGCATTGGCCTCGGCGCGTTCGCCAACGTTCTTCTGCTGCCAGGCCGCCAGATCGCGCTGCCAGCCGGCGTCGAGCAAGGCCTGCCGGATCAGCGCGATGGCGCCCATCTTCGAGCCGGGGTAGACGCCACCGAAGCTGAAATCGGCCTCGAAGGCGGCGTACTGCGCCACCCGGCGCGCCAGCAGATTCTGTTGTGGCGTCGGCTGATCGCGCAGGCTGAGTAGCGCACTCTGGCCGCGCAGCACGCCGCTGCCGGGCGCAGCGACGCTGGCCGCAAAGCCCAGATGGCGCAGCGCCTTGGCCGCGTCTGCATCCAGGGCCAGATGGCGACTGACATCACGCTCCGGACACACCCGGTCATTCCAGTGCCGCGCCGCCGGCGCAATCGGCGCGCTGGCCGAGCCACCGCCGCCGAAACGACCGCGGCCGCCGCGTCCGGCAGCAGGGCCGGCTCCTGACGATTCCAGGGCCGGGCAGCGTGCCTTGGCATCGAAACCATAGCTGCCGTGCACGTCGATGAAGGCCGGAAACACGCTCTTGCCAAGCGCCTCGACGACCACCGCCCCAGGCGCTTCGCGGCGACCGGCACGCACGTCGACAATCAGGCCATCGCGAATCTCCACGCTGCCGTTCTCGATCACCTTGCCCGGCGCGACCACGATGCGGGCATCGACGATGCTGGTGTGTCGGGGCGTGTGCTCGGCCAGCCCCTGCTGGGGCGTGGTCGAGATCTGGGCAGCCAGATTTGCGGCTACCAGGGACAAGGCAAGCGCGAGCGCGGTGCGCTGGAACATGGGCAATCTCCGGGAGGGACACGCGCCCGGATCACCCCGACGCGAAACGCGGATGGTTATCGACCAGCCGTCAGTTTCACGTCAACTCGCGCGGATGATTGTTTGCGCTTGGCGCGCCGCTCTCGTAGAGCGGAGCTCGCTCCGCTGCTCTGGCTGGGCTTTTGCTCTTCCCGCAACGCCGCTTGAAGAGCCGCACATCCTGCCGAGCAAGCTCGGAACCACCAGAGCCTCGTACACCGACGCTCTCGTAGAGCGGAGCTTGCTCCGCTGCTCTGGCTGGGCTTTTGCCCTTCCCGCAACGCCGCGTGAAGAGCCGCACATCCTGCCGAGCAAGCTCGGCACTACAACAGCCCCGAACACCGACGCTCTTCTGCAGAATGATTCACGCCCTGAACAACACGCTGCAACAGGTCACGGCGCCTTCGGCCTTCTGCAATTCCGATACATCAACAGCGCGCACCTCAACGCCGATGGATTCGATCCGCGCCTGCGTGCGCGGGAAGCAACTCGGGTAGACCACCGAGCGGCCGATGCGCAAGGCGTTGGCCGCATGTTCTTCGGCGGGATCGACTTCGATGCGGCGATAGCCGGCAAAGACCTTGGCGTCGACCAGCCATTGCGGTTGCACCAGCAGCGTGTCATCGCTGATCTGGGTCACGGCCGATTTCAGGTGCAGACAGCCCTGGATCGCCACCTGATGCACCCGGTAACCGTAACCCAGCACCGCCTTGCGCAGCTGCGCCACCGCCGTGTCATTGGAGCGCGCAGTCGCCCCGACGTAGATGTCGCGGCCGATGCGCAGGATGTCGCCGCCATCCAGCGTGCCCGGTTCATCGATCCACAGCAAAGGCCGATAGCGCCCGATGACCTCGGCCACCGAAGCAGACTCACTGCGCCGCGAAACTGCTCCCGGCCGGGTCATGACTGCCAGCTCATCCAGCACCAGCACCGTGTCTTCCACAAACACCGCATCCGGCATCTGATCTTCAGCCGGCACCGACACAAGGGTGCAGCCGGCGTCGACCAGGGCCTGCTGATAAGCGCGATGCTGCCGTCGCGCCAGGTCCACATTGATGGGTGCGCGGCCAACGAAAGACAGCTGGCAATCGCCCAGACTGGCGCTGACCTCACGGACCAGGGCATGGGGCAGATTGGATTTCATGGCTCGGGACTCGACGCTGACCTGGACCGGTGCAATAGCGGCTTTCGAAAACAATTGCCAGCGGCGATGCGGTCTTGAGGCCCTGCCGTGTCAACCCGGGCCAACATCCTGCGTTGATCGGACCAGCGGACGACCGCGTCCGGGACGGCGCCACGAGGAGCGCCGGGGAGCCGCGCTGCGGCAGCCTCGGCCTGGCGACTACGTCGACCTAAACGAAACTGGGGGTGATGCATGCGTCCATATCGATGTTGGTTGAGGCGTGATTGCGAGCCACCTGTTTCGGTCCGAAACTGCGCACGGGCCATGAACCATCAAATTGGCTGTAGGAGCGACCTCGCGTCGCGACCGGCGAGTCGCACGTCCACAGCAGCGGTCGCGCCGCAAGGGCGCTCCTACAGGTGAACAAAACCAGCGTTGCGCCCACGTTTATGCCGAATCAACAACTTACGATATGGATTCATGGAGACGAGCGCAGTGACGAAACAATCCAGTGTCTATTCGCATGACCCCGGATTGCTTCCCCCGAATCAATTCCGGGGTCACAAAGGCGCCAGGGTTCGCGGCCCGTCGCCAGTGTCGAGCCGATCCGGGTGGCTCGCAATGAGGCCGATCCACGGCCGTTGGGCGGTCTCAGCTCGGCGCCCGGTGCTGACAAGGCTGCTGCTGGTCTGCTGGCTGCTGTGCACCTGGGCGGTCGGTCCGGCACTGGCCGGAACGGGTTCAATTGCCTGGGTCACGCCAGCTGTACAGGCACCGCGGGTCCAGTACCAGTTGATGAACAGTGGCGCGGTCGGCGGCCAGGTCAGCTTTCATGTGTACCTGCCGGAGGCCTACACCTTGCAGCCCTCACGCCGCTTTCCGGTGCTCTACTACCTGCACGGCAGCGACAGTGTGCTCAGCGGCATTGCGGCCGTGTCGGCGGCCTTCGACAACGCCATTGCCGCGGGCGAGATTCCGCCACTGATCGTGGTGTTTCCCAATGGTCTGCCCAACGGCATGTGGTGTGACGCAGAGAGCGGCCTGCAGCCGGTGGAATCGATGGTCGTCAACGACCTGATCCCGACCGTGGACACCCGCTTCCGCACCTTGCCAGGCCCCCGGGCCCGCCTGGTCGAGGGTTTCAGCATGGGCGGTTACGGCGCGGCACGCCTGGGACTGCGCTACCCGCAGCTTTTCGGCGGCTATTCGATGTTGGGTGCGGGACCGTTGCAGCTGGATTTCCTGGCGATCAATCCCAACTACCAGCCCTTGCCGCTGCGGCAGCAGATTCTGGCCGAAGTCTACGGCAACAGTTTGGCCGTATTCGAATTGCGCAGCCCGTGGCGCCTGGCCGAAGCCCCAGGTGCGGCGCTGACCGGACAGATCTCGCGCCAGCTGATCGGTACGCTCGACTCCACACTGCAGCCCAACCGCGATTTCCACCAGCACCTGCTGGGGCTCGGCTTCAACCGCAGCTATGTCGAAGTACCCGGCGTCGGTCACGCCGTCCTGGCGCTGATGGACACGCTCGGAGGCGCCTACTGGCAGTTCCACCGCGACGCCCTGCGCGAGGCGGACCTGCTGCTGCGCGATGGTTTTGAGGACTAGCACTTTCCCCGGGGACACAAAGACTTCGCGGCTAGAACAAGCCAATCGCGATCACCGATTCCAGCAGCGCGGCCTTGTCCGCTTCCGGCAGCGGCTTGTGCCATCGCACGATGTGCACTGGCGTGTGGGTGGCCTCGAAACCCGTCGCCAAGGCAACCTCTCGGGCACGCTTGTCTCCGCAGTGGCCGAAATAGGCATCGCATTCGCCATCCAGTCGATGAAAGGCGTGGCGCAGCACCATCGCCCAGATCCCGCCCTGCGACTGCACCAGTTCCAGCTCTTCCGCATTCATGCGCCTCAGCGTGGAACCGTCACTGCAGGAACCGCCGGACAGATAGACCCGATTGAAGCGCAGCATGTGCGAGAAACCGGCCACATGCAGGGCACCATCCGGATCTTTGTAGAAGGCGATGAAGTGACGCGGGATGTCAGGGGCATCGCCACCAAACTTGCGCCGGAACAACTCGTTGACGAAGAACGGGCCTTCGGCAACCTCGGTGATGGTGAGAAAGGCGCGACCATCAGCGGTTTTCAATACGAATTCGGACATGGGAAACCTCGGTTTCTGAGCCACCTTGATGCGGCCAGCGGCAAGCCACGATCGCTGCATGATGGCCGAGCTTCGGCGTAGCGAACAGGGGCAGCGCGCAGCCGTCCGTCCAGCGGCCTGACTAGACCGTTGGACTCGGTCCCGTAAGCGCGAGTGCCAGGCGACCGGTCGTCCTGTTCGTCGATTCCTGCAGTTGGCGCGCCGCCGGCTTTGCCCTGTTCCTGTTCCTGGTCGCACGCCCGGTCAGCGTGTTTGCCGGCCTGATCGGAAGCCGAAGCCCCTCGCGCGTGCGCGGCATGGCCGGATGGTTTGGCGTGCGTGCAATCGGCTCGCTGTATGAGCACAACCGGGCGGCATTGGCCCGCTCAAGCTTTTGAACGTATCCAAGGACTTTCTGGCCTCGGTCATGAAGGCTGTCGAGCAGGAGGCCGCCGGAACTCCGGTGGATACGCGCACTTCCCGGGTTGTTGGCAGCAATCGTCGCCCTGGCCGCAGCCTTGAGCCAGGAGATCGGCGCTCTGCGCGATCCGGCAACCCTGGCAGCAATCAGCGATGAGCTGGGCCAGCGCCTGGCGGCATCGTGCAGACCACGGCTCGGGTGGTCTGCACGCCGAACCCCGATCAGGCCGGTTGTCTGCCGTCGCGAAACCCACGGTCGCCGACAGCTGCTCGGGAGGTGACCCGGTTTCGGCTGTCCATACCTGCCAGAATGAACCCTCCTCTGCCTGGATGGCGGAAACAGGAGTGACGGCAGATGCGGTTCCATACCAGCGCCCTTCTGGCGCTGTGCTTGTCGACGTCGGCGCTGGCGGCGGACCCGCCCACGGACATGACCAACCATTGCGGTATGCGCGCCAAAGGCGATGTCCGGCCCAGAATCGGTCTGGTGCTGAGTGGCGGCGGCGCCCGCGGCATCGCTCATATTGGCGTGATCAAGGCACTGGAAGGCGCGGGCGTGCATGTCGATTGCATTGCCGGCACCAGCATGGGCGCGCTGGTCGGTGGTTTCTACGCACTGGGCATGCCGGTCGACGAGATGGAAGAGATCGTGCTGTCGCTGGACTGGGGCACCATGTTCAACGATGCGCTGGAACGCCCGGAGCGCTCCATCCGGCGCAAGGAGGAGGACCGGCTGTCGCTGAGCAGCATCGGCGTGGGTCTGGATCGCAGCGGGCTGAAGATTGCCACCGGCGTGGTCGCCGGACAGCGAATTCAGGCCTTCCTGGAAAGATCGACCGTGGCTGCCAACGGCGTTGCCCACTTCGATCAGCTGCCAATACCGTTTCGGGCAGTCGCCACCGACCTCAACACCGGTCTGCCGGTGGTACTGGACCGGGGCAGCCTGGCGACCGCACTGCGCGCCAGCATGTCGCTGCCGGCGGTGCTGGATCCCGTGGAAATCGATGATCAGATTCTGGTCGATGGCGGCCTCGCCGACCAGTTGCCGGTAGGTGTGGTGCGGGCGATGGGCGCAGACGTGGTGATTGCCGTGAATGTGGGCATGCCACTGGATCGCCTGGACAGCAGCGCCAATCTGCTGACGGTCATCAATCAGCTGACCAGTCTGATGACGGTGGGCAACACCCGTACGGCCATCGCCAGCCTGGGCGAGCGTGATCTGCTGATCACCCCGGAACTGGGGACTGAACTCGGATCGGCAGATTTTGACAAGGGCGAACTGGCCATACAGGTCGGGCTCGACGCCGGGCTTGCGATGAGCGAGAGATTCGCTGAGCTGAGCTCGTCCGCACCCGAACGAGAGCGCACCCTGCATCGTGACCGCAGACCGCTGATCGACTTCGTGCGCCTGGACAACCGCACACCGTATGCCAACGAAGTGATCCTCTCTCGTGTGGATGTGGAGATCGGTCAGCCGCTGGACATGGTCGCCCTGGAGAACCAGTTGCGTGTGATCTACGGCATCGGCACTTTTGCATCGGTGAGTTATCAGGTGGTCACCGAGCATGGCCAGACCGGCGTGGTCGTGACCGCGGTACCCAAATCCCATGGCCCCAACTACGTACAGATCGGCCTGGCGCTCAGCTCCGACTTCGGCAGCGAATTCAGCGCCAATTTCCGGGCCTCGCTGCTGCTGGCGCCGATCTCGCCGCTGGGTGCAGAAGCGCGCGTGTTCGCGCAGATCGGCAGCGAACCGACGCTGGGGCTGGAGTACAACCGTCCGCTCGATCCGCTCAGTCGCAACGCCCTGCTGTTCCGAGGCTTCTATGAAACCGCCGACATCCAGACCTACGATGGCGATGGCAACAATACCGCCACCTACGAGGTGCGCCAGTTGACCACCAGTGCCGCCTGGGTGCGCGAATTTGGCAGCCTCGGGGCACTGAACATCGGCATCCGGCGCGGCCTGGGTGAAACCCTGGTCGCCACCGGCGATCCGGCGCTGCCCGAAGTCAGCTACCAGATCGGTGATGTCAGTGCTGCGCTGACGCTGGACCGACTCGACAACCTGTACTTCCCGCGCCAGGGCCATTTCGCCCGCATCGGCATGCTGGGCTCACGCAAGGCCCTCGGTGCCGACAGCAATTTCGTCCAGGCCGATCTGGATTTCATCGGCGCCCGTGGATTCGGAAAGCATGCCCTGCAATACGGTTTGCGTCTGCACAGCACCACCTCGGGTACCGCGCCGCTGCAGAGCATCTATCGTCTCGGTGGCCGCGGTCGCGGCATCGGCTATCGGCGCAACGAGCTCAGCGGCCAGAACTACGCCGTGCTGATCGGCGGTTACCTGTACGAACTGGCGGATGTCATGGGCCGCAGCGCGTACTTCGGCAGCACTGTCGAATTCACCAATGCCTGGGATCAGCGCTCGCAGCTGCGCCTGGATCGCAGCGTGGTCAACGCCGGCATTTACCTCGGCTTCGATTCCTGGATCGGCCCGATGCTGTTCGGCTATGGCGTGCGCGAAAGCGGCGACGGCACGCTGTTTCTGGAGATCGGACAGCAGTTCTAGCCCGCCGTGTTCATGGCAGCGGAGTGCCGCCTTTCCCGTCGCCCATGCAAGCTGCGTAGCGCTGCAACAGCAACGGTATCGCCTCGGTTCTCCAGAATTTGGGAGAAACCAGTCCGCCGGACATCCCAGCCGTCCCGTAGCGATCGATCCGTACCTGATCGTCCAGCTCCAGCGCCTGTCCGGTCAGTCGTACGTAGCCTTCCGCGAGCAGCGCACGCAGATCCTCAGCGCTGGCCGGAAGAGGCAGGTAGGCGAAACGCTCGGCCAATTCGTCCCAGAGCATGGGATCGCCGCGCAAACCCCAATGTCCCGGTCTCGGCGCGAACAGATCCGTGATCAGTGGATCGGCGCTGGCCTTGTCGGTATTCATCGCAGCCATCATTACCAATTCTGGATGGATGGCTGGATCCTACCGCCGTGTGGAAAAGAAGGCACAGCAACACGTGAACGCCGCCCAAGGCAGCGCACCTGGTGCTTCCGATCCGATTGTGATCTCGCCGGCACGGCACCTTGGGTGAGGTTTCGACCTGAACCCGTGGGAAGTGCCCGTCACCGCTGGGTGACGGGCTTGCCTGAGGCAACAACCGATGCGCTGGTCCTGCCTTACTCGTGGTGTTCTGCGGCCACCAGAGCCGTATCGCGCGTGGCGGTGGCGTCAGCCAGTTCCGAGGCCAGCGCGGCTTCGGCCCCACTCAGGCATGCGTCCTTGTCGGCGCCCTTCATGGCGCCGCAGGCCTGTCGGGCCACTTCGGCACGGCCATTGGCCTGGGTGGTAGCCAGTTCAAAGTCCGCCCTGGCGGTTTTTGCCATCGCCTCGGCCTCGGCGTTCGTGAGCTTGCCGAAAGCCGAAGATTCCTTGTCGGCGTAGTCCTCGCGTGCGGCCGCCACATCCTCATTGGCCTGGGCCACGATCTGATCCTTGCTCTCGCGCGCGTCGCTGGTGTCCTTGGCGGCGTCCTGCTTCGCTGCCACGACGTCCTTGGCGGTGTCCTGCGGCGTCTCCTGACAAGCGCCAAGGAACAGCATGGCGATCAGCGCCGCCGGCATCATTTTCATTTTCATGGTGCAACTCCTGTGGGTGTGTAGCGTGCCTGCAATCTGCATGATGCTGTTCCCGCCGTCGGTGCGACGGCGCACGCTCGTCCGACTTCAGGCCAACCAGCGAGCTGGCCGATCACTGCGAATCAAGCAAGACCTGCGTTGCGCGCATGCTCCGGTCCCGGCTCTGCTCGGTGTGACAGCGCACCGACCCGGGCGTGGCCCAGAGCGCAGATTGCTCGTACGCGGGAGCCAGACGATGCTTGGCCCCGACCCCTTGCACACGCGGAGAGCAAAATGTCGCTAGGCATGCTGTTGTTGATCATCGTTGTACTGATGCTGTTGGGCGCACTTCCCAATTGGGGCCATAGCCGTTCCTGGGGATACGGACCAAGCGGCGGCCTGGGACTGGTCCTCGTCATCGTGCTGGTGCTGGTGCTGATGGGTCGTATCTAGTCCGCATTTCTCACACCTGCGCGAGCCGATGGCGCAACCGGCATCTGCTCAAACTGGCCTGGACCCAATGTCCAGGCCGGATTGGCGCAGCCTTGGAAGAGAGCCGAAACCATGTGCTAGGCTGAGCGCGAATTGAAGCCGTGATCCGCCCATTGGCAGATGCCACATCGTCACTCGATATGGGGCCCAGCGCATGAAGATCAGCAATTCAAACTCCCCAATCCGGTTCTGCCGAAGACTGACCCGAGTCTGGTCGCTGGGCTGCTGCGGCCTGATCGGCATGACTGCTGCTGACGCGGCGATCACGCTGCAGGACATCGGCGCCCAGCGCGGGATCGGCAGTTACGCGATGGCGCAGCCAATGGGAGGAGGGGTGGCAGCAGCCGATTTCGACGGCGACGGCGACGTCGATCTGTTCGTCCCCAATGAGAAGCTCATTCCCGATCAGCTCTACGTGAACCTGGGCAACGGCTTTTTCGAGGAGCGTGCAGCAGCACTGGGGCTGGCCTCGATGCTCCGCAGCCGAACCGCCTTGTGGCTGGATGTGGATGGCGATGGCGATCTGGATCTGGTGGTCGCGGGTGATTGCCAGGGCAACTCACAGGGCACCGGGAATCCCCAGTGCGACCCGGGCTTCGCGATGATGCGGCTGTATCGTCAGCAGAGCGGTGTCTTCGTCGATGCCACGTTGGGCTCCGGTCTCGAACAGGACTCGGGCACGATGGAAGACGGCCACCATCGCGGCGGCATGGCCGCCGGTGATATCGATGGCGATGGCGATCTGGATCTGTACGTTGCAACCTGGAATGGCCGTTCGCGGCTTTTCGTCAACAATGGCAGTGGACAATTCACCGATATCACCGTCAGTGCGGGTGTCGATCGTCCGCTGACCTCACAGTGGCAGCCGGTGATGTTCGACGTCGACGGCGACGGCGCGCTGGATATCTTCGTCGCGGTCGATTTCACCGACAACTTCCTGTTCATGAACCACGGCAACAACGTCTTTGTAGAGCGCGCGCAAGCAGCCGGCGTCAATCGCAACTGGAACGACATGGGTGTTGCCGTCGGTGACTACGACAACGATGGCGACTTCGACATGTACGTCACCCAGGTGTATGGCCGTGAGCCGGGTGAGCACAACATGCTGCTGCGTAACGATTCGACCATCGGCAACCCACTCTTCGTCGATATCGGCGACAGCGCCGGCGTGGGCGATACCGGATGGGGCTGGGGCGCCACCTTCTTTGACGCCGATCTGGATGGCGACCTGGATCTGGCGGTGACCAACGGCTTCGTCAACGTTCACGACCAGTCCCGACTGTTCCGCAACGACGGCGGTGATAGCTACACCGATATCTCCACCCAAAGCGGCTTCAACGACATGCTCTGGGGCAGCAGCCTGATTGCCATCGATGCCGAAGGTGATGGCCAACTCGATCTGTTGCAGACCTGCAAGATTCACCCGCAGCCTGGACCATTGCGCCTGTTGCATAACGCGACGGCGTCCGGCAACCACCATCTGGTCGTGGTTCCCAGGGCAACCACTGGCAACACCCACGCGATCGGTGCGCGGGTGTCGGTGACAGCAGGCGGACAGACCCAGCATCGACTGTTGAGCGCGGGCATCTCCTTCCTCGGCCAGGAGCCTGCCCGAGCCCATTTCGGCCTGGGCAGCGCCACCCGAGTCGACGAAATCAAGGTGCGCTGGCCTGACGGCCACGAAACCTCAAGACGTTCAGTCCTGGCCGACCGCATGCTGCAGATACCTGCCGACGAACTGCACTACGCCAATTTCGAGTGAGCAACTAACGTAGAGTCGTCGCCACCTTCCTGCGCCTGATTGCACCATGAGCAAGCTGCAGACTGAATTGCATCGACTCTATCTGCCCAAGGCTGCCGCGGCGCCCCAGGTCCAGACGACAGAAGCAACGCTGATCGATCAAGACGGGATGGTGCGGGCCATGGTCATGGAGCTGTCGCGGCCGGCAGACTGGGAGGCGCTGGACCAGCTCTGGCAGGGCGTTCAATCCGACCTGGAACTGCCGGCCCCGGCCATCGCGGTGTCCGGCGAGGATGGATTCCAGCTCTGGTTCTCGCTGGCCGAGGCGGTTTCCGTCGCACGAGCCCAGGCCTTTCTGCACAGCCTGCGCACACGCTACTGGCCCGATATCGCTGCCAAGCGCATCCGTCTGCTGCCGGTCGCAGACCCGGACGCGCCCGGTCGGTTCCAACAGGCCAAACCGGTTCCGGCCTGCCAGGCCGGGACCGGCAATTGGTCGGCCTTCGTGACGCCTGATCTGGCCCCGATGTTCGCCGAAACCCCATGGATGGACATACCCCCCGGCGATGACGGCCAGGCCAGCGTGCTCCGGCGGCTGACCAGCATCTCACCGGCTGCCTTCGCGGCTGCATGGCAGCAGCTCCATCCGGACGCAATTGAAGCTACCGAGAGCGAGTCGCAGGCGCCGGGTACCCAACCCACGCTGGCCCCACAACACGCCCAAACCTCGACGAGCAATCTGAGTCCACGACTATTCTTGCTGCAGGTGATGAACGACGCTAGCGCCCCGCTGGCCTTGCGGGTGGAGGCCGCCAAGGCACTGCTACCTTATGGATGACGGGCGGCGGCAGCCACTGTCTGCGAGCGGTGTACATCGATGGCAGCCCCGTCAATTGCGGATCGACCGAGCGAGCCGCCACGACAGGTGCAGTTTGTACCTCACCGCGTCCCAGGCGCTTGCCGCAGCTTGCGCGGGTTGATCCTCAGCGGGCCGCTGCATCGGCCGTGCACGATTGGCCGCGCACCAGATTTCCAAAGAGGACGGCAGAAGACGCCGTCATCGGATCGGTGCCTTTCCTGCGTTCGAGTCGGTAAGCATCCTTGCACGCACCTGGGCAACAGCGAATGCCAGGGTCCAGTGTCCCCTGCGGACAGGTTGGCACCGACTCGAAACAGGCATCAATGGAGTGCCCCGACCTGGTCGGATCCATGCAGGCTGCAAGCAGGTCCGAACACCGGCTGGCCAGGACCATCGGATCGTGGGCGTCGTTTCTGGACTTGACCTGACCCGACGGTCGCAGTTCGATGACGCGTCCATTGCGCTCGATCAGATAGATCGGGAACCTCGACGCGGGTGAGGCCGGACACAAGGCGATCGTGCCGTGATCATCCTGGTAGATCTTCAGGGTGCTGATGCGTTCTCGCGAGTATGCTGACAGTGCCATTGACGTCAACAATCCCTTGAGCGCGTCAAGGGCCGCACTCCGGGAATCAGCCAACACCTCTGCCATGGGCAACTCGCGCCCGCTCGGCGACTCACACCTCTGGGTGATGTCAGCGGCTGTAGGCAGACCCGCACCGTCAGCGGAGGACACGGTCCGCAGGTCCTTCTGTTCGATCAACTGATCCGCGTGAGAGTCGGTAGCCGAATCCGACGCGCAAGGGCGATCAGAGTAGACCCATTCACCTTGGTCCGTGCTGCACTTGTGAATCGTTGACGCACCCACTGGCGGGCAATGCGTCACCCCAAGCCATAGCAGGCAGGACAGCAGGCACCACGCGGCGCCTTGCACGCCCGTCGGGCGTGGCGCTTGACGGCCAGCGAATCGAAGTCGATCGGATCGCCCATCAATGGCAGTCGATGGGCGCCCCTGCTTCCCCAGAGCTCCCCACGGGCGGACTGCCGCATGACGCCAGGCCTTGCCTGTCGGATCTGCATCGTTGACGACCACTGGCAGCGCCATCTCGCTGATCATCTTCTCGCTCCGTTTGCGTTGGGCGGCGCCCTGGCCCTTCCCCTGCTGGTCCTCATACGACATCGAATGTCGAGTGCTGCCAAGCTCCCGATGGTGGCCGTGACAGCTTTGACCAACCATGGCCCGATGTCAGACCGGTAGTCTTTGCGGTTCGCGCGCATTCCAACAGGTGTTTCGTCAATGGCAGCGTAGTGCCGACTTGCGCATGCTGCTGATCACCCTGTCACCGCACGGACACGCTTGGCGCTACAGCAAGTAGCCCGGGTAAGCGCTGCGCACCCGGGAGGCATGGCCAGACCAACGCTTGTCACCGCTGCGAATACTCGGGTCCAGAGCCTGCTGTTCTGCTACTGATCTCGATCTCGATCTCGATCTCACGATGATGATTGATCCGGGCATGGTCGTGTCCTTGCAGCACGGCAGGAGCCAGCCCCTCAGAGACCCAGCACATCGCGACCCTGCTTGAGCACGATATCAACGGGAATCTGCTGTTGCTGCAGGTGGTCAAGGTCTGCCTGCAGCGTCGAGCCGACTTGACCGAACTCGTTCTGAAACGCGGTGGCGCCGTTGTAGTCGCCGTCACCCTGCAGAGTGAGAATCTTTGCCGAGAGGCTGTTGACGGCGGCAGCCATCTTGTCGAAATCGACGCGATAGCGGCCGCTGTTCTCGTCACGTGCAAAAGCGCCCTCGCGTTGCAGGTAGTTGAACGCCACCATATTGGCTTGGCCGTGTGCGCTGCTGGCGCCGAAACGCACCGAGCGGAAAATCCCGGCGAGGAAGGTGACGTAGTTGTCCTTGAGTCTGGCGGCATCCAGCTCACCCATCTCGCCGAGTTTGCCAATCATGTACAGACCAAGGATATCGGCCTTGCCTTCCTCGTAGCTGCCGGCGAGATCGGTCAAGGCCTCACGAACCGTACCCTTGCCGTCCAGCGTGTTCTTGATACCCAGACCATGAGCCACTTCGTGGAACATGACGTTCTCGAAGAAGGCATCGAACTGCACATGCGTGCGCTGTTCGGGGTCGATCAGCGTGTCGGCGATGGGCACGACGATGCTGTCGAACTTGGCGCGCATGGTGTTTTCCAGCTGCAGACGGCGTGAGCCCTTGGCCAGCTGCACGGCCTCGTCGTTGGGCAGATTGATGGCGATGGTCTTGGCGCCGGAGTTGGCATCACCGCCGTAATAGATCGCGAAATAGGCGTTGAGATCGGCGTCGGTGCCGGGCATCTCGGCCTTGTATGCCTCCGCGACCGGCAACCCGCGCTGCAGGGCCGGCAGGTGCTGGGCAAAGCGCGCCAGACGCTCGCTCCATTCGATGTCCTTGACCAGCAAGAAGGCCTCGAATGCAGCCTTGGTGCCGAACAGCGCATCCTGATAGCTCTCGATAGGCCCTATCACCACATCGATCGGGCTGTTCTTCATGTCCATCCAGGCCATGTCGCTGGGCTGATAATCACCAGTCAGAAGCGCGTCGGCGCGCAGTTTCAGGTAGTCAGCGAATCCCGGATCCGATGCGACTTCTGCGGCCTGGCGCAGCAGCGCGGCGGCCTGTTCGAGTTCGACCTTCCAGGCCTCGTGATAGGGCACGACGATCAGCTGGCCAGCGTCGTCGCGGCGGATCAGCGTGTACAGGCTGTCCTTGCCGGGCAGATCGGCGGCAGCAAATTCTTCCTTGCTCATGTCGGCGGGATAGAACTGCGCACCCGGCGGGCGTTCGCCAATACCTGCGACGAAGGGCTTGTCGCCATCAAGACGATCCCAGGGTCCGTAGTTGATCTCGACAAAGCGGCGCGTTGCCGGATCGGAAATGCCTTTCAACAGAGCGTCCTTGTCGCCCCAGACCTGCTTCCAGAACAGCTCGTCCATGATCTCGCCAGCCTGCAACAAGAACACGATCGCCTGACGGTCACCGTCGCTCAGGGCCGACAGGTCGGCGCTGAGCGTGACCTCGGCGTAGGCGGCCACCTTCGCGGCAACGGCATCTGTGGTGTGCGGCACCGATGCCTCGGTGGTGGCAGGCACAGGTTCAAGAGTCGGGCTGGTCTCGGTCTGCGGTTGCTGGCAGGCCGCCAGCACGGTGCCGAGGATCAGGACGAGGCTGATGGCGCGTGCAGACATGAGGGTCTCCCTGAAAAGCCTCCATGTTATGGCAATTGCAGGCAATCGAGTGGTGCTGAAATTGATCCAATCAGACCAGATCGGTGAGATGGCGGTGACAAGTCAAGGGTGATCGACGAACTGGGGAAAGCAAGGAAAGCAAGGACACCCAGAAAGCAAGGACACCCATGAAGGAAAGCAAGGACACCCAAGCACCTGAAAGCAAGGACACCCATGAACCTCACCCCCGATCATCTCCGACTCGTCGCCCGACTGCGATAGTTGCGAAGGGGCGGAATCTGCTGGGGCAGAACGCAACATGACGGCTCTTTGGCGGGGAGCCATCGCTGCATTGAGTTGGTGAAGCCTGAGGCGTGACACGCGCCAGATCGTTCGTACCGATTTCGGCAATGAAGGTTGTTGGGCAACCCAACGCTACACCGCCGCCAGCCGCCTCGCCGTAGCGATGCCCCGCAGCCAGCGCTGGCCGATCTCGGCGGCCTTCTCGACCAGGCTCTCCACCGCGCCTATCGCTCGGCCGTAATCGGATTTCACCGCCAGCACCTGACGGGTCCAGGTGTCCGGGTGGTAGCCCAATCGACCCAGCGTCGCGGGTGCCGGGCCGGCAATGGCGCCGCGCTGGTCGGCGCGGATCTGGCGGCCGGTGTAGTCCACCAAATGCAGATATTCGACTTGCGTCAGGTGCAACACGCCGAATCCGTGGATTCCAGCCATCGGCGCTAGGGCTTTCTCGGCGGCGGCTGCATCGCTCTCGATCGCCCTCAACCGCCTTCGGGCACTGGTGTGGGCCGAGGCTTCGAGCGTGTCACACAGCTTGGCCCGCACCGGATTCAGATCGACATAGGCCATCGCCGCCAGCACTGCCGATTCGTCCAGCAGCATCTGACACTTGAAGCGACCTTCCCAGAATCGACCCTTGCAGTGGTCTTCCCTGTTTGCCGAGCGTGCAATCGGCTCGGACAGGCAGCGCATAAACCAGGAGAGATCAGACAAGCGCTCGCGCAGCACCTTGATGCGCTCCACATCGCCCGCCAGCACCTCGGCACGCATCTCGGGGTTCTGATCCTGGCGCGGAAACAAGCGCAACCAGCGCGCAGCCACTTCATTGGCCGACCAACCCGCGACCGCCGCCGGCAAGGTCTGCACCACCACATGAATGTGGTTGCTCATCACCGCGTAGCCCCAGATCGCCACTCCGAAGATTCCGGCCAGTTCATGGATGCGATCCTCCACCCATTGCCGACGATGCTCGAAGGAGCGACCCGTCAGCCGATCCTCACCACAGAGAAAAGCCCGACGCACACAGCGCGAGACGCAGTGGAAAGTGCCAGCCGAGCCGGTGGGAATCAGAGTGGAGCGGGCGTAGGTCATGAAAGCGATCATTCACCCCGCCCGGCCGATTGTCAGTCGGAAAACGGCGCCAGATTCTGTAGGAAAAATCTTACAAAATGGGTGTCCGTTCTTGTTCTCCGTTCTTGTTCCAAAGGCCATGCCGTGCCCCACCCGCGCGGAATCCGCCGCCCGGATCGCGACACACAAACGTCCGTCGTGGCATACGCGTGACGGTGGATTCCGCACGGTGAAGGATGGCTGCGGGATCCACCCTACCCGGGAACCCGCCTTACGCGGGTTTGTGTAGAAGGCCACAACGTAATCCACCTGTGTCAACCGCAGGCCCACTGTGACCGTAAAACAGTCGGTGTAACCACCCTGCCCACGTTAGCGCTTCAGCAAGGCATCGGACGGGAGCGGGTGCGGCCTGATGGGAGCCATAGGTAGTTCCTTGAAAATGATCTGGGCGCACCAAGCCAACCCATGCGCCTCATGGCAGGCCATCGGCGGGATTCTTGGGTGGAGCGACATCGGATTCGACGCAAGCTTGATTGCGGCCCTTGCCCTTGGCCTCGTACATCGCCGCATCCGCAGCCGCTAGAACGGTAGACATGTCGCGACCCTGGCCAAGAGCGATTCCGATGCTGACCGTGATCCGAGGTAGATCAGCGTTCGCCGCAATTGACAATTGGTTCTGCAACTGCGTCGCAAACGCCAGACATCGGGTCACGTCAGCCGCATCCAGGAGCACGACAAATTCCTCGCCGCCCCAACGCGCAGCACGATCCTTCGCGCCTAGAGTTGAGCTCAGATCAATCGCTATTCTCTTCAATACCTCATAAAGCAGGAAAGCAAGGACACCCAAGCGGAAAGCAAGGACACCCACAGCGAAAGCAAGGACAGCGAAAGCAAGGACACCGACAGCGAAAGCAAGGACACCCGCGAAAGCAAGGACACCCGAAAGCAAGCGAAAGCAAGGACACCCAAGCAAGAAAGCAAGGAGAAAGCAAGGATGGTAGAAAGCAAGGACACCCATGAACCTCACCCCTCGATCATCTCCTACTCGCCGCCCGACTGCGATAGTTGCGAAGGGGCGGAATCTGCTGGGGCAGAACGCAACATGACGGCTCTTTGGCGGGGAGCCATCGCTGCATTGAGTTGGTGAAGCCTGAGGCGTGACACGTGCCGGATCGTTCGTACCGATTTCGGCAGTGAAGGTTGTTGGGCAACCCAACGCTACGCCGCCGCCAGCCGCCTCGCCGTAGCAATGCCCCGCAGCCAGCGCTGGCCGATCTCGGCGGCCTTCTCGACCAGGCTCTCCACCGCGCCTATCGCTCGGCCGTAATCGGATTTCACCGCCAGCACCTGGCGGGTCCAGGTGTCCGGGTGGTATCCCAATCGACCCAGCGCCGCGGGTGCCGGGCCGGCAATGGCGCCGCGCTTGTCGGCGCGGATCTGGCGGCCGGTGTAATCCACCAACTGCAGATACTCAACTTGCGTCAGGTGCAACACGCCGAATCCGTGGATTCCAGCCATCGGCGCGAGGGCTATCTCGGCTACAGTCGCATCGCTCTCGATCGCCCTCAACCGCCTTCGGGCACTGGTGTGGGCCGAGGCTTCCAGCGTGTTACACAGCTTGGCCCGCACCGGATTCAGATCGACATAGGCCATTGCCGCCAGCACTGCCGATTCGTCCAGCAGCATCTGACACTTGAAGCGACCTTCCCAGAATCGACCCTTGCAGTGGTCTTCCTTGTTCGCCGATCGTGCAATCGGTTCCGACAGGCAACGCATGAACCAGGAGAGATCCGACAGACGCTCGCGCAGCACCTTGATGCGCTCCACATCGCCCGCCAGCACCTCGGCACGCATCTCGGGGTTCTGATCCTGGCGCGGAAACAGCCGTAGCCAGCGCCCAGCCACTTCATTGGCCGACCAACCCGCGACCGCCGACGGCAAGGTCTGCACCACCACATGAAGGTGATTGCTCATCACCGCGTAGCCCCAGATCGCCACCCCGAAGATCCCGGCCAGTTCATGGATGCGATCCTCCACCCATTGCCGACGATGCTCGAAGGAGCGCCCCGTCAGTCGATCCTCGCCACAGAGAAATGCCCGACGCACACAGCGCGAGACGCAGTGAAAAGTGCCAGCCGAGCCGGTGGGGATCAGAGTGGAGCGGGCGTAGGTCATGAAAGCGATCATTCACCCCGCCACGACGACTGTCAGTCGGAAAACGGTGTCAGAGCTCGTAGGAAAAATCCTACAAAGTGGATGTCCAGTGTTGTTGTCCAGTGTTGTTGTCCTCCAGTGTTGTTGTCCAGTGTTGTTGTGGACTGGCCCAGACGACGGCTGCCCAAACAGGCACTCTCAGCACGTCATTCGAATCCATCGCCAAATAATGTCGCTTCAGGCAGCGCCCATTGCGCAAAGGCATAAGAGAGTTGGCCACCTGCGTGTGTGAAAGACCCCCCAATATGCAACTTTCCATTGGATGCCGCTAATGCGAACACTTGGCCAAGTACGCCATTGTCAACGCCATTGCCCAATGAGCTCCAGTTGTTTCCGTCCCAGCGCGCCAAATTATTGGCCGCCGTGGCGCCAGCCAGAGTAAAGGCGCCGCCAACGTAAAGGTCATTACCCACCATCGCTAGCGCGTTGACTACGCCATTTGTACCGTTACCCCCACCGCTGGACAGACTATGCCAATTGGCCCCGTCCCAGCGGGCGATATGGTTTGCCGCAACACCGCCCGCGACGCTGAAGTATCCGGCAACATACAAACTGCTGCCTGAAACGAGCAATGCCGTCACGCTATCACTGAGTCCGTTCGGGCCGCTGGCAGGCACGCTGCTGAAACTCTGACCGTCGTAGAACGCAAGATTGTTGGTGCTGGGGAGCACGCCCCCAATGTAGACGCCCGCGACCGTCGGAGCCAGCGCTGAGACAAAATTTCCGCCGATACCAAGTCCCAAGCTGTGCCAATTGTTGCCATCCCAACGCGCAACATTGGACGACTGGAGTCCACCCGCTGAACCGAATCGGCCACCTACGTACAAATTGCTCCCGAACACCGCCAAAACGCCGACATCGTTACTCGAATTTCCGCCAATGCCGACACCGCTCCCGAGCGGGCTCCATGTGCCCGCGTTCCAGCGTGCAATGTTGTTGGCAGGCACATTGCCCGCCTGACCAAACAAGCCGCCAACGAAAAGATCGTCCCCTGAAACTGCGAGCGCAGAGGTCAGCTGGCCTGGATTGGCGCCAAGGCTGCTCCAGGCATTTCCATCCCATCGAGCAAGATAGTTGGCTGCGACAGCCCCCACCTGTGTAAATCCGCCGCCTACGAAGACGTCATTCTCCGAAACTGCCAAGCTTCCTACACTACCGTTTAGTCCCTGAGTCTGGATCGAGGGGCCCATAACGTTCCATTGAATTCCATCCCAACGCGCGGCGTTGTTCGCAAGTGAACCGCCCGCCCGCCGAAACTCGCCAAACGCGAAGACGTCGCCGCCCGCGACCAGCAATGAAGCTGCCGGACGGTCCAGACCGGCTCCCATGGTGCGCCATTGGTTCCCGTCCCACTGTGCCGCGTAGCTCGCAGCTAATCCGCCCGCTTGGCTGAACGCTCCGACCAGGAAGATCGAGCTTTCAGAGACGGCCAGGCTGTAAACACGGGAGTTCACGCCGTCGCCAGGAATGCCTGAGATGCTGCTCCAACTAATGCCGTTCCAGCGCGCTATTCGAAGTGCCGAGACGCCGCCGGCCTGCGTGAACTGCCCACCTACATAGACGACGTTGCCGGACACTGCCAAAGTTTGGATCACGTCCGAAGCACTACTCCCCACACCGCTGCCAAGTCCGCTCCAACCGAGTCCGTCCCAGCGCGCAACCCGATTCGCAGTGATCCCACCGGCTAGTGTGAAGCCGCCTCCCACGTACACATCGGCGCCAGAAACGCCTATGGACAACACTCTGCCGTTCACGCCGTTGCTCGCGCCGCTTCCAAGACTGCTCCAACTGTTGCCGTCCCAGCGCGCGACACGCTGCGCGATCACGCCGCCAATGCTGCCAAAGGTGCCACCCACATAGAGCGAGCCGCCTGACGCAGCCAGTGCATCAACTTGTCCCCCCTGGTCAAGGCCATTGCCAAGTGCAGTCCAGACGCTGCCATCCCAGCGCGCGATATTGTTCACCGTGACGCCGCCAGCCCGTTCGAACTGGCCACCTACGTACAAGTCGTTACCCACGACGGCGAGCGCGTTGATCTGGATGAACTCAGTCTGTGTCGCAGGTTGTATCCCTGTCGCCAGGCCGCTCCAGGAATCTGTTGCCGGTGTATAGATAGCAATTCGGTTCGCCGCAACGGAGCCGCAGAGTGAAAAAACACCGCCTACTGCAATTCGTCCATCGGCGAATTTCGCAGCAGCCTGGATGCTGCCGTTGCAGCCGTCAGGAAGTCCCCCGAAGACCGTCCAATCCCCGGCTCCGGCGCGAATAGGGGAAATGACTCCAGACTCCATGGCAACTGCTGCCACATCTCGTGCATGCGTGACACCGGCGCCATCGATTGAAGCATCTAGTCCGACCGCGCTTGTCAAACTTCCAATGGTCAACCCGACGACCCCAACCGCAAGGCGGCACAGCTGCACGTTCCTCATCTTCTCAGAACCTCCAATCAATGGCACGCTAGGCTAGGGCACAATGTAAGGAATCGTCAAACAAAGCCGATCCCAACTGAATCCAACCAACAGCATTCCCACCCTGCGCACACTCTTCAGCCCGCATAGCCTGCATAGGTTGCCGAAGCGTCAAGCTTGGGAGATCCTGCCAAGGATCCTCTGACCCGGTTGCGTGGCCGCTACGTCGGCTGCAAGGGGCGTCTGTTCTGAGGATGCCGAACCTAATCACCGAGGAATTCTCATGCGCGCAATTCGGTACGCCCTGGCTGCAGTGTTGATGGTGATTCTGCTGTGCGCCTGCGGCAACACCAACGCGCAGCCGACGCGCGAGGACGTTGAGCGCGCGATGCGTGAAACCTGGGAGAAAGCTGGAGACGACTTCTCACCACGGACGACGATTGAGTTCAACGAGATCAAGATCGGCAATACCTACCCCGCCAACGAGCAAAATGTGATCGACGGCATTCCGCCGGGTGCTGCGGTCACAGCCGCAATCGTCGACTTCACCGTCCGCACCTATTACAGCGATTCCACCAATGCCGTGCGACGCAAACGCGAGGCGGCCATCTATCAGGACAAGTTTGGTGAGTGGGCGGTCATGACGGGCCGGGTAAGAGGGGAAGACACCTCAACCAACGAGCCACCTCGCTGAGGCCCGACCGGGGACACCCATAGGCCCGACCGGGGACACCCATGACCCTCACCCTTCAATCGACTCCGAACCGCCACTCGGGCGCCTCTGTTTGAAGGACGTGGCATCAGGTGTTGCGGAACGCGACGCGATGCGGCACCTTCAGATGGTTACCGGCTGCCGACCTGGGCGGGTTAAACCCGGACTTTCCCGCGCAGCATCATTCCTGCCGACATTGGCAATCAGCACGGGTAGTCGGGCAACCCGAGGCTACGCCGCTGCCAGCCGCCTCGCCGTGGCGATGCCCCGCAGCCAGCGCTGGCCGATCTCGGCGGCCTTCTCGACCAGGCTCTCGACCGCGCCTATCGCTCGGCTGTAATCGGATTTCACCGCCAGCACCTGGCGGGTCCAGGTGTCCGGGTGGTATCCCAATCGACCCAGCGCCGCGGGTGCCGGGCCCGCAATGGCGCCGCGCTTGTCACCGCGGATCTGGCGGCCGGTGTAATCCACCAACTGCAGATATTCGACTTGCGTCAGGTGTAGCACGCCGAATCCGTGGATTCCAGCCATCGGCGCGAGGGCTGTCTCGGCTACAGTCGCATCGCTCTCGATGGCGCTCAACCGTTTTCGGGCGCTGGTGTGGGCCGAGGCTTCGAGCGTGTTACACAGCTTGGCCCGCACCGGATTCAGATCGACATAGGCCATTGCCGCCAGCACTGCCGATTCGTCCAGCAGCATCTGACACTTGAAGCGACCTTCCCAGAATCGACCCTTGCAGTGGTCTTCCTTGTTCGCCGATCGTGCAATCGGTTCCGACAGGCAACGCATGAACCAGGAGAGATCCGACAGACGCTCGCGCAGCACCTTGATGCGCTCCACATCACCCGCCAGCACCTCGGCACGCATCTCGGGGTTCTGATCCTGGCGCGGAAACAAGCGCAACCAGCGGGCAGCCACCTCATCGGCTGACCAACCCGCGACCGCCGCCCGCAAGGTCTGCACCACAACGTGAATATGGTTACTCATCACCGCGTAGCCCCAGATGGCCACTCCGAAGATCCCGGCCAGTTCATGGATACGATCCTCCACCCATTGCCGACGGTGCTCGAAGGAGCGCCCCGTCAGCCGATCCTCACCACAGAGAAGCGCCCGACGCACACAGCGCGAGACGCAGTGAAAAGTGCCAGCCGAGCCGGTGGGAATCAGAGTGGAGCGGGCGTAGGTCATGAAAGCGATCATTCACCCCACCCGGCCGAATGTCAGTCGGAAATCGGCGCCAAGTTCTGTACGAAAAATCCTACAAAATGGGTGTCCGTTGTTGTGCGCGCCAAGCCAATGATCAACATCACTCATGCGGAACGCGGACCGTGGGCGGCAATCTGGGACAACGGTCGCGGGAATCTGGAACGCATCCCGTACTCGCTGGCCATTCGCAGTGACGACCCGCATGGCGAAGTCGTCCGCGAGGCTGCCGCGGAACTCGAAGCGATTCGCCTGGCCCACGTCCACTGACGCATGAACGCGCAGGCCGGCCGTATCTACCGCGATTCCAGCTTCTACATGGATCTGGATTCGGGCGAGCTGAAGCCCAAGTACTTCCTGGTGCTGGCCGCACCGCCGGCAACCGACATCGTCATCAGACTGCTGACGAGTCGCTACGCAAGCCTGCGACCAGAGGATCCGCCCTGCTTTCACGGCGATCCCTACCCCGGCTTCTTCCTTGGTATCCCCGGCAAGGTGCTGAACCACAAGACGTGGCTGGATTTGCGAAAGGTCGATGATCTGGACGCATGGGACTTCAACAGGTACCTCGCCGAGGGCCGCATCAGCGAATAGCTGACGGTTCCCGCCCACCAATTCAAGGCGGCGCTCGCTTGCGCGGCCAGTGCTGATGACACCACGACTCGGCAAGAAAGGCTGATCAGGGATGTGCTGGCCGAACTCGGTTGAGTGCAAACTCGCCGCGGTCGACGCGCACCTTCCACGGCCACTCGCCTCCGCAGCAGCCTGACAAGCCGCGCCAAAGGCGGGGTCGAGTCACAGCGGATTCTCCCAGGCGATAAGCAGTTGGCGGCGGCAACATCCCTCACGGCCCCGCCATCCAGCGTACCCGGGTAAGCGCAGCGCACCCGGGGCTCTTGCTGCAGGCCGTCCCGGGTGCGCTGCGCTTACCCGGGCTACTCGCTGGCGGTCGAACGGTGCGCTTTGCGCGGGCTTGCAAAGTCAGTTGCCATGCGGGGTGAGACATTTCCCACCTTGATGCCTCCTTCTGAGCGCAACCCTTGCGCAGGTTTCCGCTGCCAACAACGGAAGCACGCTCGGGCGATTGGCAACTTCAATTGGGGGGCATCAGATGAATGACACGATCAAAGCGGCACTGATCGCAGGCCTGGTCAGTGTGATCTGCGCGGGAATCGCAGCATCGGTCCAATGGAAGCGGTACCTGGACGATCAACGGGACAAGGCAGATCCAAAGAATCTGCCTGACAAGCCGATCGTCGCTGATGACATAAGCCTATCCCGGACCCTCTACGCGCAGGTCCTCTACAAGGACAGCGACAAGACGATTTCCGCACAGGATCCGACTACAGGTGGCGTGAAAACAGATGTCTGCGTTCTGACAACCGTATCCAGTTATGGTGGAGCTTCGAAAACCTGCTCCCTCTCCCACAAGGAGGATGGTTGGGTCTTGACCGCTACCGCCCGAAAGGCGACAGCAACCTGCGGGGCAGTCTGCTTCGACGTCTCACGGCATGCTGCGCTGGGTAATCAGTAGGGAGCGACGAACCTCAGCATCCACGGATAGGCGTCGAGCAGAATTTCGTTCGTCGCAGATCAGGGCAGATGCGTTTTGTGCATCAGCGCATCCTATGCGGGCTGTATGAGCCCGCGGCGAATCCAGCACATGGGCGCCCTATTGGGCGCCCATGCTCTTTACGGGTACAACTCGACTATTCCCTAGCCCGTCACTTACGCTTGCTGTCAGGCGTGCGCTCGGTTTGCACCCACCGGTGCCCCGGTTTGGTTGTAGGGGGGGCGCGATGGCCATCCGGGATTGTCGCGAAGTTCGGGACTTTCCCACCGCGAGGCCCTACTTCCTGGTAGACGCCTCCATCTCTTCCTGCATTTCCGCCTGGTTTGACTGACCTTGCCATGTGGTTGCTCCTGTTTCCAATTGAAGATCCGGAGTGTGAGCAGAAACGTTGGCAGTCTCGTTCAAGGCGTGTAGCCTCGGCGGTGTTACACCTTCAACGCGTCAACCTGGGTCACCTCCGGGTAACGACCCAGCTGGGGCCGAGAGACTGCAATCTCTCGGCCCCATTCATTTGGCCGCCACTCAACTAACCCATGTGTTCCGCAACAGTCGGGTCCACTACATGTGGGGTGCTGAGTCGAGGCGTGGGTGAGTTTGAGTATGCTTTGGTCTTCAGTCAAGCAACGTTGGTCGCCCTGCGCGCGACTCCTTCACACTTGACTTTCCTCTCCAGGTCAGTTGCAGAAAATTCCCGGCAGCGCCCACGACAGCACTGGCTCCTCGATTGGTCCCAGCAGAAAACTGGCGCGCCCAAGCCTTTGACGTGGAGAAAGAACGGACACCCGTGGGGAAAGAACGAACACGCAGAAATCCGTACGCATGGGATGCCGGAACGCCGAACTCCCGGGCCGGTGATGGGCGACGAACGTCACCGGCGGACCCATTCGCAACTCCCGGGCATCCATTCTGATCGGTGTGCTTAGCTCGTCCATTCGTCCGACAACCGCTCTGCCTGCTCCAGTACCAGGCGAATCGCCTCCTCCTGCATGTCCGGCGGATACTTGTGGCGGCGTAGCGTGATCCGTACCAAGTTGCGCAGCCGCGCCCGCACGCTTTCGCGCTTCTGCCAATCGACACTCGTGCTGTTGCGCAGTTTCTCGGTCAGCTCGAATGCGATCCTCTTGAGCACCTCGTCGCCGAGCTCGCGAACGGCGCTCGCGTTGTTCGCCAAGGCGTCGTAGAAGGCGAGCTCCGATTCATTCAGGCCCAGGTTTTCGCCCCGTTTGGCCGCCTCTCGGAGCTCATTGGCCATCGCGATCAGTTCTTCGATGACCTGCGCGCTCTCGATCGCGCGGCTGCGGTAGCGGTTCAATGCGGCCGCGAGCCGGTCGCTGAATTTCTTCTCAAGGACCACGTTTGTCCGGCTGCGCGACTTGATCTCGTCGTTGAGCAGCTTCTGCAGCAGCTCGACCGCGAAATTGCGGTGCGGCAGTTGCCGCACTTCTTCCAGAAAGGCGTCTGACAGCAATCCGATGTCTGGCCGGTCCAGGCCGGCGAGCTTGAAGATGTCCTCTACCCCTTCGGCGACCACGGCGTTGTCGAGAATCTGCTTCAGCACTGCGTTTTTCTGGTTCTGCGACAGTTTCCTGTCGGTCTCGGTGGCCTTCGCAATGACACCCTTCACGGCCTGGAAGAAGGCGATCTCTTCGCGCAGCTCGATCGCGTCGTCCAGCGTTCCGCAGAGCGAGAACGCCTTCGTGATGGCCAGTACCACGTCGAACCAGCGCTTCTTGCCGCCTTCCAGCCCGAGCACGAAGTTTGCAGCCGGCATCAACAGCGCAACAGCCTGCGTGCGGTAGCCGGAATAGTCGAATCTGTGCAGCAGCCCGCGCGCCACGTCCATCAGCTCCTGCAACTTGGCCAGCGCTTCGGCAGTGTCCAGCGTGGGCTGGCCCTTGCCGCGGCTTTCGGTATAGGTCTTCAGTGCCTGCCGTAGTTCGGCCGCAATGCCAATGTAGTCGACGACCAAGCCGCCTTCCTTGTCGCGGAACACCCGGTTCACGCGCGCGATCGCTTGCATGAGGTTGTGATCGCGCATCGGCTTGTCCACGTACATCGTGTGCAGGCATGGCACGTCGAAGCCGGTGAGCCACATATCGCGCACGATGACGATCTTGAGCGAGTCCTTCGGGTCCTTGAAGCGCTTCTCCAGCTGCTTCTTCGCGCCGGCGTTGTAGATGTGTGGCCGCAGCTTCGCATCGTCAGAGGCAGAGCCTGTCATCACGATGCGTACGACGCCATCATCGGGGCTGTAGTGGCTGGGCTTGTCGGCGTCTTGACCCGCCAGCAACGTACCGGTCCACCCCGGGCGCAGCGCGGTGATGGCGTTGAAGAGGTCCACGCAGATCTGTCGGCTCATCGCCACCACCATGGCCTTGCCGTCCACAGCGGCAAGGCGCGCCTCGAAGTGTTTCACCAAATCGGCCGCCACCTGCTGGACGCGCGGGTCCGCGCCCACCAGCTTCTCTAAGGCGGCCCATTTCGTCTTTGCCGCCTCGCGCAGCGCGACACTCTCCTCGTCCTCGAAGATCTCTTCGACCTGGTTGCTGAGCTGCTCGATCTCGGCCTGGTTGATATCCAATTTGGCCAGGCGGCTTTCGTAATAGATAGGCACCGTCGCGCCGTCGTCCACAGCATCCTGAATGTCATAGACGCTGACGTAATCCCCGAACACCGCGCGTGTGTCCTTGTCATCAGTCTCCACCGGCGTGCCGGTGAAGCCCACGAAAGTGGCGTTCGGCAGCGCGTCGCGCAGATGCTTGGCAAAGCCGTATTTGAACTGGCCGGACTTCTTGTCCAGGACGGCGCGAAAGCCGTACTGCGAGCGGTGCGCCTCATCGGCCAGCACAACGATGTTGGTCCGGTCGGTTAGCCGCGGGAAGTGCTCTTCATCCGGGCCTGGTGAAAACTTCTGGACCGTGCTGAAGATGATGCCGCCGGAGGGCCGCCCGGCCAGCAGCGCGCGCAATTGATCCCGGTCCTCGGCCTGCTGCGGCGTCTCCTTCAAGAGCCCCCGTGCGCCCATGAAGGTCTGGAACAGCTGACCGTCCAGGTCGTTGCGGTCGGTCACCACAACGATAGTCGGGTTCTGCATCTCGGGCCGCTGCATCAGCTTGGCGGCGAAGCACACCATCGACATGCTCTTGCCCGAGCCCTGGGTGTGCCAGACGATGCCGCCCTTACGCGAACCAGGCTCCACCCGCTTGCCATAGGTTGCCCGCTCGTCTCGCACTTCATTGACCGTCGCCGGCGCCTGCGTCGCCGCGATCACCGCCACGCGCACCGCCTCGCGCACCGCGTGGAACTGGTGGTAGCCAGCAATCTTCTTCACGACGCCGTCATCGCCCTGCTCGAACAGCACGAAGTAGCGCAGGTAGTCGAGCAGCAGCTCGGGGGCGAAGAAGCCTCGCACCACCTTCTCCAGCTCGAACTGCAGCAGCGGCCGGTCGTTTTCGTTGCGCACCGTGCGCCACGGCAAGAAGCGCTCGCGGTCGGCCGTGAGTGAGCCCACCCGCGCGTGCAGCCCGTCGGAGATCACTAGCGCCTCGTTGAACACGAAGAGGTCGGCAATTTCGGCCTTGTAGGCGTCAAGCTGGTTGAAGGCCGACCAGATGTCGGCCTGCTCGGCGGCCGGATTCTTCAGCTCGATCACTGCGATCGGCAGCCCGTTGACGAAGCACACCAGGTCCGGCCGACGTGGCTGTTTGCTGCCCTGCACGGTGAACTGGTTCACCACCAGCCAGCGGTTGGCCTGCGGGTGTTCGAAGTCGACCAACCGCACCCGGTCGCCGCGCTTGTGGCCGTCCTGCTCCACCTCCACCGGCAGGCCGTCCACCAGCGCCTCGTGGAAGCGCCGGTTGTTCTGGATGAGCAACGGCTCATGCAGCTTGGTCGCCCGATGCAGCACCTCGTCGAGCACACTATCTGGCACACCGGGGTTCAGCCGCTGCAGCGCCTCTCGCAGGCGGCCGGTGAGAACCACCTGCCGATAGTCGCTGCGCTCCGGTGTTTCACCATCGGGCGCCAAATCGGGGCCATGGCGATATTCCCAGCCGGCGTCCTGGAACCAGGTCAGTGCGAGTTGTTCAAGCTGGTCTTCAGTCATGGCGCTGCACGCCCATGGCTGGGGAAAGCCTTAAATAAGCAACTCATTGATTCAGATAATCCTTTTGGCACCAGTCCAGTCTCCACCCGGATCACGATTAAAGAACCTCAGGCCCAGAACGGCAGGTAGCGGGCGAACTTGCGGGAGCCGCCGACACTCTCGTCCGCCTTGATGAATCCAGCCTCAATCGTCGCGGCGATCACCTGCGAAGCGGTAGCTGCCTTGTCCTCGCCCAGATGGAAGCGCTCGCGCAACGATTGGTTCGTCATGCGCTGCGACATTACCCATTTCAAGCAAGCGTGCTGGTAGCAGGCCCGCACCCTGTCGTTGCGGTCCATCTGCTCGAAAGGACGCGGCCCGTAGATCGTAACTGCCGTGCGCCGCAACTGCACACGAAAGTCCGGCGCCGGAAGTTGGTAGGCCTCGGCGGCGTGCACGACACGGTCGATTCCGCTGCTCTTCTCCTCGCAAATGCCCATGCGCCGCATCAAGTCGGCCAGCCGTTCGTTGCGCGACTGATAACCGTCGATGAAGCGTTCCACCGGCACCAGCGGTTCGCCGGGGTTGGCGATCTCGATGCGATTGCGGTAGAGCTCGATCGCGACGGCCGCGCCCTGCATGGTGAAGTCTTGGTGGATCAGCGCGTTGGCGATCAGCTCCCGCATCACTACGTCCGGCACCAGCTTCACCTCCTTGCGCAGCGCATCCTCGATGACCTCGTTCTGGGGCAGGTGCGACATCACGAAGCGCACCAGGTTCTGAAATCCCACCGCGTAACCCTGGTTGGCCGAACGGTCGAGCCGCGTTTCGAGCTTCGAATCACCGGAATAGACCACAACGCGCGGCGCCTTGCGTGCCACTTCTGGAAAGTCTTCCAGCCGTCGCGCCATGAGCACCGCACCGAGCCGACGGATCGTGTAGCTGCAATCAAGCTCGTCGACCAGCCGCTCACGGATGAGCCGGTCGAGGACGCCGCGGCGTTCCGTCGGGTACGGTAGTTTCAACAGCTCGAAGAAGGTTTGTGTATCCAGCAGTTCCACCACCTGCTGCGCGTCGAGTCCCACGCGCGACGGTTCCTCCAGCCAGTCTGGCTGGCCCTCGGCGAAGATGCGCCGCAACTGGTCTTCGCTCATGGGCACCAGTGCCTCGCCGGCACGCATCAGGTACTTGCCATCGTGGTGGTAGGCGGTGCCGCGCGGACGCGAGGGCACATGGAACACCAGCACCCGCCCGTCAGGGTGCGAGACCTCGTCGATGTCCACGCGGAAACCCAGTCCCTGGAACAGCTTCTCCGCCGCTGACACGGTGTCAGCAAACGCCCGCGTGCCCACCACGGCACGTGGCGGCCGATCTGCCACGCCGAGCAACAGCACGCCGCCGCCCTCATTGGCCAGCGCCACGCAGTACTCGGCCAGCTTGCGGCTGTCGAACTGCTCTTTCGCCTCTTTGAACTCCAGACGTTGATGCTCGGACGGGGCCTGGCGCCAGAGGTCTATTTGCTGGACGGTCGTGCGCATCGCGCGACCTCACCCGTTGTAGCTGATGCGGCGCTCGGCCACATCGATGATGAGCTGCAAGTAGCGCTCGACGAAGGCGTGTTCGTTGTCTGGGTACCACAGCGGCTGGATGTTCAACTTGAGCAGCCGCGTCTCTTTTTTCTGCTTGGCCTGGGCGTCGGCGGGCGCGGGCAGGATCGCGTAGTGGTTGGGGATGGCGTATTCATCAGCCTGCTTGGCCTTCTCGAACAACTCCAGCGTCCAATCCTGTTCCAGGCTACATCCCAGGAACAGCAGCGACTGCGAGACAAACACCTGCCGCAGCGCCTTCGGCAGGGGTTTTTGGAAATCGAACGGTTTGCCATAGCCCTCCGCGTACTGTGCCTGCGTAAGGATGTGGGTGGCGGGGTTGTCCGCATCGCCGTGAAGCTTCAGCAAGCAACGGTCACCACGCACTAGGCGCCGGAAGAAGTTGTGCTCCTGCTTGCCATGCATGTAAGCGTCGAACCGCACGTCATCGTGCCCGTAGGCCTGCTCGATTGCGTCGTCGAAATTGGTGGTGATGACGCAGCCTTTGGCGACGCGGGGCAGCAGCATCATCGGCCCTGCCAACTTGATCCTCTGTACTCGGTACTTCGTGCTCACGAAGTTCTCCGCCTTCACGGCATCGTGTTCCACCAACGCCTGAGCTGCCGCCAGGTACTGGCCCGTGTCGATTTGCGCGTTGATAGCAGCGATATTTGCGCCGGGCATGCGGCCCAGGAGTTCTCGGAGTGCGTCGCCCCACAATGGCATTCCCATGGGCCTGGACATGCCAGCGCCGACGAAGGGCACGACGCGACCGCGCTCGACGGCTGCGGCCAGCTCAGAGAAAGGCGTCTCTAGCCCGTTGGCGCGCAGCAGCGTGAAGCACAGTTCGTGCTGATCTTGGAGCGAGTCGTTTTTCCACTCCTCCTGGGCTTCGTAGTAGGCATCGCGATCCAGCCAGAACAACGCCCTACTCTTGGGAAACTCGAGCCTGCCGATCCGGACTGGCTCGTCAGCCTCGAACGACTCGTTGAAGTCCTTGTTTGCCTCGTACTCCTCGTTGAGGAGCCTGATGGCCTCGCGAACGAGAGGATCTTCTCGCATGTCGGCAGAACTCATGCGGCACCGTCGAGCGGAACGTGGAGTTCGCCGGAAAGGAGCTTCGGGAGTAGCGTGTCACGAGTGGCGGCAAGTGTTCGCGCCTGCCGCCTGTTTTCGATCACGGTCTGGAGCATCGGCGCGACGATGTTGTCCGCCGCTTTGATCAGCGCGCCGCTCGGCACGACGCAGAGCGCTTCAGTCAGGTGCTTTCTCTGGATGTGCCCCATCGTGACCGCTTTGCCGGCGGCGATGGTTCGGAAGTGCGCGAGGTGCTCTCTGGTCCAGTGAAAGAAGAACCACTTCGGGAAGCTCTTGGAGGTGACTTTGAACAAGTGTTGATTCAACGCGCCGCGCCCACCGCACCAGACATCGACCTCGAGACTACCTGACCAGGAGAAAAGCACATCTCCGTCGTCGACCACGTAGTCCGGGTCCAGTCTGTGCGAAGCCCGGTCGGCGCCCACCGACGATCCGCTTTTCAGCTGCGCGATCTTGATGACGGGCAGCCACTCGATTTCGCTCTCGGGCGGGTACTTTTGGAGCGCAAGTCCATTGAGGTAGTTGGCGATTTCGTCGAGCGACTTCACCGCCCACCCCTCCGGAATCTCGCCGAGTTCGGAATCGACGAGTCGGTCAGGAAAGAGGGCGAGGAGGTCGGGGGTGAGGCCGAGGCGGCGACACACGGACTCGGGCGGCTCGCCGCTGGCTTTGGCGCGGACGGGGTCGAAGTCGACGAACCAGGACTTGAAGATCGCCCGCGCGATGGCCTCCAGCGTTTCGTTCATCCGGCGGTTCAGTTCGATCTTGTCGTCGAGCGTGCCGAGAATGTGGGCGATATCGCTTTGCTCGTTTGGGGGCGGCAGTTGAACGCTCATGCGTCGCAGGTGCATCGGACCGAAGTGCTTGATAACGCTTCCGACTCCGGCGGCCTCCACCTGCCGTTGAAACTCGGGCCCCGCCAATAGATATCGGATAAACGGGGCGACCACCCGATGGTCTCGTGGCCTCATCCTAATGATCCCCGTGTAGGCGATCGCACCGACGCCATCAGCTCCCACAGTAGTTACTCGCCCCAGTGAAGCAGACGTGCTAAGCAAGATGTCGCCCTCTTGAAGCGCAAAGTGCGACCACTTCCGCGCGACCGTCTCTGGATCCAAGTAGTTGCAGCCCGCCAATACTGACTTACCCGCGCCAAGCCCCGCCAACCGTACGAGCGGGACGCCGTGATCCCGAAAGTCCTTCGCAAGAATCCCTGGACCCTCCTGAAAGTCGATGACTTCGGCAAATGGCGATTGGAGCCAGCCGTCAGCTGCCATATCCCAACCTCGCCAAGTTCTCGCGAATCACCCTCGCCAGTCGCGCACTCTCGCCAAACTGCGCATCGAGCTGGCCTGTCAGGCGCGCCATCTTCTCCTCGAACGGCTCGCCGTCTGGCTCCTGCTCCGCCGCGCCCACGTATCGCCCTGGCGTAAGCACATGCTCGTGCTTCCGGATGTCGTCCAGCTTCGCGGCCTTGCAGAAGCCGGGCACGTCGGCATAACCCTCGCCGCGCTTCCAGGCGTGGAACGTGCCGGCGATCTTGCGGATGTCGTCGGCGCCGAAATCGCGCAGCACGCGGTCCTTCATGTAGCCCAGGCTGCGGGCGTCGATGAAGAGCGTTTCGCCCGCGCGGTCGCGCCAGCGCAACTCGCCGCTGCCCCGCTCGGCCTTGCTGCGCGCAAGGAACCAGATGCACGCCGGGATCTGCGTGTTGGTGAAGAGCTGGCCGGGCAGCGCCACCATGCACTCCACGAGGTCGGCCTCGACCATGGCCTTGCGGATCTCGCCCTCGTTGTTAGTGTTGCTGCTCATCGAGCCGTTGGCGAGCAGCAGCGCCATGCTGCCCTGCGGCGCCAGGTGGTAAATCATGTGCTGCATCCACGCGAAGTTGGCGTTACCCGCGGGCGGTATCCCGTACTTCCAGCGCGGGTCGTCGTCCTTCACGCCAGCGTTCCACTCCTTCATATTGAAGGGTGGGTTGGCCATGATGAAGTCGGCGCGCAGGTCGGGGTGCTGGTCGCGCGTGTAGGTGCTGGCCGGCTCCTTGCCGAAGTCATAGTCCATGCCGCGGATGGCCATGTTCATCGACGCCAGCCGCCAGGTGGTGGGGTTGGACTCCTGGCCGTAGATGGAAAGCTGGCCCACACGGCCGCCATGCTCCTCGACAAACTTCTCGCTCTGCACGAAGAAGCCGCCCGAGCCGCAGCAGGGGTCGTACACGCGGCCCTGGAAGGGCTGCAGCATCTCGACGATAGTGGTGACGATGCTCTTGGGCGTGTAGTACTGCCCGCCCTTCTTGCCTTCCGCGATGGCGAACTCACCGAGGAAGTACTCGTACACATGGCCGAGGATGTCCTTAGCCTTGAGCGTTCCGTGGTGGAAGGGGACCTCGGCGATCAGGTCGATCAGCCCAGGTAGCGCCGAGTCGATCTGCTTGCGCGCGTAGTCCTTCTCCAGCACGCCCTTGAGCTTGGGGTTCTCCTTCTCCACCGCCTCCAGCGCGTCGTCCAGCAGCCGGCCAATGCCCTTGAACTCGTACTCCGTGGTCTTGCCGTTTGTGACCTGCACCTTGGCGCCCAACGCGACCTTGGCGTGCGACTGGATGAAGTCCCAGCGCGCCAATGCCGGCACCCAGAAGACGTTCTTCTCGGTGTAGTAGTCGCGGGCTTCCAGTTCTCCGCCGATCAGGTCGCCGGCGTCGTCGCCCAGATAGTAATCGTGCGCCGGGTTCCTGAAAGCGGCTTCCAGCTCGGCGTGGCGTTCCTTGAAGGCGTCGGACACGTATTTCAGGAAGATGAGGCCGAGGACGACGTGCTTGTAGACCGCGGCGTCGAGCATCGGCAGCAGCTTGTTGGCTGCGGTCCAGAGCTTCTTGTCGAGGTCGTTTAGGAACTGTTGTTCTTCGTTATTCATCGGAAATCCGGCTGTGGGGTCGTGGCGCTGCTACCCTGGGTCGCAGTCTGCCAGCAGCCCGCTTGGATTGGGGAAATCGGAGCACACCCAAACATCGCACAGTTATCAAACCCCGATATTGCCTTTTACTTCCGTCATTGGCGTAACCAACCGAGCCATCCGCTTGTCCGCTTCGTTAGCGCACGTGTCCCGGTGCGATCGCGGGATTAGGGGTTAGGTGTCGCAAAGGCAACGATAGTCTCAGTTGGGGTCCGCCAGTGGCGACTTTTGCGATTGCGTATGGCCACCTAAGAGCGTCAGCACGCAGCGCCGCCACACCAGAGCCGGGGCGATCGGTGTGCTGGCCATCATCGCCGCGGGTTCGAAACCCTGGTGCTGAGCTTCGCTCTCCTCAGCACCACGCTATTGGAGGTACTCGGCCTGCTTCTGCTTTCCTGCTTTCGCGCACACGTGTCGCGCGCGGTCATAGGGTTGTTGGCAGGGTGTTCGGAGGATGGGCGGCGGGATCCGCCGGCGGCGTGGTTTCGCGAAGTGCGAGCCTTTCGCGGGCGGGTCCCGCCCTGCGGGTCTGCTGGCCAGCCATCGGGAATCAAGAGCGCCGAGTGCAACTCGGTGATCCCGGGTGGCGGCGCGCCCTACTCTACTTGGCTGGCTGGGGATAGTTGGCCAGCGCCGCCACCAGCATCTCCCGCATCTGCTGGCGCAGCTCGGGTGGGGCGAGGATCTCGGCGTCGGCGCCGTAGCGTTGGATGTCCATCAGCAGTTCGCGGGGCTGGGCGTAGGGAATGGTGAGTTCCAGGCTGCCGTCGGGTAGTTGTCGCCGGCGCTGGGCGGGGTGCCGGTGTTCGTCGGCTATCCAGCGGACGGCGGGGGTGTGAAGTGGATGGTGCTGGCGACACCTACATTTCGCCTTTGACATCAAGACAGCACTTCCCAATGGCCTCCCTTCTGCGGGCCGACATGACGCAGTCGGCCAGCTTCGCGCAGCTTGCGTACCAGGCGTTCAACGGCGCTGACGGACTTGCCCAGGTGCGCTGCCGCGTCTGCAAGGGTCAGGGTGGGCTGTCGGCGTAGCAGAGCCAGCAGTTGCGCGTCTGTTTTCACCGGCGTTTTCACCCGCGTTTTCACCGGCGTTTCGGACACAGCGGCGATGGCTTCGAGCAGCCTTTCCAACATGAACTCGATGAACACCGCGCAATCGCTCGCGCGAGTGCTGTCTCTCAGCGCCTGGTAGTAAGCCTCTTGATGTGCGTGCACCACCCGGCCCCTTTTCAGTGCCCAGCCGACCGATCTGCTCGGCAACGGCCGCCGCTTGCGCAATGGCCTTGGCGGTCACTGTGAATGGCGGATGGTACGCTCGGCTCATGCGACCGCGATCTCCTGGTGATGCACCCCGGAATAATCGCCTTTTTCGGACCACGTTGGCGGGAAGTGAGCAATCCCGGCATGGCTGGGGCCAAATGCAGGGCACTCCAACAGCGGGGGTGGGAAAAGCCGTTGAGCAAGCTTGGCTCTCCTTGAAATCGGGTGGCGTCGAGTGTGCCTGATCGGCGGATTAACCTCCGGCGGATCACCCTACTCCGGCTTCGGATACCGCTCCAATGCAGCCATCAGCGTGTCCCGCATCTGCTGGCGTAGCTCGGGTGGGGCGAGGATTTCGGCGTCGGCGCCGTAGCGTTGGATGTCCATCAGCAGTTCGCGGGGCTGGGCGTAGGGGATGGTGAGTTCCAGGCTGCCGTCGGGGAGGACTCGCTGGCGTTGTTTGGGGTGCCAGATTTCGTCGGCTATCCAGCGGGCGGCGTGGGGGCTGAAGCGGATGGTGGCGGTGGCGCTGACCGGGCCGGCGAAGATGCCGTAGCCGGCGGCTTGATGGGTGTCGAGCTGGGTGATGGGGATGTCGTGGGCGGGCTGGTCGGTGAGTTCGGGCTTGCGGATGCGGTCCAGGGCGTAGCGGCGCAGGGCGGCGGGGGCTGGGTCCCAGGCGTCCAGATACCAGTTGTCGCGGTGGTGGGTGAGCCGCTGCGGTGATACCAGGCGTTCGCGATCTTGCTGGGTGGAGCGGGCTTCGTAGGTGAAGCGCAGCTGGCGGCCTTCGAGCACGGCTTCGGTGACGATGCGAAAGACGCTCTGATTGGCGTTGCGGGCCTGGGTGCGCAGCACGCGCAATCGGTCCAGGCGGCGGGCCTTGTCGCCCAGGATCTTGTGGATGCGCGGTTGCAAGGGTCCGAGTGCCTGACTGAGCAGGCCGGCACCGCTGCGTTGCAGCACCTGCTGGGCCAGCATCAGTGCGTAGAGCTCGTCGGCGCTGAGCCATACGCCGGGCAGCTGGAAGGTATCGGCGCCCTGGTAGACGTAGCGCCATACCCGGGCGGGATCGCCCTCGTGCTCCAGCGGTGCGCCGAGGGTGTCGCGCATGAAGCTCAGGTCTCGGTAGAGCGTGGAGCGCGAGCAGTTGGCTTCCTGCATCAGCCGGTCATTGCTCAATCCGTAGCGATTTCGACTCAGCAAGCCGTGCAACAGGGCGATGCGTTCGGTGCGTTCCATGGGGCGGGGTTGGGTGCGGTGGGTGGGAGGATGTTGCCGTTGGGATGGCGTGGCGGCAATGTGGCGCCGATCAATGACCGCCTGCGCACGTGTGCGTGGAAGCGAGCCGCAGTGTTGGACTGGCCACTTTCATCGTTGGGCTGCCGACGGCCGTCGTTGAGGCTGTCGGACTCTGCGATGGGCTGGCAGCGTTCGGCGTTGGGCCGTGCCTTGACCATCGGTGGGCTGGCGGCGTCCATCGTTGAACGGAATTTGCTCAGCCTTGGGCTGGGCGCGTCCATCGTTGGACCGTCGGCGCCCATCGTCGGGCAGCGTGTTGCCCGAATTCGGGTTGGCGGCGTCCATCGTTGGGGGTCGCCCTGCCCACCGTTGAGCTCGCGGCGCTCATCTTTGGGCGGGCGAGGTTCAAGCGCGAGCGCGGCTGGCCCAAGAGCGGGCGCGGGGCGTCCATCGGCGAGTGTGGTTGGCCCAACGATGGACCGGCGAGCTTCCAGCATGAGCCTCGCTGGCCCAAACGCAGACGAACGGCGTCCATTGACGAGTACGGCTGGCCCATCGATGGGGTGCCGAACGCAATCGTTGGATGTTTCGGTCCCGATAACGAAGCGCCCAGGCATTCCGTTCAGACACATTTAACCCGCGTTTCACCGGCTGACATGGCGCGCCGGTTGAATAGCCTCACCCCGGACGCACTGCCCGGGGGGCGGTCGGCGCCAAGGGGCACCGCCGCATCTCGAAAGAAACCAAAAAGGAAAGTCAACATGTCGATTCAAAATCTCGTGAACCTCACTCTCACCGAAGCCCAGATCGTTGCCGTGGACGCGGCGCTGACGACACTGGAAACCGAACTGGCGGGCCTGGTGGCCCTCACCCAGGGCGACAAGCGTCGCATGCAGCGGATGGGAGTGAAGAGCGAAAGCTTCAGCCGTCAGGCCTTGCAGATCATCAGCCAGAATCCGCAGATGATCCCGGCCAATATTCCGGTCGGATCGGCACTGACCGATCTGAAACTGCTGGATCAGCTGCGTCCGATCCTGACGCGGATCACCCGCTTGTGCGAACGTGGCAACGATACCGATGCGGCGTTGGGCAACGACATCATGACGGTGGCCTTGCAGGCCTACGGGCTGCTGAAGCTTACTGGTCGCAGCGAAGGTCTGGAGGGCTTGCGACGTGATCTGTCTGGACGGTTCTCCCGCACCAGGCGAGCACCCAAGTCGAATGAGGCGGCGGAAACGCCACCGCTACCAAAGGCAGCCTGAGGCTGCCAAGATCAGTGATGTGCAGAAAGAGCCGCTCCAGCGGCTTTTTTCTTTTGGGTGGCGTCACCGCCCGGACAGCGCTGCGCGCAGTTCGGGCTACAACGGCCGAGGCTCCTGCTCTTCGTAGCCCGTTGTGCCGCGCAGCGGCTCAGCGGGGCTTTTGTCGGAAATTTCCTACGGCGATTTCAGGGAAATGCCGGTTCGTGGACTGGCTTGCGAATGAAATGCTGCCAAGCATGCAGAACGTGCGCCGAATTGATCCTGAGGGTAGACCCGTCTTTGTCACTCAGGTGACGCGTCACCGATTGCCGCTGCTGGCGGGGCTTGAGCCGCTGTTGCTCGAAGTGATCGCGGAGTTGCGAGTCGAATTCGGGATGCGCGTTTTCGCCCATGTGATCTTGCCGGACCATCTGCATCTGATCGTTCACGGATCCACGGATTTCGGCGCGTTCATTCAATCGCTCAAGCTGCGGATGGTTCGGCGCCACGGGCTCCAGAATTTGTGGCAACGTCGCTTCTATGATCACGTGATTCGCAATGAAGACGATCTTCGTCGGCATCTGGACTATGTGCACTACAACCCAGTGAAGCACGGCCTGACGGCACGCCCGGAAGATTATCCGTACACCTCGTTCCGGCGCTATCAAGCGCTGGCGTGGTACCTGCCCGGTTGGGGACACGTGCCGCCGGTAGGAGTTTCGACCATGGAGTTGGAGTAGAGCCGACCCAGCTCTTCGTAGCCCGTTGTGCCGCGCAGCGGCTCAGCGGGGCTTTTCCGCGTCACCGCCCGGACAGCGCTGCGCGCAGTTCGGGCTACAGGAGCTTTTGTAGCCCGTTGTGCCGCGCAGCGGCTCAGCGGGGCTCTTCGCGTCACCGCCCGGACAGCGCTGCGCGCAGTTCGGGCTACAGGAGCTTTTGTAGCCCGTTGTGCCGCGCAGCGGCTCAGCGGGGCTTTTCCGCGTCACCGCCCGGACAGCGCTGCGCGCAGTTCGGGCTACAGGAGCCGTTGTGCCGCGCAGCGGCTCAGCGGGGCTTTTCCGCGTCACCGCCCGGACAGCGCTGCGCGCAGTTCGGGCTACAAGAGCCGTTGTGCCGCGCGGCTCATCGGGCTGGGCGCCTGCTCAGCGCCCCAGCTTGTCGAGCACCGCGCGCAGATCCGGCCCCATCGGCGCATTGAACTGGCGCTCGTCGCCGCTGTCGCCCCAGGGGAAGCGCAGGCTGTGGGCGTGCAGGAACAGGCGCTTGAGGCCGCGGGATTTCATCAACTTGTTGAAGTTCTCGTCGCCATACTTGGGATCGCCGGCCAGCGGATGACCGATGTGCTGGGCGTGTACGCGGATCTGGTGGGTGCGGCCGGTGACGATTTCGACCTCGACCAGGGTGGCGTCGGCATAGCGCTCGATGACCTTGAAGCGTGACAGCGAGGCCTTGCCCAGGTCCTCATTGACTTCGACCATGCGCTCGCCGCCGCGCAGCTGGTTCTTGTGCAGTGCGGCGTCGACCTCGAAGCGTTCCTGTTTGGGAGAACCTGCAATCAGGGCGAAATAGCGCTTCTGCACCTTGTTTTCGCGGATCAGCGCCTGCAATCGGCGCAGTGCACTGTGCTTCTTGGCCAGCAGCAACAAGCCGCTGGTGTCGCGATCGAGGCGATGCACCAGTTCGATGTTCTGGGTGGGGCGGATGGCGCGCATGGCCTCGATGGCCCCCAGGGAAATGCCGCTGCCGCCGTGGGCCGCCAGCCCGCTGGGCTTGTCGAGCAGCAGAAATTCGCCATCTTCGAACACGATGCGTTCGGCCAGGGTGTCGCGCAAGCCCTCCGAGGGAGCGGCCAATTCGCCCGCTTCAGCCACCCGCAGCGGTGGGATGCGCACCAGATCGCCGGCTTCCAGGCGCTGTTCGGGTTTGGCGCGCTTGCCATTGATCCGCACCTGGCCGGTGCGCAGCACCCGGTAGACGGCACTCTTGGGCACACCCTTCAGGCGTGAGGCCAGGAAGTTGTCGATGCGCTGGCCGGCGCGCTCGCTGTCCACCGTCTCGATACGCACGGCCACGGGCTCGGGAGGCGGCGCCGGGGCGGGCGCGGGCCGAGGCGACGCCGCCGGCAGAGATCGGGATCGCGGCGTCTCTGGGCGCGCTGTGCGGCCGGATTCTGGCTTTCGCGAGACAGACCTGGCCGACGGTTTGCGTGACTGCTCGCGTGCCGGGCCGTCCTTGGCTGCCGCGGCAACCCGCCCGGAAGGCGACTTGCGCGGCTCTGACGAGCGTCCGGCGCGGCTGCCAGTGACGTTCATCACCCGCTTGTTGCCCTTCGCACCCTTTGCTGGCGGCGTTGCACCCCGCCCGGCAGGCCTGGAACTCTTGCGCATAGTCGCTTTCCAACGCTGAGGATGCTTCCGCCGCCTGAGCTTGTTATGATCGGGCGGTCCGCGTCTTGGCCACCCATCAGGGGCCAGGGCAAGGAACCGTCCAGGGAAGCTAGAGTATAGAGCCGTCGGACGGAGGACCCGAGACCCCGCATGGGGCCTTGCGTAACCCAAGGATTTGTAAGCGCGCTCCCGCCTCGCCTTTCACATTCCAGGCGCCGCCCACGCTTTTGCCAATGGCAAAGTCGGTTGCGGCCTCAGCGGAAAGAAGGGTCGCGGTGGTTGAGCGGCAAGGGCAACAATAAAAATGAAGAGAATGTTGATTAACGCCACGCAGCCGGAAGAGCTGCGTGTAGCCATCGTCGATGGCCAGTCGCTGTACGATCTCGATCTGGAAATTCCTTCACGGGAACAGAAAAAATCGAATATCTACAAGGCTCGTATCACCCGAGTCGAACCCAGTCTTGAGGCGTGTTTCGTCGAATACGGCGGCGATCGTCACGGCTTTTTGCCACTCAAGGAAATCTCGCGGCAATACTTTGCCGAGGGCACCAGCCTGAAGAACAACATCCGTGAAATCCTGCGCGAAGGCCAGGAGATCATGGTGCAGGTCGAGAAGGAAGAGCGTGGCAACAAGGGCGCCGCCCTGACCACCTTCATCTCGCTGGCTGGCCGCTATCTGGTGCTGATGCCGAACAGCCCCAATGCCGGTGGCGTCTCGCGCCGGATCGAGGGCGAGGATCGGCAGGCCCTGAAGGAGGCCATGGATCAGCTCGAAGTGCCCGATGGCATGAGCCTGATCGTGCGCACCGCGGGCATGGGTCGCGATGCCGAAGAACTGCAGTGGGATCTCAATTATCTGACGCAACTCTGGCAGGCCATTGATGGGGCCTTCAAGTCGCGTCCGGCGCCTTTCCTGGTCTACCAGGAGAGCAAGCTGATCATCCGTGCCCTGCGCGACTATCTGCGCAGCGACGTGGGCGAGATCCTGGTCGACAGCGAAGAGGTCTACAACGAAGCGCGCGATTTCATGCAGCAGGTGATGCCGCCGAATCTGCGCAAGCTCAAGTTCTACAACGATTCGATCCCGCTATTCACGCGTTACCAGATCGAGAGTCAGATCGAGAGCGCCTTCTCGCGCCAGGTGCGGCTGCCCAGCGGTGGCTCGCTGGTGATCGATCCGGGCGAAGCCCTGACCGCGGTCGACATCAACTCGGCGCGCGCCACCAAGGGCGGTGACATCGAGGAAACGGCCTTCAATACCAACCTTGAGGCCGCCGAAGAAATTGCTCGCCAGTTGCGCATCCGCGACGTCGGCGGACTGGTGGTGATCGATTTCATCGACATGGAAAACCAGCGTCACCAGCGCGAAGTGGAAGATCGCATCCGCGATGCCATGAAGCTGGATCGAGCCCGCGTGCAGATCGGCCGCATTTCCCGCTTCGGCCTGCTGGAGCTGTCGCGCCAGCGACTGCGCCCGTCGCTGGGTGAATCCAGCGCGATGATGTGTCCGCGCTGCTCCGGCAACGGCCGCATCCGCAGCGTCGAATCGCTGTCGCTGTCGATCCTGCGCCTGATCGAAGAGCAGTCGATGAAGGACAACACCGGGCAGGTGGTGGTCCAGGTGCCGACTGAAGTTGCCAATTACCTGTTGAACGAGAAGCGCGCGGCCATCAGTGCCATCGAGCAGCGCCACGAGACGCCGGTGATCGTCATTGGCAACGAGCACATCGAAACCCCGGAATTCGAGATTCAGCGCGTGCGAGCCTCGGAGGTCGAGGAAAATCCCCGTCCGAGTTACGCCCGAGTACAGACGCCGGCTTCGGTGGCGATGGAAAAGGCCATGGCCGGCGGCGGCACCGAGGCCCAGGGAGAAGCACCTGCGGTCAGCGGCATACGCCCGCAGATGCCGGCACCGGTGCGCACTGCCGTCGAGGAACAGCCCGCACCGGCAGCGGAGATCCCGGCGCCGGTGCAGCATCTGGGCCTGGTGGCGCGTTTCATGGGCTGGCTGCGCAAGCGTTCGGCAGCACCCGCTGCCGACACGGCCGTAGCCGACACCAAGCCGGAAAGCGAAGAATCCAGTGCGAGCGGAAGCGCCGGCAGCAACAACCGCGGTTCCCAGCGCAACGACCGCGACCGTGACCGCAACCGCGGTCGCCGAGGGGATCGCCCGGATCGTTCCGATCGATCCGACCGTGGCGAACGCAAGGAACGCAGCGAGACCGCTGCGGCCAGTCCGGCAGCAGCGGACTCTGATCGTCGCGGCGACCGACAGCAGCGCCAGCGCGGCGATCGCCAGCGCCAGGATCCCAGGCAGCAGAACAAGCAGCCGGCGCCAGCCACGGGCGGCGAAGCGCAGGCGAGCCGTGACCCGGCTGCAGCGCAGCAGCCATCGCGGCGGCAGGACCGGCCGCAGCGCCAACGGGGCGAGCCGAGAAAGCCTGAGGCCGCACCGGCCACCAGCGACGACGCCCTGCTGGCAGCAGCGGCGACCGCTACCGCCGCGAGTGTACTGGGCGCAGACGTGATGGCAGATCAGGCCACCGATGCGAGCGCGTCTTCGGTGAGCGAAAGCACGGCCACACCCACCGCAGCCACGGGTGAAGGCGCAACAGCAGAAGGCGCGCCACGCAAGCGCCGTCGCCGTGGTGGCCGTCGTCGCCGCGGTGGTCGTCGCGAGGAAGGCAACGCGGCTGGAACAGCCGAGAATCCGGCGGCCGCCGATGCCGAAAGCGACTGGTCCGAAGACAACGAATCGGAGTCGGACGAGTCCACCGAGTCCACCAGCACCGACATCACACACAAGATGCCGCCGGTACCGGCGCCTGAGTCCGAGGCAAACCCGGCGATTGACGCGACGTCTGGCCAGTCAGAAGCCGCTGCCATGCCGGAATCCGCCGCTGTCGCGAATCCCCCCGTGGTGCCAGCAGAAGCCGCGATCGCAACACCCGCGGAGGCCGAGCCGGCCCCGACAGCGGTTGCTGAAGCCGCGCCCGAGTCTACGGCCCCGTCTCAGCCCGAGCCGAAACTGGCCGACACCCAGCCCGTACCGGTGGTGGCGCAAGGCCCGACCGTTGTTGCGAACGTGGCTGCAGCAGCGGCCCCGACCGCGCTCGAGCCAGTCGCTGCAGAGCCGACGCCAGCTGCGCTGTCCACGGACACACCGGCACCGTCGAAGGCAACTGCTGACGCTGAAGTGGCTGTCAAGGCTGAGGCGACCCCGACTGCCGCATCCGCAGAGCCGACGCCCAAGGCACCCGTGACCCCGCCGCCTCCGCGATCGGGCGATCTGTTCTCCAAGGCATCGCAGCGCGTCGCGGCCGTGGTGGCCGACGAGCCGGAAGCGGACAAGGAAGAGGAAGCCGTGGTAGCGGCTACGGCCGAAGCCGCCGAAGACTCGGTTGCTGACACCGAAGCTGCCCCGGCGCCGACATCGGACGACAGCCGCAACAGCTGATCGACCGCTATGAGCCCGGAACGCGCCTGGCGCGTTCCGGGTGATCATGGACGAGGCGGTGCGCCGGCGCTGTGGCGAAGAATGTAGCGGTGCCGTCACGCAGGCCCTGCGGGCCAACGCACCAGAGCCGGCAAATTGCCTGTCGTAAGTCATGTTGCCCGCGCAGCGGGCTACGTGACGCTCCTGGCCTGTCGCCGTTTTCAGACAGGCCCTGTGGGCCAACCTGAATTGCATTCCTTGCTAGCCCGCATTTCTCCCACCTGTTGCGGAAGATCGCGCAGGGCTTTGCGACTAGCGCAAGGCGCGACGACGAGGAATGGTGATTCCATTGCGAGGAGGAGCAACGCAGCGATAGTCGCAAAGAACGAGCGAGGGCCGCAAAGCGGGCAGATGCGGCCAAACACTCTGTGACTGGTGCGCGCCTCGGAATCGCCTTGTACCGCTAGGGAATTGGGGGCATCTGCTCGCGCAGGTGTGAGAAATGCGGGCTAGGTTGCCGCGTCGGATGGCAACGCAGCGGTGCACGCTCTTCCCCTGCCCCCTGCCCCGCTCTCAAGCCTCGGTCAGCAAGCCGTAGCGCAGCAGCATCAGCGTCAATGCCGATTCGGTATCGACATCCAGCTTGTCGTAGATACGCGACTTGTAGGTGTGGACGGTCTTCTCGCTGATGTGCAGTCGCTCGGCGATGTCCACCGAGCGCACGCCGCGCCCGAGCATCAAGGCCACCCCCAGTTCACGGGCGGTCAAACGGTCCAGAGGTGATTGCTCGCCGCTGGTCGCCGCGAGGGCCAGACGCTGGGCGATGTCATGGTCGATGAAGCGTTGACCCGCAGCCACGGTGCGGACTGCACGCCGCAGGGTCTCCTCGCTGCAGTTCTTGGTGAGAAAACCGCTGGCGCCTGCTTCCAGCAGCAAGCGAGGCAAGGGCCCGTCGCTGTGCATGGTGACGATCACCACGCGCGTGCGAGATTTGTTCCGGGCCAGGCGTTGGGTGACTTCCACACCGCTGATGCCGGGCATGCTCACATCCAGGATCAATACGTCCGGCGCGGATTCGCGCACGATCTGCAACGCCTGCTCGCCTGATTCGCCCTCGGCAATGACTTCGATACCCGAATCGCCGGCCAGCATTCCGCGAAATCCCACCCGAATGATGGCGTGGTCATCGACGATCGCAACTCGGATGGTCATGGCAACGCTCCGGTGATTCGCTCTGGTGCAAGTTTGCACGAATCGATCACCCGTGTGAAATCCGCGTAGATGCCTGACCCAGGCAGAAAAATGCTGGCCGTATGCGGGCCCGGCGGTGCCCTATGCTTGGCGCCTTCCTCCCCGCCCACAAGCTCCCGAGTTCATGCGACCCAACGTCCTCCGGTACCTGGTATTCGCCTTGCACTGCCTGGTCCTGACGCTGCCGGGCCATCAAGCGTGGGCCGAGGACGTTCTCGACCAGCAAGCGCAGGCCTGGGTGCAACGCCAGCAATCCGTACGGGTGGCACCGGACCCTGATCTGGCGCCGCTGGATTCGCTGGATGCCAATGGGCGCCATGTCGGATTGTCTGCCGATCTGCTGCAACTGATCTCAAGGCGCAGCGGTCTGCGCTTCGATATCCGGCGCGCCGACAACTTCGATTCCGCCCGTGAGCAACTGAAGAGCGGCGGCGTCGAGATGCTGACCAGCGTATTCGCCACCGATCGTCGCGCCAGCGAGATGCTCTTCAGCCGGCCCTATCTGCATCTGCCGGCGGCCATGATCGGACGCGCCGAGGCCGACTCCGTTGTCGATCTGGATTCCCTGCGAGAGCGTCGTATCGCGGTGGTCCAAGGGCATGTCTGGGCAGAGCTGCTGCGCGACGCCGGCTTTGATGCGGAGCTGCAAGCCGCGCCGAGCGTGCGAGCGGCCCTCCTGGAGGTGGCCGAAGGACGTGCTGATGTCTACATCGGCGATCTTCTCAGTGCCGACCACGCGATGCAACGCAGCGGTTTGAAGCGCGCACTTCGGGTGGTGGGTCAGCCTGGTCTGGAAGCCGATCTGGCCTTTGGCATACGTCCGGATTTGCCGGATCTCAAGCGCGTGCTGGATCAGGCGCTGGCCAGCATCACCGTGGCCGAAGAAGCCGCTCTGCGCGCGCGCTGGGAAGGTCGCTCATCTGCCGATATCGCCCTGGCGCCTGCGGTGCCGATTCCGGCCTCAGTGTCTGCCGAGATCACTCTGCTCAAGTCCGAAGTGGCTTCCAGAAAGGACTGGGACGAGGAGCAACGGAGCGCGGCACTCGCGCAGATTGACAGCGCTCAAGCCCGTGATGGCGAGGCCGATGCCAGTATCGCGCGAATCGCTGCCCTCAGCGCCGATGCACAGACAGCCACTGCCGATATCGAGCGCGCACAAGCCACTGATCAGCAGCAGGCCCGGGCCGAGGATTTGCTGCGCTGGCGCGGCAGTCTGCCCCAGCGGGCCTCGGTCAACGATCTGGAACAATTGTTGGCCACCGAGCAGGCTGCACGCACCGCGCTTCAGGACAAGTTGACCCAGGCCACCAACGCCAGCAATGAGTGGCAGCAGCGTCCCGGCCCGCTCCGACGGGAACTGAGCGAACTGAGCGCACGTATCGACTCCCTGTCCCCCGGCGAGGAAGGCGGCACACTGGAGGAGCGCATCGAGCGCCTGGGCAAGATGGCCGATCTGCGCGCGCTGCGTGCGCGTCAGGCGCTGTTGCTGGCTGAGCAGAGCCAACTCGACCTGCAGCTCGAAGGCGCCGAGGCGCGCAAGCAGAATCTGGCGCGTGATCTCAGTGACCGCAACGAGCGCGTGGCGACACTGGAGCAGCTGATTGCAGAGCGCAGCAACAATGAACTGAGCACCGAGATCGAGCGCCTTCAGGCGCAAGCCGAACTTCATGAGAATTCGCCTGCGCCCTTGCGCGATCTCGCCCGGGAGAATCTCGAGAGCGCCGAACAACTGCTGGCCCTGACCCAGCGGATCGCTGAGCTGCGAGAGCGGGTGCAGGCCCTGACCACGCAGACCAATCGCACCGGCCTGTCGCTGAGCAACGCTCAGGCCCGTATCAAGATCGGTGGCATTACCGACTCGATCGGCAAGGTGCTGATGGCCGAGCGCCGCAAACTGCCCAGCACGGCCGCGCTTCGGTCCCAGCAACTGGACATGCGCGCGGAGGCGGCCGAGGCCCAGTTGGCCCAGATCGCCCTTTCCGAGGAACGCGATGCGCTTGCCAGCGTGCAAGGCGCGCTGGCGGAACGCCTGGCGGAAGCGGATTCCGAGCCGCCGCTGGCACCGGAACGCAAGGCCCAGCTCACGGATCTGCTGCTCTTGCGGGTGCAGTTGCTGCCACGCCTGCAGCAGCAGTATCTGCGCTTGACCCAGCTGCTGGGCGACGCCGACACGCAGCTTGAGCAACTCATCGGCAGCGCCGGACAACTCACCGCGCTGCTGGACCAGAATCTGCTGTGGGTGCCCAGCCACCCGCCGGTCAGTCTGCGCTGGACGGGGGAACTCTGGGAGCAATGGCGGGACCTGCTCAAGCCGACGCGCTGGCGTCATGTCGCCGAAAGGATCCTGGACCGTTTGCCCGAGAATCCGCTGTGGATCGCTGGCCTGCTGCTGCCTCTGGTCCTGGTGTTGCTGCGCCGCCGCATCGACCGGGCGCTGAAGCAGCTGGCCGACAATCTGCGCAGGGTGCGCGAGGACCGTTACCGTTACACGATGCGTGCACTGGTGCTGACGGCCGTGCGCGCGGCACCGATGATGCTGCTGATGCTCATGCTCGGACACATCCTGCAAAGCGTGGGCGCCGGCGGCCGTTTCACCCACAGCCTCGGTAGAGCGCTCAGCGCCATCGCTCCCTATCTGTACGTCCTGACGCTGACCATCGCCATGTGCCGCGACAACGGTCTGGCCCAGGCGCATCTGCGCTGGCCGCGCGCTCGTCGTGCAGCGATCCTGCGGCTGCGCTCCTTCCTCTATCTGGCGTTCATTCCCCTGCTGGTGCTCGCCAGCGTCTGCTTTGCGCGCGACCTGGACAGCGCCAATGGCACCTTGTTGCGCATGGTGCTGGTGATACTGCATCTGTCATTGGCGGCCATCAGCTGGTGGCTGCTGCATCCAGAGCGCTTGCTGTCGACACGCGGCGGTAGCCCGGGACATCAGTCGGGCATGAAGCGCGCCCTGCGGCTGGGACTGACGCTCGCTTTCCTGATGCTCGCGGCACTGCCTCTGTTCGGCTTCGTGCTGACCTCAGCCCTGCTGCTGAAGCTCAGCCTGAGCACGCTGGCGGTGCTGCTGGCCGTCAGCCTCGCACACGGCCTGGTCTTGCGCTGGCTGATGCTGGGTGAACGGCGCCTTGCCCTGGCCAGACAGGCGCAGGCCGGGGAAGCCGACAAGGGAGATGCCGGCGGCGCCAATCTGGACGCACCCGAGCTCGTCCAGGACAGCGTCGACGTGCGCCTGGCCAGTTCGCAGTCGCGGCGACTGTTGCGTGCCTTCACGGTGTTGCTGTTGGTGCTCGGACTGGCCTGGTCGCTGGCCGAGGTGGCGCCGGCCTTCACCCTGCTTGATCGGATCGTGCTCTGGCACACCAGCGAGATGGTCGATGGCGCAGCCCAGATGCGGGCGGTGTCGCTGGCAGATCTGAGTCTGGCGCTGATCACGCTGGTATTGGGCATCAGTGCGGCAAGGAATCTGCCCGGCCTGCTGGAAATCATGCTGCTGGAGCGTTTTCTGGCGGATGCCTCGATGCGCTATGCCATCGTTGCTGTCACCCGTTATGTCATCACCTTTGTCCTGCTGGTGGCGGTATTCAGCTTTCTGGGCCTGCGCTGGGGCCATCTGCAATGGCTGGCCGCCGGCTTCTCGGTGGGGCTGGGCTTTGGCCTGCAGGAGATCTTCGGCAATTTCGTCGCTGGCCTGATCCTGCTGTTCGAGCGCCCATTCCGGGTTGGCGATGTGGTCACCATCGGTGAGCTGACCGGCACGGTGCGGCGCATCCGCACCCGCGCCACCACCATTGCCGATTTCGACAATCGCGAGATCGTCATCCCCAACAAGACCTTCATCACCGAGCGTTTCGTCAACTGGACGCTCAGCGACACCACCACCCGCATCATCATCAAGGTGGGCGTGAGTTACGACTCCGACCCGGCCCTGGTGCGCTCGACCCTGCTGCAGCTGGCGCAGCAGCATCCGGCGGTGCTGGCTGACCCGCCACCGGCAGCACTGTTCATGGCCCTGGCCGACAGCACGCTGAGTTTCGAACTGCGCTGCTTCGTTCGAGAAATCGGTGACCGCCTGCGGGTCAGCGACGACCTGCACGCCCAGATCATCGACAGCTTCCGGCGCCTCGGCATCAGCATCGCCTACCCGCAGCTGGATCTGCATCTGCATCGCCCGACGGCGAAGAAGGCCGTCGACGAGGGCGAGAGGGCTCGGGAAGCCGAGGGCACGTGAAGCCGAGGGCACGAGGGCACGTGAAGCCGAGGGCGCGAGGGCGCGAGGGCACGAGGGCACGAGGGCGCGAGGGCGCGTGAAGCCGAGGGCGCGAGGGCACGAGGGCGCGTGAAGCCGAGGGCGCGATGGCGCGTGAAGCCGAGGGCGCGAGGGCACGAGGGCACGAGGGCACGAGGGCACGAGGGCGCGACGCATCTTCCATCATACTGGCGTCATTGCGAGCCACCTGTATCGGCCCAATGCTGCCCACCGGCCATGAACCCGCCGTCGTAGGTCATGTTGTCCGCATCAGCGGACTACGTGACATCCAATTGCGTCACGTAGCTCGCTACGCGAGCAACGTGACCTACAACAGCAAATCAACGACTTGCGATATGGGTTCATGGAGAGCGCAGCGAAGCAATCCAGATGCGCGCTCACAAATCCCTGGATTGCTTCGTCGCTGCGCTCCTCGCAAAGACGCTGAGGTGGGCTGTGCTCTCTTGCCGTCTGGTCGTCCCGCTCTCAGGCCCTCGGCTTCACGCGCCCTCGTGCCCTCGTGCCCTCCTGCCCTCCTGCCCTCCTGCCCTCCTGCCCTCCTGCCCTCCTGCCCTCCTGCCCTCCTGCCGTCGCGCCCTCGTGCCCTCGTGCCCTCGTCCCCCCCCCAACGCACTTTCATTTCCCTTTTTGCCGCAATCACCGATAGCCTAGGGACTTCTCTGCAGCAACTTTCCCAGGCCATGACAACTCCCGGATTGATTCCTATCGCGCGCGGTTCCCGTGATCTCTCGGTGCTGACCAGGTACGCCAACCGCCACGGCCTGATCGCCGGTGCCACCGGCACCGGCAAGAGCGTGTCGCTGATGCTGCTGGCCGAAGAATTCTCCAAGCAGGGCGTACCGGTGTTTCTGGCCGACGTGAAGGGCGATCTGGCCGGCCTGTCGCAGGCCGCCGTGCTTGGCGACAAGCTCCGCAACCGCTTGAAGATGCTCGGTATCGAGGACAGCTGGAAACCGGGCGCCAATCCGGTGGTGTTCTGGGACATCTACGGCAAGAACGGCCATCCGTTGCGCACCACCATCACCGAGATGGGGCCGATCCTGCTGGCGCGGCTGATGGATCTGAACGACGTGCAATCGGGCGTGCTCAACGTGGTCTTCCGGGTGGCTGATCAGGAAGGCCTGCTGCTGATCGATCTGCCGGATCTGCGGGCGATGCTCAACTACGTCTCCGAGAACGCCAAGAGCATCTCGGCCGAATTCGGTCTGGTATCGAGCACCTCGATCGCCGCGGTGCAACGGGCGCTGCTGGGACTGGAGGATGTCGGGGCCCGCGCCTTCTTCGGCGAGCCGGCCTTCGAGCTCAAGGATTTCTTCCGCATCGACCCGCAAGGTCGCGGGGTGATCAACATGATGAGCGCCGAGCAGCTGATCCTGAAACCGCAGCTGTATTCCAGCTTCCTGCTGTGGCTGCTGTCCGAGCTGTTCGAGCAGTTGCCGGAAGTCGGCGATCTGGACAAGCCACGGCTGGTGTTCTTCTTCGACGAGGCGCATCTGCTCTTCGATGGCGCCCCGCCCTCGCTGGTGCAGCGCGTTGAGCAGGTGGTGCGGCTGATCCGTTCCAAGGGGGTCGGCGTGTATTTCTGCAGCCAGAACCCCGATGACATCCCCAACGACATCCTCGGCCAGCTCGGACACCGCGTGCAGCACGCGTTGCGGGCCTTCACGCCGCGTGACCAGAAGGCGGTCAAGACCGCGGCCGAAACCTTCGTACCGAACCCGAAGCTGGACGTGGTCGCGGCCATCACCGAGCTGGGTGTGGGCGAGGCGCTGGTGTCATTTCTGACAGAGGGCGGCCGACCGGAGATGGTCGAGCGCGCCTGGATCCTGACGCCGGGCTGCCGCATCGGCGCCATCACCGAGGAGGAACGCCAGGCGGTGCGCGCGCAGAGCCCGATCGGCACCAAATACGATGAGGCCATAGACCGCGAATCCGCCTACGAGGTACTCAAGCAGCGCGCCGAACCTCCCGCGGCAGCGCCAGCAGCGCCCGAGGTGCCGGCCTCGGACGGTGGCGGCTGGTCGCTGAACTGGCCCTGGGGCAAGCCCGAAACGCCACCGCCCGCCCCGGCGCCTGCGCCGCGGCCGCGGGCCCCGGCCGCGCCACGACCGGCACCCGCCGCCAAGCCGGCTTCCCGCGGCCGCCAGCGCGAAGGCGTGGGCGAGGCATTCGCCAAGTCGGTGGCACGCTCGGTCGGCAGCCAGTTCGGCCGGCAGCTGCTGCGCGGCATCCTCGGTGCGCTGACCCGCAAATAGCCCACCTGTGGGAGCGGACTCTGTCCGCGATCGCCGGTGTGATTGATGTCCCGATGGGTCGGCGTCTGCGCCGGTCGCGACGCGAGGTCGCTCCAGGCGTCCGTATCTTCGTAGCAGCGACCTTGCGTCGCGACGGTCACCAAGGGGATACGACACCATCGGACCCTGTCGAGTAGTTGCGGGCAGGAGCCTCAACGCGGAGAACGCCGAGGGCCGCGGAGAACGCAGAGAAAGGCTCATTGAAGACCGATCTGCTTCTCTCCGCGTTCTCTGCGCATCTCTGCGTTCTCTGCGTTCGGCTTCTGGCATACAGCCCGACACGGTTTCCGGTCTTCGCTGCCGCGTCGCGACCGCGAGCTCCAACCTGCAACGAAGCCCTGATCGCGGCTGAAGCCGCTCCCACAGCGAGCCGAGCCCGCTACACCCGCCGCAGCCGCGGCGTCACCATCGGCACCGTCAGCATGGTGCTGAGCACCGCCATGATCAGCAGCGCGGTGAAGGTCTCGTTGCTGATGATGGCCTTGTCCAGCAGCACATTGGCAAAGATGATCATGATCAGGGCCTTGGTCTGCAGCAGCCAGCCGATCACGCTGGCCTGTCCGGCCGGCCAGCCCAGGATGCGGCCGGCCAGATGCACGCCGGCGAGCTTGCCGCTCACCGACACCAGCAACAGTGCACCTGCTGCCAGGAACACCGCAGCCCCACCCACCTGCCACTGCGTGCGCAGGCCGGTGCTGAGGAAGAACACCGGCATCAGTACCAGCAACACATGGCTGCGGAGCAGGTCCATGCGCTCCTGATGGAACCAGTGGCTGTCCATGATGGCTCCGGCCAGGAAGGCGCCGACCATGAAATGCAGTCCGGACCAGTCAGCGGCAAATCCCACCAGCGCCAGCCAGATCAGCGCCAGATACCAGCGATCTGCCTCGGGCACCTTGCGCATCAAGCGGCGAAATCCGAAGCCGATGACGGTAAATCCGATGAGGAACAGCAGCTGCCGACCGACCCGATCCCAGTCCAGCAGGATCAGCGCCAGTACCGCCCACACCGCCAGGTCATCGAGACTGGCATAGCGCAGGATCCGCTGGCCCAGGGGCTGGCGCAGGATCGCCAGTTTCTCCATGAACAGGATCAGGATCGGCAAGGCCGTGACCGCGCAGGCCATGCCGATGCCGAGCATGAACTGCCAGTGCTGTGCACGGGCGCCAATCCATCCCGGGAAATACAGCAAGCGCGGCGCCCGCCAAACTGCCCAGCAGCAGCGGCAAGGCAAAGGCCAGCCCGGCGGTGATTCCACTCTCGCGCCTGTAGCGCCAGGCCTGATGCAGATCCAGCTCGATGCCGGCAATGCCCACGAACAGCATCACCGCCCACCAGGCGATGCCGTTCAGGGCCGCAATCACTGGCGCATCGAAGACGAAGGCGTAATAGTCGGGAAAGATCGATCCCAGCATGCCCGGACCGAGCACAATGCCGGTGACGATCTGGACCACGACCAGCGGCGCCCAGTATTCGGTGCGCCCCAGCCGCCAGATCAGATAGGGCGCGGCGAAGATGATCGTCAGCGCAATCAGGAAGACTTCGGCGGTGTTCATGGGCCAATCTCAGGGCTGATCGCCCCGCAGCGCGCGCACGTCGGCCTCCAGCGTGGCGGCACGGGCTTCCTCCGGGGGCCTCGGCTTGCCGACCACCAGGCCCACCCGGGACCAGAAGCGCCGAGGCAGCTTGAGCCGTCCGAGGAGCTGATTCTGGCGCGAGAACACGCTGCCCCAGAGTCCCTGCAGGGCCATCGGCACCACCGTGACCGGATCGCGCTGGAGAATGCGCTCGACGCCGGGACGGAAAGGCGCGATCTCGCCATCGCGGGTCAGGCCGCCCTCGGGGAAAATGCAGACGATGTTGCCGTCGCGCAGTTCCCGCGAAACCTCCTCGAAGGCCCTCTCCATCAGCACCGGATCTTCCTTGGCCCCGGCGATCGGGATGGCCTTGGCCCAGCGAAACACCTGTTTCGCAATCGGCATGTCGAAGATCTTGTAGTACATGACGAAGCGCACCGGGCGCGGCACCGAGCCCAGCACCACCAGCGCATCGACGTAGCTGATGTGATTGCACACCAGCAGCACCGGCCCCTCATCGGGGATGGCGTCGATGCCGCGGATACGCAGCCGGTACATCACGTTGACCAGGATCCAGGCGATGAAGCGCAGCAGGAATTCGGGCACCAGCGTGTAGATGTAGACCGCGACCACGGCATTGAACAGCGCCGTCACCAGCAGCACCTGGGGCAGGCTGAGGCCAATGCCATTCATCAACAGCCCGGCCAGCAGCGATGCCGTCACCATGAAAATGGCATTGAGAATGTTGTTGGCGCCGATCACCCGCGAGCGATGGCTGGCAGCACTGCGCTGCTGGATCAGCGCGAACAAGGGCACGATGAAGAAGCCGGAAAAGATCGCCATCAGGACCAGATCGATGGTCAGGCGCCAGCCAAAGGGCGTGGCCAGAAAGCCGGCGATGCTGAGATCAGCCAGTCCGCTGGCCTGCGGCAGCGCGAAATACAGATCCAGCCCGAACAGGGTCATGCCGATGGAGCCGAACGGCACCAGGCCAATCTCCACCTTGCGCCGCGACAGCAACTCGCACAGCAGGGCGCCGATGCCGGTGCCGATCGAGAACAGGGCCAGCATCAGCGTGAATACCGAGGCACCACCGCCGACGATGTCGCGCACGTACACCGGCAGGATCAGGAAATACATCGAGCCGTAGAACCAGAACCAGCTGATACCCAGGCAGCTGAGGAAGACCGTGCGATTGCCCGCCAGAAACTTCAGACTGCGCCAGGTCTCGGTGAAGGGATTCCAGTTGACCTTCAGGGTCGCATCCACCGGCGCAGTGGCCGGCATGGCCAGCGCCGCCAGCCAACCGGCAACGGCCACCGCAATCACCACCGCAGCGGTGAGCATCAGCCCGGTCTCGGGGTTGCTGACCATCGTCGTGCCGGCCAGTGTGCCGAGCAGGATGGCCACCATGGTCGCACTCTCGACCAGGCCATTGCCGCCGGTGAGTTCCTCGTCACTCAGCACCTGCGGCAGGATGCCGTACTTGAGCGGCCCGAACAGCGTCGACTGCAGCCCGGTCAGGAACATGATGCCGAGCAGGATCGGTGCACTCTTGAGCAGGAAGCCGGCAGCCGCCCCCAACATCAGCAGGACCTCGGCGCCCTTGATCCAGCGCGCCAGTCTGGCCTTGTCGTACTTGTCGGCAAGTTGCCCGCCCAGCGCCGAAAACAGGAAAAAGGGCAGGATGAACAGGGCTCCGGCCAGCAGCGAGAAGTTGGCATCGCTGACCCCGGTCTTGATCGCCCCGACGAACACCACCAGGGCCACGAAAGCCTGCTTGAAGACGTTGTCGTTGAAGGAACCCAGCGACTGCGAGAGGAAGAAAGGCAGAAAACGGCGCTGGGCCAGCAGGCCGAATTGGCTGTGTCCGGACATGGGTATACGCGCGCGCGAAAGTTGACGGCGAGGCTAGCACTTCGGCGCCCCAGCGCGGCGCCCTCCTCAGCCAGGACGCGTGATGACCATCGCTCAGGGCTTGCGATAGATGTGCACAAAGCGATCGGTCTGACCGCGGATGGCTGGATTCATCACGCCCAGAGTTCGACTGTCGTCCGCATTGCGCAGCGCCGGGATCGAGCCGGCAAACTCCAGCCCATGCGCCTTGAAATCGGCGATGGCGAAAGCCTCTTCGATGCGGTGCAGGGTCTGCGCGGCGGTCTTGCCGGTTCCAGCCGCGGCCGAGTGATCGACGATCAGGAGTACGCCACCCGGCTTGAGTGCGGTCACGATCTGGTCGATGAACTGACCAGGTTCGATCGCCGGCCAGCCGCCAGCCTCATCAGCCACATACAGATCATGGTAGGACATGATGATCAGCGCGCCATCCAGCGAGGCGACCCCAGTTTCATGTTCTCCGACGGATTGATCTCATAGCTGACGTTGGGCAACCGGTCATTGGCAAAGCGCGGAACCGCGTCGGCCTTGGCATAGTCGTGGTAGGGCTGGTTGTTGATCAGCCGCACCCGTCCATTCGGACCCACCAGTCGCGACAGAATCTCGCTGTAATAGCCGCCACCACCAAAGATGTCGGCGATGGTCATGCCCGGCCCGAATCCGGCCAGTTTGAGCACCGCCTGCGGCTGGTCGCGGGTATCGCGCTCTCGGTCTGCGGCGCTGCGATCTGGATGGTCGATGGCAGCCTGTAGAGCCGAATCCGGCGAATCAGGCATCGCGGCACAGGCAGCGAGTAACAGCATCGGCAGCAGCAAGGACAGGCGGAAGGCGCGCATGGACATCTCCGTGAAGAATCCGTGCAGGCTAGACCAGGCGTCAATGCCGGTGCCCGGGTCATTGGTCATTGCCGCGGCCAGCGTAGTGTTCGCTGACACCTGGTTCAAGAGCACTTATCCGCAAAGGACGCCAAGGACGCGAAGAAGATCAGATTCGTCAGATGCTGAGGCGCGTGACGGAAACAGATCTTGCTTCCCTTTGCGTTCTTTGCGTCCTTCGCGGAAAAACACTCTGTTGCCGCCGCAGGGAGCAGCGGTCGCGACGCGAGGTCGCTCCTACGCAGGCGCCTGGTTGTTTGCGATCGACTGCCAGGCCCTGGCCAGTTCCAGAAAGCCGCTCACGGGGACCTGTTCGGCGCGGCTGTCGGGGCGTACGCCACAACTGGCGATGGTGACTGGATCGAGCACGCCCTGGAGGGCGTTGGACAGGGTCTTGCGGCGTTGCGCGAAGGCAGCGCGGACGACCCGATCCAGGGCCGGGGCCAAGGCTTCGCGCTCTGGATCGTGCAGCGGTGTCAGTCGAACGATCGCCGATTCCACCTTGGGCACCGGCCAGAAGCTGCCGGGCATCACCCGAAACAGCTTTTCGACCTTGCAGCGTGCCTGCAGGGCCACACTCAATCGCCCGTAGACCTTGTCGCCATGGGGCGCAGCCATGCGCTCCACGACTTCACGCTGCAGCATGAAGTGCATGTCCTGGATCACGGGCGCGTGGTCGAGCAGATGGAACAGCACCGGGGTGGAGATGTTGTAGGGCAGATTGCCGACCACCCGGAGCATGCGTCCGGCGGCTAGCGCGGTGAAGTCGACGGTGAGGACATCGGCCTCGACCACGCTCAACTGCCCGTGCGCCTGACTCTGCTCGCGCAGCAAGGGCACCAGATCGCGGTCGATCTCGATCGCCGTCATCTGCCCCAGCGCCTGCAGCAGCGGCCAGGTCATGGCGCCGCGACCGGGACCGATCTCGACCAGATGTTGTCCGGACTTGGGCTTGATCGCGCGCACGATGCGATCGATGACTTCCTGATCGCGCAGGAAGTTCTGACCAAAACGCTTGCGCGCGTGCATCAGGCGTTCTGCGAGCGCGCGTCGAGCATGCGCGCCGCTTCCAGCAGCGCTGCCCGCAGCGAGCCCGGATCTGCCCTGCCGGTGCCGGCCAGATCCAGTGCCGTGCCGTGATCGACCGAGGTGCGCACGAAGGGCAGGCCGAGCGTCACGTTGACGGCACTGCCGAAGCCAGCAAACTTGAGCACGGGCAGCCCCTGGTCGTGATACATGGCGAGATAGGCGTCGGTGTGCGCCAGTCGATTGGGTGCAAAAGCGGTATCGGCCGGAAGCGGTCCATCCAGCTGCATGCCCTCTGCGCGCAGCTTGCGCAGCAGCGGTTCGATCACTTGCTGCTCCTCCAGACCCAGATGCCCGTCCTCGCCCGCGTGCGGATTCAGACCGAGCACGGCAATGCGTGGCGCCGGGATGCCGTAATCGCGGCGCAGACCCTGCTCCAGCACGCGCAGACAGCGTTCCAGCATGTCCGGCGCGATGGCGTCGGCGACGGCACGCAGCGGCAAATGGGTGGTCGCCAGCGCCACCCGCAAGGCCGGCCGGGTGCCATCGCCGGGCGCCACCAGCATCATCACCACATGCTCGGTGCCGGCCAGAGCCTGAAAATACTCGGTATGGCCCGAGAACGGATGCTGCTCGCTGTCAAGCACACTCTTCTGCACCGGCGCGGTGACAATCGCATCGAAGCGGCCATGCAAGGCCCCGTCGGCGGCGGTGCGCAGCATGGACAGCGTCGCTGCAGCATTGTCGGGATCAAGCTGCCCCGGCGTGGCCGCGCGCGCCAGTGCTGTCGACACCAGGGCCAGATGCCCGGCCGGCAGCGACTCGCGCTCGGTCGGCTCATCTTCCACCAGTGTCAACGGCAGACCCAGACGTGCCGCGGCGCCGTGCAGACAGCGTCGATCGGCAATGGCCACCACGCGAAAGGGCCAGGCTTGCTGAGCAATACGCACCAGCAATTCCGGCCCTATCCCCGCGGGTTCACCCGCCGTCAGCGCGATCCGATGTGTCTTCATGTCGCCACTGGCCGGCACTGACCCGCTGATCAGGATTTGGCCAGTCGATAGTCGATATAGGCTTCACCACGCAGCTGGCGCAGGAACTGCTCGTACGCCTCTTCGCCCTTGCGCATGCGCAGACTTTCCATCATCTGGCCACGCACATAGAACTCGGTACGATCAGCCTGACGGGTACCGGTGCGCTTGACGATCAGCCAGCCGGTCGCTTCGCGGAAGGGACGGCTGTACTCGCCATCCTTGAGCGTGGTGATCAACTCGGAGAATTCCGGATCCAGTCCTTCCAGCGGAAACCAGCCGATTTCCCCACCCAGCGGTGCGGTCGCATCGTCGTCCGACTGCTCCTTGGCCAGCTTTTCGAAATCCTCGCCACGCTGCAATCGATCGTAGATGGCATCGATCTCGCGCTTGGCCTCAGCCTCGGTCTGCAGTTCGGTAATCCGGACCACGATCTTGCGCGCATTGAATTCGGTGACCACGATCTTGCTGGTTTCGCGGCGGTCGGTGAGCTTGATCAGATAGAAGCCACTGGGCGTACGCATCGGTTGAGAAACATCGCCAATGTTCATGCCCGCCACCAGATCGGCGAAGGACGGCGGTACCTGGTCGTAGCGTCGCCAGCCCAGATCGCCACCTTCCAGCGCCTGACCGGCATCCGAATAACGGATGGCTGCCGCGGTGAAATCAATGCTGCCTTCGTCAATGAGCTTCTTCACGCCCTCGGCCTTGGTGCGTGCGGTGTCGACCTGCTCCGGGCTGGCACCATCGGGAACACCGATCAGCAGCACCGACAAGCGCACTTCACCCTTGCGCGCGGTGCTGCTGGCCAACGCAATTTCCAACTCCGAGGGACTGACATCGGAACGCGATTCGATCACGCGCTGACGCAGCTTCTGCACCATCAAGTTCATCGTGCATGGTGCGACGGAACTCGGCCAGCGAGAATCCGTCCTGCAAGAGCTGCTGCTGCAGCTGGTTGAAGTCGATCTTGTTCTGGCGAAGGATTCGGGTGATGGCGTCGTCAACTTCGGTGTCGGTCACCTTCACACCGGTGGCTTCGGCGCGCTGCAACTGCAGCCGCACCAGCGTCAGGCGTTCCAGCACCTGACGTTCGAGCACATCATTGGGCGGCAGCTGGTTCTCGCGACCGGCGTACTGACGGCGAATGCCGGACAAAGCCTGATCGAGTTCGCTGCGCAGGATGATGTCCTCATCGACCACGGCCACGATCTTGTCCACCGGGGTCAGCGTGGACTGCGCGCGGACCTCCGACGCACTCGCGAAAACTGCCAAAAAACCCAAAAAAATCAGTGCTTTGAACTTCATTCCGAGATGCCCCCGAAAGGCTGATAACCGAGAATAGCACGGCGCAGGAAGTCGCCCGTATCGCGTCCCAGAGAGCCAAGTCCAGTCAGCTCGAACTCCAGGAAGACTGCGTTGCGGCGCTCTGTACCTATGCCACGAAGATAATTCCTTGAAAGCAAACGTACGCTGTAGCAGCAGTTGATGTATTCGAATCCGGCCACTGCTTCGAGCGTGGTGCGCTCGCGCAATGAGTAGTTCCAGCGAAACACGGCTCGCCAGTTGTCGTTGATCGGAATCAGCGCCGAGACATCAGCCTGCTCCAATTGGTCCGGACGATAGCGATAGCCCAGATTCAGCAAACCCTGGTCGCCGAATCGCTTCTGCAGCCGAAGCGCGCCGAAATCGGTGCGATCGGTCTCCGGGTCATAACGCAGACCACCGGTGATCGACCAGGTTCCGCTCAGGCGCGCCCGCACTTCAGCCACATAAGCGGAGCGCTGGCGATCGTCAACGATTCCGGCCGCCAGTTCATCGGGCAGATAGACCGTCGGCGCATCAAAGTAGTAGACCTGACCCAGGCTGAACGCTGCACGTTCATTGCCGAGCTCATCGTCCAGCAGTCGCGAGGTCACGGCCAGCGTCAGCTGATTGGCGTCCGCCTGACGATCGGCGCCGGTGTAGCGGTTTTCCCGGAACAGCTGGTTGAAGCTGAAATCCAGCGGTGCCGTATCGAAGACCGGAATGGCGCTCTGATCGCGCTCGGGCACGTACAGATAGTACAGCCGGGGCTCCAGCGTTTGGCGCAAACCGTTGAAACCAAAGGCATTTGGGCGCTCGAAGATCAGGCCACTGTCGAGGCTGAAGATGGGTGTGGTCCGATCGATGCTATCGGCACAGCTGCCATCGAGACGACAGGGACTGTTGGCAGGCAGATGCCGATCGAGCTCATAGCTGGTGTGCCTGAGGGTGCTGCGCAGGCGCAGATGGCCAAAGCTAGGCTGCCACTCGTAGCCGAGATACGGCGCCAGATCCAGACGTCGGCCTTCGGCAGACTGGGTGCTGATGCAGCCGCCGCTGCCGTCATCAACGCAGAAGCTGTCGCGACTGAAGTTCACCCACTCGCTCTGGACGCCATAGCGCCAGCCACCGCGGCGATCATTGAAATTCAGCGCAGCGCGCGGCAATCGCTTGTAGGGATCGGCCTGAAAGCGTTCTTCCACATCCGGCAGGATCAGTTCGTACTCGTCGGCCAGCAGACTCCAGTTCCAGTTGCGACCACCGCCAGAGAGCTGCGCCAGACTGGACAGGACCGAGGTCGACGAGGTGTTCAGCGAATCGCCCAGGTCGACGAAGTAGCGATCGTCCGAAACATGATTGATGTCGGCGTCCAGGCGCAGGCCCGGCAGCAGTACCCCGTTGTGGCGCAGGCGCAGACGCTCACGATCGCGATCCAGCAGCTTGTCGTTGGGCAGCCACTCGCCGTCGATCAGGCCGCTACCGCCGCTGTAGAGATAACGAAACTCGCCACCGGCCTGCACGCCACGATCACTGATCAGGCGCGGCGTCAGGGTGGCATCGTAGTTCGGCGCCAGATTCCAGTACCAGGGTGCGGCAAAGTCCAGTCCATCGCTGCCGAATCCCAGCTTTGGCGCCAGAAAGCCAGTCTTGCGCCGATCATCGATGGGAAAGCTGGCATAGGGCGAATACAGGATCGGAATTCCGCCCACCCGGACCTTGAAATCGCGGGCCTTGGCCTGACCTGCCTCGTTGTCGATATCCAGGCTGCTGGCCTCGATCTGCCAGGCCGGATCTTCGCCCGGGCAGGCAGTGTAGGTCACCTGTTCCAGATGGGTCTGCTTGCCCCCGGTGGTGCGCACCTCGCTGGCCCGTCCCTGCCCGCGCAGCGCTTTCAGCGCATAGCGCACATCGCTGAGCTCGGTGCTGTCCTTGCCCAGATCGGCACGGGCCTCATTGGCATAGAAAGCGTTGGTGGCGTCTTCATAGCGCACCGCCCCCTTCGCCAGCGCGCTGTCCTTCTGGATGTCGTACTCGATGCTCTCGGCCTGCAGGCGCTGATCGGCGCGGATGGCGCGGGCATTCCCGGTGAGCGTCATGTTCTGCCCATCGACACCCTCCAGCCGATCACCGCTGAGTTCGGTGTTCGCGGCAGCCCGGGCAGCCGCATCAACGGTTTCGCTGTCCAGCGCCTTAGGCTGACCGCTGCAGACCCAGGTCTGGCCGTCGCGCACACAGTGCCAGGGGTCTACCGGGCACAGCTCGGCGCCCAGCGCGGCGGACAAGGGCGTCATCGCCACTCCCAGCAGCAGCCAGCGCGATGGTCGTTTCGATTGGATCATCCGCAGTTCCATCAACATGCCATTGGACAGGTATGCGGCCGTGGGGGCCGCCGCAGCCGCGTACGATGGCATAGGCAGGCCGTTGACGAAAGGCGCAGATGCGGATTGGCCCGAACCATGACCGTCGGGATCAGCGGATCGATCTGCCGCGCGGCGGATGCCTAGGCGCTCTGGCCGTCGCCCGGGAGATCACGTAGACTTGATGTCACAGTTGTTGTCAATACGACCCGGCGCTCTCGCCGGGGTGGCGATGGCAATGACTGGATGCAACTCCCCATCTGCAAACCCGCCGCATACCGGAGCCCGTTCATGCACCGCTGGCATGTCCTCCTGCTGTCTGCCTTGACCCTCTGCGCGCTGACGATCTCCACCGCACGGGCCGCCACGGACCCTGACGAAGCGTGGATCGAACGCTACATGTCGGCGCCTGGCCACTCGGCCACGGTCACCGGGATCCGCAGCGGCTACCGGATCAGCTGGTCCGAGCTCAGCCAGTTCAAGGGCGTCAAGGTCAAGGTGCAAACCGACACCGGCCGCACCCATCGCGGCCGCATCGAGAGTGTCGATGACCAATCCTTGCTGCTGCGGGCGGAACTGCACGGCGGTTACGCCGAACTGGCGCTGCGTCGCAATCAAGTCGCCAGTACCGAGTTGGAGTAAGCCATGAATCTCGGATCCTTCACCTTCTGGTATCTGGTGATCTTCGTTCTGGTGGTGTGGATGGCGCTGCGCGTGGGCCGCAGCAGCTCCACGATGGGCGCCATGACCTTCATCTTCTGGCCGATCGCAGTGGTTCCGCTATTCACCAACTGGGGCGATCGCGACAGCGACATCCGCATTCCCTTCGTGCTGACCGCTCTGGCGTCGCTGATGCTGATCTACAACACCCACAAGGCAGCCGACCAGTTGGCGTTGAACATGGATGCGGACGACATCGCCTACCTGCGTGAGCACGACCCGGAAACTGCCGCCATGATCGAGAAACGCCAGGTAGCCATGGGCATGACCCTGGAGTTCGAAGACGAGCCGGCGGGCAACGCGGGACGCATCGTCGCCACGTCGGTCGCCAATACACGCAGCGGCAGTGCGGCGGCCGAAGAGATGCAATTCGCCGCAGCGCCAGCCCAGATTCGACAGATCCCGCTCAACGAGCTGCGCTTCCGCCGCAGCCTGGTGCGGCTGGCCCCGGCCTTCGCCACCCTGCAGATTCCCGAACACTTCCGCTTCGTCTCTGCCCAGCAACTGGGCACGCTGGCCGAGATTCGCGGCGTGACCGTGGATCCGCACAGTCTGGGCTGGGTCGTCCACGAGCGCGTCGATCTGCGCTCATCAGACTTCTGGTACGTGGACGTGCAGTTTCATGAATGCGGCCATCTCGCGCCGCCCGCTGGCGGCAGCAGCCTGACCGAGCTCAACGCCGACGACGACCAGTTGCACTGGGATCCGACAATCGCTGCCGCCAGCTGGACCAGCACCGGGACGAATGCCGCACTGGTCGAACGGAGCGTGGTCAGACTGCTGCGCCATGGTGCGCTGGTATTCAAGGCCGGCGATCTGACGCCCGGACAGCGTGAACTCGGCCTTCGGGCGACGCGCCTGCTTGCACTGCGCGCCCAGCCGGACCCGGGCTGGCAACATGCCGAGTTCATCGGTGACGCCTCGGCACAGACGCTGGCCAGCTGGGTGCAGGCGTACGTCGGCACGTCCTCGAATACGGCGAATGCCGAAGCGTTCGAGAGCACGGATCAACGCGGCTAGCCGACCTCACCAAGAATGTCGTAAACCGCTGATTTCATAACTGCAAAAAAGGGGGCAGGGGACCGACCTCGACGCATGATCTGACCGTGCTGCGGCGTGCCCCACTTCCCCTCGCCCGAGTTTGTTGCGGGAACAAGCGCACTGCCAGGGGCGACCGGGACTCTCAGCAGACAGATCGCAGGTCATTGATTTTACAAGCTGGAAGAAGTGAAGGGTGCAGGGGACGCACCTCGCCGCACGATCTGTCCGTGACGCACGGCCCTGCCCCCTGACCCCCTGACCCCTGCCCCTCGCCCCTTCTGCCCTCCGCTGCCCCTCGTTCGCCTCAAACCATCGCACCACCCGGCACGCTCGCACCCCCGCAACATTGCCATACCATTGCCTAACGCAAATTTGACCCGCAGCTAACCTTGGCACAATCCGCGTGTGCTCCACTGGCGCTTCAATTCCACGAAGCGCGTCAGGCATGCGATTGATTCAAACCTTCTACCGCTGGTTCGCCAGCGGCCCCTACCGCGCGGTTCTTGGCCTGACACTGGTCTATGTGCTGTTCAACGCCGCCGTGCGCATCGGGCTGGCGCTGTACAACGGCGATGCCAGCGTGTTCTGGTCCGGGCGGATCGTGGGCGCCATGCTGATCGGCGCCGTGTTCGACATTGGCATGGCCGGCTTCATGATGTTGCCGATGCTGCTGTTGTTGCTGACGCTGCGACATACGCCCGGCCCACGTGATGGCGGCTTCGGCCGTCGCTTCATCCGTTTCAGCTTGTTGCCTTTTGCCGGGCTGCTGGTCTTCGTCGCCGCGGCCGAATTCGTGTTCTGGAACGAATTCGCCTCGCGCTTCAACTTCATCGCGGTCGACTATCTGGTCTACACCAATGAGGTCATCGGCAATATCCGCGAGAGCTATCCCATGCCGCTGCTGCTGTCGGCCGTGGCCATCATCACGCTGTTGTTCTGGCGCCTGATCCTGCGCTGGATCGGCGCCCCCCTGCGCGAGGCTGCGCCGCGCTTTGGCGGCCGTCTGGCGCGCACGCTGGTCTGGATGTTGTTGCCGGTCACGGCCTACGCCTTGCTCGACGATAGTTACAAGGAGTACTCGAACGACGCCCAGGCCAATGAGCTCGCCGGCAACGGTACCTTCGACTTCTTCCATGCCTACCAGTCCAACTCCATCGACTACGAGCGTTTCTATCGAACGCTGCCGCAGACGCAGGCGCTGAGCGGCGTTCGGGCGGCGCTGAACATCGAGGGACCGCCGCTGACGCCCTTTGACCTGCGACGCGAGGTGCAACCCGCCGGCCCGCAGAAGGACTGGAATGTGGTGCTGGTGTCGATCGAGAGCCTGAGCGCCAGCTATCTGGCGCACTTTGGCAATACCGAAGGGCTGACACCCAATCTTGACCGGATGGCCGATGAAGGCTTGCTGTTCAAGCAGCTCTACGCCACCGGCACGCGCACGGTGCGCGGACTGGAAGCGCTGACGCTGTCGGTGCCGCCGACGCCGGGCCACTCCATCGTCAAGCGCCCCAACAACGACAAGCTCTACAGTCTGGGTTCGGTCTTTGCCCAGCAGGGCTACACGCCCATGTACATCTACGGCGGCTATTCCTATTTCGACAACATGCAGGCCTTTTTCAGCGGCAACGGCTACCGGGTCCATGACCGCACCGAACTGGCGCCTGAGGACATCCATTTCCAGAACATCTGGGGGGTTTGCGACGAGGATCTGTTCACCCTCGCGCTGCGCGAGATCGACAAGGAAGCAACCGCCGGGCGACGCTTCTTTGCGCACATCATGACGGTCTCGAACCATCGCCCATACACCTACCCGGAAGGGCGTATCGACATCCCCAGCAAGACCGGGCGCGAAGGCGGTGTCAAATACACCGACTGGGCCATCGGCGACTTCGTCGAGCGCGCACGCAGCAAGCCCTGGTTTGACCATACCTTGTTCATTTTCGTCGCCGATCACACCCATCGTGGCCGCGGCAAGATGGATCTGCCGCCACGCAACTATCTGATTCCCATGGTGATCTGGGCGCCGAGCAAGATCGCCCCCGGCACCGTCGAGCATATTGCCTCGCAGATCGATGTGGCGCCGACCATCCTCGGCCTGATGAACGTGCCTTATGAGTCACGCTTCTTCGGCAGCGACATGCTCAGCCCCGACGCCCCGCAGCGCGCTTTGCTGGCCAACTACCAGACAGTCGGTTGGTACCAGGACGGGCGTGTGATCGAACTCAAGCCCAATGCCCGCACCCGGGTCGTCGACGCAGCGACCGGCGTCGAACAGCCAGAAGACGAGGCCTCGGAGCGCATGACCAATGAGGCCATCAGCTACTACCAGGTAGCCAGCGAAGCCTTTGGCAGCGGCGCCATGCGCCTCGACGCACCCATTCGAAACACCCCTCTGGCCGGAGCAGCCGATGCCCAGTGAAATCCAGTTCCGCGGTCAGTTCCTTGGACTGCTGCTCGGCATCCTGGCCTGCGGTGGCCTGCAGGCCGCCAAGCTCGATCGCCAGAAGCTGGAGGCCGAAGGCACCGTCATCGGTGAAATCCGCATCTATGCCGGCGATGTCTTCGATCTGGAGCAGCCCGAAGAGAACCGTTTTCTCTACCGTCTGGCCAATCGCTGGCATGTGGAGACGCGCGAAGGCACGATCGAGCGGCTGTTGCTGTTCAAGGTCGGCGATCCGTACACCGAACAGGCCGTGACCGAGTCCGAGCGCCTGCTGCGCAGCCGCCGCGCCTTCTTCGACGCCAGGATCCGCCCGGTGCGGATGAAACGCGGCAAGGTGATCGTCGAAGTGCGCACCCGCGATATCTGGAGTCTGCGCCCGGCCCTGCAGTTTGGCCGCAGTGGTGGCCGCAACCGGGCCTCGGTCGGCTTCGAGGAGCTCAATTTCCTCGGCCTCGGCATGCAGCTCAGCCTGGGATACAGTTCCGACAAGGATCGCGACTCCCGCTTTGCGGCCTTCAGGGCCCCGCAGATCGGGCGCGCGCGCTGGGAATTGAACGTGGTCGCGGCCAACAACAGCGATGGCCACGAATACCGGCTGGGCCTGGCCCGACCCTTCTTTGCCCTGGACACCCGCTGGAGCGCCGGCTTCGATCTGCTCGACGACGAGCGCCGCGAACAGCGCTATCGCTATGGCGAGACCATCGACCGCTATCTGGACGACCAGCGCGGCTTCAACATCCAGGCCGGCTGGTCACCGGGATTGATCGGCGACCTGACCCAACGCTTCACCTTCGGTGCGGCATTGGAGGAGCACCGCTTCAGCGCAGTCGCGCCCATCGACGGTATCGGCACCACGCTGCTGCCCGAAGACCGCAAGCTGATCTACCCCTGGATAGGCTACGAGTTGATTCAGAATCGTTTCGTCGTCGAGCAGAATCGCGATCAGATGGGCCGGGCCGAAGACATCCTGCTCGGCTGGCACGCCAGTGCCAGGCTGGGTCTGGCCGCCGGGGCCTTTGGAGCTGACCGCCGGGCCTGGATCTACAAGGGCGCGTTGTCCTACGGTGATCGTCCCAACGACACCCAGTCGTGGCTGGTGTCCAGCGAATTCAGCGGACGCTACGAAAACGGCGGCAGCGCCGGCACGCTCAGCACCATCGACGCCCGCTATGACCACCGCTTCAACGCCTTCACCACCACCCATGTGCGGGTCAGAGGCGACATCGGCCAGAACCTGGATCTGGACCAGCCGCTGGCGCTGGGTGGCGACAACGGCCTGCGTGGCTATCCCTACCGCTACGCCAATGGCGAGCGCAGCGCGCTGGTCACCCTGGAGCAGCGCTTCTACACCGACTGGTACCCCTTCCGCCTGTTCCGGGTCGGCGGCGCGGTGTTCATGGACGCCGGCCGGGTCTGGGGCGACACGCCCGAGGGCCCAGACAACCTGGGTGTACTCAAGGACATCGGCTTCGGCCTGCGGCTGGCCAACACCCGCTCAGGGCTCGGACGGGTCATCCATATCGACATCGCCCACCCGCTCGATGGCGGCGCCGACATCTCCAAGCTGCAGTTCCTGATCAGCACGGAGCAGAGTTTCTGATGCTGGGTCAGGGACCCTCTGAATCTGAACAAGTCTTGACCGTCATTCCCGCGCAAGCGGGAATCCAGCGCTTTCATGCACTTGCGCATGCATGGATTCCCGCTTTCGCGGGAATGACGTCTTGTTCAGAGAGTCCTCGGCCGGTCAAGAGCATTGGTTCGCAAAGAACGCGAAGGACGCAAAAAAGAGCGGAACATTTGATCGTCTGTTCGGGCGTCTCGATCTGAGTCGATCCATTTGTTGTGCTTCTGCTTCCTTTGCGTATTTGGCGTCCTTTGCGGACAACGCTTTTTTGGCTCTTTGCAGAAAATCCTCAGGGCACCGTGAGCTGCTCCATGCACGAGCGCGTGTTGGCCGGCTCATAGGGCGGCAGCACCGGATAGAAGCGGATGCGGCCGCAGTTGTCGCCGGTGTCGAAGGGCAGCCAGCGGATGGCATCGCTGAACTCCAGGCGTAGATCGGCGCTGGGCAGTTGCCGGAACAGCGCCGTCCAGACCTTGAGTGCGCCGGTGGAGCCGGACAACCTGGTCGGCTGATTGTCATCGCGCCCCAGCCAGACCACGGCCAGATGTTCACCGGTATAGCCGGCATACCAGCTGTCGCGCATATCGTCCGAGGTACCGGTCTTGCCGGCCGAGTCCAGGCGGATGCCGGAGCCACCTGACAGGCTGCTGGCCGTGCCCGACAGCGTGGTTTCGTTGAGAGCCACGGTGACCAGCTTGACCACGTCGGCACCGGCCGGGTTGCCCGCCGGCCGCGGAAAGCGGGTGAGCGCCTGGCCGTTGTCATCGAGCACCGCGCGCACCGCCGAAATCGGCACTACCTGACCGCCACTGGCCAGCGTCTGATACAGCTGAGCCACTTCCAGCGGACTCAGACCGATGGAACCCAGGATCAACGAGGGCTGAGGATCACTGGGCGCCTGCACGCCCATGTTGTCGATCAATCGAGCCAGCGACTTGACCCCGATATCGAGTCCCACCCGGGCCGTCGCCAGATTGTAGGAGCGCGCCAGGGCATCGACGAGAGGCACCGTGCCGTGGGTCTTGTGATCGTAGTTCTGCGGTTTCCAGACCTTGCCAGTGGGCAGCTTCAGATTGATCGGGGCATCCGAGATCAGGCTTGCCAGGCTGTATCTGCCGGGCTGTGACAGCGCCAGCAGGTAGACAAAGGGCTTCAGCAATGAGCCCACCGGACGACTGGCTTCGATGGCCCGGTTGAATCCGGCGACCCGCGGGTCGCGGCCACCAACCAGCGCCAGCACTTCGCCATCGCGAGCACGGGTCAACACCACTGCACCCTGCAGCACCTTGTCCGGATCGACGGCGGTAATGGTCTTGGTCAGCGCCGCCTCCGCCAGCGCCTGCGCGCCTGGATCCAGCGTGGTCAATACCGACAGACCTTCGCTCTGCAAGCGTTCCTGATCGTAGTCACGTCGGATCTGCTCACGCACCAGCTGCACGAAGGCCGGGTAGCGCACCCGCGAGGGCGGCCTTGGCACCACCGCCAGCGGCGCCTTCAGCGCCTGCTCGTAGATGGGCTGACTGATGAGGCCGGTCTCCAGCATCTGTCCCAGCACCACCCGTCGACGGGCAATCGCGCGTTCCGGATTGCGTCGCGGATCGTAGTAGGACGGCCCCTTGACCAGACCGATCAACAAGGCGATCTCGGCCGGGTCCAGCGACTCCAGCGAGCGTCCGAAATAGAATTCGGCGCCGGCGCCGAAGCCGTGCACAGCCAAGGCACCGTTCTGACCGATGTAGGCCTTGTTCAGATAGGCCTCAAGGATGGTGCGCTTGTCAAAGCGGGCGTCGATCAGCAGGGCCAGACCGATCTCGCTGCTCTTGCGACGGAAGTCGCGCGCATTGCTGAGCATGGTGTTCTTGACCAGCTGCTGGGTAATGGTCGAACCGCCCTGCACCCAGCGCCGGGCCTTGAGATTGGCCCACATGGCGCGGGCGATGCCCCAGATATCGATGCCGGGGTGATCCTTGAAATTCCGGTCTTCCACCGACTGGATACCCGCCACCAGCAAACCGGGCATGTCCTTGATCGCCAGTGGCAGGCGCTCGGTGTCATCGGCCGGCATGATCGTGGCGATACGCGCAGGATCGAGGCGCTTGCGCGGCAGCGCCTGACGATCCGGCAGGCGCATCAGGCGCTTGATCCTGCCTTTTTCCAGCAACACATCGATGCGCTCGGAGCGCTCTTCGCCATCGCTGAAGGTGAAGTTGCGGGTGTAGATCTCGAAATGCTCGCCGTCGCGGCGGTAGCTGCCCGGCGCGGATGCGGTGACATCGCTGCGGTAGCGGGCCTCGGACAATTCGATCTGCAGCAGGTCGGCACTGATGCGCATGCCCGGCTGCAACACCAGTGGCCGCGCGTAGACGCGGCTGGCCACCGGCTGCTTGCCGAGGTCAAAGCGCGCGTCGATCACGCGGTTCAGATAGACAATGGTCGGCCCCGCCGCCCCGAGAAACAGGCCGAGCCCCAACCAGAACAGACGCCAGAACCAGATTCGCATGGCTGCGAGCATAAGCGGAGCGATGCCGACAGCGAACGGGCCACTGCGGGCGATTGCCGGGCAGGCCCGCAACAAGCTGGAGAAATGCGGGATAATCCGCGGCCCACGATCGGGGCCGGCCTGCTCTACGGGCAGCCCCGACCCCGCCAGATGAACCAGACCGCATGTCCGAACACGCTCCAACGTCCCAGTCGGGACTGGTTTTGTTACTGCCTGCCGAAGTCCGCGACACTGCCATGGAGGCGGCAGTGGCGGCGCTTGGTCAGTCGGACCTGTCGATCGAAACACTGCCGGTTGTCAACGATTGGCGAAGCGAGCTTCGACAACTGCGCCTGAAACATGGCGCACGCACGCTGCTGCGCGTGCGCCGGACTCAACTCTGGCTGGCCCCCGATGCGTTGTCGCGCCTTCTGAAGGGCGCAGCAGGTCATGGCGGCCCGGTGACGGCGATGACCAATCTCGATCCGCAACTGACCGCCGCAGCACCTGACAGCCAGCTTGAGGCCAGCAACCCTGAAGCGCTGGACGCCGCGATCTTTGCACTGGGTGCGTGGCGCCGATTCGAGCTCGGGGCCGAACAGCCGGCGCTGGTGGCGCTGGCAGCCGAGGCCGATGCCGATGCCACGCTGGCGGTGCTCGATCATCTCTACGTTCATGCGCCGGAGCTGCCGATACAGGGACTGCCGACACCCGCTGATCGCCGTGAGCGCGCGCCGGCTCATCCCCTGGCGTTCCTGCGCCGACAACTTCATCAACAAGCCGTGCACGGCGTCGGACCCTGGGCACAAGCCACGCGAGATGACCGGCCTGTCGTTCTTCATATCCTGCACGGCTGGGGCGGTGGTGCCCAGCGCTTCGTGCTCGATCTGGCCCAAGCAGATTCCGGCAGGCACCATCTGTTGCTGCAGGCCAGCGGCAGTCCTTCGCGGCGACGGCACGGCGAGTTCCTGGAACTCAAGGATGGTCGCGGCGGGCCGGTGCTGCGGCGACATCTGCTGACACCGTCCATCGGCGCCATCTGCGAGCACCACGCCGGCTATGCCGAGCTGCTGTCGGAATGGATCGAAGACTACGACGTTGAGCAGATCTGGGTTTCGTCGCTGATCGGACATTCCTTGGATGCGCTTCGCACCGGTTTGCCGCTGCGCTGGATGGCGCATGACTATTTCCCCTTCTGGCCGGCATTGCATCGCGATTTTGGCGATGTCGGGGCGCGCTTCGATGCGGCAGAACTAGGTCAGGATCTGGCCACCTTGCGTGGCGGCGCCTTCACCGAACTTGATGCCCACTGGTGGCAATCGATGGCCGCAAGAACCGTCGAACTTCTGCGGCAGGCCTCAGCCGAAGTGATCGGGCCGTCACGATCGGTCCTGGGCAATCTGCAGCGGGTGGCACCCGGGCTGGCAACACTGCCGCAACGACACATTGCCCACGGCACGGCGTCCTGGCCGGATGCCGCCGCGGCGCGGGCGGAGCTGAGTGCCGTCGACCTGAAGCTGCACAGCGCGGAGCGCCTGCGACTGCTGGTGCTCGGCCGCATCAACGACGCCAAGGGCCTGCACCTGCTCCGACAACTGCTGCCGCGTCTGAATGGCACTATCGATGTCTTTCTGATCGGAGCCGGCAAGGCCGCTGAAGCCTTGTTTGGCGTATCCGGTGCACACATTCTGCTGGACTACAGTCATGCCCGGCTGCCGGCCATTCTGGCTCGCATCAAGCCACACGCGGCACTGCTGCCGAGCACCGTCTCCGAGACCTTTTCCTATACGCTGAGCGAGCTGTGGGATCTCGGAATACCGCCGATCGCAACCCGCCTGGGCGCCTATGCCGAGCGTATCGAAGACGGTTTGAGCGGCATCCTGGTGGATCCCGATTGCGATCAGATCCAGGCCCTGTTGCTTGCCCTGAGCCGCGATCAGGGGCCGCTGAACCAGATCAGGCGCGAGTTGGGCAAGCGCCCCTCGCGCACGCTGGACGAAATGGCACTCGATTATCTGCCTCTGCTGCCCAGCGGCGCCCGGGAGCCGCTGCGCTACACCGTCAAGGGCGCCGACAGTTCGGACCTGGAGCGATCCCTGCTGGCCGATGCGGTCAATGACCAGGAACTCAGGCTGACTGCGGCACAGGCACGCATTGAGGAGCAGGATTCCGAATTGGTGCGACGGGCCGACTGGGGATTCAACCTGAGTCGGCAGCTGAGCGAGCGCACCCGCTGGGCGCAGTCGCTGGATCAGGAACTGACCCGCACCCGTCAATGGCTGGGCGAGCGCGAACGCATCCACGAACAGAGCGTGGTCGACGCTGAAACCCGCCAAAGACGTATGGAATCCCGATTGCGGGGCCTCACTGACGATTTCGAGAGAGCGATGGAAGAAGCAACACCGCAGCACAAGAGGCCCTGAACCAGCAGATCAACGAGCTCAATCTGTCGCTGCAAAGGGAGCGCGAGGAACATCTCGGCACCATCGCAGCAAGGGCCGAGCTGGAGGCCGAACAGGTAAAACTGCAAGCGATGCTGCAGACCCTCCAGCACGAACGCAACGTGCTGGCCGATCACCGCGCTGAAATTCTGTCCAGCACCAGTTGGCGCCTGACGGCACCGCTGCGTCTGGTCGGCCAGTTTCTCAAGCGCGCACGGGCTTCGCTGCGTTTTCGCACGGCCCGGCTGCTGACGCTGCTGCGACGTTTCCGTGGCAGCCTGACGCGACGCGGCCTGCGCGGCACCTGGTCGCGCGCCCGTCAGGAACTCAAGGAACAGTCGCAGCAACCGGCGACCCCGAAACAGATCGAACATCCAACGCCGGCAGTCAGTTACCAGCCCTTCCCGATGCCGGGCAGCGAGCAGCCGCGGGTATCCATCATCATCCCGGTCTACAACCAGTTGCATCACACCTGGCAGTGTCTGCAGGCGCTGGCAGACACGGCGAGCGCCACGGCCTTCGAGGTCATCGTCGTCGATGACGGCAGCAGTGATGCCACCGCCAGTGAAGTGCCGCGGATCAGCGGTGTACGCTTCCACAAGAATCCGCAGAACCTTGGTTTCATCGGCGCCTGCAATGCCGGCGCAGAGCTGGCCCGCGGCGAGTATCTGTTCTTCCTCAACAACGACACCGCCGTGCAGCCAGGCTGGCTGGAACCACTGCTGCGCAGCTTCGACGAGTTCAGCGACGTCGGCCTGGTCGGCTCAAAACTGGTGTATCCGGACGGACGCCTGCAGGAGGCAGGCGGCATCGTCTTCAGTGATGGCTCAGGCTGGAACTACGGTCGCTTCGACCATCCCGACGATCCCCGTTACGATTACCCGCGCGAAGCCGATTACTGCTCGGGCGCGGCCATCATGATCCGCAAGTCCCTGTTCGAGCAGTTCGGCGGCTTCGACAGCCTGTACAAGCCAGCCTACTACGAAGACACTGATCTGGCCTTCAAGGTGCGCAGCCGCGGCTTGCGCGTGATCTACCAGCCGGCGTCCCGCGTGGTGCATTTCGAGGGCATCACCGGCGGCACCGACACCAGCACTGGAACCAAGCGCTTTCAGGTCATCAACCAGGGCAAGTTCCTGGAGCGATGGAAAGCGGACCTGGCGCTACAACCGGCCCCGACCGACCACGCCGGCATCTGGCGCGCTGCCACCCATCGCGCCCGTGGCCGCATCCTGCTGATCGATGCCACCACGCCCACGCCCGATCAGGATTCGGGCTCGGTGCGCTACATCAATCTGGTTCGCGTGCTGCGTTCGATTGGCTGGCAATGCACCTTCTTTGCCGACAACCGCGCCTACGTGCCCGGCTACACCGACGCTCTGCGGGCGCTGGGTGTGGAGGTGCTGTTCCACCCCTGGATCAGCGATCCGGTCAGCTTCTTCCGCGAACGCGGCCCGCAGTTCGACGCCATCATGCTCAGTCGCCACTACGTCGCCTGCCAGTACGTGGATCTGGCCCGCGAGCATGCGCCACAGGCCCTGCTGCTGTTCGATACTGTCGATCTGCATTATCTGCGGGAACAGCGCGCTGCCGCAGTGGCCGGCAGCGAAGCCTTGGCCCGACAGGCCGGGATCACCCGCAATGCCGAGCTCGACCTGATCCGCCGTTGCGATGTCACCCTGGTCGTCAGCCCGGTCGAACAGGAACTGCTGTCCCGCGAGGCCCCAGGCCGGCGCGTGGAAGTGCTCTCCAACATTCATGAGGTGGCGGGACGCCGCGCCGAGTTCGCCGAGCGCAAGGACATCTGGTTCGTCGGCGGATTCCAGCACCAGCCCAATGTCGACGCCGTACTCTGGTTCGCCCGGGCGATCTGGCCGCGGGTGCGTCAGAGCCTGCCCGAACTGCGCTTCCATATCGTCGGCAGCAAGATTACCGCCGAGGTGGAAGCACTGACCGGCAACGGCATCGAAGTGCACGGGTTTGTCGAGGACATCAGCCGCTTTCTCGACGGTTGCCGCATCAGCGTTGCGCCCTTGCGCTACGGCGCCGGGGTCAAGGGCAAGGTCAACCAGAGCATGGCCTACGGCCAGCCGGTCGTGGCCACGCCGATCGCGGTCGAGGGCATGGAAATCGTCGCAGGCCAGGAGGCGCTGGTCGCCGAGAACGCCGACGACTTCGCCGACGCCGTGATCCGGCTCTATCAGGATGCCGAACTCTGGCTGCAGCTGTCCGACGCCGGCCTGGCCAATATCCAGTCGCATTTCTCCTTCGATGCCGCCCGCACGGCGCTGGCGCAGATACTGGATCGGCGGCGGTAGCACGGGGCACGGGGCACGGGGCACGAGGGCACGGGGAACGGGGGGGCACGGGGCACGGGGCACGGGGCACGGGGCACGGGGCACGGGAAAAGGCACGGGGACACGGACTTCCACCGTGCTGTGTGTGTGCGCTTGCGAGCGCACTGGGTCCAGACTTGTCTGGACGCTTCTGGCGACATGCTGAAGAGCGTCCGGACAAGTCCGGACCCACAACAGCCGCGCATCGTCACGCCCACTGCCCCTTTCCCCTGCACGCCTGCGTCACATCTCGTAAACTTGCGATTCCCGTCATCCAAAGGCTGATCCCGTGAAAGTGCTCAAAGGCTTGTTCCTCGGCATCATCGGCCTGATCGTCGTTTTGGCGATCGTCGGTCTGTTTCTCCCTTCCAGCGCGCGAGTCGAGCGCTCCATCGTCATTGATCGGCCGGCCAGCCTGATCTTCCCGGTACTGAACTCCTTCGAGCGCTTCAATGAGTGGTCGCCCTGGTACGGCCTCGATCCAGCAGCTGAATACAGTTACAGCGGCCCGTCCAGCGGCGTCGGTGCCAGGATGGATTGGAAGGGCAATGAAGCGGTGGGCGTGGGCACCCAGACCATCACCGCCAGCGAACCCGATTCGCGCATTGCCACGGATCTGGACTTCGGTGAGATGGGTGTTGCCAAGGTCGAGCTGAAACTCACACCGGAAGGTCAGGGCACACGGGTCACCTGGGGCTTTCAGACCGATTTCGGCTATGACCTGGTCGGCCGCTATTTCGGTTTGTTGATGGACCGCTTCGTCGGCGCCGACTACGAGAAGGGCCTGGTCCAACTGAAGGCGCTGGTCGAGACCTTTCCGAATACCGACATCGCAGGCGCGGACATCGAGCTCATCGACGTCGCGGCGCGCCCGATCCTGTACGTCACCGCCTCCAGCTCCCAGGATCTGGACGCCATCTCCAAGGCCTATGCCGATGCCTACGGACTGATCCTGCCGCTGATGAATGCGGCGGAACTGGTTCCCACCGGCCCGGTGCTGGGCATCGACAACTACTGGGATGATCGCGGCTATGGCTTCGATGCGGCCATTCCGGTTGCACGCACCGATATTGAGCTGCAGGCCCCGGTGCAGGCCGGCCAGACCTACGCCGGTCGCGCCGTGCGCGTGCGCTACGTCGGCGCCTATGCCGGCCTCGGCGATGCCCAGAGCAAGGGCGAGGCCTATATCGCGGTACACAAGCTGAAGGCCCACGATCGAGTCTACACCGAGTTTGTCAGCGATCCCGGCGATACGCCCGAAGATCAGCTGATCAGTGTGGTCTACCTGCCGGTGGAGTAAGGGGCACGGGGCACGGGGCACGGGGCACGGGGCACGGGGAAAGGCTACGGGCTTTCGGCTGTTGCAGGTCCAGACTGTCTGGACGCTCTTCGCCCGGTGAGACAGAAGCGCCCAGACAAGTCTGGACCCACAAGAGCCGGCGTCATGGATAGCGCGGCGAAGCCATCCAGCGCTTCTGATGCCGTGACTCTGGATTGCTTCGCTGCAGTCTCCATGAACCCATATCGCAAGTTGTTGATGCGTCATTGCGAGGAGCGCAGCGACGAAGCAATCCAGGGTAGCGCCGCACATCCCTGGATTGCTTCGCTACGCTCTCCATGAACCCATATCGCAAGTCGTTGATTTGCTTCGTTCACCTGTAGGAGCGCCCTTGCGGCGCGACCGCTGCTTCGAAGGTGCAGCTTGCCGGTCGCGACGCGAGGTCGCTCCTACAGGCGGGTTTCTGGTTCATGGCCCATGGGCAGTGTCGGGCCGACACCCGACACAGATGGCTCTCCATGAACCCATGCCGTAAGTTATTGATTCGTCACTGCGAGGAGCGCAGCGACGAAGCAATCCAGGGTGGCGCCGCACGCCCCTGGATTGCTTCGCTACGCTCGCAATGACACCGGGGGTTCATGGCCCGTGAGCAGTTTCGGGCCGAAACAGGTGGCTCGCAATGACGCCCTGACATTGCGCCGGCCTCTGCCCTCGCGCCCTACCCCGTACCCAGCGACAGTCGCTCACGCACGATCGGCGAGATCCGCTCCAGTTCCCGCAACGGCGGATAGTCCCAGACGGCGGGCTGGGCGCGCAGCGGGCGCAGGCGGCCGGATTCGACCAGGGCGCGGTGAAAACCCCCGAGCTTTCCCGCAGGCACGCCGGCACACAGGCTGTACACCGGCCGCCCGGTCCCCAACGCCTCGCTCAGCATGTTCACCGAGTCGGCGGTCACGATGAAACGATCACCCCAGGCGAGCGCTCCACGATAGGGATTGTCGCCATCGGCAGCGCCGAACCAGCACACGTCCGCTTGCGGCAGCGCCCGGCGCAAGGCTTTCTGCCAGGCATTGGGGGTGCGCCTGGAGCCCAGCAGCAGCAAGCTGCCGCCGTCATGATTGCGCCAGTTCTGCAGCGTCTCGGCCAGGCGCTCGATTTCCTGGCGGCCGAGCTTCACCCCGCGTCGATGGCCGCCGACCAGCACGACCGTGCGCGGCGAGGCCAGCCGCCCCAGCGCGGCGTGCGCCAGCCGTTCGCGGGAGATCCAGGCGTTGTCGATGGCATGTAGCGAACCTTCGACCACGATCACATTGGGTTTGTTCAAGCGATCGTGGGCCGGCGCAATCACCAGATCGTAGTGCGCTGGATTGATCCTTGGATCGAGAATCTGGATGGTGCGGGTCCTGCCCCTGCTGGCTAGGCCGACGGTCAGCAGAGCAGCGGCACCCATGCGCCCGGCACCGATTGCGATATCCGGCCATGCTTCCGGGTCCAGAGGCGGTTGCCAGCGAGCAGCCGCCAGCACCGGCCCGTGGGGCAGCCACAGTCGCTGCGGCCAGGGTGCTCGCAAGCGCACGCAGCTGGCCGGCTCAGTGCTCAGTGCAGCAGCCAGGGCCAGCGCCGGCAGCTCGTTGCCAGCGGCGCCATCGCTGTAGACCGTCAGTTTGCGCGAAAGCTCCATGCACGCAGCATCGCCAGTTGCGCGGCGCTTGCCAAGTGATGCTCACAAGCGCTTTCACGCCGTATCGCTATGATCAGGCCCTCTTCGAATCCAGGATTGATCATGGCACTGAACGACGACGCCCTCGCCCAGCTCTTCACCGAAGCCCGTACCCACACGGTCTGGCAGGACAAAGCGGTCAGCGACGAGACCTTGAAGCGGTTGTTCGAACTGTTGAAATGGGGCCCCACCAGCGCCAATTGCTCTCCGGCACGCTTTGTCTTCGTGAAGTCGGCCGAGGCAAAAGAGCGACTCAAGCCGGCGCTGAGCGAAGGCAATCTGGCCAAGACCATGGCTGCACCGGCGACGGCGATAGTGGCTTGGGACTATGCCTTCTACGAACATTTGCCGCGGCTGTTCCCCCATGACCAGAGCGCCCGCAGCTGGTTTGCCGGCAAGCCCGAGGCCATTCAGACCGGCGGCTTCCGCAACGGCACGCTGCAGGGCGCCTATCTGATCATCGCCGCGCGGGCGCTAGGTCTGGACTGCGGACCGATGTCGGGTTTCGACAACGCCAAGGTCGACGCCGAATTCTTCGCCGGCACCGAAATCCGCTCCAATTTTCTGGTCAACCTGGGCTATGGCGACGCCAGCAAACTGCATCCGCGCGGACCCCGCTTCAACTTCGATGAGGTCTGCAAGATCGCCTGAGGATCACGCCCCCTCTGAATAGCATCAGGAGCAATGGTCCGCGAAGGACGCAAAGGACGCGAAGAAGAGCAAGTCACATGATATGCCCGCATGCATGGACAGGCTCGCAGTGATTGATGAATCTCTCTGCTTCTCTTGGCGTTCTTTGCGGACCAATGACTACAGATCCAGAGAGGCTCTGAACAGGTCTTAACCGTCATTCCCGCGCAAGCGGGAATCCAGTGCTCTCAGCTACTTGCGTATGCGTGGATTCCCGCTTCCGCGGGAACGACGGCTTGTTCAGTGGATCCCTGACGGCTAGCCCTCATCGTCTTCATTACCACCCACCAGCTTGTACTTGCGCAGATAGCCGCGCAGCTGGTGGTAGCTCAGACCCAGCAGTTCGGCGGCCTTGCGCTGGTTGAAGCGGGCTTGCTGCATGGCCGTCTCCAGCCATGAGATCTCGATGCGTTCGATCTCGGCACGAAAATCGGCGGGAAGGTCGAGTTCCAGCCCTTGCTCCGGCGCGGGCTCGGCCGCAACTGCTGCCGGCGCCGGGCTGCCATCCTCGCCCAGCTTTCTGGGTGCGGGGCGCCACGGCGACTCGAAGGGGTTGAAGCCGATGTCGTCGATCTCTTCCTCCAGATCATCCATCCGGTAGACCGCGCGCTCGACCACGTTGCGCAGTTCGCGCACATTGCCCGGCCAGGGATGCTCACGCAGCTGCGTCTGCGCGCGCTGGCTGAATCCGGGGAAGAGATCGCGCTTGAGCTCCTGGCTCATGCGCGTGGCAAAGTGCTCGGCCAGCAGCAGGATGTCCTCCTGCCGGGCCCGCAGCGGTGGCAGCGTGATCACGTCAAAGGCCAGCCTGTCGAGCAGATCCTCACGAAAGCGACCGGCACGCGCCTCACTGGGCAGATCGAGGTTGGTGGCCGCGATCAGGCGCACATTGGTGCGGATGGTCTCGCGGCCGCCGACGCGTTCGAACTCGCCATATTCGATCACCCGCAGGATCTTCTCCTGCACCCGCTGTGAGGCATTGGCCAGTTCATCCAGGAACAGGCTGCCTTCATGGGCGATCTCGAAACGTCCGAAATGACGGCGCGTGGCGCCGGTAAAAGCGCCCGCCTCGTGACCGAAGAGCTCGGTTTCCAGCAGGGATTCGGCCAGCGTTGCACAGTTCATCTTGACGAAGGGCCGATCCCAGCGCCGGGACAGAAAGTGCAGACGCGCCGCCACCAGTTCCTTGCCGGTGCCGCGCTCACCGATCACCAGCACCGGCCGGTCCAGCGGTGCCGCCCGCGACACCTGTTCCATGACCTCGGCAAAAGCAGGCGCTGAGCCCAGCAGCGAGAGATCGTTGTTGTCGGCATCGGCCATGCACGTATCCGAAAGGCGGTCAGGCGCCCATTCTAGTCGGTGGCGCCGGCAGCCTGCCGGACGACTTCTGGCAGGGGTACCGGGCGGCCATCGACCGGATTCACCCACACCAGCACGGCCTGGCCATCGGAATAGCACACGGCTGGATCGTCGGCTGCGTACATGTGCTGGGCAATGGTCAGACTGGTGCGGCCGATGCGTTCAGTGCCCAATCGAATCCGCAAGGTCTCCGGATACTGGATCGGGCGCCGGAAGTTGATGGTGGTTGCCGCCAGAATCGGCTCGAACTCGGCACTGCGCCAGGGACTGCCAAGGCTGTCGAACCACTGTATGCGGGCCTCCTCCAAAAAGGTCAGGAACACCGAGTTGTTGACATGGTTGTAGGCGTCGAGATCACGCCAGCGCAGGGGAACGGTGGTTTCGATGAGCACGAAGGGGGGCCTGGTTGTCGGTTGTCGGTTGTCGGTTGTCGGTTGTAGGGGCACGGGGCACGGGGCACGGGGCACGGGGCACGGGGCACGGGGCACGGGGCACGGGGCACGGGGCACGGGGCACGGGAAAGGCTCGCATATCTGGCGTCATTGCAAGCCATTTGCTTGGGCAGATTCCGCACGCGAGCCATGAACTGGCGTCATTGCGACCCCGGACTTGATCCGGGGGAAGCAATCCAGATGCGTTGTCGCAAGTCCCTGGGTTGCTTCGTCGCTACGCTCCTCTCCATGAACCCCTATCGCAAGTTTTTGATTCGACTTGTTCACCTGTAGGAGCGCCCTTGCGGCGCGACCGCTGCCTCGGACGGGCGGCTTGCCGGTCGCGACGCGAGGTCGCTCCTACAGGCAAGCTTGTGGTTCATGGCCAGTGGGCAGTGCCGGGCCGGAACAGGCAGCTCGCAATGACGCCGGGACGGGTTTTCGAGCTGTCGCGGACAGAGTCCGCTCCCACAGGCGCAAGCGCCGGACATCCCGCACCGACAACCGACAACCGACAACCGACAACCGACAACCGACAACCAGCAACCAGCAACCAGCAACCAGCAACCGACAACTGCTTCACCGCCGATGCCTGGGTTTCAGCAGCTTGGCCTCGTAGGCCAGCGCGCTGCCGTCCGGACGGGTCTTGAAGCGGCGGTGGGCCCAGAGGTATTGCTCGGGCACCTTGCGCACTTCGGTTTCCAGCAGGGCGATGATGCGTGCGGTGTCGGATACCGGGTCGGCGCCGGGGAACTGCGCCAGTGGCGGATCGATGCGCAAGCGGTAGCCGTAGCCATCGGGCTTGCGGCTGATCCAGCAGCAGAGCACCGGCGCCCGGGACAGCCGCGCGATGCGGCTGGTCATGGTGAGGGTGGCGGCGGGTTGGCCAAAAAATGGCACGAATGCCATGTGCAGATTGAAGTTCTGGTCCGGCGCATAACCCACTGGATGGCCCTCCCGCAGCGAGCGCAGCAGATCGCCAAGATTCTTCTTCTCCAGCGTGCGCTCGCAGAAGCGGCGGCGGGCGCCATCGATGATGGCTTCCACGGCAGGATCGTTATTCCGTCGCACCATCTGGTGCATGGGCCTGCCCAGCGCCTCGGACAGCAGCCGTCCACCCAGTTCGATCATCGTGAAATGGCTGAACAGGCACAGCGCGCCCTTGCCGGCGTCCAGCGCCTGCTGCAGATGCTCCAGGCCTTCCACCTCGACGATGCCTGCCGTGACCTTGCGCGGCGCAAACCAGGCCATGGTGGTCTCGAACACGCTCACGGCGGTCGAGCGCAGATTGCGCCAGACCAGCTGCGACTGCTGCTCGGCATTCAGCTCGGGAAAGCACAAGCCGATATTGGCAGCCACGATGGCGCCCCGTTTGCCGGCGAGCAGCGACATCGGACCAGACAGCCAATGGGCGATGCGCATCTGGCGTCGGTACGGCCGCCTCGCCAGCCAGCGCGCCAGCGCAAACAGCAGTCGCCAGCGCCAGCTCAGGCGCTCAGCGGCGATGTCGGCGTCGGACTTCATAGACCTTGGCGTATTTCAGGAAGACATAGAATGCGCCCACCGCGCTCTGCACAAAACCGGCCCAGCCATCGAGACACTGGCGCTTGCCGAAGTACTGTCGCAGGAAGAACCAGGGCGGGTAGAGCAGCATGCGGGTGCGCACGAATCCCACCTGACGCTCCAGCTTGTCGGCCACCAGCCCGCTGGAATAGGCGTTGATCTTGGCCACCTTGGTGTGGATGTCAGGCTCGCCATCATGGTGGAAGGCGTAGCGCAGATCTGCCACTGGCCCGTCCACCTCAGGCGCCGCGTGCACCGTCGATGCGCTCATGTGAAAGCGCTGGCGATCAAACAGGCGCAGATAGCGATTCAGGCGCGCGCCGCGATGCTGGTATTGCCAGAAGATCAGTTCACGGCGCGGTATGCGGTAGCCGGCCAGGCCGGGCTGTCCCGCTACCATGCCCGCCAGCAGCGCCTGGATTTCGAGCTGACAGTCCTCGGGCAACCACTCATCGGCATCCAGCAGGAGCACGTAGCGATGGCGGGCCTGTTCGATGGCCCATTGTTTCTGCGGCCCGTAGCCGGCGAAGGGCTTGTGCAGCACCCGACAACCGAACTCGGCGGCGATCGCCAGTGTGTCATCGCTGCTGCCGGAATCGACCAGCAGCCGTTCGTCGGCGAAGGCCGCACTCCCAAGACAGCGGCGCAGGGTGGCGGCATTGTTCAGGGTGGTCACGACCAGCGACAGCGGCTGGCGCCGAGCCTCGGAACTGGGGGATGTTGCTGCAGAGGATTGGTCGCTCATGTCAGCGCACCAGCGTCGATTCAACGGCGTCGCCGACGGCCCGCAGGCCCGATTGCAGGCAAGCCAGGGTCAGCAACCAGCACAGGGTGATTCCCATCGGCACCGAATAAAAGGCCAGGTGGGTATTCAGGGGAAACACCAGCACCAGCAGCGCCACCCAAGGGGCGTGCGCGGCGGGATCGTCGATCGTGCGCCGGGAACAACGCCACAACAGCCCTGCCGCTGCCAGCCACAGACTCAGTCCCAGCAAACCCGTTTCGGTCAGCAATTCCAGCACGATCTGGTGGGCGTGGGCGGCGCCGGTGCCGCGGGCCGAATCCACCCAGGGGTCGTCTGCAGCCGCAAACTCGGGATAGGCATGGCGGAAACCGCGAACACCCACACCATTGACCGGGTGCGCGGCAAACATCAACGCTGCGGTATGCCAGATCGGCAATCGACCGGCCAGTGCGACATCCAGCTGGCCATCACGAGCTGCAAGTGTGCGGTCCACTCGGGCCTTGAAGGCATCCGAAAGCTGATAGCCGGCACTGGCCAGCAACACGCCCGCCAACAGCGCCGCACCTGCCCAGGCCAGCAGCGCCCGCTTCGACCCCCGAGCCAGCCGCCAGGCCAGCAGCAGGCTCACCAGCGCAAAACTCACCCAGCCCGCACGAGCGCCGGCCAGCAACACCACCGTCAGCACGGCCAGGTAGCAGACGCCGAGGCGCCAGCGTGGTCCCGGCAGCAGCGGCCACAGCAACAGCGGTGAGAGAGCCGACAGCAGCGGTCCCAGCTTGAGGTCATCGGCACCGAAGATACCGCTCAGACGGTCAGCATCCGCCGGCCCACCGAGCGACCAGCCGGTCGCCGCCTGCAGCAAGGCATCGAGTACCCACAAGGCAATCGGCGCCGCCGCGGCCGGGATCAGCAGGCGCGACAATCGCTTCGAGCTCACGCCGGCAACAAGCGCCTGCGCGGCCAGCGCCAGCAGACCCACGGCGAAAGCCATGAAACGCAGTGCCGCGAGCATGTTGGTCCAGCTCTTTTGCGGTGCCACCGCATCCACCGCGGACAACAGCGCCGCCATCACATAGGCTGCCAATGCCAGCAGCAGCAGCTTCCCGGTCGGCACCCGTAGAATCTGATTGGCAGACCTGAGGATGGCGACGATCCCGATGATGGCACCGGTCAGCAGCGGCACCTCGACGCTGCGCGAAAAGGGCAGCAGCAGCGGTACCAGAAGTATCAAGGCCGCGAGCGTCAGCGCCGAATTCGGCAGAGGCTGGCTCATGGCAACCGGGCCAGCGCCGCCGGATGCGGTGCCGCGCCTTCCAGCAACTCCGCATATACCGACAACGTCAGTCTCTGGGAATCACTGACCGTGGGCACGCGGGCGGTGTCGACTTCCGGCGCCTCGCGCAGCAGCAGCAAGGCGCGCTCGGTCAATGCAGCCAGATCACCGAGGGGCGAACACCCCGCTGGATACAGCTCACGCAGCAGATCGCCGACCCCACCGTGGGCGTAGCCCAGCACTGGCCGCCCCAGGCAGAGTGCCTCGGCCACCACTCGCCCGAAACTCTCCGGACGGGTCGAGAGCTGCAGCACCAGGCGACTTGCCGCGTAGACCTCGCGCACATCGCCCCGGGGGACACTGAAAGCCACGAACTCATCAACGCCCAGCTGGCGAGCCAGCGTCTGCAACTCGCGCACATAGGGTCGTCGGGATTCTTCGACCACGCCCAACAGCAACAGGCGCGCGTCAACACCGGCCTGACGCACACGCGCCAGAAGCTGCAGCGCATCAGAATGACCCTTGAGACGGGTGCCGCGACCGGGCAAGGTCATCAGCATGCCGCCCGCCAGCGCCGGAAAATCCTGGTGCAACGCCTCCAGCCATTCGTCGGAACACTGCGTGCCCGGTGGAAATTCCACGGGATCGGCACCCGGCGGCACGATCCGCAGACGCGATTCATCCATCCCGGGATAGTTGGCCAGCAGGTAGTGTCGAGTGGTCTGCGAGACCGCAATCACCCGATCCGCCTGGGTCAGGATACGGCTGTAGCGCGAGACCGAATTCAGACCGTGCACGGTGTTGACCTTGGCGACGCGTACACCGCTACCCAGCAGCGCCAGTTTCAGCAACCACGCCGGCAGCCGCGAGCGCGCATGCACCAGATCGGGCCGCAAACGCTGCATCAGCCGGCGCAAGCGCAGCGCTGTCCAGACTGCCCCCAGGTCCTTGGAGCCTATGGGCAATTGCACGTGTTCACTGCCTTCGGCCTTGAGGCGCGATACCCAACGACCGCCCCCCGACACGACAATGGATCGGTGACCAGCGGCTACCAGCGCCCGCGCCGTTTCCATGGTCGAACGTTCGGCCCCACCCGGTGACAGCCGCGGAATCAGCTGGACGACGGTCCAACGCGGCCCTGAGGTCCTGGCGCCTGCGGAACTCATGGGCTCAATCGGATTTGCGGACGCACGAGCTGAGGAGTGACGCCGCCGGCGTTTGCCGTTCAGTGGCCGTGGACCGGCGCGCCTTTCAGCGTGTACACGGCTCCGCAATAGGGACATTTGACCGAGGGGCTGGATTCGACCGGCAGATAGACCCGCGGGTGCGAATTCCACAAATGCATGCCGGGCATCGGACAGGCCAGCGGCAGATCGGCGGGCCCGACTTCATAGGTGTTTTCGGCGTTGGGCTGGATCAGTCGATCCTGACTCGGGTCATGTCGGGCCATGCTAAGACTCGGGCGCAGAGAGATGCGGAAGTCTAGCAGCCCGTCGCAGATGCGCGGGCGGATAACACGATTCCTTTGTGGTGGGGGTTAGTCGGATCTCGCGGCATTCCGGCGTGTCCGTATGCAGCCGCCCGCCTTCGGCCCTCGCTGGCTCTTCGCCCCATCGCCGTGTTGAAGCAATGGTCGCTGTCCGCGGCCAGACCATGAAGTAGCCCCCGGAGCGCCAACTCCGGGGGCTTGACTCAACCCGTTCAGACGAAGCAGATCAAAGGCTGCAGCCGGGCTTGGGGATCAGATTGCTGATCGGGACGGTGGCCGAGGTGAAGCTGCCGATCTGGAAGCGCAGCTCGGCCTGGGTGCAGCTGAGGAAGCGTACGGTCATGACACCCACATCACGGGTGACCACCGGGGCCGGCTGATTGAACAAGCCGCCTTCGCTCTCATAGATCGACAGTTCCACTTCGCGGTTGTCGAAGCCACCAGGAATGGCACAGGTGCTGGAACCCGGAGCCGAACGGCAGGAGTCCAGCGTGTACCAGAGGTGACGGCCGCTGCCGTCATTCGAGTAGGTGTACCAGGCACCGACCAGACGGTTCTGCGCCGGCAGGCTGTGGAAACTCCAGCCCTGGCCGCTCAGGCTCGGGTTGAACCAGATGCCATCCACGCTCTGATCGACATTGGCCTCCAGCGGCACATCACCGACCGGAATGGCCACAATGCCCAGCGGCTGGTTGATGCCATCACCGACGGCATAGGCGGTGGCGATGGCGCCAGCCGGCAGATTCAGTGGCGCCAGGTCGATCAGATTGGTATTGCCATCCGGGGTGGCCACCTTGACATCGAGCGTACCGGTGGGCAGCTCCAGATAGCCACTGGCGGCGCCGTAGGGCACGCTGGACAAGCCTGCCACCACATCGCCACCATCCGTGCGGATCGAAACCGAGGTGGCCTCGGCGCTGGCAGCGAACGGCGCTGTGTGGGCAATGCGCAGCGCATATTGGCCGGCCGGGGCCGCACCGTTGCGATCTTCAAACTGCTGCAGGGCCAGCGGCTGCAGCGAGCCGTTGCCCACGGCGGCAAGGGTGTAGCTCTTGTTGCCGTCGAGTTCGACAGTACCGCTGATGGCTGCCGTTGCCGAGGCCTGCGGGAACACTTCAATCTGGTAGGAACCCTGGGTCAGATCCAGTTCCGAGGTGAACTCGCGAAATTTGAAATTGCTCAGCACCTCGGCGCCATTGACCTGCACGCGCACCGCGGTGCCGTCCAGCGTGGCGGCAAATGGGGCGAAGTGGGCAACGCGGACCTTGACCGGACCGATGGCGAAGGTGGGCAGCGGATTGCTCGGAGCGGCGCCGGCGGCGATCGCGGTGATGCCGGTCGCGTAGCCATTGGCACCACCCGTGGCCACCAGCGTCAGAATGCCGCCAGCCGGCAAGGCAGCGGGCTTGGGATCGATCAGCGTGGTGTTGCCATCAGGCGTGGCCACCTTGAGATCGTAGGTGGCGGCCGGCAGGGTCAGATAGCCGCTGGCGCCCTTGAATGGCACCCGACCGAGCCCGCCGACGATGGCGTTGTTGTTGTCGCGCACCGACACTTCGGTAGCGGCCAGCGTGTTGGCGAAGGGCGCGGCATGAACGACGCGCACCTTGACCTGACCTGCCGGCGGCGCGCTGTTGTCATCGACCAGCGGCAGCAGCGACAGCGCCTGATTGCTGCCGTCGCCGACCGCCAGCACGGTGTAGTCCGTGTTGTCGGCCAGATCCAGCGTCGCGCTGATGGCGACGGTGTTGGTGCCCGTGGGCAGCACTTCCACGGTATAGCTGCCCGCTCCACCCAGCGTCAGATACTCGGTGAACTGGCCGAACTGCACGTTCTGCAGAGCGGTCTGGCCGTTGACGCGAATGCTGACTGAAGTGCCCTGCAGCGTGGGTGCGAAAGGTGCGAAATGACCGACAGTGACCCGGGCATTGGCCAGGGCGCCACTACCGAAGGAAATCAGTGCCAGAGCAAGCGTGCCGGCGACGATGGGTTTTCGAAACATGATGGATGACTCCTGCGATGCCAGAGGGGAAACAACGCTCAAGCGTTGCCACTCGTCTGCCGGGAATCGGCAGCGCAGGGTCAGCATGTGAAATCAGGCATCAACGCACGATGCAATTGGTATCAATTCGGCGTGCGGATTTCGTGGCCGTGCCGTGCAGCAAAGATCAGGACTTTGTGCAGACAAAGAGTTGCGAGCTGCTGGGCGGCGATCTTGCCCTGAGGCCGGTCGTGGCAAGAAGCGGGACGCGGAATGGCAAAGGAGGAGCAGAGAGAACGCCAAGAACAGCGCACAGATTTTCGGAGGGATCTGAATCGTCCGTGATGCAGTCCATCGGTCGATCCTGCGCTGCGCTCGGGCCGTCTCCTGCAGGGCAAAGTGCAGCGTGCCCAACGTTCATGGTTTGGAACCACTCTCCATGAACCCGTATTGCAAGTTGTTGATGCGTCATTGCGAGGAGCGCAGCGACGAAGCAATCCAGGGTAGCGCCGCACACCCCTGGATTGCTTCCCCCGGATCAAGTCCGGGGTCGCAATGACGCCGGGCGAGTTCAGCGCCCGTCGGCAGTGTCGAGCCGATACAGGTGGCTCGCAATGATGAAAGTGCCTGGGCGGACCGGCGGGCCGCCGGTCAGCGTTTGCGGGTCGATTCCAGGTAACGGAAGAACTCCGAATCGGCGCTCAGCATCAGCGTGGTGTTCTCGCCCATGGTCTGGTAGCTCTCCAGCGTGCGCATGAAGGCATAGAACTCCGGATCGGCGCCGTAGGATTGACCGTAGATCCTGGTCGCTTCGGCGTCGGCCTTGCCGCGGATCTCGGCGGCCTGGCGCTCGGCCTCGGAACGGATGGTGCGCAGCTCGCGCTGCATCTCGCCGAGGATTTCCTGGCTGCGACCCTCACCCTCTGAGCGAAAGCGCGCGGCGATGCTCTGGCGCTCCGAGACCATGCGGTTTTCGACCTGAGCACGCACGCTGTCGATGTAGTTGATGCGCTTGAGGCGTACATCCACCAGTTCGATGCCCAGTTCCGGCGTTTGCTTGGAAGCGGCGACGCGGATTTCCTGTTCCAGTCGACCACGACCCTTCTTCGGCTTTTCCAGATCCACGTCCTCGCGAGCCACGCCTTCCTCATCCAGCAGTTTGACGTCCACCGCCCAGTCAGCCGAGCGCACGATCTCTTCCAGATCCGTGCCGGAAATGATGTCGCGCACCACCGAGTCGATGATGTCGTCCAGGCGCGTGCGGGCCCCGGTTTCATCACGCACCGAGCGCAGGAACTTGAGCGGATCGGCAATGCGCCAGCGCGCGGTGGCATCGACCAGAATGAATTCGCGACCCAGGGTGGGCACCTGCGAGACATCACCATCCCAGGGCAGGATGCGCTTGTCGAAGCGGCGCACGTTCTGGATGAAGGGCAGCTTCCAGTGCAGACCCGGCTCGGTCACGACCTCGCCCACGGGTTCGCCAAACTGCACGACAATGCCCTGCTCGGCCTGGTCGATCACATAGACCGATTGACCGATGAAGAAGGCCACGATCACGGCCAGAAAAATCAGGAAGGGGCGGCTCATTGTGCATTCTCCTGCTTGCGGCCGGCGTCGCGCAGATTCATCAACGGCAGCGGCGATACCTGACCGTCCTGCACCACCAGCACCGTGCCGACGGTAGGCAACACGCCATTCAGCGTTTCCAGATAAAGCCGTGTGCGCGTAACTTCGGGTGCATCGCGGTATTCGGTCAAGATCGAATTGAAGCGGGCGGTTTCACCCTTGGCGCGATTGACCCGCTCGGTGGCGTAGCCCTGCGCTTCGGACAAGGCTCGATTGGCTTCACCCTTGGCCTTGGGGATCTCCTGGTTGGCCTGCTTGGTGGCCTCGTTGATCATGCGCTCGCGCTCCTGGCGGGCCTCGTTGACCTCGTTGAACGCCGGTTTCACGGCCGCCGGCGGCACCACATCCTGCAACTCGACGGTGACCACATGGATACCGTTGTCATAGGCCGTCATGGCCTTCTGAATCTCATCGCGAGCCAGGCCGGCGATGGCGACGCGGGCCGTGGTCAGCACTTCGCTGCCCAGCCTGTTGCCAACCACCCTGCGCATCACCGACTCGGAAATGTCGCGCAGCGTTCGGTCCGGATCGCGCTGCTCGTAGAGGTACTTCACCGGGTCGGAGATGCGGTACTGCACCACCCACTCGACATCGATGATGTTGAGATCGCCCGAGAGCATCAGCGACTCGTCCGGAAAATCGTTGGGCGAATACTGCGAGCGCTCGTCGTCCGAACCCAGCGTGCGGAAGCCGAATTCCTGCTTGAGCACGCGTTCGGTAGCCACCTTCTGGACCACGTCGACGCCGAACGGAAGCTTGAAATGCAGACCGGGGTCGTTGATGGACACCACGGCGCCAAAACGCTTGACCACGGCGCGCTCTTCCGGCTGCACCGTGTAGAAACTGCTGAAGACGCCCCAGGCCGCAAGGCCCAGCGCGACAATCACGGCAATGGACAGCGCCTTGGCGCCATCAGTGGCACCGGAACGACGCGAACCGCCAGCCCCGTTGCCCCCTGCTCCCTCACGCGCCCGCTTGAACAGCGCGGCGATCTTTTCATCGGATTCGCTCATCGCATAGGCCTCCGGCCATGATCTGGAAGCCCACAGGATACGCAGACTCGCAACGAATAGTGACTGCCGGAGGGCATGGTTGCTGGTTGCTGGTTGCTGGTTGCTGGTTGCTGGTTGTTGGTTGTTGGTTGCTGGTTGTTGGTTGTTGGTTGTTGGTTGCTGGTTGCTGGTTGCTGGTTGCTGGTTGCTGGTTGCTGGTTGCTGGTTGCTGGTTGCTGGTTGCTGGTTGCTGGTTGTTGGTTGCTGGTTATTGGTTGTTGGTTGCTGGTTGTTGAAGCGTCATTGCGAGGAACGCAGTGACGAAGCAATCCAGTGCTTTGTGGCCTGCCCCTGGATTGCTTCCCCCGGATCAAGTCCGGGATCGCAATGACGCTGGCGATTCATGGCCGGCGGGCAGTTTCGGGCCGAAACAGGTGGCTCTCCATGAACCCATGTCCTGAGTCATTGAATCCCCATATTCCGGCAAGAACCGGCTTTTGTAGCCCGAAGTGCGCGTAGCGCTCTCCGGGAGGTGACGCCAAAGAGCCCCGCTGAGCCGCTGCGCGGCACAACGGGCTACGCGCGCCAGGCGGGTTCATGGCCACCGTGCAGTGTCGGGCCGAAACAGGCGACTCGCAATGACGCCTGCTCTGGATGGCGCAGACTTGTCTGGACCAACAACAGCTTGCCCTTGGGCCGCTGTCAGATGAACGCCCGGCGGCTGTGCCGACGCGCCGGGCAGCCAGCCGCTATAATGGCGGGTTCAATGCCCCCGTAGCTCAGCTGGATAGAGCGTCCCCCTCCTAAGGGGAAGGTCGCACGTTCGAATCGTGTCGGGGGCGCACCTTTTCGAGAGGGCACGAGGGCACGAGGGCGCGAGGGCACGAAGAAGCCAGAGCATTCAGCTCCTGATTTCACGTGCCCTCGTGCCCTCTCGCCCTCGTGCCCTCCAGACACATCCCAGGAGTTCCCATGTCCCACGCAGTTCTTTCCGCCCTCGGCCTGTCGGCTGACAACAGTGGCGCTTATCTCGGCAACGGCGAGTGGTCGACCACCACCGATTCCGGCGTGCTCAGCAGCGTCAATCCGGCCAATGGCGAAGTGATCGCGCGCACCTATGCGTCCAGCCGCAGCGACTACGACACCATCATGGCCCGCGCCGAGGCTGCGTTCAAAATCTGGCGCACCACGCCGGCACCGCGTCGCGGCGAAGCCATCCGCCTGTGCGCCGAAGCCCTGCGCAAGCACAAGGATGCGCTGGGTTCACTGGTGAGCCTGGAAATGGGCAAGATCAAGCCCGAGGGCGATGGCGAAGTGCAGGAAATGATCGACATTGCCGATTTCGCCGTCGGCTTGTCGCGTCAGCTGTACGGCAACAGCATGCATTCGGAGCGTCCTGGCCATCGCATGTACGAGCAGTGGCATCCGATCGGCATCGTCGGCGTGATCAGCGCCTTCAACTTCCCGGTGGCGGTGTGGAGCTGGAATGCCTTTTTGGCCGCCGTCTGCGGCGACATCACGATCTGGAAGCCGTCGCCGAAAACGCCGCTGACCGCGGTGGCCTCGATGAAGGTCTGCAACGAAGCCCTGCGCGCCGCCGGCTTCCCGGACATCTTCTTCCTGTTCAACGACATCGGCAGCGAGATTGCCCAGGCCTTCGTCGACGATCACCGCATCCCGCTGATCAGCTTCACGGGCTCCACCGCGGTCGGGCGCATGGTCGGAGAGCGCGTATCGCGACGCATGGGCCGCAGCTTGCTGGAACTGGGCGGCAACAACGCCATCATCGTCGACGCCAGCGCCGATCTGAACCTGGCCATTCCGGCGATCGTCTTCGGCGCCGTCGGTACCGCCGGTCAGCGCTGCACCACCACCCGCCGCCTGATCGTCCACCGCTCGATCATCGACGACGTCACCGCGCGCGTGGTCAAGGCCTACCAGCAGGTCGAATCGAAGATCGGCAATCCGCTGGATGCAGGCACCCTGATGGGCCCTCTGATCGACCAGGCTTCGGTTGCCCGCTACACCCAGGCCATCGAAGCCGCCAAGGCCGCCGGCGGCACGGTGCTGAGCGGCGGTGCCGTCGTCAATCGTTCGGGCAACTTCGTGCTGCCGACGATCATCAACGGTCTCGCTCCCGATTGTGAAGTGATCCAGACCGAGACCTTCGCGCCGATCCTGTACATCATGCCCTTCGACACCCTGGATGAGGCCATTGCCATCCAGAACGGCGTGCCACAAGGCCTGTCGTCGTCGATCTTCACCACCGACATGCGCCATGCCGAGCGCTTCCTGGCCGCCACCGGCTCGGATTGCGGCATCGCCAACGTCAACATCGGCACCTCCGGCGCCGAGATTGGCGGCGCCTTCGGTGGCGAGAAGGAGACCGGCGGCGGACGCGAGTCCGGCTCGGATGCATGGAAGATCTACATGCGCCGCCAGACGAACACCATCAACTACTCCGACGCGCTGCCGCTGGCCCAGGGCATCAAGTTCGACCTGTAAGGATGCGCGCAGTCTGCGACTGCGCAGATCCATGGGATTTCCGGGGATGGCGCCGCGTATGCGGCGCTACGCCTGTCTGACCCATTCGGGAGAGTCTTGGGGCGTCATTGCGAGCCACCTGATTCGGCCTGAAACTGCCCACGGGCCATGACCCCCCCGGTTCGGTTCGCCTGTAGGAGCGCCCTTGCGGCGCGACCGCTGCTTCGGACGTGCGGCTTGCCGGTCGCGACGCGAGGTCGCTCCTACAGGCAGGTTTGTGGTTCATGGCCCCTGGGCAGTGTCGGGCCGACACAGATGGCTCGCAATGACGCCGATTCAAGGCTGCGACGCATTCCCGAGTTACTCAAAGGCGCAACTCGGGCCGCTACCGCGATCCAACCAGCACCCGTCCTGACAGCGCCGGCACTTTCAACGCCAATCGCCGCTTCTCCACATCGAAATCCTGACCTGCGAGCACATCGCGCAAACCGACTTCTGACAGATCTTCAGGCAGCTCCAGAAAGAGCTTCTGCTCGCTCTCGCTGTTGTTGGTCACGACGATGGCGATCTGATCACCCAGCCGCCGCAGGAGCACGATCAGATGCTCGTCCAGATACAGCGGCGCATCCAGACTGCCGCGCCGCAACACGGCGTGTTCCTGCCGCATTCGGGTCAGCCCCCGCACCTGTTCGAGCATGGCCAGATCCGGCTCACCGCCCCGATCGGCCCAGGGATAGGTCACCCGATTGTAGGGATCGTCGCCGCCGGTGACGCCGACCTCGTCGGCATAGAAGATCGCTGGCGAGCCGGGGTAGCTCATCTGCAACAGCATGGCCAGAAGCAATCGACGCTTGGCCAGCGCCCGGGTCACCGGATCGGTCTCTGGCCCATGGTCGCCCAACACGTGCAAGGAGCGCGCCTGATCGTGCGTCGACAGCAGGTTCATCAGCGCATACAGCGCCTGCGGCGGATAGGCCTCACGCAACCATTCGAGATGGCCGTACATCAGCCTGGCATCGGCGCCACCGGCATATTCCAGCACGGCATTGCGGAAGATGTAGTTCATGGTCGAATCGAACATGTCGCCGAGCAGGAACTTCGACGCGTCGAACCAGGTTTCGGCCACGGTCAGCGCATCGGGGCGATGGGCCCTGATGGCGCTGCGCCACTCGCGCCAGAAATCGTCCGGCACCCAGGGGGCGACATCCATGCGCCAGCCGGCGGCGCCCTGATCCAGCCAGTGCAGCATCACCGAATCGGGTTTGCCGTAGGCGAAATCGCGAAAGGCGCGGGAGTCCTTGTTCAACTCCGGCAGATCTCGCACGCCCACCCAGCCCTGATAGGGCTGCTCGGCGTTGTCGGGATCAAATCGGTACCAGTAGGCATAGGGCGAGTCGGATCGGATTTCGCCTTTCTGGAAGGCGCCGATGCCCGGGTAGTTGCCGTAGCGGTTGAAGTACAGCGAGTCCTCGCCGGTGTGATTGAGCGAGGTATCGGGGATCACCCGAATGCCGCGCTTGGCGGCCTCGCTCGTCAAACGCGCGAAGTCAGCGTCGCTGCCGAAGCCCGGATCGACGCGGCGATAGTCGGCGGTGTCGTACTTGTGGTTGCTGGCGGCCTGAAACACCGGCGTCAGATACAGGGTGTTGGCGCCCAGATCCCGGATGTAGTCCAGCTTCTCGATGATGCCGGCAATATCGCCACCGAAGAAATCGTTGCTGTAACGGGCATCGGAACTATCGCCCGTGCCATTGAGCCAGGGCCGGTCGTTCCAGTCGCTGTGGAACTCGACCGTGCCATCGTGAAAGCGCTGCACGCCGGGTTCAGGATCATTGGAGCGATCGCCGTTGCGGAAGCGCTCCGGGAAAATGTAGTAATAGATGATGTCCGGCGCCCATTCGGGCACGACGAAGTCGGCGAGATAGACCGTCTGGCGATAACGGCGGATGGATTCGGGGGATTCCGGCGCGAAACTGACCAGTCCCTCGCCGCCATTGCCGCGCTCGCGGGTCCAGAACACGGTATTGCGGTTGTTCTGGTAGACGTAGTGCTGCCCGCCGATCATCACGTCGAACCAGTAGCCGTAAACGCCGATGTCGTCGAATCGATGGGCAGCCTGCCAGCGCTGGCGGTCACCGCTGGCCTGTGCGCGCATCGGAATCCGGGCCAGTTCGTGGTAGCCCAGTTGCTCCTGATTGCCTGCCAGCAGCCGTGACTCAATGACCAGCGTGGCGCTGTCGACGCCGGGCAAGGCCGTCAGGGCAAAGTCGATCGGCTGACCGGCGACCACCGCACCAAACGGCGATTTGTCCTCCAGAACCCGAGAATCGAAACGCAGACTCAGGGCCACCGGATCGGTCACTGGCCGCGCCCGCGGATCATCAAAGCTCTTCGGGCCTATGGTCATCGTGGCCTTGCCCTGATCCAGAACCAGCTTGACCGTATGTTCGCCGGCAAAACGGAAGCGCAGATTGGCATTGCCGCCAGGATCAGAACCCCGGGCGAGCACCAAAGGCAACGAGTCGCTGAGCGTGTTGTCGCCGCCGACTGCCGCGCCGAAGCTGGTCGCTGGCGTCCAAGCTGCATCGGCCAGCTTGAATTCCTGATGGGCGCTCGCCTCGACATTGAGATAGTAGCCATCGCAGCGATACTGGAATGCGTATTCCTCAAGCGCTGCCCAGCTGCTGAGGGAACCTCGAAGGTAGAGCACGGCGTCGCCAAATGGCGCAGGCGCGCAGGACGCGCTCGCGGCATCGGGTACTGCGACGGAACGAGTGCCGGCACACCCCGCCAGCAGCACAGCGGCACTGACAATCAAAAGCGGCGATGCTTGCAAGCTCATCCCGATCTCCTTTCCGCGCAAACCGCTCTCGTCGATCTGACGTGGCAAACGACGGTCAGCGCCGAGTCTGCCTCGATTCAGCGCGAACACGTCGATATTTGGCCCGATTCATCACTGAATACGTTTGTCGTGCGCTCGACCGCACCGATTCGGGCAAAGGCCATGCACGCGGTTCAGGGAAAGGTCTGGCAGCCAGTGATGTTGCAATAGGCATGGATGCGAAAAGCGATCAACTCCAGGGACTGCGAATGCCCCTCATCCAGTGCCAGAGCGCGCAACTGTGTGGGCTCGACCTTCGCCCTCAATGTTGACGCCATGAGGCGAAGCCGGCAGCCAGCCCGCGATCGTCGCCGTCTCTGTCCAGTACTCTGCCGTTGCCGGGAGCGCAGTGGTCATTGCTGATTGCCAGACATGTCCGATTCAGACTCGCGAAGCCGGATGAGGGCGAGCAGCGAGGTTCCAAATGGAAAACGTAGCGGCGACAGCAAGCGATCTTCGAGGCTGCACCATGCCGTGATCATATTGCTGACCCATGGCCTGGGTATGTTGTGCTGCGCCAGCTGATTGTTCGGCCTCAAGCGATTGATCCTGGCAACCATCCATTTCAGCGGATACAGGCCCTGAAACAGATAGCGCAACTGCATCACTTCTACATCCGCTGGTAGCAGTTGACGCAACGTTGCAGCTGAATAGCGGCGAAAATGCTGGTTGATCTCGTCGTGCTGATCCCACAGTGCCATGGATGCCGGAACGGTCAGCAGCAATCGCCCACCGGGCTTGAGCAAACGCAACATCTGCCGAAGTCCAGCGCGGTCGTCCTCCAAGTGCTCCAGAACGTCCAGCGCTGTCACCAGATCAAACTGCCTGCGGCTGTAGCGTGGATGGCCGAGTGGATCGGTGTGCACCCTACTCCGCCGCGGATTGTCGGGATCAAGCAAGCGCTGATCGGTTTCGATACCTTCAACCGAGCCAAATCGCTCCAGCACAGGGAATGTCAGTGCATCGCCGCATCCGACGTCGAGAATACGGGAAGCGGGGGGCAGATCCAGCGCCGAGAGCGCACGCAACAGGATCTGTTCCCGCGCGCGCCACCACCAATGACGGCGATAAAGTTCACGATAATGCTGTCCGTAGTCAGCGTCCACGGGCTAGAGATCCCGAACGGAATGCAGGTGCTCGGCGATGATGGCTGCCGGGCGACGGCGACTCTCGTCATAGGTACGCACCAGGTATTCCCCAATGAAACCCAGAAACAGCAATTGCAGTCCGGCCAGCATCCACATAGAAATAATCAAGGTCGCAAAGCCGGTAGGAAAGCGCTGGCTGTCTATCAGGTACCAGCCGAAATACACTGCTGCCACCAGGGCCGACACCATGGAGATGATGAAGCCCAGTCCTTGCATAAGCGTGACGGGCAGGGTTGAGAATCCAAACAAGCCATCAGTGGCCAGCCGCATCAGCTTGCGCCAGGTGTAGTGGGTTTCGCCGGCAAATCGGGCGCTGCGCTCATAGCTCACCCCCACTTGGCGAAAGCCCACCCAGGCGCGCAAGCCACGGATGAAGCGATTGCGCTCCGGCAGCTGCAACATGGCTTCCACCACACAACGTCGCATGCAGCAGAAGTCTCCTGAATCCAGGGGGATCGGAATATTTGCAATCCGCCGGAGCAGTCGATAGAAAGTGGCATAGAGGCTACGTTTGAACCAGCCCTCCTTGCGCTTGGCACGGACACCATAGGCCACATCGGCGTCGTTCCGCACACGCGCCAGAAGATCTCGGATAACCTCGGGGGGATCCTGCAGGTCGCCATCGATGACCGCGACAAAGTCGCCACTGGCTCGCTCCAGGCCTACCGATACCGCGGCCTGATGTCCGAAATTCCGTGCTAACAAGATGCCGTGATAACGAGGGTCGAGATCGATCTGGGCGCGAATCTGAGCATTGGTGCTGTCAGTGCTGCCATCGCTGACCAACAGTATTTCAACCGCCAGGTCGAGTCCGCCTGCGAGTGCCTCAAGACGATCGAATAATGCCGGCAACACCGATTCCTCGTTGTATACCGGCACCACGATCGACAGCAACTCGCCACTCATTGCGGGCACGCTGTGCGGGGTTGACCGCTCACTGCTCGGTCCATGTTCAATCTGGTCACGGGACATGCAAGAACCGGCTGTCTCAGGCCGACAAGGATGCCAGATCCAGCGGCAGCACGCGCAAGCGCTTGCCGCTGGCCCTGGCGATGGCGTTGGCCAGAGCCGGCGCCGCCGGCGGTGTGCCGGGTTCGCCCACGCCGCCCATGGCGGCACCGCTTTCGATGATGTGCACGGCCACAGCCGGCGCCTGCGGCAGGCGCAGCACCGGGTAATCGTGGAAGTTGGACTGCACCACGCGGCCGTCCTTGAAGGTGATGGCCTCGCCGAGCGCGGCCGACAGCCCCATCAGCGAGCCGCCCATGATCTGCGCCTGGACCGTATCCGGGTTGACGACATTGCCGCAATCGACGACGGCAGTCAGCTTGTGCAAGGTGAGCGTGCTGCCTTCGAGCGAGATCTCCACCACTTCGCCGACCAGCGAATTGAAGGATTCGTGAATGGCCACGCCCTGGAATCGGCCCTTGGCCGCCTTGCCCCAGCCCGACTCGGCCTTGAGCTTCTTGAGCAGCGCCACCTGGCGCGGATGCGCTTCCAGCAGCTTGATGCGGTAATCGATGGGATCTGCGCCAGCGCGTTCGGCGGCCTCGTCGATCAGCGTTTCCTTGACGTAGGCGCTGAAGGTATGACCCACCGAGCGCCACCACAGCACCGGCACCGCAGCGCTGGCCTTGTGATAACTCACCAGCAGATTGGGCGTGGCATAGGGCCAGTTGTCCAGACCCTCCACCTGGCTCGGATCGACGCCGGTCTTGGCAATCTCGGCCCCGAAAGGCGTGCCCTCCATGATCGACTGGTTGGCAATCTTGACGCGCAAGGCCTGCGGCTGTTTGTCGCTGTCCAGTGCCAGTTGTGCCGATACCCGCGTACGCGGCCGATAGTAGCCACCGCGGGTGTCGTGCTCGCGCGACCAGATCACCTTCACCGGCGCGCCGACGGCTTTGGAAACCGCGACCGCTTCGCTGACGAAATCCGAGGCCGGATTGGCGCGCCGGCCAAAGCCGCCGCCGAGCAGCGTGGTATGCAGCACCACATTGTCCGGGGTGACACCTGCCACCTTCGCCGCCGCCATCTGGTCGAAGGTCTGGAACTGCGTCGGCGCCCACACCGTCACGCTGTCGGCGCGCACATCGGCGGTGGCGTTCATCGGCTCCATCGGCGCGTGCGCCAGATAGGGAAAATCGAACTCGGCTGCGATCGGATCCTTGGCCTCGACCATGGCGGCCGTCACGTCGCCCTCCTGCTTGGCCACGGCACCCTCGCCGGCCAGCAACTGGTCCAGATCCCTGGCCTGGCTTTCGGTCGAGAATCCGGCCGCAGCGCCCGGATCCCATTCCAGGACCAGCGCTTCGGCAGCCTTGCTGGCGGCCCAGTAGTGATCGGCCACCACGGCCACGCCCGATGGCACCTCGACCACATGACGCACGCCCTTCATTGCCTTGGCGGCCTCGCCATCCAGCTTCTTCAGCGTGCCGCCGAACACCGGCGAACGCACGATCACGGCGGTCAGCAGGCCAGGCACCTTGACGTCGATGCCGAATTCGGCGGTGCCGGTGACCTTGGCGCGACCATCCAGACGGTGCTGGGATTTGCCGATCAGCTTGAACTGCTGGCGATCCTTGAGCACAACATCGGCCGGGGGGCTCAGCTTGGCCGCCTCGGCCGCCAGCTCACCGTAGTTCCAGAGTTGTCCCGGGTCAGGGCCAACCACAGCACCATCGGCGGTCTTGAGCTTGGCCGCATCCAGGCCGCTGCGCGCCGCCGCAGCCGCGACCAGCATGGCCCGCGCCGTCGCACCCACCTTGCGCATCTGTTCGTAGGAGGTGTAGGTGCTGGTGCTGCCACCGGTGGCCTGTATGCCCCATTGGGCGTGGGCGAACTCCGGTCTGGCATCGCCGGGAACGGCGCTGACCTTGGCCCAGTCGGCGTCCATTTCCTCGGCGATGATCATCGCCAGCGAGGTGAGGATGCCCTGGCCCATTTCCGAATGCTTGGCGTGCACGGTGATGGCGCCATCAGCGGCGATGGTCAGGAAGGCGTTCAGATCCACAGCAGCAGACCCGGTGGTGGCTTTCTCGGCCCAGGCCTGAGTGCTCAGGTGGAAGCCGAGAACCAGGGCACCGCCGAGGGCAGCGCTGCCTTGAAGAAAGCCGCGGCGCGACAGATTGATGATGTCATTCATGGCGATCTCCGGCTCAGGCCAGCTTGGCAGCGGCGGCGTGGATGGCCGCGCGAATTCGCGGATAGGTGGCGCAGCGACAGATGTTTCCGCCCATGGCGGCATCGATGTCGGCATCGCTGGGCTTCTTGTTGTTGGCCAGCAACGCAGTGGCGCTCATGATCTGGCCCGACTGACAATAACCGCACTGGACCACGTCCAGATCCAGCCAGGCCTGCTGCACCGCATGCAGGGTCTCGCCCTCGGCGATGCCTTCGATGGTGGTGATCTTCTTGCCCGCCGCTGCCGACAGCGGCAGCGTGCACGAGCGTGTGGCGACGCCGTCCAAATGAACCGTGCAGGCACCGCACAGGGCCATGCCGCAACCGAACTTGGTGCCGGTCATGCCGAGGATGTCGCGCAGCGCCCACAGCAGCGGCATGTCCTCCGCCGCGTCGATATCGTGAGTCTTGCCGTTGACTTCGAGCTTCATCGTGGTCTCCACCGCGCCAGGTATCGCCTTAGGATACGCTCAGGACTGTCAGCTTCGCGTTGCAGAATCGATCCAACTCCGCAACGCGGCTGGCGATGCTTGTTCAGAGATTCCCTGCTCGCTGCTGAACCGGGTGCCCGAAGGTTCGAGTGACGGCACCACCACAGCCGGCGCGATAATGTGAGCCCAGGGCGTACACGCCGAAACGCGAACGGGGATCCCGTGACCGAGCCCATACGCAGCATCGATCGACTATTGGCCCCGCAATCGATCGCCTTGATCGGCGCCAGCGACCAGCCTGACTCCCTCGGCACCGCCTTCACTCGACAGCTTCTGGAATCCGAATTCCCGGGCAACATCCATCTGGTCAACCGCGAGCGCAATCAGGTCTTCGGCCGTGACTGCCTGAGAGACGTCGGTGAACTGCCGCCGGGCATTGATCTGGCCATGATCATGACGCCCTGGGCCAGCGTTGCCGAGATTACCGAGCGGCTGGCCAGGCGTCATTGCGCGGGCGCCGTGGTGGTCGGCATCGCCACCGAAACCGGCTGGCCCTGGGCTTCCCGGGCGAGCTTGCTCAAGCGCCTGCAGCGCCAGGTCAGCCGCAGCGAATTGCGCCTGATCGGCCCTGCCAGTCAGGGCATCACCTTGTCCCATAGCGGACTCAACCTGAGTCTGTGCCCGGCCTTGCCGCCGCCCGGCGGTATCGGTTTTGTCTCGACCTCCGGCGCAGTCTCGGGTGTGATGGCCGACTGGGCCGCCCAACGTGGCATCGGCATGTCGGCCCTGATCAGCCTGGGCGATGAGCTGGACGTGGATATCGCCGATTGCCTGAACTGGTTTGCCCGCGACCCCGATACCCGCGCTGTGCTGGTGCATGTGGAGCAACTGGGCAATGCCCGCCGCCTGATGTCGGCAGCCCGTACGCTGGGCTTCCGCAAACCGCTGGTGGTGCTCAAGCCGCAGGAAGCCGGTCGCGCCCCCGGAGACGCCGCTGCCGCGCTGTCTGACGCCGTGCACCACGCCGCCTTCCTGCGCGCCGGCATGCTGCAGGCACGTGATCTCGAGGAATTCTGCGCCGCCGCCAATGTCGATCTGCCGGCCTGGCCCCACGCCGGTTCACGCTTCTTCATCGCCGGCAATGGCAGCGCCCTGGGCGCTCTGGCCGCCGATGCCGTGATCCAGTCCGGTGGCACGCTGGCACAGCCCTCGGCCGACACCGTCAAGGCGCTGAAGGTGCTGATGCCGGCGCGCTCGGCGGTCAGCAATCCACTGGATCTGATGCGCGACGCCGGCCCCAGACGCTATGCCGCGGCCACGGCAGCACTGGCCGATGACGCCGATACCGATGTCGTGCTGCTGCTGCACCATCCCACCAGTTTCAGCAGCGGCAGCCAGATCGCCGAGGCGCTGGAGCCGGTGGCCCGGGGTCAGGCGCTGGTGCTGGCGGCCTTCGCCGGTGCCGAACAGCAGCATGCAAGGCGCATTCTCAGTGAGCGCGGCATCGCCGCCTTCCCCACGCCCGAGGCAGCCGTGCGCGCCTACGGTTTGAACCGCAGGCATTACCGGCAGAAGGTCGAACTCACGCAGACACCGCCGCCACTGCTGCGCTGGCCGAGCGTGGACGCCGCCGACATTTCCAGGCTGGTGGTGAAACTGGGCACCGACCCGCAGAAACTTGGAACCGCTCTACTCGCCTCGATCGGCGTGGATCTGCACTGGAATCCGGATCGCCGCGGCGAATCGGCGCGTCTGGGCCTGCGCAGCCATGCCAGCCTCGGCCCCTATGCCATTGCCGAGAGCCCTGGAAGGCAACACATCGAGTGCCTGCCACTGGATCGCTTGCGTGCCGATCGACTGCTGGAGCGCGGCTGGGGACCCAGCACTGCCGATGCGGATCTGCGGGCCACGCTGCAAAGCCATTTGCTGCAGATGGCCGAGTTGATGGTAGAGCGCAGTGAAATCGTGCGCATGGAACTGGAAGGTGTGCACCTGATCCCGGGCGGCGAGATCGAAGCGCATCTGCAATTCGACTGGAAACCGGAAGCCCGCCGCGCCAGCAGCGCCTTCGCCACCTATCCCTGGAATCTGGCGCTGCCGCTGCAGCTGGCCGATGGCCAACAGGTGCTGCTGCGTGCGATCCGCGCCGAGGATGAGCCCGCGCTGCAGGAAGGCTTCACCCAGCTCAGCCCCGACGAAGTGCGGATGCGCTTCCTGTATCCGCTGAAATCACTCACCCACGATCTGGCGGCGCGGCTGACCCAGCTCGATTACGACCGCGAGATCGCCCTGGTGCTGGCCGATCTGGAACCGCCGGGTCAGGCCAAGCTCTTTGGCGTCGTCCGCGCCAGTTTCGAACCCGACCTCGGCCGCGCCGAATTCGCCATCGTCATTCCCAGCCAACTCGCCGGCCAGGGTCTGGGTACGCGCTTGATGATGCACATCATCGAACTCACCCGAACCGCCGGCCTGCAGCAGATCTACGGCGACACCCTGCCCGAGAACAAGGCCATGCGCGCGCTGGCCCGCAAGCTCGGCTTCCGCGAAGAGCTCAAGGATCATCTGATCCGGTTGACGCTGGGGCTGTGAACCTGGGGGCACGGGGCACGGGAGAAGCTGCGGGGTTTGGGCCCCCGTGGGTCCAGACAAGTCTGGAGTTGCAGAATCGCGAAACCGTCGTCGTTGCGAGCCACCTGACGATGGCCGTGAATGCAGGTCACGTTGCCCACAGCGCGGTCTACCTGACAACGGTGTGCCGATTCAACACCTTGAGCATGGGCTCATCGAATTCTTGGCACAGGCCTTCGGTCGGCAAGTTGGCGTGCGCTCAGGCCCCTCGAGTCGACATGGACTGGTGCCGCCTTCGCGTCGACTATGGCCTTACTCCCCACGAATCTCCTGTCGCAACCACTTGTCCAGCATGCGTTGTTCGTAGCGTAGCGGGCCGCTGGCGGTGCCGGTGGAAGTGGTGTCGAAACCAAGGTCTCGGAGCTTGACGGTGCCGGACTTGAGCGCGGTGCCAGTCGCATCGGTCAGGCGGTAGTTGAACTCCAGCCTAGGCGGATACAGGCTGGTCACCAGGCGCACATCGGCCAGTTCGACGTTGCTCTGGGCACGGTGGTCGCCCGCCAGATCGATGTCGGTGAACTCGATCTTAAGCTGCTGGCCGCCGGTCAGATAGCGTTTGCCGCGGGTCTCGAGGTAGCGCCGCAATCCGCTCAGATTGGGGTTCTTGTCCGGCGGACTGGCGAACTGGCGATCGCGGACATCGGTGAACTTCTCGGGCTGCACGAACACCACGGTCACCGGGCCGTGGTCAGCCGCGGGCACCGGTGTGCTCAGCAACGCGGCTGCCAGCGCGCAGCCGATCAGAACCAAGGTACGCATGACGCCTCCATCCGCTATCAAGTGTCGGTGCCTCGACACGATGCGCCCACGTTATCACGCCAACCGGCAGGCGGAGATTAAGGCGGCTGAACGGGACTCGGGACTCGGGACTCGGGACTCGGGACTCGGGACTCGGGACTCGGGAAAGGCTGACACGCCTGAGGCGTCGTTGCGAGCCACCTGTTTCGGCCCGACACTGCCCATGGGCCATGAACCCGCCGTCGTAGGTCATGTTGTCCGCGCCAGCGGACTACGTGACTTCCAGTTGCGTCACGTAGCTCGCTACGCGAGCAACGTGACCTACAACAGCAAATCAACAACTTACGATATGGGTTCATGGAGAGCGTAGCGAAGCAATCCAGGAGTGCGCGGCGCTACCCTGGATTGCTTCGTCGCTGCGCTCCTCGCAATGACGCATCAACAACTACGGTGTGGGTTCATGGAGAGCCACCGGTTTCGGCCCGAAACTGCCCACGGGCCATGAACCTGGTGCGGTAGGAGCGCCCTCGTGGCGCGCGAGCCGGCACTTCTCGCCCCTTGGCAGAGAGTCTTGACGCTGAGAACCCAGAGGATCGCTGAGAACGCAGAGAAAAGCCCGTCCAGGACGGCTCTGCTTCTCTCCGCGCGCTCGCTGCTTTTCCTTTGTGTTCTCTGCGTTCGGCTTCTTGCCGCGACCTGCCTCAGGACGGAGTCGTCGCGGCGCCGGTAGCGCAGCCGGTCGCGACGCGCCGCCCTTCCTGCAGCCTTTCCAAAACGCCTATCACAATTCCATTGTGCTAGCACGCTAACACATTGCTGCGTTGCACATTGACGGACTCATCATTCCGGCGGATAAGCCAATCGCCGTGTGGGTGAAAGTGTTGTGGATGGGGATCCGCAGCACTGCTGCTGAGCCTTCGACGGTGGGCCGTAATTTCAACTTTGATTTGGGGATTCATCCATGAACTACCGACACACCGGTTGGCGCGTCGCGCTGGCCATCGCCTGGGGTTTGAGCGCTGGCGCTGCATTCGCTGCAGGTCCTTTGCTGCAGCCTTCCAATGCCGGATTCAAGAGCACCGATCAGGTCGTCAACGGACTGCAGTCCGATCGCGCCACCATCAGCCTGACGCCGATGCAGGTGGACAGCTCGGCGCTGGCCTACGACACCGACAGTTTCGAGATCGCCCTGGGCGGCAAGCAACGCGTGACCGTGCGCCGCGACAGCGCCAGCTTTGCCGAGGATGGCAGCCTGATCTGGAACGGCACCGTCGGCGGCAAGTCGAAGTCGGCGGACAACGACTTCAATGCCGATGACCTGATGAACAGCGTCACCCTGGTCAAGGGTGGCAACGAGATCACCGGCACCATCCGCATCAACGGCCAGCTCTACAAGTTGTTTCCGTCCAGCTCCGGCCATGTGCTGGCAGCCATCGACGAAGCCCGGATGCCGCCTGAGCATCCGGCTGAGTACAAGTCACTGCCGATCGAGAACATCGGCATCGAAGCCCATGACGACGAACACGCTGCCGGTGAGAGCGAGGCTGCCACCAAGGCCAACACGGTGATTCGGGTCATGGTGGTGGTGACCAATGCCGCCAAGGCCAAGATCGGCAACGTCACCAACTTCGTCAATCTGGCGATCAGCGAGACCAATGCCGGCTATGCCAATTCGGGCGTCTCGATCACGATGCAGGCAGCGGGTATCTACACCACCTCCTACGTCGAGTCGGGCAGCTTCTCGACCGATCTGGCGCGCATTCGCAGCACCAACGACGGCATCCTCGACAGCGTGCATTCGCTGCGCAACAGCAACGCCGCCGACGTGGTGGTGTTCATGATCGACAATGCCAGCTCCTGCGGTCTGGCTTCGGGCATCGGTTCCAGCGCCGCGACGGCTTTTGCCGCCGTGCACTACAGCTGTGCCACCGGCTACTACAGCTTCGGTCACGAGGTCGGCCATCTGCAGAGCGCCCGTCATGATCCCGCCAATGACCCGACCAGCACGCCGTATGCCTATGGCCACGGCTATCAGTACGCCGCCGGCGGCTGGCGCACGATCATGGCCTATGCCTGCAGCAACAACTGCACGCGCATCAACTACTGGTCGAACCCGGCCAAGACCCGCAACGGGGTTCCCATGGGCACGACCAATCTGAACCACAATCAGCGGGTATTGAATAACACCCGGGCGACCATCGCCGGCTTCCGCTGACACGCTCCACGACCCGCGCCGCAATGGCGCGGGTCGCTGCCGGGAACACCTGATTCTCGGTCCGTTGAACCTGCAACCTTCGGTGGCTTGAAAGCCTTCTGCTTCGCCCGCGGTCTGCCTGTCCATCCTCCGAAAAAGGCCAGGCCATGAAACGCAGGTCCCCCGCATCGCCATCAGCGCCTCGCGTTCACTGGCCTGTACCCATTGTTCCGCTCCAGCCGGACACTCTCCTCTGACGCGGCCAAGGAGCGCCACCATCACCGGGTCTTCGGGCCAATCTGCTAGCTTTCATCCTGTCTACATCACCGGATCCACGGGAGCATCATGTCTATTCAGCAAAGCCTGGACGACGTCCGCCGCTACTACGGCGAAGTGCTGCAGTCGAGCAGCGATCTGAAGACCGGCGCCTGTTGCACCGCCGAGGCCATGCCGGTGCATCTGCGGCGCCTGCTGGAGGACGTCCATCCGGAGGTCAAAGCCCGCTTCTATGGCTGCGGTTCCCCGCTGCCGCCAGCGCTGGAGGGAATGACGGTTCTGGATCTGGGTTGCGGCAGCGGTCGTGATGCCTATCTGCTGTCCAGACTGGTCGGAGAAAGCGGCCGCGTCATCGGCGTCGACATGACCGCCGAGCAGCTGGACATGGCCCGCCAGCATCAGCAGTGGCACGTGGAGCGCTATTCGCATGCGCGCAGCAATGTCGAATTCATCGAGGGCTACATCGAGGATCTGGCAGGCTGCGGGATAGGCGATGCCAGTGTCGATGTCGTGGTCTCCAACTGCGTGCTCAATCTGTCGCCGGAAAAGGGCCGTGTGTTCAGCGAAATCATGCGCGTGCTCAGGCCTGGCGGCGAACTGTATTTCTCGGATGTCTTCGCCGATCGCCGCATACCTGACTCGCTCCGTCATGACCCGGTGCTACTCGGTGAGTGCCTGGCCGGCGCCCTCTACACCGAGGACTTCCGGCGCATGATCGCCGCCGCCGGTTGCGCCGATGCCCGCGCCGTCAGCAGCAGTCCTGTGCCCTTGTTCGATGAGGCCGTGATCGCCAGGATTGGCATGATCAATTTCCGCTCCATCACCATTCGCGCCTTCAAGCTGCCGCTGGAAGACCGCTGCGAAGACTATGGCCAGATTGCCACCTATCTCGGCACCCTGCCGAATCTGCCACACGCCTTCGAGCTTGACGATCATCACCGTCTGGAAACGGGCCGCCCGATGCTGGTCTGCGGCAACACTTTCGACATGCTGGCCGACACCCGCTATGCAAGGCATTTCCGACTGCAGGGCGACAAGCAGACCCATCATGGATTGTTCGACTGCGCCCCGGCACCGTCGTCCACCCCCGCGGCCGGAGCCTGCTGCTGATGAACACCCGAATCTGTACCGTCTTGCGTGCCGATGACGACATCGAGTCGCGCGCCCAACTGACCCGGCACCTGCAGAGCGTCGATCAGTTCGTGCTGGTGGTCTTCGGCAGTGATCGCATTCCGGCGGAGCCCTGGCCGGAACTGGCCCACGAACGGGTGCGCGTGGCCTTTGCGCCACCCGCGCGCCGCCCACAGTCGGATCAAGGCTCCGTCAGCACCATCGAAGCTCGATCCGCCCTCGCTGCAAGGCCCAGAAAGCGGATCTCGGGAGTAGCCCATGCGTGACACCTGGCCTTTGCTGCAGGCGCGTGCCTTTCCGCAGATCGAGCGCGAGCGCATCGATACGCTGCAATTGAATCTGGGCTATCTGTGCAACCTGAGTTGCATCCATTGCCATGTCAATGCCGGTCCGCGACGCACCGAACTGATGGACCAGGACACCATGGAACTGGCGCTGCAGGTCGCCGATCGGCTCAAGGTCTCCACCTTCGACCTGACTGGCGGCTCGCCGGAAATGAACCCGCATTTCCGCTGGCTGGTCAGCGCCGCGCGAGCGCGTGGCATGCGGGTGATGGACCGACTCAATCCCACGATCATCGAAGAACCCGGCTACGAGTGGGTGGCCGATTTCCTGGCGGCCGAGGGCGTGGAACTGGTGGCCTCGCTACCCTGCTACAGTCAGGCCAATGTCGACGAGCAGCGCGGCAACGGCGTGTTCGAATCGTCGATTGCGGCACTCAAGAAGCTCAACGCGCTGGGTTACGGGCGCGCCGGCGGACTGACACTGAATCTGGTCTACAACCCCAATGGCGCCTTTCTGCCGCCCGCGCAGGACAAGCTGCAGGCCGACTACAAACGCCTGCTCAGCGACAATTTCGGCATCGAATTCAATGAACTGTTTGCCCTGGCCAACATGCCGATCCAGCGCTTTGGATCCTGGCTGATCTCCAAGGGCAAGTTCGACAGCTACATCGAGACGCTGGTGAATTCGCACCGCGACGAGAACCTGTCCCATGTGATGTGCCGCAGCCTGATCAGTGTCGATTACCAGGGGCAGCTCTATGACTGCGACTTCAACCAGATGCTGAAACTGCCGCTGGGCGGCGAGGAACGCCCGGTGCATCTGCGCGATCTGCTGAGCGCGCCGCTACCACGCAAGATCGGCGTCGCGGGGCATTGCTTCGGCTGTACCGCCGGGCAAGGCTCCAGCTGTGGCGGAGCACTGGCATGAACCGCGTCCTGACCATCTTCTTGCTGCTGGCGAGCACAACGCTGGCCGCGCAATCCGGCTTTGACCAGCAGCATTCGACCTGGAACAGTCTGCTGTCCAAACACGTGCAATGGACAGCCGACGGCCACGCCAGCCAGGTCGACTACGAGGGCATGCGTCGCGACCAGGCCATTCTGGAGGCCTATCTGGCCGGTTTGAGCTCGGTGCCGCGGCGCGAATTCGATGGCTGGATGAAACCGCAGCGCCGGGCCTTTCTGCTCAATGCCTACAATGCTTTCACCGTCGAGCTGATCCTGCGCGCCGAGACGACCCCGGAATCCATCAAGGATCTGGGCTCGCTGTTCACCTCGCCATGGAAGAAGCGCTTCTTCACCCTGTTTGGCGAGGAACAGAGCCTCGACGGCATCGAGCACGGGCTGATTCGTGGCGCGCCTGACTACGATGACCCGCGCATACACTTCGCCGTCAACTGCGCGTCGGTGGGTTGCCCGGCCCTGCGGCCAGAGGCCTACACGCCGGCCGAGCTTGACGCCCAGCTCGAGGATCAGACCGAGCGATTCCTGGGCGACCGCTCGCGCAACTACTTCGACGAGATGAAACAGACCCTGTATCTGTCGAAGATCTTCGACTGGTATGGCGAGGACTTCGATAAACCCTTCCGCGGCACCGATTCGGTCGCATCGTTTGCGGCGCACTACCGCAAGGAGCTGGGCATGGACGACGGCTCGGCGCGCAAGGTGTCGATGGGCGAGTACGAGATCGACTTCCTGGACTATGACTGGAACCTCAATCGGAGCCCGCCGTGATCGCGACGGTGCTCGGATTGACACTGGCATTGACCGTCAGCTCCGGCCAGACCGCGCCAGATCCGGCGCTGAAGCAACGTATTGAAGCGCTGGTACAGGCGATCGAGCCGCAAGTGGCAGATGTGCCCGTGACTCTCGCTGAACAAGTGCGACGGGCACAGCCTCAGCCGCTGATGCTGGACGTGCGCAGCCAGGCCGAACGCACGGTCTCAGTCATCCCTGGCGCCATCTTCGATGCCGAATCGATTCCGGCCGGGAGCCGCGTCGTGGTCTATTGCACGGTCGGACTGCGCAGCGGCATTGTCGCCCGGGAACTGCGCCAACGCGGAATTGATGCCGTCAATCTGCGCGGCGGCATCCTGGCCTGGCTGGCGGCCGGCGGGGAACTGGTCGACCCGCAGGGACAGCCCACGCGGGCCGTGCACGTCTATGGCCGACGCTGGAATGCCGTGCCGGACAACTTCAAGGCCGTCTGGTAATCCAACGGAGAGCGAGCCATGCGTTTGACTCAGGCCGTACTGGTGATTGCCGACATCAGCGGCTACACCGACTTCATCCGCAAGCGCGAGATTGCACTGATCCACGCCGAACAGGTCATCGCCGATCTGCTGACGGCAGTCGTCGAAGGCTCGGCGCATCCACTGACGCTGAACAAGTTCGAGGGCGACGCCCTGCTGCTCCATGCCGAGGCCGAAACCGAGCGTGAACTCACGGCCGTCGCCCAGGATGTCCATCAGCAGGCGCAGCGTTTCTTCGCAGCCTTCCATGCGCAACGCCAGCAGTTGCAACGGGCGCGCTCGAACTGCGATTGCGACGCCTGCGCCAACATCTCGGGGCTCTCGCTGAAGGTTTTCGTGCATCTGGGCGAGATCGCCATCCGCCAGTGGCGTCAGTACACCGAACTGGCCGGCGAACCCGTGATCCTGATTCATCGCCTGCTGAAGAACTCGGTGCCTTCACGCGAGTACCTGCTGCTGAGCGAGCGCTTTTGCCAACAGTGTGGCCTCGACGTCGGCAACAGACTTGACGTCGAGGTGGAAGGCCTGGAAACGGCAAGGGTGTACTGGATGCCGCCGCCGGACCTCGGTCTGGAATCGCACGCACCGGGTTTCCGCATCGCCACCGGGGCAACGTCTCCGGCGCCAGCCTCGGACTCCAGGCCGTCGCTCTCCGGCCCCGGCTTGCCCGCACGCCTGCTGCTGAGTCTGGGTGTGCTGATGTTCGGTCTGGTGGTGCCAGTCTTCGAGATCAATGCCAGCCATGTCTACAACCCCGAGTGGCCGGGTCACGCCCGCCTGCACGAGGTCTGGCAACTGGCCACCCATTGCGGCCTGGCATTGACGTGTCTGTGGCTGATCTGGCGCAGCGGCCAGTTGCGAATGGCGGCACTGCTGTCCGGACTGGTGACCGGCGGATTCTTGCTCGCCTACGCCTTGAGCGCGAGCTACGGCGGATCGATGACGCTCTCCGACGGCAGCGAGAAGAGGCTGCTCGGCATCAATCTGGGCGTGCTGGCTTTCACTGTGGCGATCGCGGCCAGTCTGCTGGCCTTGTTCCTGGAAAACCGCCGTGCTCGCTCAACGACTTAGGCGGCAGCGCGAACGCTGCAAGATCAAGATCGTTGTCCGCAAAGGACGCGAAGAACGCCAAGAAGAGCGACTGAGAAAACGCGCTTTACGGCCCCAGGTCGCGCCACTCCCAATCTGGAGCCTTTGCTCTCCTTTGCGTCCTTTGCGTCCTTTGCGGACAAAAAAGGCTCCTGGGCCGACCTTTCAAACGCCAGCTACCGCCGGAAGCCCAGCACCGCATCGCGCATCGCCTCCAGATCGATGTCGTCCGGGCGTGCCTGGGCGTGGAAATACTGGTCGTAGAGTTGGGCGGCCTCGTCCCGCGCCAGTCGGCGTTGGGCGGGTTCCAGTGCCACCGCCAGGCGCTCCGTCGCCTTTTCGGCGCGGGCCTGATCGGTACCATTGCAGACGCGCTTGCACAGCAGTGCATAGCGATAGGCCACGGCCAGGTCTTCGCCCAGCACCTGCTGAATCGGGGTCAACGGGCGCACGGTTTCCATCATCTTCTGGATGGCCTGGGTCTGCATCGCAGTGCCTTCCGCGGGCCGGCCGCGCCAACCTTCGAACACATGCTCGTAGGCATCCATGAACCCGGCCACGGCCTGGCCGCTGCCCTGCTCCAGCGCCCGCTGCAGTGCTTGCGGCGCACTGGTCTTGTAGACCTCCAGTCGATCGAGCTGTTGCAGCGACTTGCCCAGCGACAGCGCCGGTACCAGGGCAAAGCTCAGTTGCCCGGCCAGATCGCCGGCATCGGCGGCACGACGCTGCACCTCGAACAGGATCGCCTCGTCGAAATCGGAGGGCAGCCCGGCGCACTGTTCGGCGAGTTCCGCCACGGTTTCGGCCGCCGAGGACATGGCTTCGCGGAAGCGCTCGCCTCCGGCCCGATGCGCGCGCGGCGAGTCCTCGAAGGCAATCATCATGTCCATGCGCATGCTGGCCCAGCGCTGGCGCTGGCAATTGCTCAGCTCCTGCATCAGCCGGCGCGTCGCCGGCAGGCTGCCGGCGCGGCTGGCTGCCAGCAGTTCGGTGGCGGTTTCGCGCAAGGGCAGGCCGGGAGCGGGCAAGCTTTGGCTCTCCGGCGCCGCTGCAGCGGCAGCGGTGGAGGCCTGCTTGCCGGGCCCTGCGCTGGCGCGCTGCCGCTCAGGCTGAACGGCAGAATCAGCTTGCCCCACCGTCGAGGCCGAATCAGTCTTGGGTGCCTGCTGATGTTTGTCGCCTGCCATTCCACCCGGCGTTGCTTGAGGCGTTTCGCGCTGGGCCCACCACCAAGCCAGGCCGATGCCAAAGGCCACCAACAGGGCAATCCAGATACGGCGCATGAGTCCTTTCACTCCAGGGTTCGCTGCGCCCGGATGGTGGCGCGCAAGCGGCGAAACGTACAGTGCCATGGGTCGCATGCGGCGCTGGAACAGGCTGCTCGAAGAGCAACCCAGTTGAGCACGTCCCAAACCCAACCTGCAGCGCTCGCCATGAATCCGTACCGCAAGTTATTGATGCGTCATTGAACCGTAGTGCCACTAACCTGGCTGGCCGTAGCTGCGGTAGCGCTGGTGCACCTGGCTCATCTGTTCCGCATCCAGCAACACCGGCTCACCGCCCTGCAGGGCATGCCAGTAGATCTGGCAGAGCTGTTCCAGTTCAGCCGCACGGTCGAGCGCCTCTCTCAGATCACGCCCGATCACGAGGGCACCGTGGTTGGCCATCAGGCAGGCGCTGCGCCCGCGCATGGCCGCCAGCACCGCCTGCGACAGTTCCGTTGTACCAAAGGTGGCGTAGTCAGCGCAGCGCACCTGGTCGCCGCCAAAACGCGCGACGGTGTAGTGAAAGGCCGGAATTTCGCGGCGCTGACAGGCCAGCGCGGTGGCAAAGGGCGCATGGGTATGAACGATGGCGCCAGCCTCGGGTCGCGCCAGATACAGGTCCAGGTGGAAGCGCCATTCGCTCGAGGGCAGACATGGGCCTTCGGCCTGTCCATCGGCCCCTACCGGCACCATCTGCTCGGCGCGCATGGCCCGCGGATGCACGCCGCTCGGCGTGATCAGCATGCCCTGGCCGAAGCGCAGGCTGAGGTTGCCGGCCATGCCGCCATTGAGCCCGGCGCCGAGCAATTCGCGCGTGGCCTCCAGCAGCGCCCGGCGGGTCGCCCATTCATCGTCTGATAGCTGCAAGGCTGACGATCCTCGCGTCGCAGAGGCCGTCATTAGATCACGCCCTGGTTCGGAGCCGGGTTGACGACCGGGGAAGCCGGGAAGGAAACGCCATCCTCCCGGGCGTGCCGGTCAGACTTTGTTCCAGGGCAAGGTGAGTCGCCTGGCCGCTACCTACAATCGTCTCTCCCGCATTGTCCGATGCCGCAACCCGCGCACAGCATGACGGAATCAGCCATGGCGCCATCGACCGCCCACGTGATCTCGGTTCGCGGACCGGTACTCGATCTGCGCATCGACGGAGCGCTGCCGGCCATCCACGAAGCCGTGGAGATCGACTCTGGCGACAGCATCGTCATGACCGAGGTTCAGGCCCATCTGGACGAGCAACGCGTGCGCGTCATCGCCCTGCAATCCACCGAGGGCATCGCCCGCGGCACCCCCGCGCGCCTGACCGGGGCTGCGCTGAAGGTGCCGGTAGGCCAGGCCGTGCTCGGTCGATTGCTGGATGTGATGGGGCGCACCGGCGATCAACGGGCGGATCTGCCCGCCGATACGCCGCGCCGCCCCATCCATCGCGAATCGCCGACGCTGGCTTCGCAACGCGGCCAGCCCAGGGTGTTCTCGACCGGCATCAAGGTGCTGGACCTGCTGGCGCCGCTGGCGCAGGGCGGCAAATCGGCCATGTTCGGCGGCGCTGGCGTGGGCAAGACCGTGCTGGTCACCGAGCTGATCCGGGCCATGGTCTCCGGCTACGACGGCATCTCGGTCTTCGCCGGTGTCGGCGAGCGCTCCCGCGAGGGCCACGAGATGCTGCACGAGATGACCCAGAGCGGCGTGCTCGAACGCACCGTGCTGGTCTATGGCCAGATGAACGAGCCACCCGGCGCGCGCTGGCGCGTGCCGCTCACGGCGCTCAGCGTCGCCGAGTACTTCCGCGACGAGGAATCGCGCAATGTGCTGCTGCTGATGGACAACGTGTTTCGCTTTGTCCAGGCCGGTGCGGAGGTCTCGGGTCTGCTCGGGCGCATGCCCTCGCGAGTGGGTTATCAGCCCACGCTGGAATCCGAAGTCGCCCATCTGCAGGAGCGGATTGCCTCGGTGGGCAAGGCCTCGGTGACCGCCATCGAAGCGGTCTATGTGCCGGCCGACGATTTCACCGATCCCGCGGTATCGGCCATCAGTGCACACATGGACAGCACCGTGGTGTTGTCCAGACAGCTGGCCGCCGAGGGCATCTATCCGGCCATCGATCCGATCGCCACCACCTCGGTGCTGCTCGACCCGCTAGTTGTAGGTGTGGAGCACGCCCGTGTGGCCGGGCGCTTGCGCGAACTGATCGAGCACTATCGCGAGCTGCGGGATGTCATTGCCTTGCTGGGCGTGGAGGAACTGGGCCGGGAGGAACGGCTGCTGGTGGGTCGTGCCCGGCGTCTGCAGCGCTTCTTGACTCAGCCCTTCTTCGTGGCCTCGGCCTACACCGGCATGCCGGGACGATCTGTGCCGGTGGCCGAAACCGTGGCCGGCTGCGCGGCCATTCTGGCCGGTGAATGCGATGCCTGGGACGAATCTTCGCTGTACATGATCGGCAATCTGGACGAAGCCCGCGCCAAAGAGGCCTCGCGCCAGGGAGTATCCGCATGAGCGGGTTGCTGTCGCTGACCATCACCACGCCCCTGGAAGTCGTGTTGCAAGCCGACGATGTGGCCTCGCTGCGGGCCGAAGATGCCAGCGGCAGTTTCGGCATCCTGCCCGGACACACCGGTTTGCTGACCGTGCTCGGCGCCTCGGTACTGCGCTGGCGCCGCACGGATGCGATCTGGCACTACTGCGCCCTGCGCGGTGGCGTGCTCAGTGTGGCTGGCGGCCAGCAGGTACGGGTGGCTTGCCGCGAGGCGGTGGCTGGCGACGATCTGGCCGCACTGGAGCATCTGGTGACCACGCAGATGGCGGCGCGCCAGGATGTCACGCGTGCCGCCCGTGCCGAGCACACCCGGCTGCAGGCGCAGGCCATCCGCAGTTTGATGCAACGCCTCGCCGCCAAACCGGGCAGCGATGCGCTGGCGGAGCATTTCCAATGAGCACTCGGGATCAGGATCAGGCGGCGCATCTGGCGGAGGCCGCCCGTCGCACCCAACAGCGGCAGCAGGCCGGGGAGCGCGACCCCGAGCCCTCCCTCGCCCGTCGTTTCGGCCAGATCGGCGTCCTCGGCTGGATCATCGTTGTCCCCACCTTGCTCGGCGTGTTCGCCGGCAGCTGGCTCGATCATCGATTGACCACCGGCATTACCCTGACCGCTGCCATGACCATGCTCGGCGCGGCACTGGGGCTGTGGCTGGCCTTGCGCTGGATGCATCAACAATGAGCGGTGTGCTCGCCCATGCCGGACTCTGGAGCGGCGCCCTGCTGGCGGGCGTGGCCCTGGGCTGGCTGCACTTCCGCAGTTTGCGTCGCGTCGCTGAGCGGCTCGTTGCCGGTGAGCCGGCCGCGGTGCTTTTGCAAATCACCCGAATACTGATGCTGGCGCTGTTCCTGTATCTGTGCGCGCGGCTCGGCGCGAGCACCCTGTTGGCCGCCGCGGCCGGCGTGTACATCGGCCGTGTGCTGGTGATGCGACGCGCGCCAAAGGAGACCCCATGACCGAGTCACCCTTGAATGTCAGCATCGCCTTCATGCTGGGCCCCATACCGGTCAGCTGGACCGTGCTGACCACCTGGTTGATCGTGGCTGCACTGGCGCTGGCCTCGTGGCTGCTGACCCGTCGCTTGTCGATCCGGCCGGGCAAGACCCAGGCCCTGCTGGAGCTGATGGTCGGCGCCATCGACGAGCAGATCCGAGCTTCGGTCCCGGGCGACCCGTCACGCCTGCGCAGTCTGATCGGCACCCTGCTGCTGTTCATCCTGGCGGCCAACTGGAGTTCGCTGGTGCCGCTGGTGGAACCGCCCACGGCGCACATCGAGACCGACGCCGCCCTGACGCTGATCGTGTTCCTCGCCACCATCGGCTACGGGGTGCGCGAACAGGGCCTGATCGGTTATCTGAGGAGCTTCCTGCGCCCCAGCTGGATCATGATTCCACTCAATCTGATCGAGCAGATCACGCGCGCCTTTTCACTGATGGTGCGCCTGTTCGGCAACGTCATGAGCGGCGTCTTCGTCATCGGCATCGTGCTCTCGCTGACCGGTCTGCTGGTTCCCATACCGCTGATGGCGCTGGATCTGCTGACCGGCGCCGTGCAGGCCTACATCTTTGCCATGCTCGCCCTGGTGTTCATCGCCGCAGCGGTCGAGGAAGGCAGCCCCAAGGACAAGGAAAAACAGTCATGAACTATGTCGATCTGGTCAGCATCATTGCCGCCGCCCTGGCGGTGTCGTTCGGCGCCATCGGGCCGGCGCTGGCCGAGGGCCGCGCGGTGGCCGCCGCCATGGACGCCATCGCCCGCCAACCGGAAGCCGCCGGCACCATCTCGCGCACGCTGTTCGTGGGCCTGGCCATGATCGAAACCATGGCCATCTACTGCCTCGTGATCGCATTGCTGCTGCTGTTCGCCAATCCCTTCGTGAAATGAAGCGATGAGCTTTGACTGGGCCACCTTCGGCTTTCAGATCGCCAACGTGCTGTTGCTGCTGGCGATCCTGCATCATTTCCTGTTCAAGCCGATCGCCGCCATCGTGGCCCGGCGCCAGGCCGACACCGAGCGTGCACTGGACGCCGCCCAGGCGGCGCGTGCGGCATCGGAAAAGGCCGCAGCAGCGGCACAGGCGCAAGCCGATCAGACTGCGGCAGCGCGACACGATCTGCTCGCAGCGCTGCAGGCCGAGAGCGAGACCCACACCCGTGCCCTGCTCGACGATGCGCGGCGCGAGGCGGCGAAAATCATGACCGAAGCCAAGGCAACGGCCGCCCAGACCATCGAGCAGGCCGAGGCACAGACCTTGGAGCGGGCCCGTGATCTGGCCGAAGCGATGGCCCGCCGGGCACTGGCTGCCATGCCGCAGCCGCCGACGGCATCCGGCTATGGCGAGCGCCTGGTGCAGGCGTTGACAGCGATGCCCGAGCAGAACCGACGCGAACTGCTGGCTGGCGGCCAGCTGCGACTGCTGGCGGCGCAGCCGCTGGAGCCGGCCGAAGTCGATTCCCTGCGTGCGCTGCTGGCACCGCTGGGCGTCGTCGATTGGCGCGCCGAGACCGATCCCGACTTGATCGCCGGACTGGAGCTGCGTTCCGGCTCGGGCGTGCTCCGCAACTCGCTGGCGCACGATCTGCAGACCCTCGCCGATGCGATGAAGCATGGCGATTGACCCGCCACTGGAGCGGCTGAAAGCACGACTGGCGGCGACCAGGCTCGGTCCACAGGCCGAGGAAACCGGCGTGGTGACTGCGCTGGCGGATGGTCTGGCCCACGTCTCCGGATTGCCCGGTGCCCGACAGGGCGAGCTATTGCTGTTCGCCGGGGGCGTGCGCGGCTTCGTGATGAATCTGGACGAAGATGCGCTGCAGGCGGCCTTTCTCGATCCGGCCACCGCCGTTGAAGCCGGATCCGAAGTGAAACGCAGCGGCAGGCTGCTGTCCGTGCCGGTCGGAGAGGCGCTGTTGGGACGGGTGGTCGATCCGCTGGGCCGGCCGCTGGATGAACTGGGCCCGGTGGACGCCTCCGAGTCGCTACCCACCGAGCGTCCTGCGCCAGCCATCATTGATCGCGATTTTGTCAGCGAGCCGCTGGCCACCGGCCTGCTGGTGATCGACGCGCTGTTTGCCATCGGCCGCGGCCAGCGCGAGCTGATCATCGGCGAACGCAGCACCGGCAAGACCTCGATCGCGGTCGACGCCATGCTCAACCAGAAACACAGCGATCTCGTCTGCATCTACGTCGCCATCGGCCAGCGCGCCACGGCGGTGCGACGCGTGATCGAAGCGGTACGCGAACAAGGGGCGCTGGAGCGCAGCATCTTCGTGGTCGCCGCGGCCAGTGCCGAGCCCGGTCTGCGCTGGCTGGCACCCTTTGCCGCCACCAGCATGGCCGAGTGGGTGCGTGATCGCGGCGGCCACGCCCTGATCATCTACGACGATCTGAGCAAGCACGCCGCCGTCCATCGGGAGCTGGCGCTGCTGTCGCGCCAGCCACCAGGTCGCGAAGCGTATCCCGGCGACATCTTCTATCTGCATGCCAGACTGCTGGAGCGTTCGGCCAAACTCTCGGCCGCGCGCGGCGGTGGATCTCTCACCGCCCTGCCGATCGCAGAGATCGAAGCCGACAATCTCTCGGCCTACATCCCGACCAATCTGATCTCGATCGCCGATGGCCAGATCGTCACCTCGGCGGCGCTGTTCGCGGGCAATCAACGGCCGGCAGTGGATATCGGTCTCAGCGTCAGCCGCGTCGGCGGCAAGGCTCAGGCCGGCGCCCTGCGCTCCGTGGCCGGACGGGTGCGACTGGACTACGCGCAATATCTGGAAATGAAGATGTTCTCGCGCTTCGGCGGCTTTGGCGATGCCGCGATGAAAAAGCGCCTGCAGCATGGCGAACGCATCGGCGCGCTGCTGGCGCAGGAGCGCTTCGCACCGATCTCCATCCTCGCCCAGATCGCGCTGCTGGCGGCGCTGGCTGAGGGCATTCTGGATGCACTGCCGGTCGAACAGTTCCCGGCGCTGAAGGCGGCGCTGCCGGCTGCGCTCGGCGCCGAGCCCGCCCTGGCCAATCTTGATGTCACGGCCGATGTCATCGATGAGGCATCGCGCAAGATCCTGCTTGGCTGCGTGCGTGCAGCGATGACCCCGGCACAAACCGCCAGCACGGTCTCCAGCGCGTGAACAAGACCAAGCAGATCAACGATCGCCTGGTCAATGTGCGCGAGATCGAGACCATCGTCTCCACGCTGCGCGCGCTGGCCGTCGCCCACCAACTGGAAGCGCGCACCCATCTGGACGCCATCCACGCTCATGAGGCCAGCGTGGCTGCGGCGCTGTCGACCGCGCTGTCGATGCTGCCCGCGGCCACCGCGAAACCGGCCGAACAGCGCGGCATGGCCATCGTCATCGGTGCCGCCCAGGGCTTTTCCGGCACCTTTGCCGAGCGCATCGCCGATGCCGCGCTGACCGAGTACCAGCGCGGCAACGCCTTGCTGGCGGTCGGCAGTCGCACGCTGTCCGCGCTGCAGGAACGTGATGCGACGCCCGTCTGGTCCAGCGAGAGCGCCCTGCATGCCAACGAAGTGCCGGACCTGGCCAATCAGCTGGCCGATGCCCTGTTCGAGCGCCTGGCGCAGACAGCCGATACCCAGATCGTCTTGCTCTACGCCGATGCGGCCAATGCCGGACAGTCGCTGATTCGCCGCATCCTGTTTCCCTTCGATTTCGGGCGCTTCCCGCGATCGACGGCGCCCGCGCCACTGACCACACTCCCAGCCGATGCCCTGCTCTCGGCGCTGGTCAGCGAATACGTGTTTGCCGAATTGTGCGAGGCTCTGATGATGGGCTTCGCAGCCGAAAACGCGGCCCGCGCTGCCGCCATGTCCAGAGCCCAATCCAATGTCAAACAGATTGCCGCCGAACTGCAGGGCAGCTTTCAGCGCGCGCGTCAGGAACAGATGACCACCGAGATCATCGAACTCTCCCTGGGCAAGCTCTGAGACCGCGCCAGCCTTCGTTTCAGCCCAGCACGCGAGCTGCGTCGGCGGCGATGACACACTCTTCGTCGGTGGCGATCACCAGGGCCAGCAGGGCGCTGTCGTGGCTGCTGATCCGGGCCTCGTGCCGATCGTTGGCGCGAGCGTCCAGGCGCATGCCCAGCCAGTCCAGCGCCTCGCACACCCCGGCCCGCACCCGCGCCGAGTGCTCGCCGATGCCGGCCGTGAACACCAGCGCATCGAGCCCGCCGAGTGCCGCCGCCAGCGAGCCGATCTCGCGGACGATGCGATAGACAAACACATCGATGGCCAGCCGGGCCGCAGCGGCGGGCGATTCGCTCAATCGTTGCAGATCGCCGGACAAGCCCGACAGGCCGAGCAATCCCGATTGCTGGTAGAGCAGATCCTGCACCTGATCGGCAGTCATGCCACGTTCCTGCAGCAGATACAGAATCACGCCCGGATCCAGAGCGCCGCAGCGGCTGGCCATGGGTAGGCCATCGAGCGCACTGAAACCCATGCTGCTGGCGACGCTGACGCCGCCCTTGAGCGCGCACAGACTGGCCCCGGAACCCAGATGCAGCACGATGGTGCGGCCTTCGGCGGCGCGCCGATCGTGATCCTTCAACACGCCCGCGACATAGGCATAGGACAGACCGTGAAAGCCGAAACGACGCACGCCAGCCTGGTGCAGCGCCTCGGGCAGCGCGTAACGCTGCACCACTTCGCTGTTGCTGCGGTGGAAGGCGGTATCGAAGCTGGCCACCTGGGGCAGCGCAGGATGACGCTCGGCGATGCGCTCGATGGCCGCCAGATTGTGCGGCTGGTGCAAGGGCGCCAGCGGCACCAGTTCGCGCAACTCAGCCATTACCGATGAACTCAGCAGCACTGGTTCAGCATGGGCCATGCCGCCGTGGACCACCCGATGGCCTACCGCCGTGATGGTTTGCGCGCCGGCCGACTCGGCCAGCCAGTCGAGCACATAGTCCAGCGCGGCCGCCTGTGACAGACCCGTGCTTTGTTCGAGCCTGCGCTCGCACAGGCTCCGACCCTGATCGTCGTGTACCTTGAAATGCGGCCGCTGCGACAGCGAACTGATCTGTCCGCGCAGGCGCACGGCCGGAGGTTTCGAGGCACCCTCATACAGCCCGAACTTGAGGCTGGAGGAGCCCGCGTTCAGCACCAGGACATGGCCTTCCATGCGTGCTCAACCCCTTGCCGGGTCACCCTGGACGGCCTTGGCCAACTGCAGCTGTCTGTAACGGGTGACCAAGGCTGCAATGGCCGACGACGCCAGCCGCGTTTCCAGACTGTCAGCGCGGCTGGTCAGAATGATCGGCACCCGGGCGCCGACGACAATGCCTGCCGCATCGGCGTCGGCCATGAAGCTCAGGCTCTTGGCCAGCATGTTGCCGGCTTCCAGATCGGGCGCGATCAGGATATCGGCACGGCCAGCCACCGGCGAATCGATCTCCTTGATCCGGGCTGCATTGAGATTGACGGCATTGTCCAGCGCCAGCGGACCATCGAGCAGGCCGCCGGTGATCTGGCCGCGATCGGCCATCTTGCACAAGGCCGCCGCGTCCAGGGTCGACTGGATCTTGGGGTTGACCGATTCGGTCGCCGACAGGATGGCCACCAGGGGCTCGTGGTTGCCCAGCGCGTGGGCCAGATCGATGGCGTTCTGGACGATGTCGACCTTTTCAGCCAGCGTCGGGAAGATGTTGACCGCGGCGTCGGAAATGATGACCACCCGATCCAGCACCGGCACGTCCATGACAAAACAATGGCTGATCCGGCGCTCGGTACGCAAGCCGCCATCGCGCGAGACCACCACCTCCAGCAACTCGTTGGTATGCAGGCTGCCCTTCATCAGCATGCGCGCCTGACCTTCGCGCACCAGCTCGGCACTCTTTGCCGCCGAGGCATGGCTGTGCGGCGTGTCGATCAGCGCCAGCTTGCTGATATCCAGATCGGACTCGCGGGCGACCGCCTCGATGCGCTGTCTTGGCCCCACGAGTATCGGCACGATCAGATTGAGTTCGCCGGCCCGCACCGCGCCAGCCAGAGAACTGGCATTGCAGGGATGCACGATGGCGCAGGGTTCTGCTGTGAGATCGCTGCAGTAGTCGATCAGCGCCCGGTATTTTTCGTGTTTGGGTTGGTTCATGGCAGCTCGTAAAGGTGGGGAAAACACGGATACGGGGCACGGGGCACGGGGCACGGGAAAGGCCAAGGGGTTCGGGCTCTTGTGGGTCCAGACTTGTCTGGACGCTGCTCGCTCCGGCCTGGCAGAAGCGTCCGGACAAGTCCGGGCCCACAAAAGCTCTCTCGCACTCTCGCAACAGTGACGCCAAAGAGCCCCGGTGAGCCGCTGCGCGGCACATCGGGCTACGCTTCCCCCCAGCCCGTGCGGAGAGCGTCCGGACAAGTCCGGACCCACAAAAGCTCTGCCACGCCCTCGTGCAAGCCTCTCACAGCCGAATGACATAGGTCTTGCGCGTGGTCACTCGCACTTCCCAGCTGCCGCGGAAGCCCGGGCGGATCACGAAGCAGTCGCCAGCCTTCAGGTGGGTCGATCCGGCGCCGTCCTCGTGCAGCACCGATTCGCCGGACAGGATCTGGCAGAACTCCCATTCATCGTAGTGGATGCGCCAGTGGCCAGGTGTGGATTCCCAGATGCCGGCGTACAGACCACCGCTCGCCTCATCGAAATTCCAGGTCCGAAATTGCGGGTTGCCGGCAATGATCCGCTCCGGCGGAGGCGCGCTCAGTTCGGGTTGCAGGCTGTCGACATCGAAGATCACCAGATCGCTCATGCGGCTGTGTTCCATGACCCTGTTGGTGCCAGAGGATGGCCGCGAGGCGCGGGCGGCACAAGCGCGTTCCCGTCTGCACGCCGCTTCTCGTTGAATTGAGGGCGAGAGGGCACGAGGGCACGAGGGCACGCAAAGGCAGTGTAGACGCAGGCTTTTGATCTTGCGTGCCCTCGTGCCCTCTCGCCCTCGTGCCCTCTCGCCCTCGTGCCCTCGTGCCCCACGCCGCTACCCCAATCACACCTGTGAAGATCGGCTTGCGCTAACCTTAACTCCGAACTTTCTTGCGCGAGATGCCACTGTGAGCCGATGGATGCTTGTAATACTGCTGAGCGCAGTTGTGGCCGTGTCCGCCCACGCCTCGCCGCAAGCACCGGTTCCCGCCCACGCCACACCCTGTGTTGCCGGGTTGGCGGAAGGTTATCCCTGCTCCAACGTCAATCTCGCCGCGCACATCACGCTGGCACAACTCGGCGGCAGCTCAGGCAACGACAGCTGGGGCTGGACCGATCCGGACACCGGCAAGGAATACGCCCTGATGGGGCTCAACAACGGCACCGCCTTTGTTGATATCAGCGATCCTGAATTCCCGATCCGTCTGGGCGTGTTGCCCACCCACAGTGGCAACTCCTCGTGGCGCGACATCAAGACCCGCGGCTATTACGCCTTCATCGTCTCAGAGGCCACCAGCCACGGCATGCAGGTCTTCGATCTGCGCCGATTGCGCAGCGTTGCCAATCCGCCCACCACCTTCACCGAAGATGCCCACTACAACCAGTTCGGGCGTGCCCACAACATCGTCATCAACACCGATTCGGGCTTTGCCTATGCGGTGGGATCACGCCAGGGCACGCAACAATGCAATGCCGGACTGCACGCCATCGATATCCGCGCGCCGCTGACACCCACCTTCGCCGGCTGTTTCGGCAGCGACGGCTACACCCATGACGCCCAGTGCGTGAACTATTCCGGTCCGGACGCCAACTACATCGGCCGAGAGATCTGCCTCGCCGCCAACGAAGACACCATTACCATCGTCGACGTCACCAACAAGAACGCGCCGGTGCAGATCTCGCGCACCGGCTACAGCGGCAGCTCGTACACCCATCAGGGCTGGCTGACCGACGACGCCCGCTATTTCCTGGTCAACGACGAGATCGACGAGATCGATTTCGGCCACAACACCCGCACCTATGTCTTTGACGTCAGCGATCTGGACGCGCCGCAACTGCACATGACCTACACCGCGGCCGTGGCGGCGACCGACCACAATCTCTACGTCAAGGGCCGCTACGCCTATCTGTCCAACTACCTCTCGGGCTTGCGCATCCTCGATCTGGCGCAGATCGACGGCGGCACCATTACCGAAGCGGCGTACTTCGACACCCACCCCGAGAGCAACGCCTCCGGCACCAGTGGCGCCTGGAGCATCTATCCCTATTTCGCCAGCGGCACCGTTATCCTGAGCGACATCAGCAATGGTCTGTTCGTGCTGGAGCCGAATCTGTGCACCGGGCCCGACGCCGTCACTGGCCTCAGTGCCACGGCCGCCGGCGATCAGCAGATCGCGCTGAACTGGGCTCCGGGTGAAGCCGGCGCGAGCTTCGAGGTCTACCGGTCCATCGATGGCTGCGGCGGCCCGGAAACCCAGATTGCTGAAGGACTCACCAGCAACAGCCTGATCGACTCGCCAGTCTCTGGCGGCATCAGCTACGGCTACCGTGTGCGCCAGCGCAGCGCCGATCAACGCTGCGTGTCCGAGTTCTCCACCTGCCAGGCTGCGCAGACCACCGGGCTGTGTACTGCGCCACCCAGTTTCGCCGGCATCGCCAGTGCCCAGTCGGCTGGCAGCAGCAGTTGCGCGATTGATCTGGCCTGGCCCGGCGGCAGCGCTCGCTGCAACGGACCGGTGACGTATACCGTCGAGCGTTCATCCGGCACCGAGTTCAATGCCGCGCAATCGAGTACGCTGGTTGCCGGCCTCAGTGGCCTTGTATTTTCCGATACCACCGCCGCCTACGACACACCCTATGCCTACCGCGTCCAGGCCGTGGATGCCGGCAAGGGCAGCGGCGACAACAACCCGGTGTTCCTCAGCACCAGCGCAACCGGGCCGCTCGTCGATGGCCAGTTTGTCAGCGGCGCGGAACTGGGCCAGCCTATTCTCAATACCACCGGTGCGCAGCGTCATGTCGGCTGGGAAGTGGTCAGCGATGTGGCCTTCAGCGGCAGCCGCAGCTACTACTCCACCTACCCCAACGGCAACTGCCTGGCCATGTACAGCCCTGCCCTGACCATCACCCCGGGCCAGAGCGCCACCCTCAGTTTCCAGACCCGCTACGACATCGAGAGCGGCTGGGACGCCGGCCTGGTGGAGATTTCGACCGACGGCGGCAGCAACTGGCAGGTGATCAGTCCGGTGGGCGGATATCCGGCTGCGATGAACAATTCCAACAGCAGCGACGCCTGCGGTTTCCCCAACAGCCAACCGGCCTTCACCGGCTCCAACCTGAACTGGAATCCGGTCAACTTCGACCTGTCGGCCTACAGCGGCACGATTCAGCTGCGCTGGCGCTTCTCCACCGACGCCAATACCGGTGGCCAGGGCTGGTGGGTGGATGATGTGGCCGTCAATCACGTCCAGGCGCCGGGCCAGTGCACGGCGGTGTCCGCGAGCGTATTTGCCAACGGCTTCGAATAGCCCTCAGCGACCATTTCCTCGGAAGCCGGTGCCGAATCCGGGCCGGGGCGAGCCAGGATCGGTGTCAAGGCGCTCAGCCACCTGCGGCGTGCCCCCAAGGCGCGGCTGGTACGCCAATCGCCCGACGCAGGGTGGAAGCCCTCGCCTTGGGGAACTGCGACCTTGATCCAGACACCGGGACAGAGTCGGGCGGCTGGATAGAATCCGGCTTGCAGCATGATGCTGTTGGTGACTCCAGGCTCGGACCCCGAACATGAACGCCCCACTGGTCAACCGATTCCGCGTGAAGATGCTCTGGGGCATGGGCGCTCTGCTGGGCGTGCAGTTGATCGGCACGCTGGGCTACAAGCTGCTGGGCGGGCCCGGGTACTCGTGGTTCGACTGCTTCTACATGACCTTCATCACCACCACCACCATCGGCTACGACGAGATCATCGATCTGTCGCACATCAGCGGCGGTCGCATGTTCACCGTGTTCATTGGCGCGGCCGGACTGGGCAGCCTGTGGTTTCTGTTCTCGACCCTGACGGTCTGGATACTGGAAAGCGACATCAATCTGGCCTTGCGGAGAAAGCGCATGGAACAAGCGATCAAGAAGCTGAAAGGGCACTACATCGTTTGCGGATACGGTCGCGTGGGCCGCAATGTCGCCCTGGAACTGGAAGCGACTCATCGTCGGTACGTGGTCATCGACGAGAGCATGCCGATCCTGCGCGAGCACAAGGACAAGGAACCCACCCTGCTCTATGTGCACGGGGATGCCAGCGACGAGGATCTGTTGCTGGCGGCCAATATTGCATCCGCCAAGGGCGTGTTTGCCGTCACCGGAGACGATAGCCGCAACCTGATGATCACCCTCACGGCGCGTCAGCTCAATGCATCGCTACGCGTGGTGGCGCGCTGCCACGACATACGCAACGAAAGAAAGCTGCGCAAGGCCGGAGCCGATGCCATCGTCTCACCGGACTTCACGGGTGGCCTGCGCATCGCCACGGCCATGGTTCGACCCAATGTGCAGACCTTTCTGGATGAAATGCTGCGCAGCGAGCAAAAACTCCGGATGGAGGAAGTACGACTGGGCGAGCACTTCCAGGCGCAGCCATTGGCCGACCTGAATCTGCAGGGTCGCGAGTTTGTGCTGCTGGCAGTGCGACAAGGTCAGCAATGGATCTTCAATCCGCCCGGCGAACACAAACTGGAGCCGGGGAACACGTTGATCGTCATGGCTTCGCCAGTCGGGGTGCAAGCCCTGGAGGCGCTCCTGAACGAGCAAGGCGGCTGACACGCCGATCGGCGCAATCGCCCCAGGCGTGCGAGCCGGCCGGCGCTGAACCGGCGTTCGAATACCTGGCAGCCGTACACTCTGCCGGTGCCGCGTGGCCACCGATTCGCCTTGCGCTGCGACGGAATCGCGGCATCTGCACGCGCAGGTGTGAGAATTGCGGGCTAGACTCGGGCGCCTGATTCGAGACCTGATTGCATTCATGTGGTTGGCCATCAAGCGCGAGTTGCGCGACCTGCTGTCCCTGTGGCTGGTTCCGGGTCTGGCCGCGGTGCTGCCCTGGCGCTGGTGCCTGCGCCTTTACTGGCGTCTGGCCGCGAGTCCGCTGCTGATGCGCGAGGAGGTGGCGGGCAGTCGGGGCGGTCGCGAGATGCTGGGACTGCCCCGACATGATGAACAGTTCGACCGGCGCTTCCGTTTCGGCTTTCTGCTGGAACATGCAGATGTGTTTCGCGCCCTTGGGCGGGGCTGGCGTGGGCTCGCTGCCACGATGCCGCTACAGGGCTCCATGGCAGCCGACCGCAACGGTGGCTTGTGCTACTTCTTCAACTTCAACCAGGGCCTGCCGGCACTGGCCACCTTGCGTGCGGCCGGATTCCAGGTCCATCTGGTGTATCGCTCGCTGGAATCGCGCCCCCCGGGCGTGGGCCTGGCTCGCTACGCCTACATGCGCCTGCGCCTGCACATGGTCGCCGTGGTCTGCGGCAATCGCGGCATCGGCACCGGCGGCGCGCGCGAGCGTATAGCCCAGACCATCGCGGCCGGCGGACTGGTCTGCGTGGCAGCCGACACGCCGCCGCGCCCCAATACCGGCCTGGTCAGCGTACGCTTTCCGGGCGAGCGCCAGGCCTGGTGGCGCAGCGGCATTCTCAAGCTGGCGCTGCAAACAGAAGGACCTCGTCGCTGTTTCGATGTGCGCCTGGACTGGAATACCCGTCAGCGTGCGCTGGAATTGATCGATCTACCCGACTCCCAGGATCTGGGTGCCCTGGTGGATATCCTCAACGACCGATTCCTGTCGGCGCTGGAACGCCAGCCTGAACTGTGGTTCTACTGGCCGGCGCCGCAGGGCTTCTTCCTGTTCCCGGAAGGCGCTCGTCTGGACTGATTCCCTGAGGCGAGTTCGCTCCCCGGCCGCGGCTGATGACCTCGATCAATCCCGCGGCGGCGCAACTCGGAGTAGGCTGTGACGACCATCTGAGCCGGGAGCATCACCGATGCTTGACCTGAAGACTGCAATGCCTGTGCTGGCGCGGCACGAGGGTATCTGGGAGGGGCACTACCGCTATCTGGACGCCGCCGGCCATCTGGTCGACGAGCACGATTCGCGTCTCATCTGCCGGCTGCCCGAATCCGGCCCCTACCCCTATCACCAGACCAACATCTACCGCTGGGCCAATGGTCGCTCGGAAACACGCGACTTCCCGGCGGTTTGGCGCGATGGCCGCTTGCATTGGGACAGCGGCCAGATCCACGGCTGGGCAGTCGAGGCCCCCGAGGATCGCCACCATCGGACGCTGCTGCTGTCGTGGTTGCGCCGGGACATGCCGGATTCCTATCTGTACGAGATGGTCCAGATCTCCGATTGCGGCCAGTACCGCTCACGCATGTGGCAGTGGATCCAGGCCGGCCGCGTGCGCCTGCGCACCCTGATCGACGAGGTCTTGGTCAGCCGTGCGTGGCAGGGGCATTGAGGCTATGGGGATCGCGCGACGGCGGTCGCGACACGAACTTGCTCTCACCAAACATGCGCTACCTCATTGATTCCTAGGCCATAAATAGAAGGGGCAAGGGGCAGGGGGCAGAGGTCCAACCTCGACGCATGATCTGACCGTGCCGCGACGTTGGTCCCCTGCCCCCCGCTCCCTGCCCCCTGTTTGATGCAGGAATAGGCGCACCGCCAGATGCAACCGGAACCAGTCCATAGATTGCGCTACTGAATCAGATTGACCTGGGTCGTCGCGGTGCTGGTCACCAGTCCGAAATGTCCGAGCACGAAGGTCACGGTGCCGGTTTCATTGGGAACCGTGGACGAATGCACGCCGCCCACGGTACAGAAGCCGGTGGAACAGACGATCTGGTCACTCCAGGACTTGATCGAATAGGAGCGCGCGCCGAAGACCTGGCCCTGCAGGCTGTTGACGAAGGGGCTGCCCACCGACAGGCCCCAGGCGCCGCAGGTACTGCTCCAGACATTGTAGGGATAGCTGCCGCAACTCCAGAGGCCGCGAAAAGCCCCGGCGATGCCCACGAAGGTCTGCACCGAGCCCGCAAGGCCCAGCTTGCTGATCTCGCGCGCCGCCAGTGTGGCGCCCATCGAGTGGCCGATGACGTCGATCTTGCCGGTGCAGGAACTGGCCTTGGCCTGGGTCAAGGCATTGGCCACCGGCGTTTCCTCACTGCCATAGTGATCGTTGCAGGCCGCGCAGTAGGCGCTGCCCCAGCTGGGCCTATAGATCTGGTTGCTGGCATAGCCGCGAGCGCGCAACTCATTGTAGGTGTTGTCGAAATCGGCTGGGCTGCCGGTGTTGCCATGCACCAGAACCACATTGTCTGCACAGATGGCTGTCGCTGCGCTGGCATAGACCAGACCAATACCGAAGATCAGACTCACTGACATGCGTGCGTTCATTCCACCCTCCCCGGTGCTGAACAATCCGGGCCGGTCGGCCCGGGTGACCACAGAGTGCCGTCAGCGGACAGGTGTCCACCAGTGGTCATTGGTACAGCTGGGAGCCAGGGCCGGATGCCGTCGATCCCGGATCTGGAGCAGCTCCAGTTTGGCAATCTGAACGCCGGCTTTCCGGTTCGGATACAGCGTTGCCAGTGCTGATTGCAGGATCGAATTCAGCGATATGCTGCGCGCTCCTGGAGCCAGCTCATGACCCATCCCTGCCTGCGTTGCGGCGCTTGTTGTGCCACTTATCTCGTTGCCATGTACTGGAGCGAAGCCGAAGCGCTCGGCATAGATCCGGATCTGACAGAAAAGCTCGATCCCCTGAGGGTATCCATGCGCATGGACCCGGCCGATCGTGGCCGCTGCATAGCACTGGGCGGAACCGTTGGCACGGCCGCGCATTGCCGCATCTATCCGCAAAGACCAGGCCCCTGCCGGGAAGTCGAAGCCTCGTGGGAGCATGGACGCGCCAGCGATCAATGCGATCGCGCCCGCATTCGTCACGGCCTGCCAGTGCTGACACCCGCCGACTGGGTGCCGGCATCCGCGTTGGCTACGCCCGCCCCTGCGGCAACGTCACTGACAGACGCGCCGGCAATGCCCGAATGGGGCGATCCCATGATCCAGGGGCCGGAAGGGCACTGCTAGTCGAGTAGCTAAGCCTTTACAGGCTTTCGCCCTCACAGATCCGGACGGGCGGATTTCCCGCATCCGGCTCTTCCAAGCAGGTAACCCGGCGAGACCGGGAGCCAATCATCCGGGTGGGTGATGCGGGGAGTCGGCAGCGCGAAGTGAGTGTCGACCAGCGCCACCACGACGGGGAGACGAGACGTCTGACTGCGCTTCATCAGCACACTGATCCAGATCGCTCGCACCGCGGCGCGGAAACGCTTGAGCGCATCCATGTTGCCGCGCACGCCGTAGTACGCGTAGTGGCCTTTCAATTTGGCACTCAGTTCAGCCCACTGTGTGCGCAAGGGATCGTGCAGGTGCGCGCGGCACCACTCACGGGCGAGCGTCAGGCTGCGCCGGAAGCGCTTCGCCATCGTTTGACGTCGCACCAGATAGCGGCCCTGGCGATCCTGGCCGGCGATGTGCGTGAACCCGAGAAAGTCGAAACTCCCGGATTTGCCCCCGCCCGGCGGTGTGCGGCCGAAACCCAGCAAGCGGGTCTTGGCCACATTCATCTCCAGCCCGTAGCGCGCCAGACTCGTCTCCAGTACCGCTCGCAGCGCTACCGCATCCTCCTCATGCTCGAACATCAGGACTGCGTCATCGGCATAGCGCACCATGTACACCTCGCCGCGCGCCGCTGTCCGACGCCATTCCACCACCACCTCGTCCATCGCCTCATGCAGCACGATGTTCGCCAGTAGCGGGGAAATCGGCGCCCCTTGCGGCGTGCCGCACGTTTGCCGTGTCCGCTTGCCATCCTGCTCCACCACCCCGACCGTCAGCCATTTGTCGATCAGTCGCAACAGACTGCGATCGGTCACCCTGCGCCTGATTGCCTGTCGCAATGCCTCGTGCTCGATGCGATCGAAACACTGCTTCAGATCCAGGTCCAATACCCAGTTCACGCGTCCTTTCTGCAGCACCGTCTGCACCGCCTGCAAGGCCATATGCGCACTGCGCTGCGGCCTGAAGCCATAGCTCAGCCCTCGGAAGTCGGCTTCGAAAATGCTGTTCAGCACCTCGGTCACCGCGCCTTGTACGACCTTGTCCTCCACGCACCAGATCGATAACGGCCGGTCGCTGCCATCCGCTTTCTTGATCGTCGCGCGCTTCGCCGGCTGCGCTCGGTACTGACCCGTGCGCAGTCGCTCATGCAGTTGCTGCAGCCGTGCCGCCAATCCTTTTCCATAGCTGGCCTTGCTCTCGCCGTCGATGCCCTTTGCCGCGTCCGCCCGCAAGCCGCGGTAAGCACGCAACAACGAGCCCTCATCGAGCAAGTGGGCCAGCGACGTGAACTGCTCCTCCGGATGGGCTCGCGCCCTCTCCTGCACCCGCCGAAGTCTTGGGCAGATGGGTTCCCACCTCAGCGTGCGGCCCATCGTTCCCTCCCGCAGGATCCCTGCTCGGTGCCGCCCTTCGCTCCACCCACTCGCCAAACTGCGACTTCGCAGGCTTCATCACTACTACGACGACATCCGACTTCCCCATGCCATTGACCCCCCTGCACTCGGTTCTTGCCTTGTGCCGGGTGCCCACTTCCCTGTGGTGACACCGGGATCTCCTCTGTTCCACACCAATCCTGTACACCTCGATACGAGCCCATGCCCCCGGAAGGTCGATCTGGGTCAGGCATTTCGCCAGATCGTGTGGCCTGCGGAACTCGGGCGTAGCCCTCGGCACCTTCGACGATGAAATTTTCGGGGTTCAACCTCATACCTCTGTGTATTCCTGTCTACGCTTCGTACCCGCCGTTACCGGTCGCGCACGCAAGACTCGGTTACCACTGCCATGCCATTGGCTTCGTGGGTCGGCTTCATGCCAACTCGGATCGCGTGCAGCTTGCAGAGCGCACGCCCGCATTTCTCACACCTGCGCGAGCAGATGCCCCCAATCTACTAGTGAAAAAAGGGGATTCCGAGGCACGCACCAGTCACGGAGTGTTTGGCTGCATCTGCCCGCTTTGCGGACCTCGCTGGTTCTTTGCGACTATCGCAGCGTTGCTCCTCCTCGCAATGGAATCACCATTCCTCGTCGTCGCGCCTTGCGCTAGTCGCAAAGCCCTGCGCGACCCTCCGCAACAGGTGTGAGAAATGCGGGCTAGTCCCTGAAACTGGCATCAATACGATCCAGTTTCCGCAGCAAGGCCGGCCACGCCAGGGCGCCGCCCAGATTGCGGGTGACCTGCTGCGCCTGCTGCTGAGCCGTGGCCAGAATCTGCGGGTGCACCTGGACCAGTTCGCCACCGCCGGACTGAGCCCGGAGCTGGATGGCGCAGGTGGTCTCGAACAGATACATCGCCAGGAAGGCGTCGGCAATGGTCGGGCCCACGGTCAGCAAACCGTGATTGCGCAACATCAGGAAGGTGTTCGTACCCAAATCCGCCACCAGCCGCGGCTTCTCGTCATCGCGCAGGGCGACGCCCTCGTAGTCGTGATAACCCAGGCTGGAGAGCACGAAGATCGATTGCTGAGAGATCGGCAGCACACCGCCCTTCTGTGCCGACACGCCGATGCCGTTGACCGTGTGTGTGTGCAGCACGCAGCCGACATCGGTTCGTGCCGCGTGCACGGCACTGTGGATGGTGAATCCGGCGGGATTGACCGGGAACGGTGACTCACCGATCACTTCGCCGTTCAGATTGACCTTGACCAGGCTGGAGGCGGTGATCTCCTCGAACAGCGCACCGTAGGGATTGATCAGAAAGTGTTCGTCGGGGCCGGGCAACTTGGCCGAGATATGGGTGAACACCAGATCGGCCCAACCGTAGGCGGCCACCAGACGGTAGCAGGCCGCAAGATCGACACGCGCCTGCCATTCTTCGGCGCTGACCGCAGCGCGCACTTCGGGTCGGATCAATGGATTCATCTCGGCACTCCGGTGGGAACTGAGTTTCGAGTCTAACCGTAGCCGGCGCCCGGCGTGCCGAGCCAGAACCGGAAAAGAAAAACCCGGCGCTAGGCCGGGTTCTTCGTGACACACATGCTGCAATCGCGAGGCGATTACTGCACGTTCAGCTCCGTGCGACGATTACGAGCGCGGCCTTCGGCCGTGTCGTTGGTGTCGATCGGACGCGACTCACCATAGCCATTGACAGCGCTGATCTTGGCACCGGACACGCCGTGGCCGGTCAGATAGTCAGCAACCACCTTGGCGCGGCACTCCGACAGCTTCTGGTTGTACTGATCGGTACCGATGGCGTCGGTGTGACCCGCCACTTCAACGCGGATCTCGTTGCCGTTCAGCACGCGCACTGCCTCATCCAGAATGGCGATGGCGTCAGCACGCAGCGTGCACTTGTCGAAGTCGAAGTTCACGCCATTCAACGTGATCGACACCGGCAGGGGCTTGACCGGCGGCTCCGGCGGCTTCGGCGGCGGCGGCGGCGGCGGCGGCGGGGGCGGCGGCGGCGGCGGCGGCGGTGCTACCTTGCCACCGAAGTAGTGCGAGAAGCCCAAGGTCACGGTGGTATCCCAGAATCCGTCCCGGAAGGCGCCGCGGCTGAAATCGCTGTAGATCTGACCCACTTCGAAACGCAGGGCGCCCGAGTCGGTGATGTCCCACTCGAAACCCGCGATGGCGCCGGCGCGATAGCCGGAGTCATCGAAGTCACCGTCGAGTTCGTTCTTGCCGTAACCGGCCAGCACACCGAAGTACGGGTGGGCCATGTCCATGTCGAGCAGGTAGCGCACGGACACATCGATGCCGTTCTGCTTCCACTCGAAAGGCTCGTTGTCACCGTTGTTGCGATCGTACTTGTTGTACCGGAGCGTGCCTTCAACCGTCCAGTTGTCCTTGAACACGTATCCCGCACCCAGCGCTACCGCCAGACCATTGTCGGAGACCCGATCTTCGTCTGAGAAACCGTAACCAACCATGGGCGAGACGTACCACTGCCCAGCTTCCCGAGGTGCTGCCGAAGCAAGCATCGGAAGCGCGGCAGCCGCAGCGAGCGCGGCGCATAACAGCGTCTTCTTCATATCCGAAATCTCCAATTTTGATAACTCCAGCCCGGGCACCCTGCCGTGTAGCGCAGGGACAACGATCATTCCCCTCTGGCCCATTCATTATGCGCCATTTTCGCGCAATCGTTAGTGGTCAATGAACAGACTCGGCAGGGATACAGTCAGGTTTCGCCGCGGCACGCGCTGCCGCGGGCGTCACTATCGCCGATCTGGCGTGTCGAATTCGGCGCCTTGCGGGGGGTTGTACACATACTTTGTACACAGACGATGCGCCCGTGGAACTGGCACACGGGATAGACTTGAAGGAGGACGGGCCATCTGACCCGGGCAACAGACGGAAGCAAGGATTCCATGCATTGCACGCATCCAGAGCATGATCATGCCAGTGCCGATCTGCTGGGCAGCCTGGAAAAGGCCTGTGCGGAGAGGGGCTTGCGGCTGACCGAGATCCGGCGTCGGGTGTTCGAACTAGTGGCTGCAGACTCGCGCCCGGTGAAGGCCTACGACCTGCTGGAAAAGGTCGGCAGGCAGGGCTCCGGGCCGGCGGCTCCCCCCACCGTCTATCGTGCACTGGACTTCCTGATGCGCAATGGATTCGTGCATCGACTGGAGACCCTGAATGCCTACGTCCCGTGCCCGCACCCCGAGGCCACGGACCACGGCAGCCAGTTCCTGATTTGCGAGCAGTGCCAGGAGACGCTGGAACTGGACGCCGAGGGTGTCGCCGATCGTTTGCGCACGCAGGCCAAGGAACAAGGCTTCAAGCCGCACCGGCACACGATCGAGGTTTACGGACTCTGCGCACGATGCAGTCAGGCGCGCTGATACTGCTGTTGGCCTTGTGGAGTGCGCCACTGCTGGCGCAGGACAGTGCCATGGATGAAGCGCTGTCCGAAAGTGATGGCCTCGCCGCTCAATCGAACACAACAACCGCGCAACCCGAGGAACGCGCCGCAGACGAGGCCGACATGGCTCGGGAAACGGCTGCGATGCCGCCTGACCCGGCGCTGCGACTGCTGGGCGAACGGATCGAACCCGGCACCAAGGCCCGCCTGTTCTGGCGCTCCGGCGCCACCTTCCTCGGCGATTCGATGCAGGTTCCGATCAACGTCGTTCACGGCGTCAGACCCGGACCCGTCCTGTGCCTGACAGGCGCCATCCACGGTGACGAGTTGAACGGCGTTGAAGTCATCCGGCGGGTGCTGGGCTCGCTCGATCCAGAGGATCTGGTCGGTACCGTCATTGGCGTGCCGATCGTCAACATGGCGGGTTTCTCGCGCGGCTCTCGCTATCTTCCCGATCGTCGCGATCTGAACCGCTTCTTTCCCGGCAATGCCAATGGCAGCAGCGCCTCACGCATCGCCCGTGACTTCTTCGACCTGGTGGTGGTCCATTGCGATGCCCTGGTCGATTTTCATACCGGTTCCTTTGACCGCGCCAATCTGCCGCAGGTGCGCGGAGATCTTCGGTTGCCGCGGGTGGTCGACCTGACCCGGCGCTTCGGCGCCACGGCGGTGCTGCATACGCCCTCGGCCCGGGGAATGTTGCGGCGCGCAGCCACCGACGCCGGCATCTCGGCGGTGACCTTCGAACTTGGGGCCCCGGTGCGGCTGGAGCCCGCCGAGATCGAACACGGCGTGGCCGCGATCGAGACGCTGATGAACAATATGGGCATGACCCAGCGGGTGCGCCAATGGCGCGAGCCGCAGCCGATCTTCTACGAATCACGCTGGGTGCGGGTGGCGCGCCCGGGGATGCTGTTCTCCGATGTGCGCCTGGGTGACCGGGTGCGCCAGGGCCAACGGCTGGGGCGGGTCGTCAATCCGCTGAATGATGAGTCCAGTGAGTTGGTCTCGCCCGTCCGCGGGCGCGTGATCGGTATGGCGCTCAACCAGGTGGTGCTGCCCGGTTACGCCGCTTTTCATGTCGGAGAGGAGGCCACTGAAGCCAAGGTGGTGCGCGACGCCGAACGTGAACCTGCCGCGGTCGAGGAAGCCGAACGAATGGATGAAGGCGAACCCGCGGAAGCGACCGAGGGCTCGACCGAGCAGGTCGAGGAATACACACCGGACAGCGATGCTGACGTGCCCGAGTAAGCGGCCCAGCCACCAAACCCAAACTCACCCGCTTCACACGGTCTCGGTAGCTCGCTCCACCCAGGCGTCCAGCACCTGCTGCTGGGCATCGCTGATGTCGACGATTTTGCATCCGATCCAGTAGCTGTGCTCGGTGCGCGCTGCTTCACTCCAGAGGCACTGGATCCCGATTTCCATGCGTTGCACCTGTTGCTGTGCGTCCCGCAACTGGAACTGCACCTGGTAAAGGCAGCCATCGGGAACTTCGTGGGTGGTGATCAGCATCATGCCGTCCACCGAGAGGTTGCCGATACGACCCATCGACTCCCCGGTCATCGCATTGCTGATCACCAGGGCCTGCGAAACGCGTTTTCTGACTGACCTTCTCGCAACCATGGCTATGTCTGCCCCATCTTGTCGGCTGCATCGGGACTACCAGCGATGCCGGCACCTTTCAACACGGACATGATGCCTTTCCAGGCGCGGTCGATGAACGATTCGCGCGTGTCATCGATGACCTTGGCGTTGCCCCGCAGCACGTCACGCGCCAGCGTGTCGATCATCTTCTCTTCAGCGCGAACACCCCGTGCATTCAGGAACAGACAGCGGCCGGTGACCGGACTGAACCAGCAGAGTTTTCTGCGCACCTTTTCACCCTGCTGGTTCATGGTGAATTCGAACCAGGTGCCGAAGGGCAACTGACGGATCCGTTCGATCATCGCCTGTTCCTTCGGACCCACCGGCAGGCGCTCGGTCTTGTGCAGGCTCCGGAGTATCGAGGTACCGACACCGGGCTCTGCACCGGCACTGGCACTGGCACCGGCAGCGGCAGTTGCAGTCGCAGCGGGAACGGATTCTCCACCCAGCCTCGGAGTCTTCCCGATCAGTTCGGTGATCGCGTGGGTGGCCGCGGCCTGGTCCTGCTCGCTCGCCGACTCAATCAGCGCGCTGATGTCCGACCAGACCTTGGCGACGGCCTCGCCATGAAAGCCGACGGCGGAGAGGCCATCCTCAAGGCAAGGCCGGAGGGCTTCCAGCCGGTCTTCCTGCTCCTCGGGACGCACGCCCTCGGCGAAGACCGCCAGCAAATCATCGACCAGGGAAAGGCGCTCGCGCGTCTTCGGGTTGTCGACGCCCAGCCTCAGCAGAGACAGCGCCAGCGCATCTGCCCAGGCGTTCTCGAGCAAGGTCTTCACCGCCTCGGGCGGCTTGGCGTCGAACAAGCGCTGCTGAACGGCCTCCTGCGCGGCCGCCCGGGCCAACTCCAGCTTCTCCTTGCCCTTGGCGGCCTCAACGTGCCGGCGCTCTGCGACCTCGGCCTTCTTCTGCAGGCTTCCGAGATGGCGGGAGAGATCATCGAACAGATGCGAGAACACGCCGACGTCGTCGTCGTACTCCCTGACTACACGGTCCACGACCAGTTGCATCTTTTCGACAACCGGACGGTCGGCCTCATCATCTTCGATCCAGTAGGACGAGGTCTCGGCAATCGAGTTCAGCAGCTGCCGCGCGGAATGATCGCGGCGCGTGAAGAAACTCTTGTCTCCCAGAGCCACCTTCATCAGTGGCACCTGCAGCTTGCTCAACAAGCCATGGCTGGTGCTGTTGGGGCGATGCTCGGCCAACAAGTGATCGAAGAGCATGCCGACCAGATCGATGGTGTCTGAATCCTCCTCACGCAGTCTCGGCGCAGTACCTCCATTCAGCCCGCGCAGCTGACTCATGAGATCGCGCTTGATATGGCTGCTGGTCCGAGTGACCCAACGACCATCGACCATGACCGGCGCCGGCGCTTGGCTCTGCAGCACCGACAGCACCGACTGCACATCCTGGACCTCGGCCACAGGCCGCGCCTGGAGCGCAGCCGCCTCGGCCGCATTCGCGGGACCGCGGCGACCCGCCAGCAGTTCGCGCAGGGTGTCAAAGAACTGGGCATCGGCCGCCGGACTGCTGGGCGCCTGGGCTGGTCTCGGGCTGGTTTGGCCCTTGGCATCCGCATCGATGATCTGCTGAAAAGCGCGGGCAGCCGGGCTGTCATAGCTCGCCGTCGCCGACAACGCGGGCTCGGCAAGGGCATGATCAGCACCTGCCACTGCGGCAGTGCCCATCCCGATGGCAGGCTCAGCCGGCGTGGCGTCGTCAGGAGCTTGACCCAAGGCACCGTCGACGGGGTCGAACTTCGCAGCGCTCGCAGGTGTGGAATGCCCGGACGCGGCGGGAGCATCACCCATCCTGGCGGCGCGCGCCGGTCCTTGCTCGACCGCTTCGGATTGCGCCGGCAACCGTGTTTCGGCGCTGGACTCAGCGGTGGCGACATGCTCGGGCGGCTGCACACGATGCGCAGGCGTCCGAGCTCCAAGATGAAGATTGGGAAAGACCCGATGTTCGACCAGAAAGCCATTGAGCGCGTTGTACAAGCCCACAGGGTCCCTGAAGATGGCCTTGTCGATTCTCCTGAACAGCGCAATTCGGTGAAGCACCGGAATTTCGAACTTGCGCGCACCTTCAGCAATCGCAGCGCAGATCTTGTTCGGCCCCAGTGCCATCGCATCCATATCCATCGGCGCCCTGCCAACGATGACGGCCAGCCGGTATGACAACGCCTGGAGCGCATTGCTGGCGCGAATCTCCGCTCTGGCGGCAATCTCCGAGAGCGCCAGTTGTTGTTCCAGTTCAGCCGTGTCCACCAGGCTCAACTGGTCCTTGCCGACACCCCTCTTCTGGCTGGTCAGTGTGACTTCTTCAATCGATGGATCGACCAGACACAACAAGGTGCGTTGCACAGCGTCCCGACACGCCAGCGTGAAGGCACCGCGCTGCTTGCGCAATTCACGGTTGCTCTCCAGGAAGCGCTGCTGCTCGTTCGAGTTCATCACCCGTTCGGCCTGCGCAAACAGGTCGCGATCAAGATCATCGAGCGCCTTGCCCACGCCCTCCTCCAGCGTGGGCCAGGCAGTCTGGTACAGTCCTTCGAGCAGGCTGCGCACACGCGGCGGAATGTTCTTCTGCGTCAGTTTTGCGAAGGGCAGGAAATCTGCAGCAGGACTGGCGCTACGGCTCATGTTTTCCGCTCAGAGTATTGGCGAACTGCCTGATTGTACTGGGAGTTGACCCCGTCCGATCCATTCTGGCCGGCCTTGAACGCCAATTTTTGTTCGATACCGGCAAAAGTTGCGCTGAAATCAGCGGATATGGGCACTGACCGCTTGTCGGTCGGCCCCGCGGAATGCAAAATCAGGGCAGCGAATGCTTGGAGTACACCCGGATGATTGATCCGGATGGCTATCGACCGAATGTGGGCATCGTCCTGATGCAGGAGTGCGGACGGGTCTTCTGGGCTCGTCGCGTGCGGCGGGATGGCTGGCAGTTTCCGCAAGGCGGCATGAACAGTGACGAGACGCCCGAGGAGGCGATGCTGCGCGAGCTGACCGAGGAAACCGGGCTGTCGGAGCAGCACGTTGAGATTCTTGCAGCCACCCCAGGATGGTTGCGCTATCGCCTGCCACGCCATTGCGTGCGCAGCAATGTGCGCCCGGTGTGCATCGGACAGAAGCAGGTATGGTTCCTGCTGAAGCTGGTTGCCGACGACAGCTGCGTGCGCCTGGACGGCACCGATCGGCCCGAGTTCGATCTCTGGCGCTGGGTGGATTTCTGGTATCCGCTGGATCACGTGGTGTCGTTCAAGCGTGGCGTCTATGAGCGTGCCCTGCGCCATCTGGCGCCGGCAGCGCGGCGCCTGATCGACATACCGCAGGCGCCGGCGGCTGAATCCGGCATCTTGGCCAGCGCGCGAGGCTAATTGACAACCATTCGCATTAGCAATAAGCTGACCGTGGACCACAGAGGAGTCCTCGGAGCGATGTACGTCTGCATGTGCAATGGCGTTACCGAGTCGGCCATTCGGCGAGCTGCAGCTGCCGGAATCCGCACGCTGGGAGAACTGGCTGCCAACACCGGCTGCACTGCCGGCTGCGGTTGCTGCCTGGAGACCGCAGAGGCGGTGCTGATGGAAGCTCTGCATACCGAGGGCCATCGCCGTCCGGGACTGCAGCTACTCGCGCCCCCTCTGTCTGCCTGAGCTTCCTATCAAGTCTCTCCCCTTGCGCCCAAGGACTGATGAGGCTTGATCTCTCGCGACTGGCATGAGTCTGAATTCGACCGGGAGGTGCCAGCGTCGTCCCTGCTCGCTATGATCGGTCATCCGATCGCCCCGCGATCCATGCCCTGGAAACGACATGAAAGGCGACAGCAAGGTCATCGCATACCTGAACCAGATCCTCGCCAACGAGCTGACGGCGATCAACCAGTATTTCCTGCACTCGCGCATGTACCGCAATTGGGGCTACGCGTCCCTGGCGGAGCACGAGTACAAGGAATCCATCGATGAAATGAAACACGCCGATCAACTGATCGAGCGCATCCTGTTTCTGGACGGACTGCCCAATCTGCAGAAGCTCAACAAGCTGCTGATCGGGGAGACCCCCAAGGAAGTGATCAGCTGCGACCTCAAGCTCGAGGAGATCGCCATTCCGGATCTGCGCGACGCCATCGCCTACTGCGAGAGCGTGCGCGACTACGGTACGCGGGAACTGCTGGAAGCGATCCTGGTCAGCGAAGAAGAACACGTGGACTGGCTTGAGACCCAGCTCAGCCTGATCAACAGCCTCGGCGAAGCCCTGTACCTGCAGGACAAGATCAGCTGATTCCAGCTCGCTGAGCTGAACCCGCGCTGCCCTGCGAAATTGGCCAAACTTGTTGTTTGGGCCGACTGGCCTTAGACTCCGCGCCCCCGAGTTGCCTGTCAGCCCGGGGTACGAAGCGTTGCCATCGGCAGCGCCGCAGTCACCATCCAGGTGACAAACCTCGCTTCACCGGTATTCCGGGAAGCTTTTTCCGAGAGGACATCATGCGTCATTACGAAGTGGTGTTTCTGGTCCACCCTGACCAGAGTGAACAGGTGCCAGCGATGATCGATCGCTACCGCACCATGATCGAGACCGACGGCGGCAAGATCCACCGTCTGGAAGATTGGGGCCGCCGCCAGCTGGCCTACCCGATCGAGCGCCTGTTGAAGGCGCACTACATCATGCTCAACATCGAGTGCTCCGCCGGTGCCCTGAAAGAATTGCAGGACGCATTCCGCTTCAACGATGCCGTGCTGCGCCATCTGATCATCCAGATGAAGGAAGCCGTGACCGAGATGTCCGCGATCATGAAGACCAAGGACGAGAAGCCGCGCCGTCGCGATGACGATTCCGGTGACTCCCCGGCCGCCAGCAGCACTGCTGACGACGAGTCCAGCGCTGAAGCCAGCGCCTGATCGCCACATTTGAGGAATAGACCATGTCGCGTTTCTTTCGCCGCAAGAAGTTCTGCAAGTTCACGGCCGAGGGCATTACCCAGATCGACTACAAGGATCTGAATACCCTGCGCCAGTACGTCACCGAGACCGGCAAGATCGTGCCGAGCCGAATCACCGGCACGCGCGCACGTTTCCAGCGCCAGCTCTCGACCGCCATCAAGCGCGCCCGCTTTCTCGCGCTGATTCCCTACACTGACAGTCACTGAGGAGCCGATCCATGGATGTGATCCTGCTTCAAAAGGTGAAGAACCTGGGCAACCTTGGTGACAAGGTTCGCGTCAAGGCCGGCTACAGCCGCAACTTCCTGATCCCTTACGGGAAGGCGGTTCCGGCCACGGCCACCAACCTGGCCGAGTTCGAGCAGCGTCGCGCCGAGTTCGAGGCCAAGGCGAATGAAATTCTCGCCGCAGCCCAGAGCCGCCAGACCAAGCTCGAAGGCGCCACCGTCACCATCAAGGCCAATGCCAGCACCGAGGGCAAGCTTTACGGATCGGTGACGGCACGCGACATCGCCGAGGCCTTCACCGCCATCGGCCTGCCGATGGAGAAGTCCGAAGTGATCATGGGCGAAGGCCCGATCCGCCGCGTCGGCGAATCCGAGGTGGAAGTGCATCTGCACGCAGATGTGCACACCATGGTCAAGGTCGTCGTCCAGCCGGAAAGCTGATCGGCACCAAGACAAGCACGAGCCCGCGATGCCGCAAGGTGTCGCGGGCTTTTTCTTGGGCGAGGCACGGGGCACGGGGCACGGGGCACGGGGCACGGGGCACGGGGCACGGGGCACGGGGCACGGGGCACGGGGCACGGGGCACGGGGCACGGAAAAAGGCTACGGGCTTCGGGCTCTGGTAGGTCCAGACTTGTCTGGACGCTTCTGCAAACACGCACCGATATCCAAGGTGGTTGATGCGTCATTGCGAGGAGCGCAGCGACGAAGCAATCGAGGGTAGCGCCGCACGCCCCTGGATTGCTTCCCCCGGATCAAGTCCGGGGTCGCAATGACGCCGGTGGTTCATGGCCCGTGGGCAGTTTCAGGCCGAAACAGGTGGCTCGCGATGTCGCCGACACCGGCCTTTCTCGTGTGCGGTGTCCCCTTTCCACCTGCGACAGGCTGCTAGCATCAAGCCATGACCGATCCTCGCTATCCCAATGCCCGCACTCCGCCTTATTCCCTCGATGCCGAGCAGGCGGTGCTCGGCGCGCTGATGCTGTCCGAAGAGGCTTATTTCAAGATCTCCGACAAGGTCGTGGCCGACGATTTCTATCGGCAGGATCACCGCATCATCTTCACCGCCATCGCTGCGCTCAAGGAAAAGGGTCAGCCCTGCGACGCCGTGACCCTGGGCGAATGGCTGGAGAACAAGGAACAGGCCGAGGCGGCTGGCGGCATCGGCTATGTCATCGAGATCGCCAACAACACGCCAGGCGCGGCCAATATCGCCGCCTATGCCGAGATCGTGCGCGAGAAGTCGATCCTGCGGCAGCTGATGGAGGCCGGTACCCAGATCGTCGATGACATCCTGGTGCCCGAAGGTCGCAGCAGTGAAGAGCTGCTGCAGGGCGCCGAGAAGCTGGTCTTCGACATCGGCGAGCGCGGCAAGCGCGGCCGCGGCAGTTTCGTGCCGATCTCCGAAGCCCTCAAGGAAGCCTATCGGGCCATCGAGTTCCGCTATTCGAACAAGGGCTCACTGAACGGCCTCGACACCGGATTTGTCGACCTCAATACCTTGACCAACGGATTGCAGGGTGGCGATCTGGTCATCGTGGCCGCCAGGCCAGCGATGGGCAAGACCTCCTTCGCCATGAACATTGCCGAGCACGCGGCCATCCAGAGCGGCCAGCCGGTGGCCATCTTCAGCCTGGAAATGCCGGTCGCCCAGCTGGCCCTGCGCATGATTTCCTCGCTCGGACGGGTCGATCAGAAACGCCTGCGCAACGGCGATCTGGCCGACGAGGACTGGCCGCGCGTGACCAGCGCCATCACCCTGCTGACCCAGGCCAAGCTGTTCATCGATGACACCGGCGGACTTTCGCCGTCGGAACTGCGCGCGCGCACCCGCCGACTCAAGCGCGAGCATGGGCTGGCGCTGATCGTGGTCGACTACCTGCAGTTGATGCAGGTGCCCGGCACCCGGGAAAACCGCACCAACGAGATCAGTGAAATCTCGCGCAACCTCAAGGCCATCGCCAAGGAGATGAATGTTCCGGTGATCGCGCTCAGCCAGCTCAACCGCTCACTGGAACAACGCCAGGACAAGCGTCCGATGATGGCTGACCTGCGCGAGTCGGGCGCCATCGAGCAGGACGCCGACATCATCTGCTTCATCTATCGCGACGAGTACTACAACCCCGATTCGCCGAAGAAGGGCACCGCCGAGATCATCGTCGCCAAGCACCGAAATGGACCCACGGGCTCGATCGATCTGTGGTTCCGGGGTCAGTACACGCGCTTCGATTCCATCGCCCGCGAGGCCGGCAGTGTCTTCGACAGCTACGGCTGACATTCGCTTGACCAGGATCCGCCCGCAAACTGCCCCGCCCCGTCCTTTGCGTCTCACCGCACTTTGCGTTGAACTCCGGCGCCTGATCCTGTTGCAGGTCTGCCCATGCCACTGCGTCTGAAACTGTTGCTGATCGCCATGGTGGCGGCGGTCTTCCCGCTGGCCGGCTGGCGCTTCGTGGTGCAGATGGAGACCACGCTGCGGCAGAGTCAGGAGCGCACCCTGGTGGCCACGGCGCGCACCCTGGCAAGCACCATACCGGCCGCCGAAGCGCGCCTGCGAGCCGAGCTCTTTGCGCCCGAGGTGCTGCATGCGCGACCGATGCGCGTGGATATCGACGCCGATGGCTATGCCGACGACTGGGGCTCCTGGCACGCGGCCCCCGAGCGCCTGCAGACCACCAGCGGCAACCTGTCCGCGCGTCTGTATCTGGGCCTGGGACCGAGTGCAGTCAATCTCTGGCTGGACGTGGACGACGCCACCCCGGTGACGGCAGCGGTCGACGGCACAATGGATGAACACGCCGATCAGATCGACGTTGCCGTGCGCGATCGCTTTGGCGAGCGCCATTGGCGCATCGCCCGCAGCGGCAATGGCGTCAGCGCGGCAACGCCGGTACCGGGCCCTGATGGCCGCGAGCCCAGCTTTGCCCTGCCCGCGGCCTGGATCGAGCGACCCGGTGGCTATCACGCGGAACTACGCCTGCCCCTGGCCGATCCCGGCTTCGAACTGGGTCTGACGGTTCGCGACTATCCGGTGCCCGGTGCCGATCTGCCGCAAGCGATTGCCAGTACCGGCGAAGGCGCGAGCTTGTGGCGACCGGTATCGGTGCTTTGGCAGGACAGCAGTCTGTTACCCAGCCTGGTACCCGACTACACCCGTATGCGCGTGCTCGATCGCAGCGGCTATGTGCTGGCGCGCACAGGCAGTCTGCGTCCCGGCAGCGACATCTCCGACGACGACGACGATCTGAGCTTTCTGCGCTGGCTGCGGGCACTGGTCTATCGCCATGTGCTGGCCCCGGAGATGGTGCGTACCGAAGGTTATGCCTTCAACTTGCTGCAACTGGCCAACGAGCAGGTCGATGACGCGCTGACCGGCACCCCCAGCGCCCGCTGGCGCCCGGCGGCCAGTCAGGCCAGCGTGATCCTGACCGCCGCAGTACCGATCCTGCACGAGGGAGATGTGCGCGGCGTGGTGCTGCTGGAGCAGACCAGTGATGCCCTGCTGCTGTGGACCAATCGAGCCCTCGGCAGCCTGCTGCTGGGCGGATTGCTGACCATGCTGATCGCCGCCGCCATCCTCTTCGGCTATGCCGGCTATCTGTCCTTCCGCATCCGCAAGCTGCGCAATGCGGCCGAAAATGCGCTGAGCCCGGAGGGTCGCGTCATCGGCAGCTTCCCGCGTTCGACCCGGGTCGACGAGATCGGCGATCTGTCGCGCAGTTTCGGTCGCCTGCTCGATCAGGTCAGCGCCTACACCGACTATCTGCGCACGCTCGGCGGCAAGCTCTCGCATGAACTGGCGACGCCGCTGGCGGTGGTCAAGTCCTCGCTGGAGAATCTGGAACAGGAAGCCATGACCGAGTCGGCGCGGATCTATGCCGAGCGCGCCCGCTCCGGGGCCGAGCGCCTGGGCGCACTGCTGCGCACCTTGTCACAGGCCTCGCGTATCGAGAGCGCCATCGCCGGCGCCGAGGCGGAGGACTTCGATCTGCGCGAATTCCTGCTCGGCGCCGCCGCCGGCTACCGCGACCTCGCCGAAGATCGCGAATTCCGGGTCAGCGTGCCTGATCATCCCGTACCCTTCCACGGCGCGCCGGAACTGATCCACCAGGCCCTGGACAAGCTGGTCGACAACGCCCTCGGCTTCAGCCCGCCCGGCGGCTGGATCCGCCTGGCACTGGAGCCGCGACTGGACAGCATCGACCTAGTCCTGTCCAACAACGGCCCGCCGCTGCCGCAGAAGATGCAGGACCGACTGTTCGACTCGCTGATCTCGGTCCGCGACGGCCGCGCCACGGTCTCCCCACACCTCGGCCTCGGCCTCTACATCGTGCGCCTGATCGCCGAACTGCATCAGGGCGAAGCCGCTGCCAGCAATCTGACCGACAGCCAGGGCGTGGAATTCCGCCTGCGGCTGAAGGGGATGAAGTAGCAGCGTCTTGATGTCGGGGCACGGGGCACGGGGCACGGGGCACGGGGCACGGGGCACGGGAAAAGACTCACACACTGGCGTCATTGCGAGCCACCGGTTTCGGCCCGATGCTGCCCACCGGCCATGAACCCGCCGTCGTAGGTCATGTTGTCCGCGTCAGCGGACTACGTGACATCGAGTCGCGTCACGTAGCTCGCTACGCGAGCAACGTGACCTACAACAGCAAATCAATCACTTACGATATGGGTTCATGGAGAGCGTAGCGAAGCAATCCAGCCACACAGTCGCAGAAGCACTGGATTGCTTCGTCGCTGCGCTCCTCGCAATGACGCCAGGATGAGGGTGCCCCGTCCCGTCCCGTCCCGTCCCGTGCCCCGTGCCCCGTGCCCCGTGCCCCGTGTCCCGTCCCGAATCCCGAATCCCGAGTCCCGACAACCGACAACCAGCAACCAGCAACCAGCCCCGCTAGACTGCAGACCTCGAAACCGGCGGGGCTAACCATGCAACTCGATCTAGGCGGGCGTCATGCTTTGGTGGGGGGCGGCAGTCAGGGCATTGGCCGCGCGGCGGCTCTGGAACTGGCGCAACTGGGTGCCGATGTGACGCTGATCGGGCGCGACCATGAGCGGCTCCAGCAGGCGGTTCAGTCCTTGCAGGCAGCAGGTCCCGGCCGTCATCATGCGTTGATCGCCGACTATTCCGACCGTGCCGCCCTGGCGCGCATCGTCAGCGACTGGCTGGCCCGGCATCCGGCACAGATCCTGATCAACAACACTGGTGGGCCGCCGCCGGGCGCCATCGAACACGCCACCGAAGAGCAGTTCCTGCAGACCTTCGGTCAGCATCTGCTGTGCAATCAATTGCTGACGGGTCTGGTGCTGCCGGGCATGCGCGCCGCCGGCTACGGGCGCATCGTCAACGTCATCTCGACTTCGGTCAAGGAGCCGATCAAGGGTCTGGGCGTGTCCAATTCGATCCGCGGCGCGGTGGCCTCCTGGGCCAAGACCCTGGCCACCGAACTCGGGCCCGAGGGCATCACCGTCAACAATGTGCTGCCCGGCTTCACCCGCACGGCGCGCCTGGACGGTCTGATCGCCGGCAAGATCAAGTCCAGCCAGAGCAGCGAGGACACGGTCACCGCCGCCATGCTCAGCGCCGTGCCGATGGGGCGCTTTGCCGATGCCAGCGAAGTCGCGGCGGCCATCGCCTTTCTGGCCTCACCGGCGGCCTCCTACATCACCGGCGTCAGCATCGCTGTCGATGGCGGACGCACGCTGGCGCTTTAAGTGCCGAGCGTGAATATCTTCGGTCTGCCCGGAAAACGGTCGTGCGTAGTCGCTTGTGCCGCGCAGCGGCTCAGCGGAGCGCTTTCGCGTCACCGCCCGCAGAGCGCTGCGCGCACTTCGTGCCACGAAAAGCCGCCTTGCGCCAACCTCGTCAATTCAATGACTTACGATAAGGGGTGATAGAGAGCGCAGCGGAGCAATCCAGCATCAGTGCCAAGTGCGTCCAGACAAGCCCTGGGCCTGCAATGGCCGGATCTTGTGTCATCGCGGCCTGACCCATCCTTGCCACCGGCGCCATTGCGGAACAATCGCCCACAGAGGTTTATGCTCAGAGCATCCAGGCAAGTCTGATCCTCATGCGTGATTCCCTGTTGCGGTTGACCAATTTCATCGACGGCGACTATCGGGCGCCGGCCTCGGGTGCCTATCTGCCGGTGTACGAGCCGGCAACGGGCAAGGTCTATGCCGAAGTTCCAGACTCCAATACGGCTGATATCGATGGGGCGGTCGCTGCTGCGCAGGGTGCGCGACGCAGCTGGGCAGGCACTTCACCCAGTCAGCGGGCGAAGCTGCTGCGGCGCATGGCCGATCTGATCGAAGCGCGTCTGGATGCCTTTGCCGAGGAAGAGTCGCGCGACAATGGCAAGCCGGTCACCGTGGCGCGGACCGTGGACATTCCCCGTGCCATCGCCAACTTCCGTTTCTTCGCGGCCATGGCCGAGACTCAAGCCTCGGAAAGCCATCATGACGAAGCCGGCACGTTGAACTACACGCTGCGCCAGCCGCTGGGTGTGGTCGGCTGCGTCAGTCCCTGGAATCTGCCGCTGTATCTGCTCAGCTGGAAAATCGCGCCGGCACTGGCGACTGGCAACTGCGTGATTGCCAAGCCCAGCGAGATCACCCCGGTGACGGCCTGGCTGCTGGGCGAGATTGCGCAGGAGGCAGGACTGCCGGCCGGCGTGCTGAATATCGTGCAGGGCGGCGGCCCCCGCTGCGGACAGGCGCTGGTCAGCCATGCCGGCGTCAAGGCGATCTCGTTCACCGGCAGCACCGCCACCGGCGCCGCCATCGCATCGGCGACCGCCAGCCAGTTCAAGAAGCTGTCGCTGGAAATGGGCGGCAAGAACGCCACCGTGGTTTTTGCCGACTGCGACTTCGAGCGCACCGTCAGCGAGTGCGTGCGCGCGGCCTTTTCCAATCAGGGCCAGATCTGTCTGTGCGGATCGCGCATTCTGGTCGAGCGCTCCCTGCTGCCGCGCTTCCGTGATGCGCTGGTGGCCGCAGTGAGTCAGTTGAAGGTCGGCGATCCGCGCGATCCCGAGTGCCAACTCGGCGCGCTGGTTTCGGCGGCGCATCTGGCGAAAGTGCAGCGCTACATCGACCTGGCGCACGAAGAGGGCGGTCGTCTGCTGGTCGGCGGAACCCGACCGAGCTTGGAAGGCCGCTGCCAGGACGGATATTTCCTCGCACCTACCCTGTTCGATCAGCTCGATCCCTATTGCCGGGTCAATCAGGAAGAAATCTTCGGCCCGGTGGCCACGCTGGTGCCCTTCGACGACGAGGATCAGGCACTGGCATATGCCAACAGCACGTCTTATGGCCTGGCCTGCTCGCTGTGGACCCGCGATCTGGCCCGTGCACACCGCTTTGCCGCCGCCGTGGAAAGCGGCATTGTCTGGATCAACTGCTGGATGGCCCGCGATCTGCGCACGCCCTTCGGCGGTGTCAAGCAATCGGGCCTCGGTCGCGAGGGCGGCGTCGACGCCATGCGTTTCTTCACCGAGGCCAAGAATGTCGCCATTGCCTGTTGAATCTCGACCTGTGACGGAGCCCGTCCGATGAGCGTCTCGATCCAGACCGACAACGCCCCCAAGCCGGTAGGGCGCTACCCGCATGCGCGGCGCGTGGGCGACCTGCTGTTCCTGTCGGGCATCGGCCCACGCTCGGCGGTCGACAATTCCATCCCGGGCAATGTCTACGCCAGCGACGGCAGCCTGCTGGCCTACGACATCGCCGCCCAGTGCCATTCGGTCTTCGCCAATGTGCGCGCCGTGCTGGAAAGCTGCGGCGCCAGCTGGACCGATCTGGTCGACGTCACCGTGTATCTGACCCATATGAGCGGCGACTTCCAGACCTACAACGCGATCTGGGCCGAGTATTTCCCCGACGTCGCCACGGCGCCCTGCCGCACCACGCTCGGCATCGATGCGCTGCCCACGCCGATCGCGATCGAGCTCAAGTGTGTGGCGAGGTGTGGGTTGCCGTGAACGTCGTTCAGACGAGTGCTGTCGCTCCCTCCCCGATGTTCGGGGGTGAGCCTGGCGCGCTTGGCCGGCATGCCGGCCGCGCCTGCGAACGCGCGGCGGCTTGCCGCCGGGCCGGACGGGCTGGGCAGGGGTTGGGCAAGACACCTTATGCAACGGTCATGGCACCAGCGACTTTGGTGATGGCGAGTGACTCGCAGCCATGACCGTTGGGCTAAGCGCAGCGTGCCCAACGCTCCGCCCTCGTGTTGGGCACGCTGCGCTTAGCCCAACCTACGGTTGCGCGTTCCGCGCCCGACCGACGCAGGCCGCCGCCTGATCCGCTAACCTAGACACCATCCCAGCCGCCGGTGACCGCCATGTGGACTGCCCCGATCAATTTCCAGACCTGGATCGACGAGCATCGACACCTGTTGAAGCCGCCGGTGGGCAACAAGTGCATCGTCGATGGCGATTTCATCATCATGATCGTCGGTGGACCGAACCAGCGCACCGACTACCACGTCGACGAGGGCCCCGAGTTCTTCTATCAGATCGAAGGCGAGATGGTGCTGCGGCTGCAACTGGAAGGCCGCGCCGTGGATGTACCGATCCGCGCTGGCGAGATCTACTACCTGCCGCCGGGTGTCCCGCACTCTCCGCAACGCATGCCCGACTCGATCGGACTGGTTATCGAACGCAAGCGTCTGCCGCATGAATTCGATGGCCTGCAATGGTATTGCGAACGCTGCAACCACAAGATCTACGAGGAATTCTTCGCGCTGGAGAACATCGAGACCCAATTTCCGGCGGTCTTCGATCGCTTCTACGGCTCATTGACCCGGCGCAGCTGCGTGGCCTGCGGACACGTCAATCCAGCGCCCGCAAAGTACGCCGATGCTGCCGGGGCCACATCCGCTTAACCGGGTGACCCGCTAAAATAGGGAAGTCGAGCGGGCGTCGTCCCGCCGGTCTCCATCCCCATCAATCGCCAAAAGGAATTGTCATGGCCATAGAACTGCCCGCTCTGCCCTACGCCCGCGACGCCCTGGTGCCACATATCTCGCCGGAAACCATCGATTTCCATTACGGCAAGCATCACCAGACCTACGTCACCAATCTCAACAACATGATCAAGGGCACGCCGCAGGAGAATCAGAGCCTGGAAGAGATCGTGCGCTCGTCCTCCGGCGGCATGTTCAACAATGCGGCCCAGGTCTGGAACCACACCTTCTACTGGAACTGCCTGAAGCCCAACGGCGGCGGCGCCCCGACTGGCGCGCTGGCATCGGCCATCGATGCCGCCTTCGGCAGCTTCGACAAGTTCAAGGAAGAGTTCACCAAGACCGCGATCGGCACCTTCGGTTCAGGCTGGGCCTGGCTGGTACAGAAGGCCGATGGCAGTCTCGCGCTGACCAGCACCAGCAACGCCGCCACCCCGCTGACCGGCGACGACAAGCCGCTGCTGACCTGCGATGTGTGGGAACACGCCTACTACATCGACTACCGCAACGCCCGTCCGAAGTACCTGGAAGCGTTCTGGAACCTGGTCAACTGGGACTTTGCTGCATCGCAGATGCGCTGATCCATCCAGGCCTGATCGACGGGCAGAGCGCCGGGCGCGCTCTGTCCGTTTTGCCGTCGAAACGCGATTGACCTTGAATCAGGCAGGGCCCACAAAGCGCCAGTTCAGCTGCTCGCCCCCAGCCAGCGGAATCAGACTGTCCTCGCCCATCGACAGCTGCGCAGGAATCGACCAGGGCTCGCGCACCAGACTGACCTGTGCCGAGTTGCGCGGCAAGCGATAGAAGTCCGGGCCGAAGTAACTGGCGAAAGCTTCCAGTCGATTCAGCGCGCCTGCACTCTCGAAAGCCTGGGCGTAAAGCTCCAGCGCATGAAGCGCCGTGTAGCAGCCGGCACAACCGCAGGCGCTCTCCTTGGCGCCGCGCGCATGCGGCGCCGAATCGGTGCCCAGGAAAAACCGCGGGTGCCCGGAGGTCGCTGCCGCCAGCAGCGCCCGCCGATGCTGCTCGCGCTTGAGCACGGGAAGGCAGTAGTAGTGCGGCCGCAAGCCCCCCTGGAACAGCGCATTGCGGCTGTACAGCAGATGGTGCGCGGTGATCGTGGCGGCGATGTCGCCCTCGGCCTCGCGCACGTAATCAGCCGCGTCGGCGGTGGTGATGTGCTCGAAGACCATGCGCAGCGCCGGGAACTGTCTGCGCAGCGGAATCAGCTGATCGTCGATGAAGACCTTCTCACGGTCAAAGACATCGATGGCCGGATCCACCGCCTCGCCGTGTATGCACAGCACCATGCACAGCTCCTGCATGACCTCCAACGCCGGCCAGGCATGCTTGAGGGCGGTCAGACCCGCATCCGAATTGGTGGTGGCGCCGGCCGGATAGAGCTTGACCGCATGTACGAAAGCGCTGGCGTGGGCGCGTCGGATCTCGTCGGGCGCGGTACGGTCGGTCAGATACAAGGTCATCAGCGGCTCGAAATCCGCATCCGCCGGCAGCGCCGCCAGAATTCGTTCGCGATAGGCCGCGGCCAGCGCTGTGGTGGTGATGGGCGGTTTCAGATTGGGCATGACGATCGCCCGGGCAAACTGTCGCGCGCTATGCGGCAGCACCGCTGCCAGCGCCGTGCCATCGCGCAGATGCAGATGCCAGTCGTCCGGACGGGTCAGTGTGAGGGTCTGGCTCATGATCGGCTCGGGCGGAAAGAGGATGAGAGACTACAGCCGCAGACGGGTACCGGCGACGGCTTATGCCGATTCGCTCAGGCGCTCGATGACTGGCGCGATCTGGCCGTGGCGTTCAAGCTTTTCGGCCAGCAGGATCAGACGTTCGGCCAGCGACTGCCGATCGACGGCGGTGATCGTGGCATGACCCACCTTGCGCCCGGCGCGGGCCGATTTTCCGTAGTCGTGCCAATGCAGGCCAGGCACACTCAGCGCAGCAGCGCGATCGGGCATCTCGCCAATCCAATTGAGCATGCACGAGGCGCCCACCGCGGAGGTGTCGCCCAGAGGCAGTCCGGTCACCGCGCGCATGTGGTTCTCGAATTGGCTGGTGACTGCGCCTTCGATGCTCCAGTGACCGCTGTTGTGCACTCGCGGCGCCATTTCGTTGGCGACGAGCACGCCGTCGAGGTCGAAGAACTCGATGGCGAACACGCCCACATAGTCCAGCGCTTCGGCTACCCGCTCGGCACAGAGCCGGGCTGAAGCGACCATCGCATTGCTGACGCATGCCGGCGCCAGTGTTGCCGAGAGGATGCCGTCCACGTGCAGATTCTCCACCAGCGGATAGCACAGCATCTGCCCATCCAGCCCACGCACCGCCACGATCGACAGCTCTCGCCGGAAGCGCACCCGGCTTTCCAGTACGCAGGGCGCGTTGCCCAGGCGAGTACAGGCATCAGCCAGCGCCGCCGCCGTGGGCACATTGATCTGGCCCTTGCCGTCGTAACCGAAACGGCGCGTTTTCAGGATCGCCGGGAACTCAACCGTATCGGCCGCGGCTTCGATCTGCTCGCGCGAATCGATCACGGCAAAGGAAGCGACCGCCGTGCCGATGCGCGCAAACAGCGCTTTTTCCGCCGCCCGATCCTGGGCCGTGGCCAGTGACAGCGGGTTGGGACGCACCGGACGCAGCGCTGCCAGCTCGGCCAGCGCCGGCGCCGATACATTCTCGAAGTCGAAGGTGATGACGTCGCAGATGTCGGAAAACCGATGCAGGGCCGCCAGATCATCGAAAGCGGCCACTTCCAGCGGCGCCACGTCGCCGGCGCAGGCGTCCACCGCCGGGTCCAGCGCGTGCACTCGCAGCCCAAGCGGCATCGCCGCCAGCGCCATCATCTGCGCCAGCTGGCCGCCACCGATCACGCCTATTCGCATGCCGGCCGCCGTGGGTCAGGATCAGCCAGTACGCGTTCAGTCTGCGCCTGGCGCAGCGCCTTCAGGCGCAGGGCCAGTCCGGGATTGCCGAGCGCCAGAATCGCCGCCGCGGCCAGGGCGGCATTCTTCGCCCCGGCCTGCCCGATTGCGAGCGTCAGCACCGGCACGCCAGCAGGCATCTGCACGATCGACAGCAACGAATCAACCCCGTTCAGTACCCGCGATTGCACCGGCACACCCAGGACCGGCAGCCAGGTCTTGGCGGCGAGCATGCCCGGCAGATGGGCCGCACCGCCGGCGCCGGCGATGAGCACCCGCAAGCCGCGCTCTTCGGCTTCTTCGGCGTAGCTGAACAGCAGATCCGGGGTGCGATGGGCGGAGACCACACGGACCTCGTGCGGCACACGCAACTCTTCGAGCATTTCCGCCGCTGCCGACATGGTTTCCCAGTCCGATCGCGAGCCCATGACGACGCCGACTTGAGGCAGGATCAATTCCACTGTGCACTCTGGAGAGGGATGGGGTACCGCGCTATCTTAGCGGTCCTTGTTCTGGGCTCCAATGCTTATGGCCATCGATAGGCGCCTGCTCGAAATCCTGTGCTGCCCGGTATCCCGGCGCCCGCTGCGTCCTCTGCGTGCCGATCAGCTGCAATGGATCAATAACGCGATTGCAGCAGGCGGCGTGCAGGATGTCGACCATCGCCCTCTGAATTCGGCGCTCGAAGCCGGCCTGATCACCGACGATGGCCGCGTGATCTACCGCGTCGAGGACGATATCCCGGTATTGCTGCCAGAAGAAGGCATCGGCACCATGCAGTGGCAGGGCTTTCCCGTTTGAGCTGGCTTTGAAACTGTGATCAGTGTCAAACTTTTCCAGCCGTTTGCGATCAGTGACCCCGGGGTGGGTTACGCTTAGTAGGTGGTAAAGCATCCTAAGCCAGGTCTTGCGTTCAATCAGGGGAAATGGCGTGACCAATGGTCCCGACAACAACAAGGTCGTCGATCTGCAGCAGCGCCAGGCGCTGCAGACGCAGGCGGTCGACCGCGTCGGCGAACTGATCAAGCAGTGTCGTGGCATCGCCCAGAAGCGCTTGGCGATGTGCATCGGCAGTCTGCTGGATGGCACCGACGACGCCCTGTTTGATCTGGCCGAGAAGGGCGAGAACAACGTCGTTCAGACCCGTTATTTTGATGGCATGCGCGAAGTTCGGCGCAAACGCCAACTGGTGGAAAGGCTCTTCCAGGAAAACCTGACCCGAAATTTCGCCAACTTCGGTCAGAACAAGTCCTCTGCCGAAGAATCCGATGCGCCACGCCTGGGCGGTCTGGCCCTGCTGGACGAAAAGGAACTGGAAGAATCACTGGCGGTGTCAGCCATGTCGGGCAAGGCGTCCAATCGCTTCAGCCGGCATCTTTACGCGCTGGACCAGCGCCTGGCCGTGTTGGCTGGTGGCACCAAGATCGACGAGGACAACAACCCGGTCGGTCCCAAATTGCTGTGCCGGGCCTTTCAGACCACTCTGGTCGAGCTTGAGGTGGATCTGCATGTCAAGCTGCTGATCCTGAAGCTCTTTGACAAGCACGTGATGGGCGGGCTGGATCAGCTCTACGACGAAATCAATCAGCACCTGGTCAATGCAGGCGTGCTGCCGCAACTGAAGAACCAGTTTGCCTCGCAGCGTCCGGGGGGGCCAGCCGGCCCACGAGTGCCGATGGCACCGATGGCGGGCGCTGATGCCGATATGGCTGGCGGCGATTACGACCAGGTTGGCGGAGGCGCTGTCGGCAACCACGGAGGCCATTCGGGCTATGGCGCTGCATCAGCGGCAGAGGCTGAACTTCAGGCCGAGCTCTACAACACCGTGCGCTCCTTGCTGGCCAATCGGCGTGGCCTCGGGGCTCCGGGCACCGGGCACGGCGGCTATGCCGGCGGCGGTGCTTCCGGCGTCATCCCGGGCCAGTCATTTGCGACCAACGACCTGATCAACGCGTTGTCGATCTTGCAGAGTCAGACCGTGACCCTGTCGCCCGGGCAGGGTTACGTCGCTGCTGGTCAGGTGCCGCCGACTGCGCAGATCAAGGACGAGTTGGTCGGACAGCTCCACCGACTGGGGTCGGGTGACGAAAAGCACCGGATCACCTCGGCCGACGAGGACACCATCGATCTGGTCGGCATGCTGTTCGAGTTCATCCTGCAGGATCGAAATCTGCCGGCAGAAATGCAGGCCCTGCTGGCACGGCTGCAGATTCCCTATCTGAAGTGCGCGATTCTCGACAAGGCCATGTTCGCCAAGAAGGAGCATCCGGCGCGTCTGTTGCTGGACGAGCTCGCGCAGGCGGGGCTGGCCTGGAGCGAAGAAAGCGACAAGGACGGTCGTTTCTACGACAAGGTCAAGTCCGTGGTCGAGGTCTTGCTGAAGGACTTCGACGACGACGTTCAGATCTTTGACCGGCAGCTCAAGGAATTCCGCGACTTTGTCGGCTCCTCGAAGAAGCGCGCCGAAGTCTCGGAACTGCGTGCAGCCGAGGCGGCGCGTGGACGCGAACGCCTGCAGGGTGCCCGCAAGACCGCTGCCCGCGAGATCCTGACCCGGATCGAGGGCAAGAATCTGCCGGAAGTGATCCGGCACATCCTGACGCGGCCCTGGGCCAATGTCCTCGTGCTGACCATCTTGAGACAGGGTGAGGGCTCGCATCCCTGGAAGACCTCCTTGCGGGTGGCCGACGAACTCGTCTGGGCCGCCCATCCCAAGCAAACGGACTCCGAGCGTGCGCGCTTGCGGGCACTGGTGCCGGAGTTGGAGAAAGCCCTGCGCCAGGGCCTGGCGATGGTCGCCTATCACGACAATGACGTGCGCGACCTGTTGTCCGACCTTGGCCGCTTCTACGAATCGCAGCTCAACCCGACCGCTGCACCTCCCGCGGACGAATCTCCAGCGCCCGCAGCAGAAGAAGCTGCCGTCGCTGCCAGCAGCGAAGGTGCAGAGGACACACCGGGCCTGGAGGTCGAGGTCAAGACCCCCAGCGACTCGCAGACTGAGGTCGTCGCCGCGGAGAGCACGCCTGCAGCGGCGCCTGCCGAGGACAATTTCGTCGACGAATTGGCTCGGCAATCCCGGCAGCCAGAGGCGGAAGTCGATCCAGAGTCGGAAATCCGCGACGAACATTACGAGATTGCGCGTGCCATCAAGGTTGGAACCTGGGTCGAGTTTCGTCATGACGAAAGCCGCGCAGAGCGGGCCAAGCTGTCCTGGATCAGCCCGATCAGCAGCAAGTACCTGTTCGTCAACCGCAAGGGCCTCAAGGTCGCCGACAAGACGGTCTGGGCACTCGCCAGTGAACTCCGCAATGGGCGAGCCATGATGCTCGAGGATGTACCCCTGTTCGATCGGGCGCTCGACGCCATCGTCGAAAGGCTCAAGACGACGGTCGGTCAAGAGGCGCGCGCTGAGCACACTGAAGACGATGACTCGGATCCGTCGGAGGCCGGTCAGCCATCCTGACCTGGACGGCTGCAGGCAGTATGCTCGCCAGCCCCGGTCCAGTTCAGAGCCCAGCGTGAGTACCGACCGCTCCTGCAATCCGATCATCGTTGGGGCACCTGATGCCCGCGTGGTCGCCGCCGATGTCGCCAGAGCGCTGGCCGAAGACATTGGCCCCGGCGACCTGAGTGCGCAATTGGTCAGTGCCGATGCCGTCGGCGAAGCAGAATTGTGGGCGCGCGAAGACCTGGTGCTGGCTGGCCAGGCCTGGTTCGAGGCCTGCGTGCATGCGCTGGACGCAAATGCCGTCGTCACCTGGGATCACGCCGAAGCCGGCAGGGTGAGCGCCGGCTCACGCCTCTGCTCGGTCAGCGCCAGGGCCCGCGCGCTGCTGAGCGCCGAACGCGCTGCCATGAATTTCCTGCAGACATTGTCAGGCACCGCCACCATCACCGCACAATACGTTGCTCTCACCGCCGGCAGTCGCACGCGCATTCTGGACACCCGCAAGACCCTGCCGGGGCTGCGCTACGCGCAAAAATATGCGGTCCGTGCAGGCGGCGGTGTGAATCACCGCATGGGCCTGTATGACGCGATCCTGATCAAGGAGAACCACATCCTGGCTGCGGGGGGCATCGCCACCGCCATAGCCCGAGCTCGCGCACTGGCACCCGGCTGCATGGTCGAGATCGAGGTGGAATCACTGGACGAGTACCGTCAGGCCGTCGCCGCGCGACCCGATCGCATCATGCTGGACGAACTCAGCCCCGGCGACCTGCGGCAGGCGCTGGACGAACGCCCAGCGGAGATCGAACTGGAACTGTCTGGCGGCATCGAGATGGAGCGCTTGAGCGAACTCTGTGCGCTGGGCGTGGACTACCTTTCCATCGGCGCGCTGACCAAGCATGTCCACGCCATCGATCTGTCGATGCGCTGGAAGACCGCCGGTTGAATCCACGCTTCAGGCGAGGCTACTGGTCCCAGCCGACTCAGGTTCGGGACCAAGGACCCAGGCAAGCAATCTCGACGCACCGTTCGAAAGTGCCCCGAAGCCGGGCCCTGCCCTCTGCCCCGCTTCTGTTGCGTCTTCAAATCAATGGCTTACCGAATTTCAGCTGACCACCAGCTCAATACACGCCCATGACCTTGGCTGCCACCGCCGCCAGCGACAGTACCGCCACCACCACGATGGCCCACATCAGGCCGGTCTTGCTGCCTCCCGCCTTCGCGGTGCCGTGGGATGTGGCCGCCGCGGCAGGCGCATCGGCCCTCCCCGCGCTGACCTGATGCATCTCCTGTCCTGGAGCCAGCAGCAGGAAGCGGATGGTATCCAGACGAAGCTCATCGCCGGCCTTCATCAGTTGGCGTGTGATGCGCTTGTCGTTGACGTAGGTACCGTTGGATGAGCCCAGATCCTCGACCATGATGCCGTCGGGCGTGACCCGCAGTTCGGCATGGCGCCGGGATACCTCTTCGGACGGAATCGGAATCTCGCACTCGTTCTGGCGACCGATCACGACCGTGCCCTGAATGGGAAAGACCTTGCCGAAGGTCACGCCGGAGACGCCACGCAACACGAATCGCGGCAACGCCATCCGTACCTTGGTGCGGCCATCGTCGTCCACGTCAATGTCTCTGGCCTTCACCACGGGCGGCGCACTCGCGGCCTTCTCGACCGCCACGATGCGCACGCGCACGCCGGCGAAGGTCACCAGATCACCTGGCTTGACCTCGGCCGGCACGGTCAATGGCTTGCCGTTGATGGTCACTTCATTGGCCGGATTTGGCAGCGAAATCGTTGCGCTGCTGCCCTTCACATCGAGATGGGCATGACTGGGCGCGATGCCGGGTGCATGCAGTACGACGTCGGCATCAGGTCCGCTGCCCAAGACGGCGCGCCCTGATTCCAATTCGACCGGTGCGTGTTCTCCATTCGGAAAGAGCAGCTTCATGAGTCCCCCAAGATAATCTCGAATCGACGACGGCGGTTGCTCACCGCGATCCCTCGTTTGCCGGCGCCAGATCGCGCGCCACCCTGAAACCTACGGTATTGCTCAACCAATCGTCCTTCTCACTGCGCCGGTCAATGACCGCTGGTTCGTCGCGGTCGCTGTGCCACGCGCTGCCCATGATCATGTGCTCGTCACATTTTCCATCGGTGCGGGCCTTCTGATCCTTGCGCCGACCAGCGTGGCTGTCATTGGCGCAATCCGCCACATGCTCGCGCACATTACCCTCAATATCATAAAGCCCAGCGGAGGAGGCCTCAAAGCGCCCCGAAGGTGCGGTGGCGGCAAACCCGTCATCACAGGACAACGCGCTGTTGCCACCCTCGGCCTTCTTGTAGCTCTGATCGGCCCGATTGCCGCTGAGGCAGGGCTTGACCTGTACCTGGCTACCCAGATACTGCCACTCGGCCTCAGAAAGCAGTCGGTAGGGCTGCCCGGTCGTCGTGCTGAGCCAGCGCGCATAGGCGACCGCGTCGTCATGCCCCACACAGACGGCTGGGTGATCGCCAGTCTGACTGAAGCCCGGTGCACGCCAGGTTCGGTCCTTGGAGGAGCCGGAGAAGAAGAATCCTCCGTCCTTGTCCCGGCATCCGCTCGCCGTCACCGCATACCGCGCGGCCTGAACGAAGCGCCCGAACTCGGTCACACTGACTTCGCGGCGCCCCACGGCAAAGGGCGTAGCAATGGGGACCCTCAGATCACTGCCCTTGCGTGCGCCGGTCAGCAGCACCGAACCCTTGCCGACGATGACCATTTCCGGGCCATCTGCACCGTCCCGAAAGCGGTAGCCCGGTTTGCCAATCACCTTGGCCTCCCGCATCCACTTGAGCAACTCGCCGTCATTGGGAACCAGCGTCAGCGCCTGGCTGATCAGATTCTCGGCATCGGCCCCGCGCCACTCGTCCAAGGCCGTTCGTGCCGCTGTCTTCAGACTCGCAATCCGCGTGTTCCACTCCAGATCGATACGGGCATTGAGTGCTGCCACATCGAGCCCGGGAGTGGCCGCCACCTGTCGCGCACGATCCAGCCGGTCCTTGCCTTCGGCGACCCGGCCGGCGTCCAGATCCTGCCGCGCCAGCTGCAGATAGGCATCTACCACGGCCGCCAGCCCGGCCCTGGCGTCTTCATTGTCCGGTTCCAGTTCCAATACACGCGAGAAAAGCAATGTGGCATTGGCCTCGGGAGGCAACTGCAGACGCTGCATCGGCAGCAGCGATTGTGCAAATTCGAGCAAGGCCGAAATACGCTTCGACGGAGTCACCGGCCCATACTCCGCGGCATCGGGCAGTCCCAGCTCATCGCCCGAGTAGTCGCTGTCTGTCGCGTCGACGGCAGACGGTTCCAGCGAAGTCAGCGCATCGTCGTCGGTTGAATCAGGCCCGGGCAACTCAGGCGCGGCGGTAACATCGACTGCAGTCGGGGGCACCGGCGTTGGAATCTTTCCTGCGACCGGCAGCTGCGCTTCAGGGACGGCAGCCACCGGCACAGCGGTCGGACCCCGAAAAACTCCGTAAGCGACGGCCATGAGTCCGCCTGCGAGAACCAGCATCAAGGCATATCGCTGCCAGCGGCCACCCTGCTCACGGGGCGCAGGTCCCACATGGCGAGCCAGGTTTTCGATGATCGTTGTCGAGGACCGCGATGCTGCGGGCAAGGACTCGCCATTCGCGCCGACTGCAGCCGGCAGCGTCTGCATCGCCGTCGAACCCCTGGGAATCTCGACCTGCTGCAGGCCAAGTATCAGCTCATCGGCGTTGGCGAAGCGATCCTTGGGATCCTTGGCCAGCGCCCGATCGATGAATGCCTGCCAATGCTGCAAAGCCGGCGGCAATCTGGGAATAGGTTCGAAGACGTGCGCATAGGCCACGGCAAAGCCGTCGGGTCCCTGGTACGGCGGCCGGCCACTCAAGGCCTCGAAGGCCAGCACACCCAGGCTGTACAGATCGGAACGGGCGTCGACCTCGCCCCCGCGTGCCTGCTCGGGGCTCATGTAATTGCTGGTGCCGATGCTGACGCCGGTGCTGGTGATCCGGGTCGAGCCAGAGAGTGCGCGGGCAATGCCGAAGTCAGTCAGCAGCGGCGTGTCGGCACCGTCGAACATGATGTTGCCGGGCGTGACGTCGCGATGCACCACGCCTTGCTGATGGGCGAATCCCAAGGCCTTGGCGATGCCGCAAAGCACGCGCACGACTTCTGCCTGGTCCACCCCCTTGCGCATGCGCTGGGCAAAATCGCCGCCGGGTAGAAACTGCATTGAGAAATAATGCAGATGGTCATTGGTGACGCCAACTTCGTACACCGCGACGATATGCGGGTGGGTCAGCGAGGCGATGGTCCGGGCTTCGCGCAGAAATCGCTTCGAGAAGCTGGCGTCAGCCGCCAGCGCCGGCGCCATCACCTTCAGGGCGACCCGACGCTCGAGCGAAGACTGGATCGCAAGATAGACCCGTGCCATCCCGCCGACCCCGAGCTCACGCTCGATCTCGTAGCCTGGTATCGAAATTGCCCCCACGCCGAGGTCATCGTCCGGTCAGATCAGAATTTGTCATTCTAGCCTGTCGGACCGGATAAATCGCGGTCGTTGCGGAACGCCGCACGCTACTGCGAAGTGCCCACAAGGACAGCTGCAATGCCATCATCTGACCCTCGCCCGAAATCTGAATTCGTCCATGAGTAGTGCAGTGGCACTCTTCAGCATGCTCTTCCTGGCCGCCGGCGTGCTCACCTGGCAGCTCCTGCGGGGTCTGCACGAGCGGGCGCTGCTGGTTGCCGCCCGCAGCTGCAGGGACGCGGGCCTGCAACTGCTGGACGCCACCGTGTCACTACAGCACCTGAGCTTGGCCCGTCATCGGCAGCGGCTGGGGTGGCAGGTCGATTATGGTTTCGACGTGAGTCTGGATGGCCAGCGTCGGCAGCACGGACGCATCCGCTTTCACCAGGGTGTGCTGCAATGGGTAGAAGTGCCCCGCGCAGACGGCGGACACGAACTGTGGATGGAAGACGAAGCCGAGCTCTGAGACGGGACCTCGAACCGGGGCGTGCGCGCGTCTACTTGACGATGCGCAGTGACGGCCGTGCTCGCTCCGGACGCGGCGGCTCGGATTCGTCGGAGTCATTGCCGAGGTCCTGCTCAGCACCGCTGTCGGGAACTGCCATCAAGGGCTCGGCCGCGGACTGCGCGGCTTCTGGGGCATCGGGCGAATCCTCTTCCGGAATGCTTTCTGCCGGAAACATCATGCCTTGCCCGTTTTCCTGGGCGTAGATCGCAAGGACCGCACCCACGGGCGCCACGATGCTCTGACTGACGCCTGAAAAGCGTGCATTGAAGCGCACCTCGTCGATGCCAAGTTCGAGGCGGTCAATGGCATGCGGAGCAATATTGAGCAGGACCTGCCCTTCCTTGATGGCCTGCCTAGGCACGCGCACCCCTGCGAATCCGGCGTCGACCAGCAGATAGGGCGTTCCTCGATTGTCCAGAATCCATTCATAGATGGCTCGGATCAGATAGGGGCGCGTGGAGGTCATTTCCATTTCCAACTCCTTGAATTTCCGCACGATTGTCGCGGAATGTCGGCGGCAATCGTCCGGATTCACGGACGACGACGGTGAGCGCTGCGCTCGCGCGCTCGGGTAATGATGTCATCTATACCGGCGCCTGACGACCGCAGCCGCACCTCCTGGTCACGTCCGGATCAGGATTCCGCCAGTGCACGCTCACTGTCGGACAGGGTGCGCTGAAACAGCGGGGTGTTGAACAGACGCTGGGTGTAGGCCTCGATGCCGGGGCCCAGATCCCGCCACTTGATACCCGCCGCAGGCAGCCTCCACAGGATCGGAAGCAGCAGACAATCGGCCAGACCAATCTCCGAGCTCAGAAAGAACTTGGCCGCATTGAAGATCGAGTCGGATTCGATCAAGGCCTCGCGCAACTCGCTGCGGGCCCGGGCAGCGGCGGCAGCGCTGCCAGCCCTGATCTGGTCCAACGGTGCCAGCCATTCCTGCTCGATCCGGTAATAGGTCAGTCGGGTGCGGGCCCGGCCCAGGGGATCACTGGGCAGCAATGGTGGGTGCGGAAAGCGCTCATCCAGATACTCGGCAATGATGCGCGGCTCGTAGAGCACGACTTCGCGCTCCATCAGCGTCGGCAGAATGGCCCCCGGCACCGCCGCGACCAGATCCTTGGGTGGCCTCTCGGGATCAACGTAAACCAGATCGTGCGGCAGGCCCTTCAGCGCAAGCACAAATCGCATGGCATGAGAGCGCGGGCAATCCAGATGTGAGAACAGCGTCATCGCGCTGCGTGATCGCGGGCTCGGCGGTGACATGAAGATGCTATCCAAAATCCCCCAGCAGTCTCCAGATTAGCCGACCCGCGCTGACGAATCTAGGGATCCTCTGAACAAGTTCCATGAGCCGCGTTGCGGACAAAAACGCTTGGGCACAGGCGCAGCCCGAAAGTCGTAGCCGTCGCTACGATGCCGAGGACTGGAAGGACGCGGCACGCGCTATTGGCCGCAACGCTTGCGGGACGGCGGCTGCAACGCCGCCGTCGCGGCCACGCAACTTGTTCAGACGATCCCCAGGGACTCAAGCGTGTCCGCTGACACCCATCGGAGAAAGCCCGATCCAGGCCATGAGCGGACACAAAAAAGCCCCGGCGGAGCGGGGCTTTTCTGGTCTCGCATTCACGCCAACTCAGTGCACGTCTTTCCAGTACTCGTGCTTGAGCAGATAAGCCACGCCGGTGAACAGCAGCAGGTAAAGAATCACCCAGATCCCGTACTTCTCCCGATCCAGCGCCGCCGGCTCGCCGACGTATTGCAGGAAAGCGGTGATGTCGCGGGCGTCCTGCCGATACTCCTCGGGCGTTCGGGTGCCGGGCTTGACCAGGTCAAAGGTCGGTCCAGCGTGGCCGTGGCCTTCTTCGGCATGCTCATCGGCCGGGCGCAGCGTCTGTATGCCCTGACGCTCCCACAACACATGCGGCATGGAGGCGTTCGGGAACACCGTGTTGTTCCAGCCACCCGGACGCGTGGGGTCGGGATAGAAGGACAACAGGTAGCTGTAGATGTAGTCCGGGCCGTTGTGTCGGGCACGTGCGATCAGCGACAGATCCGGCGGTGCCTTGCCAAACCAGTCTTCACCTCCGACCGCGGTTTCACCCAGGCCGGCAGGCATGGCGGCAACAATGGTCTCTCCGAATTTGGCACCAGTGAAATTCAGGTACTTCATGGTCTGCTCTTCGGTCAGGCCCAGATCCTTGGCCAGACGCGAATAGCGCATGTACTGCAGCGAATGACAACTGCCGCAGTAATTGAAGTAGAGCTGGGCGCCACGCTGCAGAGACGCGCGATCCGAAATGTTCGCCCCTGACTGCTGCAGTACCACCTCACCGCCGGCAGCCATCGCCGGCACCGAAAAGACCAGAACTATCCAGGGAAGCAGGCGCTTAATCATGCATGGTCACCCGATCAGGTACCGGCTTGACCGAATCGATCCTGGTGTACACCGGCATAAGTAGGAAGAACAGGAAATAGATCACCGTGCAGATCTGGGCGACCAGCTTTTGCAACTCGCTACCGGCCTGCAGGCCGAGATAACCCAGGGTGACAAAGGCCACCGTGAACAGGGCCAGGGCAATCTTGGTGAGCGGTCCGCGATATCGGATCGAGCGCACCGGGCTGCGATCCAGCCAGGGGATCAGGAACAGGATCGACACCGCCGCACCCATCACCACGACGCCAAACAGCTTGTCCGGAATCGCGCGCAACATCGCGTAATAGGGCGTGAAGTACCACACCGGTTTGATGTGCGCAGGCGTGACCATCGGATCGGCCGGCGAGAAGTTGTCGTACTCCAGGAACAGATCCCCGAATGTGGGCTCGAAGAAGATCACGAAGGCAAACAGGATCAGGAAGACGCCTGCACCAAAAAGATCCTTGACCGTGTAGTAGGGGTGGAAGGGAATGCCGTCCAGCGGCACGCCCTTGGCATCCTTCTTCTTCTTGATGTCGACACCGTCGGGATTGTTCGATCCCACTTCGTGCAGCGCGCCCAGATGCAGCACCACCAGCAGCAGCAGCGAGATCGGCAGGGCCACGACGTGCAGCGCGAAGAAGCGGTTGATGGTGGCATCGGAAGGCAGATAGTCGCCCTGAATCCACTGTACCAGACCGTCGCCAATGACCGGGATGGCGCCGAACAGCGACACGATCACCTTGGCGCCCCAGAAGGACATCTGTCCCCAGGGCAGCACGTAGCCGAGGAAGGCCTCTGCCATCAGCGCCAGGAAGATCAGCATGCCCAGCACCCACACCAGTTCCCGTGGCTTCTGATAGGAGCCATACATAAGTCCGCGGAACATGTGCAGGTAGACCACGATGAAGAAGAACGAAGCGCCCGTGGAATGCAGGTAGCGGATCAGCCAGCCCCAGGGCACATCACGCATGATGTACTCGACCGAGCCGAAGGCTTCGGCCGCACTGGGCTTGTAGTGCATCGTCAGCCAGATGCCGGTCACGATCTGATTGACCAGCACCAGAATCGCCAGCGAGCCAAAGTAGTACCAGATGTTGAAGCTCTTGGGCGCGTAGTACTGCGCCAGATGCTTGTTCCAGAAATCGACCACCGGCATGCGCTGGTCCAGCCAGCCGAGAATGCCGTTGACGGTTGTCGTGCGTTCGCCAGCCATTACGCCGCTCCTTCGGTTTCGCCGATGATCACGCGCGTATCGGATTCGAACCGGTACGGCGGCACCACCAGATTGGTCGGGGCGGGCGAGCCTTCGTAGACGCGGCCGGCGAGATCGAAGCGCGAATTGTGACAGGGGCAGTAGTAGCCGCCCTTCCATTGCGCATCCCAGGGTTCAGGCTGGACCTCGGCGTGCAGCTTGGGGGAGCAACCCAGATGCGTGCAAACCCCAACCAACACCAGAACGTCCGGCTTCAGCGATCGGTACTCGTTCTTGGCGAACTCGGGCTGCTGATCCTGAACATCTGACTTCGGATCTTTCAGCCGACCATCTTCAGCAGGCAGCCGCTGCAGCATTTCCTCGCTGCGGCGAACGATGAAGATGGGGCTGCCGCGCCAGAGCAGCGTCATCTGCGTGCCGACGGCTAGCTTGCTGATATCGGCGGCCACGGGCGCACCCGCTGCGACGGCTCGGGCACTGGGCTTCCAGGCGTTGATGAACGGAATGGCGGCAAACACGCCACCTACCCCACCCACAACGACGGTCGAAGCGGTCAGAAACCGGCGCCGGCCGTGGTTGACGGACTCTGCTGCCATGCTTGACTCCATACGAAACGAAAGAGCACTCGGCGGCCCATGGTTGCGGCCCCGAAACCCTGCAAGTTTACAGGATCGGTCCAAGCCCACACAACGAGATTGGTCGATCAGTCCGGCAAGGCGGGGGCGCTGCCACAGCGCCCCCGCAATTGCAAGTCAGACCACGCCGTGGGCAATCATGGCGTCGGCCACCTTGACGAAGCCGGCGATATTCGCACCCTTGACGTAATCGATGTACTTGGCGTCGCCGGCCACGCCACCGTAGCGCTCACAGCGCTCATGGATGCCGCGCATGATGTCGCGCAACAGACGCTGCAGTTCATCTTCCTTCCAGGTGATGCGAGCCGAGTTCTGGCTCATCTCCAGACCGGAAACAGCCACGCCGCCAGCATTGGCGGCCTTGCCCGGCGCGAACAGGATGCGCGCCGCCTGGAACAGGTGCACCGCTTCCAGGTCCGACGGCATGTTGGCGCCTTCGGAGACTGCGTACAGGCCGTTGGCCAACAGGGTCTTGGCATCGGCACCGCTGATCTCATTCTGGGTGGCGCAGGGTACGGCGATATGCCCAGGGACGATCCACGGACGCTGCCCGGCGTGGAAAGTACCGCCGAACTGGCTCACGTACTCCTCGATACGACCGCGGCGCTTGTTCTTGAGGTCCTTGATGAAGGCCAGCTTCTCGTGCGTGAAGCCCTCCGGATCGTGAATGAAGCCATCGGAATCGCTCAGGGTGACCGGTTTGCCACCGAGGTGCAGGATCTTTTCCACCGCATGCTGGGCCACGTTGCCCGATCCCGACACCAGGCAGGTCTGACCTTCGATGGATCTGCCGGCGCGCTTCAGCATGTCTTCGAGGAAATACACGGCGCCATAGCCGGTGGCCTCGGTGCGGATCGGGCTGCCGCCGTATTCCAGGCCCTTGCCGGTGAGCACGCCCACATAACGATTGGTAATGCGCTTGTACTGGCCAAACATGTAGCCGATCTCACGACCACCCACGCCGATGTCGCCAGCCGGCACGTCAGTGTCTTCACCCACATGGCGGTAGAGCTCGGTCATGAACGACTGGCAAAAGCGCATGACTTCCGCCTCGGACTTGCCCTTGGGGTTGAAGTTGGAACCGCCCTTGCCGCCGCCCATGGGCAAGCCGGTCAGGGCGTTCTTGAAGGTCTGCTCGAAGGCCAGAAACTTGAGCACGCCCTGATTCACCGACGGATGGAAGCGGATGCCACCCTTGTAGGGACCAATGGCGCTGTTGTTCTGAATCCGGTAGCCGCGGTTGACGCGGATGTTGCCGGCATCGTCCTGCCAGCAGACGCGGAAGGAGATCACCCGATCGGGCTCGGCCATCCGCTCCAGAATCTGGTACTCGTTGTACTTGGGATTGGCCCGGATATGCTCCAGCACGCTCTCGGCCACTTCGCGCAGCGCCTGGATGAACTCAGGCTGCCCTGGATTGCGTTTCTCCACACCCTCTACGAACTCGTCAAGACTCGGTACCGTATCACGCCCCATGTCTCTACTCCCAGGTTATGGCCACAGCGGCCGGACAGTCTTCGTGCAGGCTCAGAACCATACTCCCTAAATCCTGCCCTGACGGTGCCCACGTTACACTTCGGCATGACTGTCGGGCCAGAATTCTTCGGCTTTGCAGGTCTTCCTTTCAGACCCGATCCCGCCTGCACCCCTCTAGAATGTCGCGATGAACAATTCGAACCACATGGCCAACGGCTTACGCGAACACCTCCGGTATTTTGGCGGATGGGCCATCGCCGGACTGGCCCTGGCGCTGCTGATCCTGCTGTTGCGCTTCGGCTGGCCTGCTCGCGGCAATGGCGCGGAAGCCCATGCGCCACGCAGCTACGCCCCGGCAGTGGGGGCCGCCGGGCCATCCGTGGTCAATATCTACGCCAATCGCATCGTGACTGAGCCCAGCTATTCAAGACTGGAGGGCAATCCGGCTGCGCAGCGCTTCCTGGGACCGAGTTTTTCGCCCGTAGGCCCGCCGCGACAGCGACTGGAGGAGAGTCTGGGTTCGGCCGTGATCGTGCGCGCCGACGGCTATCTGCTGACCAACAATCATGTGGTCGAGAAGAAGGACAACATCCGCGCCGTGCTCTGGGATGGCCGCACGACAGACGCGCGGGTCGTGGCCACCGATCCCGATACCGACCTGGCGGTGCTCAAGATCGACGCCGATGAGCTGCCGGCAGTGCACTTCGCCGACAAGGGCTCCTTGCGTATCGGCGATGTGGTGCTGGCCATCGGCAATCCCTTCGGCCTTGGCCAGAGCGTCACCATGGGCATCGTCAGCGCCATCGGCAACGAGCGTCTGAACGTGGGACTGAATGGCTACGAGTACCTCATCCAGACCGACGCTGCGGTCAACACCGGCAACTCGGGTGGCGCGCTGGTGAACGCCGAGGGCCAGCTGGTCGGGATCAACACCGCCATGTTCGGTCGCGGTGAAGGCGCCGAGGGCATCAGCTTTGCCATCCCCGCGGAAACCGCCAGGGCCGTGCTCGACGACATCGTGCGACAGGGCTATGTCACCCGAGCCTGGCTGGGGGTGGAACTGGCGGCGGTGGAACTGCGCCACTCGATCACGGGCGAGCTGCGGATCGGCTTGCAGATTCAGGCCGTGGCCAACAACTCCCCCGCGGCGCAAGCCGAACTGCGTCCCGGCGATATCCTGATCGGCTTCCGCGGCAGCCCGGTGAGCTCGCTCGCCCAATTCCGCAACGCCGAAGCCAATCTGGCCCCCGGCACCATGGTCGACCTCGAAGCCGTCCGCGCCGGTCTGGTATTCGCCAAGCATGTAAGACTGGCGCAGAAGCCGCATTGAACGGCGCACGGGGCACGGGGCACGGGGCACGGGGCACGGGGCACGGGGCACGGGGAAAAGGCTACGGGTTTTGGTGGGTCCAGACTTGTCTGGACCCACAAAGAGCCGGCACTGTGCCAGCGTTTCCCGTGCCCCGTGCCCCGTGCCCCGTGCCCCGCGCCCCCGCCTCACCTGCCGCCTACAAACCAGAACCAGCGCCAAAGCCCGCCGTAAGCGCAACGGGTGCCGCTGTCCTGCACCCTGAAGCGGCTTTTCAGGCGGGGCAGCAAACGATCGTCCAGATGCACGTGATTGAGGCCCATCCAGCGCCGGAACCACGGCTTGGGGGTGTCGCGAAAATCGACGACGGCGATGCGTCCTCTGGCTGACAGATTGTCGCTGGCATCGGCGAGCAACTGATCAAGCCCAGGGCCGACCATGGACAGCAGGTAGGAGGCGACGATCAGATCGTACTGGCCTGGCAGGCCGGCGTAGGCGCTGTGATGCAGTTTCAGCCGATCGCTGCAGTGCGCCAGCCGTTTGCCGGCCTGATCCAGCATGTCGGCCGACAGATCCACACCGTGCAACTCGGCCTTGGGAAAGCGCTCTGCCAGCGCCTGCAGATTGCGGCCGGTGCCGCAGCCGATTTCCAGGATCCGCCGCGGTGCCGGACCGACTTGGGCGACAATCTCCTCGATCAGCCGGTCCCGACCGAACAGGAAGCTCCAACGAGTCAGGTCATAGATGCGCGCATGCCAGCGGTAGTAGCGGGCCAGTGCCTGCGTCTCGGCGGCCGGTGCCGTACTCATGCCGCAGCGACCGTGGCGCAGAGCACGCTGCCATAGGTACCGACCCGGTCCAGGCGATGCCAGTGTGCGCAATCATCCGGGTGCGCCCGCAACCGGGCCTGGGCAAATTCCGGCAGGAAATCGATCGAGAGCCCGGCCGAGCGCATCAACACGCGGGCATCGGCGGCACTGCGCCGGATCAGCAGTTCCCACTCGTCATCCAGCAACTCCGGGCGATGCGCGGCCATCCAGTCCTGGTGGTCCAGCAGCACGAACTGGTTGAAGCGGGTCTGGGACTCAGACAGAAACGCGGACAGGGTGGCGGTATGGGTTCGGACCCGATCGGCACGCTGCGCCAGCGCCGCGAAGTGCTCCGGGCGCAGATAGTTGGGGCAGCACTGCGCGCTGTAGGCACCCAGCAGATAAACCCGCCAGAAGTAGTTCTCCTGGATGGGCAGTTCGGTGAGCAGATAGCGCAGCTTGTCTTCGATGTAGCGGTTGATGCCACCGGGGTACTGGGCTTCGATCAGATTGCGCTGCGCCCGCGGAACGCCCAGCAACGTCAATACCGCCGGTTGGCGCGCCGACCAGCGCAGCAGTGGTCCCCACAGGCGTGGCTCGATGCGCGCATAGCGCTCGCGCTGCTCGGCCAGACTCGACGCTTCGAGCAGACCACAGATCTCGCGCCAGAGACGCGGCTGCAAGCTGCGCAGCAGGGTCCGCACCCACCAGGCCACGTCGCCGGAGGCACCGCGAAAATAGAAGCTTCCACGCCCACGCGGGCTGAAAGCGCCCGGACTCCGATCCCAATGCGCCTGCGCCGAAGCCGACAGTTGCGGCCGCAGCGTTCGGTAGACCGCCGCGAAATCCGGATGATTGCCCCGCCCGAAGAGCTGGAACAGGAGCTCGGGATCGCCCTTGGCGAGCACCGCCAGTTTCAGTTCCAGCAGCGCATTCTGGCGCGGATTCATGTCGACGCAATCGATTCCCGCCGGATCGTCGAGCAGATAGTCGAGGGTGTTGCAACCAGCGCTGGTGATCATGACGATGCGGTCACCGGGCTGGATGCCCAGCAACTGGCGATCGGCGCGCGGATCTTCCCAGCAGGTGTTGTAGATCAGACGCGAGCCATGCACCTTGCGAAACCAGGCGTCGTATGCGCGATGCGCGATTTTCATGCGGTCGTCATCGAGTGGAAGTTCCTGACGAGCTTAGGTCGACCATGTTGCGGTTTTGGGACCGAATCAATGCATCCCCGAGTCGCCGATGGGTGCCATGGTCACCAGCGCCATCGACTCGTTCCCACCGCCGTCAGCAAGGCGAAGCTAGAATCGCCACATGAAAATTACCGCCATCACGCTGGATCTGGACGACACCCTGTGGCCAATTGCGCCGGTCATGGAAAGGGCTGATCTGGCCTTGCAGCAATGGTTCGAGCAGAACTGCCCGGAGGTCGCGGCGGCTCTGCCGATCGCCGAGATGCGCCGCCTGCGCGACCGTACCTTCCTGGAGCATCCGGAACTCGGCCATGACTTCACCACGCTGCGCATGCTCTGCCTGCGCGCCGCACTGACGCCCTATGGTTATGGCGAACGCGAGGTCAATGAAGCCTTTGAAGTGTTCTACGCGGCCCGCAATCGGGTCGAGCTCTACCCGGAAGTGGGCGATGCCCTGGAGAGACTGGCTCGGCGGGCGCCATTGGTATCACTGACCAACGGCAACGCCTGTCTGGACCGCGTTGGCCTGAAGCACTTGTTCCGGGCGCAGATCACGGCCCGCAGTCATGGTGCGGCCAAGCCGGACCCCGGTATTTTCCATGCCGCCTGTGCCTTGGCGGGCAGCATTCCGGCGGAAACGCTGCACGTGGGCGATCATCCGGAGCAGGACGTGCTCGGAGCGCTCGGTGCCGGCCTGCATGCGGTCTGGCTGGACCGCGAATCGCTGGGCTGGCAGCACGGAGGACATCCGCCGCATACCGTCAGTTGCCTCGCGCAGCTCGCCGATTTCGTCGAGTCGATCTAAGCCCTGCCACACCTGGAGCCACGCAGATGCACGTCGTCGAAACCCAGCGCTTGATCCTGCGGCGGCTGGAACTGGGAGATGCCGAGTTCATCTTCCAGCTGGTCAATGATCCGACCTGGCTGGCGGGCATCGGTGATCGCGGCGTGCGCACGCTGACCGACGCCCAGGAGTATCTGCGCAAGGGCCCGCTGGAGATGTATGAACGCTACGGCTTCGGGCTCTACGCGATCGAGCGCAAGGTCGACCATCAGCTGATCGGTATCTGCGGGCTGCTCAAGCGCGAGACCCTGCCCGAGCCTGATCTGGGCTACGCGCTGCTGCCCCAATATGCCGGCGTCGGCTACGCCCTGGAGGCCGCCCGCGCCTGCGTGGCACTGGCACGCGAGCAGTTCCGGATGCCATGTCTGCTGGCCATCACCACGCCCGAGAACATCCGCTCAAGGCATCTGCTGGAACAGCTGGGCATGCAACTGGAGCAGCGCTACCGGGTCAAGCCGGAGGACGATGAGCTGTGCCTGTACGCGATGGCTCTGGCGACACCCTGATAGAGCACGGGCTTGCGGGCGGTCGATGTGGAGGGCGCTGCGCTGCGGCGCCGCCTTGCTGTACCGGAAGACCAGGCGCGGGCGGGCAGGCGCGCGCCCCTCCACAAGCGCGCTTCTTCAGCACATCGCCAGCAGCGTCCAGACAAGTCTGGACCCGCAGGAGCAGGCACCCGGGCTGTTCGCCAACGATCTGGCGACATGCCCTGAAAGCTCATCGGCGCCCCTTCAACCGATACCAGCCACCGACACCAACCTCACCCACAGCCGCCCCCCGACTTGTCGCGCTTGAGCTGCAGCACGATGCGCGGATCGAACTCCAGATGCTCGTTTTCGATGGGGTCAGGCGCGCACGAGGGATAACGGCTGCCCAATGCGGCCTTGAAGACGTAGCCCAATTCATCGTCGGCAGCACTGGCCACCGGCTGCAGCAGGCTGTCTTCCTTGCCGAAGAAGGCAATCCAGCGATTGATTCCACCCTCGAGCACATAGACATTGGGCACGCCCGAAGCCACCAGCAGCTTCCAGGCCTGCACCGCAGCCGACTCATCGTTGCTGATGGTCACGAAGACCGTATTTGCAGGGGGCTCGGCGAGCAGCTCGGGCACGCGCTGGGTCAGGCCCTCCAGCGGCGCGCTGATGGAATCGGCGATGTGGTAGAGGTTGTAGTCGGACTCCCGGCGCACATCCAGAAGCACGGGATGGATGGCCTGGTTGTAACGGGCCTTGAAGGCCTCGGCCGGCGAGATGAACACCAGACGTTTGGCCAGCATCTCGTCGGCGCTGTAGACCCGCTTCAGGGTCAGCGGCTCGGCGTTCTCCTGTTCGATGGTTTCGGTGCGCTGGAAGCTGAGTTTCTGGTATCGGTCCTCCAGCGTCGGACTGCCGATCAGCAACACCATCACTGCCGCCGCTGCCAGGCCGGCTGCACCGAACTTGCGAAGTCCCGGCTCTGCAGCCCGATCCTTTCCGGCGACCGCGCGCTCGACCCGCTCGCTGCCCCAGAAGAAGAACAGCGCCGCGCAGACCACGATCAGCACGATGACCGGCGCCGGAATGCCGAACACCTGATCCAGGGTCAGCCGCCCGTAATAACCGGCGTTGTTGTACCAGTGATCGTAATAGCCCTGGGTCTCGGCAAACAGGAAGGCACCGACGAAGCCGCCGAGCATGAAGAACATGCCATCGATCTTGCCGGTGGAGGCCGAAGCCAGCGAGGTGGTCGGGCAGAAACCGCCGATGATGAAGCCGACACCCATGATCAGTCCGCCAACGATGCCCGAGCCCAGATAGGTGGGATTGACCCAGACCTGGCTGAAATCGAGCCATCCCAGCCCCACCGCCCCCCAGATCAGGACCATGGCCACGGCAATGGCCGTGAACATGACCTTGAAAACCGTCAGCTCCCGGAAATAGAACTGACCGGCCAGCTTTCGAGAATCACCGAATCCGGCCATTTCCAGCGTGAAGCCGAAGGCGTATCCGATGGCGCCGAACACGATATAGGTCCACGGATTGCTGGCGCTGACGGCGCTGAATGCTTCCAGTGGAAAGTGCATGAGCTTCTCCTCAATGCTTGCGCAGCTGCAGGCGAAACTGCGCTACAGCCACAGCCGGCGCACGAAATAGGCCAGCGCGTAGGCGCCGCCGAAGATCGAAAACATGATGACCCACGAGCCGGCGGCGAGCGTGGCGCCCCCGGACAGCGCCTGCCCCGAGGTACAGCCGCGGGCCATGCGCGCGCCGTAGAGGAAGATCACGCCGCCGAGGAAAGACATCAGCCAGCGCGTACCGTTGGAAATGTTCGGTCCCTTGGTCGTGGTCAGGCGCAGGCGCCCGTTCAGGGCGCCGGAGCTGAAGCCACCGAGCAAGGCACCCAGGAACACCGGCACGATCCAGTCGTCCAGCGGGTTCTTGTCGCCGCCCGCCATTTTCAACAGGTAGGGATTGTTGTCGACATGTGCAGGCGCAACCATGTCGACCAGGGCCGCGTCGATGCGGCTTGTGGCCCCCGACGAGCCGAGTCCATTGCCGGTCAGCAGAAAGGCCAGAAAGAGTACGACCCCGAGAATGGCGCCCGCCAGATAGGGATGCACATAGGGCTTTTCCTGCCGCTTGAATACCGTTTGGATGAATCTGATCGCCATCACGTCACTCCTCGTTGATTGCCCCGCGACTACCGCTCGCGCCAGATCCGGGGCCGTGGCCCTCTGCGCATCACTTCGCCGGGCCTGGGTGATCCTCGACTTCCTCGTAGCCTGTGACCATGCCGCGGATGCCTTCCAGCGGCGTCGCGCCGGTGGTGGTCAGATAGACATGACCGACGATGAAACTGGCAAACAGCCAGGCCACCAGCGAATGCACCGACGCCAGCAGTGGCAAACCACCCAGGCTGCTGGCCAACTCCGGCCAGCGCTGCACGCCCCAGATCAGCACGCCGGTCGCAATCTGCAGCGGCAACAGCACATTGAGGATGCCGAAGTAGGTCAGTTTCTGGATCGGGTTCATGCGGTCGTCTGCGCGCTTCTCGAAGGGGTGCGGCTCGCCCTTGAAGATGCCGGACAGGTAGTACTTGGTCTGGGCAATCGAATCGTCAAAGAAGCCATGCGGACGCGGGATGTACTCGCGCATGCGCTCGGTCGCCAGGTGATAGAACAGCGAGAACACGGCGTTGATGACCAGAATCACGGCCAGCACATTGTGCAGGGTGATCACGCCGCGGAAGGAAAAGACACTGAAGATGTCGGGCCGATGGATGATCAAACCGGTCAGCAGCAACACCAGAATGCTGGTCGCCTGCAGCCAGTGCCAGAACCGGCGGTAGGCGTCGTACATGCGCACACGGCGGGTGTGCTCCACGCCATGGGGCCGTCGCCGCCAGGCCAGATAGCGCAGCGTACCGTGGCCCAGGACCCCGAACAGGGTGCCGGCAAAGGCCAGCGCACCCAGGCGATCCATCCAGCTGTTGCGGCTGGCGCCAAAGATATAGAGCCGATCCTGCGCGGGCTGCGGTTGATAGATCAGCGCGCCGGCCAGATCGCGGATCAGTTCGCCACTGCCGCTGACATTGGTGGTGGCCACGAATTCCGGCATCACCGGAGCGTGATCCGCCAGCGGCATGGACTGGGTCAGCCTGGAGTGCTTGTTGTGGCAGTCGCCGCAATCGTTCAACGCACTTTCGCCGCGGACGACATTGTGGTTGACGCTGTAGGGCTGCACGCGTCCCTCGATGTGCACTTCTGCCAGTCCCAGCGCGCTCAATCTGGCCTGCAGCAACTGCTCCTTGGCCGGCGAGTCGATCACCAGTTCGGTGTCGCTCAAACGACCATCGCCATCGGCATCGAAGGCGTCGACGATCTCGGGCGCGTGGCCACCGTCCTTGAGAAATGCTGCCTTGAGATCAATCAGTCGCACCGGCCGCTGCTGTCCGCCGCTGTCCCGGTACACCCAGTAGAAGCTGGTGATCAGGTTGTAGGGCGCCAGCAGGGTCTGACCATCGATGTTAGTGCGCTGAAGCAGCACCGGCTGGTAGCCGGTCACCAGTGATCGGACATCGCCCGGTGGACCTTCGACACCGCGACAGCGACTGACTGAAGCGCCGTCAGTCCGGATCAAGGTCCAGTCCTGACTCTGGATCGCCGGCGCGTGGAGCTTGGGAATATGGCAGGTCTCGCACGCCATCGCTGCCATATGGGTTTCGACATAGGGCAGCCAGGCCTGATGGCTGGTAGCGGCGTCATGACAGTTTTCGCAACGGCGCATCGTGCCCTTGTATTCGGGCGCCAGATTGAACTGGGCGCTCTGGCCACGGGCGAAGTTGTGGTCCGGCCTACGCAGATACTCGTTGATCTCGAGTGAGCGCGGGTCGTAGCGCAGATGGGCGGGATTGTTGCCCTGGGTCTGGCTCAGGTGCGCCGGATTGTTCAAGGCGTGGTGGCAATCGGTGCATTGCAGCTGGCGCTCTGCATGGATATCCCAGGCTTGGCGCAGTTCGCCCTTGCCGGCCAGATTCACACCCGAGGCATTGATGCGCTGCGAGGCAATCACCTGGCCGGTGGTGGCGGTTTGCGGATAGTCGAGATCACAGGCGCTGATGGTCAGGGGCTCGTCGGTGGCCGGGTGCACCTCGCCATGACAGGCGGCGCAGTTGGCGTTGGTCGGATCCTGGATGGCCACCAGGCGGCTCTGCAGCTCACGCTGCTCGTTGAAGGCGGCGGGGTTCCAGGTCCAGCCCTGTCCGGCTGCCTCGACGATGTTCAGGCCCGACAGGGTGGCCGTGTTGGCGCGCCCGAACTGGCCCTGGTGCAGCGCCTGGGCGCGGGCGCTGACGTTGGGCTGTTCCAGATGGCAGAGAAAGCAGTTCATCTCCATGGCACCCGACTCGGCCCAGTCCCAGGGCGTGATGGCGCCAGAATCGGCCAGCAACGCGCTTTCCGGGCTTGCGCCATCAGGCGGCAGTTCGACCAACGGCGTCCCGGCACGCGAGCGCACGGCCGGGCCGCCGCCAACCACGCGCTCACCCAACTGCATCAGCCACTCGGGCGTAGACAGATCCAGGCGCTCGTCGCCGCTGCGACTCAGATATCGGTAGCTCAGCGGATCCCAACGTCCGAACAGACCGGGACTGGAATCCCAGGACTCGGCGCTGGCGGCGAAGGACTTCAGACCCAGATCGGCGTGAAAGGCATGGCTTTCGATGTAGGCCGTGTCGTGGCACTGGCCACAGGTTTTCATCGTCGACAGGGACGCGCCGCTGTCCAGCACGTTGACGCCATCGGCATCCAGCAAGGCGAAGTCGGGGTGCAGATGATTGGCACCGGCAAGCTCGGCAGCCAGCCCGACGGTGGGCCCCACGAGCACGGTGAGCAACAACAGTGCGGTCCGCCCGAGGAATTTCATGGCAGCTTTCTCCCGCCCCATTCGATGGGATCACCGGGATAACCCAAGGCCTCCCAATCCAGACGACCGGGCTTGCCCGTGGCTGAGTGGCAGGCCTCACACTGCAAGGCATCGCGTGCCGGCTGCACCATGTGCGTGGTCGCCCAGTACATGTAGGTTTCGGTGAAATCGTACTCACCGCTGTAGGCCAGCCCGGTGATCGGCACCGCCAGTTCGAAGGCCTGGTTCCAGTCGAAGTTCGTCCAGAAGCCGTCCTTGCCCGAGGTCACCGGTTGCAGCAGGTACTGGTGCACCTTGTCATAGGGCTGCCTGGCCTTGTGCAGCTTGAACGGGAAGATCTTCGCCTTGGCGTCGCTGATGCTGCCGGCGGGTTTGTTGATGTAGGTGGGACCATCCGGGTTGATCTTGTCACCGAGCAGATAGCGGTATTCGTTGTTGCCGTTGAACCACAGATAGCTGGGTGCGAAGTTTGATTCGTAGGTGAATTCGCCCTTGATCTTCAGATAGCTGTAGTGATCTTCGGCGCGACCGGCGTCGGCCGCCTTTGACCAGTCCCAGGTGACCTTGGTCGGCTCTTCCCGCGCAATCGCCGGAATGTGGCAGGTCTGACAAGCCACAGCCGCCAGATGGGTGCCGATGCGCTCGTCCTTGTGGATCTTGCCGACATGGCACTGCGTACACGAGACCTGCTCGGCGGAATCGATGCTGTAGTTGTCGGCGATGATCCGCCCAAGAATCTGGTGCGCCCTGGTGACATGGCAATCGGTGCACTGCAGATTGTGTTTGCCGCCCATGTGCACATCCAGCGACTGGTCGGGGAAGTACAGGCTCTCGTCGAGATCGCCGTGCTTGACGCCGTTGCCGCCACCGCCATCGAAATGGCATTTGCCGCAGTTCTCACGCGTGGTGGCGCGAACGCTGCGCGCTGCGGCCAGCAGGTCGACGCCGTCTGCGGGATTGCCGAACAGACCCTTGCCATAGGTGCCGGGATCGGCGTGGCAGGCCAGACAATCGACGTTTTCGGGATTGGCCTGCTGGGCAGCACGGCCGGCCTCCCAGCCATAGCCGGCGTGGCAGCTCATGCACTTGTTCTCATTGCCCTGAGTACCGATGCAGAAGTTGTTGATCTGGTTGATCTTGCCGATGGTCACTGCACCCTCGCGCCAGGGCACGTTGAAGGGCTTGGATTCCCAGGTCCAGTGGGTGGTGCGCATCAGTTCGGCCGCGGCATTCTCGTGGCAGACCAGGCAGGCACGGGTGACCTCCTGCCCGTTCTTGAAGTCACCCTTGACGATATCGGCGTGATCCACGTGCACGGCGCGTACGGGAAGCCCGGCGGCTGGTTCCTGCGGCTTCTCAACCGAGGGCAGGAAGTACAGCGTCGGCAGGACAATCAGCAGGGCGATGACGATCAGGCCGATCAGCCAGGCTGGAAAGCGCACATTCATCGCGATGCTCCCTAGGCAGACGACGGCTCAGGACTCGGCTCACGCGTGAAACTCGCACCAGCCGGTTCCGGGGCTGCTTCACACTCATTTATACGCATGCGATCTAATTTAGGCATGATGCATATCAAGGTCGGCACGATTTCCCATGCCACGATCAAGTTCATGCCCAGGCACCTTCGGTACACTGGCCCCAGCGGCGCCCGCAAACGGCGCTGATTCGCAGCCCTCAGTTGCCACCAGGATTTCGCCCCATGTCCCCGAAACGCTACCGCCGCCTGCCCTCGTTGCTGCTGTTTGCCTTGTGGGCGCTGTGTGCCAGTCCGGGACTGATCGCGGGTGATGCCACCGAGCCCCGGCGCACGGTCGTCTACCATATCGACGACAGCGAGCGTGCCATCCCGATGCTGCGCAATATCACCAACCACCATGCGGCCGATCCGGGCATCCGCATCGTGGTGGTGGCGCTCGGTGCTGGCGTCGACTTCCTGGTCGATGGCCACGCCGACGACCGCGGCAATTCCTATGACGCGCTGGTCGACCCGCTGATGCTGGAGGGCGTGGAGTTCCGCGTCTGTGGCAATACCCTCAAGGGTCGCCACATCGACGCCGCAAGCCTGTTGCCAGACGTGCAGATCGTGCCGTCGGGCGTCGCCGAAATCGCCCGACTGCAGATCGCGGAAGGCGCCGCCTACATCAAGCCCTGAGCGTCGGCGACCGGAACGGCCGCCGACGAGGTTCGGGCAGCAGATGTCGCGCATCGAGCAGCGCTACACCTATCTGCCGAAGGTGTAGCTGAACTCAAGTTCAAACTGACTCATGTCGAACTTGATGTTCTGGGCCGGATCCAGCGGATTGATGCCACTGACCGTTTTCGATGGGGCGTACATGACTGCGACCGCCCAACCGTTGCCGCCCTCGGTGTCGCGCGAGTATCCGACCGTGAAATGCTGCTCGATCACGCCTGGCGCCAGGATGTTGAACAGGACCTCGCTGGAATCGATGGGCTGGTTGCCAAAGCTGTAACCGAAGCGCCAGGTGCTCTGGGCATCGGCTTTCCAGGCAGCCCCGAACTTGTACACGGTCATGTCGTTCCAGCCGAAGCCCGCCCCACCATCGGCACCCAGCGGAGCCTGCTGCAGGTTCGGGAAGATCGGATTGGCGATGGAATCGATACCGCCGTAGCCGATCCATTCGATGTCGAAGGCCAGGGTCAAGGCCTCGCTGGCATCGACCGAAAAGCCCACCGTCGCCGAGGCGGGAATGTCGAAGTCACCCTGCCCCGCAAACAAGCCGGCGTAGCTGTCGAACTCACTCATCGACATCTTGGTCTGATACGAAGCACCGAAGCGTGCGCTGTCGCCAATCGGTGCCTGGAAGCCCAGCTTCAGGCCCAGACCGTAGGAGCGGTCATGACCGTTGTTGGTCAGCTTGGTCGGCGCCGAGGAGAAGGGCGCAAAGCTGCCGAGTCCACGCGCCTCGAAGGACTGCATGGCCAGAATCGGCGAGATGCCGATGCTGACGCCGTTCTCGAACTTGCGCGCGTAGGTGGGAGCCACAAACAACTGGATCAGGTCGACCCCGGCGGTGCCGGAGCCAAAGGTACCGGGCAGAGTGAACGCGGTGCCCGGTGGCACGGTCCCCATGGGCGCACCGACCGTGGCCGAGCCGCCGACGTAGCGCGTGTTCATGCCGCCGTTGCCGTAGACCGCAAGACCCACCGTGACCTCGTCGCTCCACTTGCGGGCCATGCCGAAATGCGGAATCAGGAAGTAATCGCGGTCACTGCGCCGGGATTCCGGGCCGATACCAAAGGTACATTGCTGCGGTGACAGGCAAGCGCCGGTGGCAGCACCGGTGACGTCATAGCCGCGATCCGGAGAGAAATAGGCAATGCCCAAATCGATCTGCTCGTCGACGCCGGCGAGGCCCGCGGGATTGGTGGCGGGCGCCAGGGTGTCCAGCGACAAGGAAACGCCGGTGCCGGCCATGGCCTTGCTCTTGGTGCCGTAGCCGTGGGCGAAATAGCCATTCGTGGCTGTCGCAGGACCACCCAGGATCAGCAGCAGTGCAGCTGGCAGAGCACGGGCAACAATACTACCGGGTGTATACGAACTGGACATGCAATTCCCCCTCTTGGCGCCGGCGACGCGGCGCGTTCCGGCTGGTGGTGGCTCTAGTGGCGGCGCCTGCGCCGCACCAGATTCCGGTGGCGATAACTCAGGTTGAACATCGAAGACTCCCCGCGCCAGCGCGCCGGCGAATCTGCCAGCTGCGCAGGGCCATACCAGCCGCCATTGCGGCGACGAACAACGCGATTTCCCAGCGCCCTGATGCCAGGCCGGCAAGCGCTGGACCGGGACACAGACCGGCCATGCCCCAACCGATGCCGAACACAACCGAGCCGATCAACAGATCAGCGTCGATTCGCGTGCGTTCCGGCTGAAAGAACTGGACATCCAGCAAGGGCCGCGGGTGTCGCCGTGCCCACTGAAAGGCCGGCAGGCTCACCAGCACTGCACCGGCCATCACCACCAGCAGCGTTGGATCCCAATTGCCCAGCACATCCAGAAATCCCAGCACCCGAGTTGGGTCGGTCATGCCCGACAGCGCCAGCCCGGCACCGAACAAGGTGCCGCAAGCCAGTGCCGTGACCGGTCTCATCGAACCACACCCGAGTGGCGAACCACCGCCACTGTGAGCATCGCCGCGAACATGAAGGAACCCGTGGCCAGCAGCGATCGCCTGGAGATGCGGGCAATACCGCAAACACCATGGCCGGAGGTGCAGCCGCTGCTCATGCGGGTGCCGTAGCCGACCAGCAGGCCAGCGGCGATCAAGGCCCACGGCCCGCTCTGCAGATGGATCCGGGCCAGTTCGGGATGCAGCGAGCGCACCAGCAGAAAGCCGATCATCAATCCCGCCAGGAAGGCCGCCCGCCAGGGCCAGTGGCCGTCGCCGCGTTCCAGAAAGAGATCACCGAAGATGCCGCTGACACCGGCGATGCGACCATTGAGCCAGTACAGCAGGGCCGCGGCAGCGCCGATCATCAGGCCGCCGGTCATCGCCAGGTGGAGTGAGTCAGCGGACATGGCGAGGCTCAAAGATCGGGCATACCGGGAATCGGGAGACCCGCTGTGGCAAAATCGGGCCATCCACATCCAGAAAGCCGCCATGCCCAGCGCCTCGACCAATTCCAAGCTGAAACGACGCACTCCTGCGCGCTGCGCCGTGGCCGACAATCCTGAGAACCGCCGCAATGAACACAAACGCGGCGTCGTGCTGCGCCTGCGGCGCGCCGAGGGCCAGATTCGGGGTGTGCTGCGGATGATCGAGCAGGACGAACCGTGCCAGGACATCGCGCAGCAGCTGGCGGCAGTACGCAAAGCGCTGGATCGCGCCTTCTTTGAAATGATGGCGTGCACGCTCGAAAGCGAAATTGGCGACAGCGCCGATGGCCACGAGCGCCAGGAACGCATGACCGAGGTGCTTGGCATCCTCAGCAAATACGCCTGAGCGTTTCGATTTCATGCGTCCAGGCCCTGGTTGTCACTGATGCCGATCAGCCGTGGCTGTTGCGGCGGCCGCGGTGACACCCGTTTCTGGCTGCGCAACCAGGTCGCCACCACATCCCAGATCGGCTCGCCCTCGGCATTGGCTGCCACCGGCGCCCAGCCGGCCACCTTGTAGCTGCGCTCGGCCTCGATGGCCTTGCCGCCCAGGGTCATGTCGCGGATGCGCTGCCCGGCGGGCGCGCCCGGCTCAATGGCGTAATCCATGCCGCCCACACGCACCATGTCGCCGCCCTGCTGGTAGTAGGGATCGGCATTGAACAGATTGTCGGCCACGTCCTCCAGGATGGTCTTGATCATCGATCCCTTCATCTCCGTCAGCGTGCTCTGCGGATAGGTGATCGCGGTCTGGTCCATCAGCTGTTCCATGCGGATGGTGTCGCCGGGCAGCAAGCTGGTGCCCCAGCGGAAGCCCGGCGAAAAGGCGATCTGGGCGTCCTTGACATCCAGCAGCGCGTCCAGGATCAACTGATCGAAACTGCCGTTGAAGTTGCCGCGGCGGTAGAGCAGATCATCGGTGACCGCCAGCGGCTCGTTGAGGCGATCCAGATAGGGCTCACGGACGCGGGTAATCAGTGCCGACATCTCCGGGTCTGCGGCGAGCGCATCGGCGAACACCGGCAGCAAACGGTACTGGTGACCCAACACCTTGCCGTCGCGCACATCGAAATCGAGCACACCGAGGAACTTGCCATTGCTGCCGGCATTGGTGACCAGCGTTTGCCCGCCGCCATTGCTGACGAGCGTCGGCGTCGGCACACCATCGTGGGTGTGACCACCGAGAATGGCGTTCAGCCCGCGCACGCGCGAGGCCAGTTTCAGATCCACATCCATGCCGTTGTGCGACAGGAGCACCACCACCTGCGCACCCTCGCCGCGGGCCTGATTGATCATCGATTGCAGATGTTCTTCCTGGATGCCGAAGCTCCAGTCGGGAATCAGATGGGCTGGATTGGCAATCGGCGTGTATGGAAAAGCCTGACCGATGATCGCCACCGGCACGCCGCCACTCTCGCGGATCACATAAGGCTTGAAGACGGCATCGCCGAAGTCACGGGTTTCCACGTTGTGGGCAACGAAATCCACCTTGCCGGCGAAATCCTGATCGATGATCTGCTGCACACGCTCGGCGCCGAACGTGAACTCCCAGTGTCCGGTCATGACGTCGACACCCAACAATTTGCAGGCATCCACCATGTCCTGGCCGCGCGTCCACAGTGCCGTGGCCGAACCCTGCCAGGTATCACCGCCGTCCAGCAGCAGCGCACCAGGGCGCGAGGCCCGCAGCTGTTTGACCAGCGTGGCCAGATGGGCGAAGCCACCGACCCGCCCATAGCGTCGAGCGGCCTCGACGAAGTCGAGCGAGGTGAAGGCGTGCGCCGCCGGGGTGTCGGGCTGCAAGCCGAACTGTTTCAGAAAGGCCTTGCCCACCAGATGCGGCGGCCGGTTCAGCGCCTCACCCAGACCCAGGTTGACCGAGGGCTCGCGGAAATGGATGGGCAGCAGCTGGGCGTGGCTGTCGGTGAAGTGCAGCAGATGCACATTGCCGCTGCGCGGCGCCTCGTAGAGCCCGGCAAAACCCCGATCCGGACGCACCCGCCCGCAGCCCGGCAGGCTGCCGGCAACGGCGGCCGCTGCCAGCACCTGCAGGAATTCGCGGCGCTGCATCATGGCGCGGCACCGCTCTGGTTGACCGGCGACTGCGGATCAAACAGATAGGCCATCACATCCTTGAGCTGGGCCTCGGTGAGGATGCCGGCGGCGCCGAAACGCGGCATGTGCGAGCACGGGTTGTAGGCATGCGAGTTCCACAAGCGCGTCCACGCATATCGCACGATCGGCTCGCTGTTGCCGCGCAACTTGCCGTACTCGGCCAGCGTCGGCGCCAGTGTGCCGTAGGCCATCTCTTCGGCGGCCATCTGGTGGCAGGCGTAGCAGTTGCCGCCATTGGCGATGGCCGGGTCATCGCTGCTCTGCAATCCGGTACCGGTCTTGGCGATCTTCTCACCGCCACGCCAATCGCCGAAGTACTGGCCATCTGCCGGAAAGCGCAAGCCGGCACTGGCTTCGTCGATGATCTGTTGTGCCAGTTCGTCGGGCACCGGCTTGCCCTCGTACTCGCTGCAGATCTGCTGCATCTTGTCCTGCTTCAAGCGATCCAGGCCCGCCTGCCCCTTGGCTTCGAAGGAGTCGGCCAGCGCTGCTTCGACCACCTTGGCGGCAGGACGGGGCTTGTCCTTGGCTGCGGCTCCGTCGGCGATCCATGCAGCCGCCAGCATCAAGGTGAACGCGCTGATTCGATGGCGATAGTGGGTCATGATCTGGAACTCCTATCGCTTCAAACCGGGGGCGGACATGTCGGCGCCATTGGCCTGCACACCCAGATAGGTGATCAGGTCGATGGCCACCTTGGAGCCCAGCACCAGTCCAGGCAGACGCTGTTGCCGCATGCAATCGGCCATGCGCCATTCGATGGTGCGCACGGCGCCCTGCGAAATCCGGTAGGCCGGCCAGCTGCCGAAGGAACTGCGTGCACCTTCGGGCGTGTTCAGCTGCGGCAAAGCCTGCAAGCGGATGCGCTTGCCACTCTGGCCATGGCAGGTGGCGCAGGAAAAATCATGCGGGCCTGCCCGGAAATTGAACATCTTCGCGCCGTCGGCAAAGGCCTGGCGCTCGAGTTCGTGGCTCTGCGGTACCGCTACCGGCATGCCCCGCGACTGCGCTGCGATATAGGCCGACAGGCTTTCCAGATCGGTTTGCGGCTGCCCTTGTTCGGAGTACGGATGCTGGCGCAGGGCACTCACATCCATGCCCTGGATCGACTCCATGCAATACAGCAGCCGGCTCTCCAGATCCATCACCTGACCGGTATCGGCGAAATAGCGCGGCAGTTGCGCATAGGCGCCTGCCAGCACACCTGCGCCCAGTCCGAAATCACAGGTCGCCAGTGACACCTTCTTGGGCCCGCGCTCGGCATTCCAGAGCTCCTCGCCCTGCATCTCCACCAGCTCGGCCGGGTTGTCATCGCCAAACATGGCGCGGTACTCGGCGAACATGTCGTCGTCGCCCTCGGCCGAGGCCGCTTGTGCCCCGCCCAGCAACAGGCACAGGATCAGGCTCAGTTTGAGTTGGATGTTCATCAGCACACTCCGCAGACGGGGACGATGGCGAGACGCAGGCTCAGGTCAGCACGACCTCGTCCTTGCGACTGTCTCCAGTGTTGTCGGTCCATTCGATGCTGACCTTGTCGCCCGGCGCACCGCCGTTGAAGCGGAACTGCAAGAAGGGGTTCTGCGACACCGCAGCGCCCCACTCGGCCGCCAGCACCACCTTGTCGTTGTGCTTGGCGATCACCTGCTTGATGTGATGAGCCGGCACCGCCTCGCCACTGCTGTCCTTGCGCAAACCGGTTTCCATCGGATGCGACATCAAGGCCTTGACCTCGGTCACACCGTCAGTGGTGGTCGCGCGTATGCGCATCGGGTTACCCATGTCTCTACTCCTGTTGTCTCGATCTCGTCACCTGACTATTCGCAAGCCCGATGACTGTGTTTTTTGTCCGCGAAGGACGCAAAGTACGCAAAGGAAAGCAGCTTGATCAGGTAAAGAGAATTCTGACTGTCTCATCCATCTCTGCGCTTTTCTTGGCGTCCTTTGCGTCCTTTGCGGATAAACGCTCTCGCTTCACCCGCCACACCCACCCAGAGTGACCTTGGTCTCGCGTGAGCTGCGGTACCACTTGCCATCGGCATGAACCAGGGCCTGCAGCCTGCAGGTCTGGGCCACCTTGACGCGGGTGGAGACACCGGGCTCGGTGCCTTCGGGGATCAGGAACAGCGCCGCCAGCGGATTCGGATTCATCTCCACCAGAATCGCGATCTGGTCGGTGCCAGCGATCTTGCTGCTGACGCTGACCGGCACCACGGCGCCGTTTTCGGCGATTTCCGGGCTCATGAAGGTGATCTGATCGCTGTCTTCAGGTGTACCGCCGAGACTGGCGTACACCGCGTCGAGCGCCTTGGCTTCAAAGGCGGCCTGCGGTCGCACCCATTCGGCAAGCGCTCGCAGCGGCCACAGTGCTGCCGTGGTGGCCACGGCGACTAGCGAGGCACTCATCGCCAGGAAGGAACGGCGGTGCATGTTCATGAGGGTCTCCGGTGGTGTTCAAGTAATGGATTCATGGAAAGTTTCGGGTTCGGGCGCATCAGTGTTCGGCGCCTTCGCTGAGCCACAGGGCGATGCGGTCCAGATCCGATTCCGACAGCTGCGGCATCGGCGGCATCAGCACATCGCCCCAGCTGCCGGTGCCACCATTGCGGATGCGGCCCTTCAAGTACTCGAGAGCGTCGGCGCGTGCCTGGTATTTCTCTGCCACCTGATTGAAGCCCGGGCCAATGACCTTGCCGTCCAGGCCATGACACGCCAGACAGCCATTGGCGGTCAGCACGTCCCGCGGCACCTTGGAGACGGGCTCGGCAGCCGCTTCAGGCTCCGGTTCCGGCAGCGTCCGGGTACCGCGAATGGCACCGTATTCGCGGGTCTGCTTGAGCAACTCGCCGTGGGCGCTACGGGCAAACTCGGGCAGCTCGGAACTGATCACCGGCGCGGGCAAACAGTTCTTCATGCAGGCCTTGTTGTGCGTGTCCGGCTTGCCGTCGATCTTCCACAGACCGTGGTCCAGGGTCATGCCGTTGCGATTGGGCATGCGCGACTGCACCCAATCGATGTTTTCATTGCTGAGCACATAGTCGGCCGGCACGATGTCGGCCAGATTCAGCAGATAGGCCAGCACCGCATAGACCTCATCGGGCTTCAGTGACTTCGGCTTGTCCCAGGGCATCGCCCGGTTGATGAAATCCCACAGCGTCGACACGGTCGACACCTTCATGATCGTGGTGCGCGTGCGCCCACCCTCGCGCAGCGCAGCTACGCGACCCGTCTTGATGTCTTCTGCCGTGGTGTTGCCGATCAACGGCGGGAACACATGATTGGCGTCGCCGAAATCGCCGTGACAGGAGCTGCACTTTTCGATCCACAGCATCTCGCCGTCGGCCACGCTGCCCGAGCCCGGCGGCAGCCCGACGAAATCGGGGCGCACGTCGATATCCCAGGCCCGGATCTCGGCCTCCGTAGCGGTGCGACCGATGCCCTCGAAGGCACTGGCCGGCGCCGTCGAGATCGACAGGCCAAAACCTGCCAGCACACCGAGGAGCACCCCCGCCCCCTGCACCCTGCCCCCTGCCCCGTCACCCCACCTGGACATTGCTCACCTCTCCGCTCTCGGCGACCTTCCAGGACTGGATCGCGTTGTTGTGGTACACCGAACGGGTGCCGCGCACCGCCCGCAGCTGGGCATAGGTCGGCTGCACGAATCCGGTCGAGTCGATCACCCGGCTTTGCAGAATCGCCGGACTGCCATCCCAGACCCAGCCGATGTTGAAGCGAGTCAATGCCTTCGGCAGGATCGGGGTCTCCAGCCTGGCGGTTTGCCAGTTGTTGCCACCGTCGAAGGACACATCCACGCGCTTGACCGATCCGCGACCGGTCCAGGCCAGACCGGTGACGTTGTAGTAGCCCTTGTCGAGCAGCGTCTGACCACCCGAGGGCGAGGTGATCACCGACTTGGCTTCCTGGATCGAGGTGTACTGGCGCTGCATGCCGTCCGGCATCAGATCCGAGTAGCCCGAGTTCTCGTCCTTGGCGCCATAGGGCTGATCACCGACTTCGATGCGGCGCAGCCATTTGACCCAGGACACGCCCTGCACACCGGGCACCACCAGACGCAGCGGATAGCCATTCTCGGGGCGGATCATCTCGCCATTGGAGCCGTAGGCCACCATGGCGTCGTCCAGCGCCCGGTCGATATCGATGGTGCGGGTCATGCCCGAGCCATCTGCGCCTTCGGCCAACAGATAGCGGGCCTTCTTGCGATCGATCCCGCAATCGTCGAGCAACGTGGACAGCAGCACGCCGGTGTACTCATTGCCGGCGAGCATGCCGTGGGTGTACTGCACGGTTGGCACCGCCACATTGCCCCATTCCATGGCGGTGTTGGCACCGCACTCGATGAAATGAATGCGCGAGACCGAAGGCAGGCGCATCAGATCGTCCATGGTGTAGACCTTGGGGTTCTTCACCAGACCCATGACCATCAGGCGGTGCCTGGATGGGTCGATCTCCACCCAGCCCTGATGGTGACGCTCGAAATGCAGCCCCGACGCCGTGATGATGCCGAACATGCCCTGCAGCGGCGTGAATGCCACCGAGGCCTGGGCCACACTGGCCAGCCCCGGGCTTTCCCGGCGCATCAGGTTCATCTCGTACTGAGCCGGCATGCCGTAGCCGCGATGCGCCACCGGCAATCCCAGCGAGGTCGACCACGGCGGCAACTCCAGAATATTGGGATCGCCGACAAAGCCTTCGGCCTGTGCCCGGGAGACCAGCGCGCTGCCAGCGACGGTGGCCGCTGCAGCGCCAAAGGCACGTCGCATCCAGCTCCGGCGCTCCTCGTTGAAACCATTCTTGTTCACGTCCTTGACGAAACTCTGATCAAGGAAGGACTCGGGTGCGCGCAGCAGGCGGCCCCGCGGGGTCTGGTTGGAACTCACTGCAATCCTCCAGTGCGGCGGCCGATGGCGGCCACTTGACCGATACGGTGGGTAGTACCTGCATTCCGGCCCCGGCTTTCGGTACGATGTCCCTCCTTTCCCGCTACATCACTGATCTGGAGCGCATGAATCCCCGTTGCTGGTCTGGAATCCTGATACTGCTGCTTGGACTGGGTGGCTCGGCCGCTGCGCAAGCGCCGGAAAGCCCGAACCCGCCTACCCTCCATCCCCAAGCCGTGGGCGATCGCATCTGGTACTTCCGCGGGGAATCCGGTCAGGCCAGTGCCGAGAATCAGGGCTACACCAGCAATGCCGGATTCGTCGTCACCGACGATGGCGTGTTGGTCTTCGACGCGCTCGGCACGCCGGCACTGGCGCAAGCCATGCTGGAGGCCATCAAGAGCATCACCGACGAGCCCGTGCGCCGCGTGATCGTCAGCCATTACCATGCCGATCATGTTTACGGCCTGCAGGTGTTCAAGGCCGCAGGCGCCGAGATCTGGGCCCGTCAGGAGGGCCGAATCTATCTCGACTCCGAGCTGGCTCAGCAGCGACTCAGGGAGCGTCGGTCCACGCTGGCACCCTGGGTGGATGCGCAAACCCGTGTGCTGCCGGCCGATCGCTGGCTCGATCTGCGCGCCGGTGAGTCCATGGATTTCAGCCTGGGCGGGACAGCATTCCGCCTGATCTCGGCCGGTCACGCCCATGCACCCGACGACCTGATGCTGCTGGTGGTCGCGCCGCGGGTGCTGTTTGCCGGCGACCTCTACTTCAATGGTCGATTGCCCTTTGTGGTAGACGGCAACACCCGCGGCTGGCTGGCTGATATCGAGGCCATGCGCGCACTGCAGCCGCGCTGCATCGTGCCCGGCCATGGCGATATGTCCTGCGCGGTCGATGACGACCTGCGCCTGACCTCCGACTACTTGCGGTTCCTGCGTGCGCAGATGGGCGCTGCGGTCGAAGAACTGAGCAGCTTCGACGAGGCCTACGCGGCCGTCGACTGGTCCGCGTATGCCGAGCTGCCCACTTTCGAGGCCGCCAATCGGCGCAATGCCTACAGCGTGTACCTGGAAATGCAGGTCGAGATGCTCGGCGCTGCCGCCGAAGGCGCTCGCTGAAGACCGGAGTTGATCGAGGCCCATCGATCAGAGACCCACGCCAACCACTGGATGACCCAGCGTGGTCCACTCGTGCATGGAGCCGTCGTACAAACGGGTGTCCGGGTTGCCCATGATCTCGCTCATCACAAACCAGGCCCCGGCCGCCATGTGTCCGGTATTGCAATAGGTGATGGCGCCAGCCTGCGGCGCATAGCCCAGGCCCTTCATGACGCTGCGATATTGCTCGGGCGTCAGGAACATCTGCGCCAGGCCCACCGGGCGCGTCTGCAGTTCAATGGGATAGTTCACCGCGCCTTCGACGTGTCCACCGGCAGCGACTGCCGGCTTCTTGTAGACCACACCCAGGTACTGCGGCACCGGGCGCGCATCGATCAGCTGCGGGCCGCCCTTGCCGGGCTTCAGATCATCGGCCTGCGCCAGCCAGGCGCTGTTGCGCTCGCCCGCCGACCAGTTGCCGGCAGCCAGCTTGACCGCTGCGTCCGTCGAGACCGGGTAGCCGGCCTGCAGCCAGGCGGCATTGCCACCATCCAGCAGGGCCATCTGTGTCCCGCCGTAGGTCTTCAGCGTCCAATACACCCGCGCGGCCATGTCGACATCGCTGGGATCGGCTCCTGGCGTGGTCAAGACCAGCGTGTCATCGGCATCCACGCCCAGTCCCCGCATCAATGCCTGCACTTCCTCGGCGCTGGGAATCAACTTGTCGATCTTGTGTCCTTCGATCGTCGCGCTGACTCGCCAGGCATTGAAGTCCACCAGCCGGGCGTCAGCGATATGACCGCCGCTGCTGTCGAGCACCTTGGCACCGGTCTTGGCGTCGGTGGACCACTCGGGCGCCGTGGTGAATCCGGCAACATCACTGCGCACATCCAGAACCACCACCTCCGCGCGATGCTCGTTGAGCCAGGCAACCGAAACCACCGGGCCAGGCAATTCGGCAGCGGCCGCTGCGAAACCCAGCGAGCTCAGCAGGACAAACACGGCTTGCAGTTTCATCGGATGGCTCCATGGCGGATCTTGAGGGGGCCGGCAGCGTCCAGCCATTTGAACTGCGCCTGCAGATCAAGCTGACACTGCGACAGCACATGGGTGCGACGGTCTTCAAACACGGTAGCTCGACGGATCTGCGCCGCCGCCAGGCGCCGATCACGCTCGTGCAGCAGCCATGCAATCTGCGGACGGAACAGCGTCATCGTGGCCGCCAGCCATCGGTGCACCAGTGCCCATTGCGCGGGCTGCCGCATGACGAACCGCCGCGCCAGACGCAGTACCCGAGCCGCCGGCTGGTAGATCTCGTTGGTGACCCAGCGATTGGTGGTGAAGGCCCGGAATGGCAGGCCTGAAGCGGACATCGACAGCCCCAGCAGATGGGTGTATCCGCGACCAGTAGAAGCCGCTGCGAAGACATGAAAATGACCGTGCTCACCCCGGGAGCTGGCTTCCGGATGGGCGTGGTAGTACCAGCGGTAGCCGCTCACCGGATCGGTGGCATCGTCATCTGGATAGTGTTGCCACTGGGTCATCGACGGTCTTTTCCCCTGCAATTCAGTGACCACATTGCGTCCCTGTTGCTGCAGCATTTCCATGACCTCCAGCAGTTCCGATCCGGCCTTGCGCAGATGGCTGCGCTCGCGAGTGGTGGGCTCGGGGATCAGGACGCTGCGGCTCATCAGCGCTTACTCGCAGGGATTGGCTGGCTTCTTCTTCGGCTTGGGTGCGCAGGGATTGGCCGGTGCCGGCTGATCGGCCGGCGCGGTGTCTGCAGGCGCCGCCGGCTCGGTCTTCGCAGTGGTCGGGGCCTGGCTGTCGTCAGGCTGGGCGCACGCCGCCGGCAACACCGCCAGCGCGGACACCATCAGCAGTGCAGAAAGGCGCTCACTGAGCTGACGTGACTTTGAGGTCTTGGATGTCATTTGCGTACTCCCAGGGGGTTCAGGATCGGGCAGCAGGACGCGCGGTGAACCAGCCAACCCCTGCCGCCACCGCGGTCAGCGCCAGCAGGACCACCAGATCGGGCACATGCAGCAGTTGCGACAGGGTCTGACCCTGAGGCCCCGGCGCCGCCTCAAGCATCGGCTTGAGGGCATCGTAGGCGCCGGCAAAGACCCAGGTGCCAAGCACGATGCCGAGGAAAAAGACCAAACCGTCGATCTTGCCGGACATGAATCCCACGACCGAGGTTCCAGGGCAGTAACCGCCGATGGCCATGCCGGCGCCCACGCCCACGCCGCCCAGCGCCGTGGCCCAGAGATACGTGGTCGGCACGTACAGGCTGTCACTGGCGACCAATCCCGCCAGTTGCAGGAAGTAGAGGCCGAACGCGCACACGAGGATGGCGGTGAACATCACGTTGAACACGGCCCAGTCGCGAAATCGCAGCTGTGCCGTAAGTTTGCAGGCACTGGCAAAGCCGGCCCGCTCCAGGGCAAATCCAAAGACCAGGCCGCAGACCAGGCCGGAGATGACGCCGGTGTATCCGAGAGGAAAGCTCATTGCCAAAGCCTCCGTGTGAGCAGGCCGAAGATCGCGCCGGAGATGAAGAAGCCACCGAGGAACACGAAGCCGGCGGTCGCCAGCGTTGCCGCGCCCGACAGTCCAAGGCCGCTGGTGCAACCCAGGGAAATGCGCGCGCCAAAACCGGCGATGACCCCACCGGTCAGCGCCATGGCCAGCCGGCCGGCCTTCTTCAGCCGGGTCGGCCCGTCAACATCGAAACGAAAGCGCCGTGCCGAGACCGCACCGATGAAGGCCCCGATGGCCACGCCCAGCACCTGCCAGGTGATCCAGGCATTCAGCGGATTGTTGCCATCCGACACCATCGGGCCGAGGTAGCTGTTCCCTGCCGTGGCCGAAGGCGCCAGCGCATCTGCGCCGGCGGCTGCCAGTGCGGTCGTGAAGCCGCTACCGCCCAACCCATGGCCGGTCAGCAGGAAGGTCAACAGCAACCCCAATCCCAGCAGCAAACCCGCTGCATGCGGACGCCATAACGGCTTCGCCTCTGAACTCATGTTCACCCTCCCAGGTGCCGTGCATGGGTCAACCGTTCGGGGCGCATCAGATACCACCCCGGGTATGTTCAGTGAGTTTTCATGATGCCCACAGCGGCTGTCAACCGTGCACCGCAACATCTCGGCATGCAGCAAGACGCCGCAAAATCACGAGCGCTCTTCATTCAAATCAATGCCTTGCGGATAGATTTCCGTCACGGGCCGGCGAGGTTCCAGGGGCAGAGCGAAGAAACCCGCTAAATTAGTTACACATGAATTAGGTGGGTCTGATCAGTTTCGGAGTGTCCGCGGCAATCTTCCGGCCGGCATCGTCTGCGGTGGACGGCTCATTGCGAATCACCTGCATCGGCCCGACACTGCCCACGGGCCATGAACCACGAACTTGCCTGTAGGAGCGACCTCGCGTCGCGACCGCGAAGCCGCACGTCCGAAGCGGCGGTCGCGCCGTAAGGGCGCTCCTACAGGTGCACAAAGAAAATCAACGACTTGCGATATGGGTTCATGGAGAGCCACCTGTATCGGCCTGAGACTGCCCACGGGCCATGAACCCGCCTGGTGCGCGTAGCCCGAGATGACCCGCGCAGCGGCTCACCGGGGCTCTTTGGCATCACCGCCCGAAGAGCGCTGCGCGCACTTCGGGCTACAGGAGCCGGCTGCTGTCAGCCCTCAGAACTGATCCAGCGGCAGCTTCAGATAACGCACACCATTGGCCTCGGGCTCAGGCAGCTCGCCGGCGCGAATGTTCACCTGTATCGAGGGCAGGATCAGCGTCGGCATGTCCAGTGTGGCATCCCGGGCCTCACGGATGCGCACGAACTCGTCCTGGGCGATTCCGTTGTGCAAGTGAATGTTCGCGGCCTTCTGTTCACCAATGCTGGTCTGACAGCGGAATTCGCGACCATTGGGGCCGTAGTCGTGGCAAACAAACACGCGGGTCTGGTCTGGCAGCGCATACAGCCGCTGGATCGACTGGTACAGGCGGGTGGCACTGCCGCCCGGAAAGTCGCAGCGAGCACTGCCGCCATCGGGCATGAACAGGGTATCGCCCACGAACAGGGCATCGCCGATCAGATAGCTGACGCTGTCATTGGTGTGTCCGGGCGTGGCCAACACCTCGGCATCCAGCTCGCCGATGGCAAAGTGTTCGCCGTCGGCAAACAACCGGTCGAACTGGCTGCCGTCGGTGGCGAATCCATCGCCCAGGTTGAACACCGACTTGAAGGTCTGCTGCACCTCGCGGATACCCCGGCCGATCGCCAGCACTGCCTGTGGTTGCCGAGCTTTCAACCAGCGTCCGGCGCTCAGGTGATCGGCATGCGCATGAGTTTCGAGGATCCATCGCAGCTGCAAATCCTCAGAGCGCAGAAAGTCCTGCACCGCGCTGACCGAATCGACGCCGGTGCGACCCGATTTGGCATCGAAATCCAGACAGGGATCAATCACTGCAGCAACCCTGGTCACCGGGTCGCTCACCACGTAGGTGTAGGTATTGCTCGGGGCGTGAAAGAAGGGTCGAACCTGAGGCTGCATGGGAGATCTCCGTTGGAAGACTGACCGGGCCGCTTGCCCCATGTCTGAGGAATCAGACGTCATCCAGGCAATACGACGACGGCGCAGCCTTGCATATTACATGAGTTATATCTAAAGTAGATGAATCTTATCATAGACGCCCTCGGAGCAGCCCATGCGCACCACGGTACAGGATCTGATCGCCCAGGCCCGATCACAGATCAAGGAAATCGATGCCGACGAGCTGCTGCGGCTCCAAGGCTGCGGCTGTCCGATCGTCGACGTACGCGAACCGGCAGAGTTTGCCGCAGGGCATGTCCCGGGCGCTGTGAACATTCCGCGCGGCGTGCTGGAATTCGAGATCGACGGCCATCCTGCAGTCAATTTCGTCAAGGACCCCGCGTTGGCGCATCGCGATCAGCCCATTGCCCTGTATTGCCGCAGCGGCGGCCGCAGCGCGCTGGCAGCCGAAGCCCTGAAACGGCTGGGATTTGTCGAGCCACTGTCGCTGGCAGGTGGCTTCAACGGCTGGACCCAGGAGCAGCGAGCGGTGCAGGTTTGAGGGTCTTGAGGAGGGCCGCGCGCGTGCGCGGCCGCCCCTGATTTCCGGGAAAGGCCCTCCACCGCCGCAATCCGCAACGGGTCGCTGGATAGCTCACGCGGAGACGCGGAGAACGCGGAGAAATGCGGGCTAGAGGGTCTCTGCTCCTCTCCGCGGACGCCTTGTGAGCGCAACGCCTGCCTTGTTCACCTGTAGGAGCGCCCTTGCGGCGCGACCGCTGCGGCGGACGTGCGGCCGGCCGGTCGCGACTCGAGGTCGCCCCTACCGGCGATCCGACCCGGCGCTTCCCCGCAACCCCCTCAATCCGCCAGATTGATCCAGGTGGCCTTGAGCTCGGTGTACTTCTCGAAAGCATGCAGGGATTTGTCGCGGCCGTTGCCCGACTGCTTGTAGCCGCCGAAGGGTGCGGTCATGTCGCCGCCGTCCCAGTAATTGACCCAGACGCTGCCCGCCCGCAGCTTTCGGGCCATGCGGTGGGCTCGATTGATGTCGCGTGTCCACACGCCAGCGGCCAGACCGTAGGCGCTGTCATTGGCGATCTTCAGCGCCTCGGCTTCCTCATCGAAGTCAATCACCGACAACACCGGACCGAAGATTTCTTCTGCGGCGATGCTCATGTCCGGGCGCACCTGATCGAAGATCGTCGGCTCGATGTAATAGCCGCCGGTTTCGCTGAGCACGCGCTCGCCGCCCAGACGCAGCCGTGCGCCCTGCTCATTGCCCTTGCCGATGTAGCCAAGCACGCGCTGCATCTGGATGTCGTCGACCATGGCCCCGGTCGGTGCGTCCGGATCGAGCGGATGGCGCGGACGCATGTCGCGGCCGGCCTCGACCACCATGGCCACGAACTCGTCCTGGATGCTGCGCTCGACCAGCAGGCGCGAAGCGGCGGTACAGACTTCGCCCTGATTGTAGAAAATGCCCGAGGCGGCGGCGTAGGCGGCGCGCTTGAGATTGGGCGCGTCGGCGAACACGATGTTCGGACTCTTGCCGCCGCATTCCATGAAGGCGCGTTTCATGTTCGACCGCGCGGCGCAGCCCATCAGATGCTTGCCGACCCCGGTCGACCCGGTGAACACCAGTCCATCCACATCCATGTGCAGCGCCAGCGGTTCACCGGCTTCCTTGCCGAATCCCGGCAGCACATTGAACACGCCGGCGGGTATGCCCGCTTCCATCGCCAGCTCGGCGATGCGCAGGGCGGTCAGCGGTGATTTCTCCGAGGGCTTGAGGATCACCGAATTGCCGGTGGCCAGCGCCGGCGCAATCTTCCAGCTGGCCATCAGCAGCGGAAAATTCCACGGAACGATGGCGCCGATCACGCCCAGCGGCTCGCGCGTGATCAGCCCCAGCTCATCCGGCCCGGTGGGCGCGACCTCGCCGTAGACCTTGTCGATGGCTTCGGCGGTCCAGCTCATGCAGCGCACGCTGGCGGGCAGATCCACCTTGAGCGCGTCGTTGATCGGCTTGCCCATGTCCAGCGTTTCCAGCAAGGCCAGTTCCTCGCGGTACTGTTGCATCAGTTCCGCGAAGCGCTGCAGCACCTTCTTGCGCTGCACCGGCGGGCGCGCGGACCAGACCCCAGCCTCGAAGCTGCGCCGGGCGGCAGCCACCGCGCGCTCCACATCCTCGGCCCCGCAGGACGCCACCTTGGCCAGCAGGCGGCCGTCGATCGGACTGATGCAATCGAAGGTAGCGCCGCTCGCGGCATCCACGGCCTTGCCGTCGATGAAGGCCTGATGCGGAATGCGCAACTCGGCGGCGCGCGCCAGCCATTGTTCCTGGGTCATTGCAGGCATGGGAGTTCCTGGTTGTCGGTTGTCGGTTGTCGGTTGTCGGTTGTCGGTTGGAAGCATATCCCTACTGGGTGGTGGAACCAGAATTGTCTGGACTCACCAGGGCACACCATCCTGCGTCATTGCGAGCCACCTGTATCGCGCACAGGCCATGAACCCGCCTGGTGCGCGTAGCCCGTTGTGCCGCGCAGCGGCTCAGCGGGGATCTTTGGCGTCACCTCCCGGAGAGCGCTACGCGCACTTCGGGCTACAAGAGCCGGCTCTTGCTGGAATTTGGGAATTCAATGACTTAGGACATGGATTCATGGAGAGCCACCTGTTCCGGCCTGAAACTGCCCACGGGCCATGAACCCCCGCCCTTGCGGCGCGAACCGCTGTTGCGTTCGTGCGGTTGGCTGGTCGCGACGCGAGGTCGCTCCTACGTGCAATCTTGTAGGTGTCGCGACCAAGCCGACCGTTCGAGAAACGTCACGTAGCCCGCTGCGCGGACAACGTGACCTACCACAGCGCTGGCTTTCGCAGGTCACGCTGGCCCCGAAGGCCTAAGTGACACGGTGTCTGTTCACCTAGCGTCAAGGGCGCCAGCTGGCCTACGATCGCCGACGCCCTGCTTCCCTTCGGACTTCTGTACCATGGCCAAAGACGACCCCGCTCACCCGAAGACCTGCGATCTGGCGTTCACGCGCAGCTCGCCCTACGGCAGCCTGGCCGAACCCACCTATTCGGGTGCCTTGAGTTTTCTGCGGCGTCGTTACAGCAAGGATCTGAGCGGGGTCGATGTCGCCGTGGTCGGTGTGCCCTTTGATCTCGCTACCACCAATCGCCCAGGCACACGGCTGGGCCCGCGAGCCATCCGCGCCGCTTCGGCCTCGCTGGCCTGGTGCGGTCCCTATGCCTGGGACATCGATCCCTGCGAGACGCTGAACATCGTCGACTGGGGTGATGTCTGGTTCGATCAGGGTCGGCCCGAACTGATCCCGGACCTCATCGAGGCGGCATTCGCCGGCATTGCCGCGGCCGGTGTGACCACGCTGGCACTGGGCGGCGATCATTTCATCAGCTACCCCATCCTCAAGGCCCTGCGCGCCCGCAGGGCCGAGCCCATTGCCCTGATCCATTTCGATGCCCACAGCGACACCTGGGCCGATGCCGGTCCACGCATCGACCACGGCAGCATGTTCTTCCACGCAGCCATGAATGGCATCGTCGATCCAGCCTGCTCCATCCAGCTCGGCATGCGCACGCGCAACGACGACACTCACGGTTTCGACGTCCGCGATGCGCGCTGGCTGCACCGGGCCGGCATCGAAGCGGCCTGTGCCGCCATCCACGCCCGCGTCGGCTCGCGACCCTGCTATGTCAGCTTCGATGTCGATTTTCTGGACCCGGCTCACGCGCCCGGTACCGGCACACCGGTGGTTGGCGGCTTCACCACCCATCAGGCGCTGGAACTGATCCGTGGGCTGGTCGGGCTCGACATCATCGGCATGGATGTGGTCGAGGTCTCGCCACCCTACGATCACGCCGAGATCACCGCGCTGGCCGCCGCCAGTGTGGCCCAGGAGCTGTTGGCTGCCTTTGCCGCGGGACGCTCGGCAGTTTCCTCGAATCCGGGGGCTCAATCCTGATTCGCGCGAGCGCTCGCTGCTGCTGACCTGGAGCCGCAACGCCAGGCAATACTCGGCAGGGTGAATGCGTCGCGCGCCGTCCGATTTGCTTTTTGGCTGGCGGGCGGTCACCATGGGAGCGCTTGATTCAACTGCCTTTTTCATTCTGAGTGGGCGTGTTCCAGGGATCCTTGGCCCACTCTGTCTTGACCGCGAAAGGCCATGGTCACGCGCCGTTGGCAGTGCTTGGCGCACCGTGTTCCCTGTCGCGGCAGCAGGCCTCAGTAGAATGCTGGGCACTGCAAGATCACAACCATCGACTTTCTATTGGAGGGGGCATGCCGCAATCCACTGTGTCGTCCGATAGTCCGGACACGAACGCTGACTGGCAGGCCCGTCGCCAGGCCGCCATTCCGCGCGGCGTCTCCACCCTGCTGCCGGTGTTCGTGGCGAAGGCCGAAAACGCCGAGCTCTGGGATGTCGAAGGCCGGCGCTACATCGACTTCGCCTCCGGCATTGCCGTGCTGAACATCGGCCACATGCATCCGCGGGTCAAAGCCGCGGTCGCGGGCCAGCTGGAGAAATTCAGCCACACCTGTTTTCAGATCAACCCTTATCCCGAGTATGTGCAACTCGCCGAACGCCTGAACCAACTCGCCCCAGGCCCGACGCCGAAGAAGACCATCTTCTTCAACAGCGGCGCCGAAGCGGTGGAGAACGCCGTCAAGATTGCCCGTGCCCATACCCGGCGTAACGGCGTCATCGCCTTCTCCGGTGCCTTTCACGGCCGCACCATGATGGCGATGTCGCTGACCGGCAAGGTGCTGCCGTACAAGGCTGGCTTTGGCACGCTGCCCGGCGAGGTCTATCACCTGCCCTACCCGATCGCCTATCACGGCGTCAGCGTCGAGCACACGCTGGCTGCGCTCGACACCCTGCTGCATGCGGATCTGGATCCCAGCCAGATCGCGGCCATGGTGATCGAGCCGGTGCAGGGCGAAGGCGGCTTCTACATTGCACCGCCGGAATTCCTGCAGGCCTTGCGCGCAGTTTGCGATCAGCACGGCATCGTGTTGATCATCGACGAAGTGCAGAGCGGCTTCGCCCGCACCGGCAAGCTCTTCGCCATCGAACATGCCGGCATCGAGCCGGATCTGATGACCGTCGCCAAGAGCATGGGCGGCGGCTTTCCGATCTCCGGCGTCATCGGCAAGGCCGAGATCATGGATGCGCCGATGCCCGGCGGCCTCGGCGGCACCTACGCCGGCTCACCGATCTCCTGCGCCGCGGCGCTCGCAGTGCTGGACGTCATCGAGGACGAGCAACTCTGTGCGCGGGCCGACCAGGTCGGCAACCTGCTGCGCAGTCTGCTTGAAGAGATGCGAGCAGACCCACGCCTGCAGCCATTGATTGGCGAGATCCGCGGCGTCGGCGCCATGGTGGCCATGGAACTGGTGGCAGACGGCGACGCGGCCAAGCCCAACGCTGCGCTCACCAAGCTGCTGGTGCATGCCTGCGCGCAGCGTGGCCTGGTGGTGCTGGCCTGCGGCGTGCGCAGCAACGTGATCCGCTTCCTGATGCCGCTGACAATCTCCGACGAACTGCTGCGCGAGGGCGTCGGGATACTGCGCGAGGCCTTCATCGAACAAGGCACCCTGGCACCTGGCGCTTGAGAAAGCCCAGGATTCATGGCCGACAGCACGGAGCCCACCGACTCAAATCACAAGGAAATTCATGAGCTTGCCCTTCGCTATAGCCGGTGTTCAGATGATGGTCCCGGCGCTGCACAGCAATCTGATCGAAATGCTGCACCGGATCGATCTGGTGATGATCCGATTCCCCTGGACCCAGATGATCGTCTTCAGCGAACTGGCCCAATGCGGCCCGGTTCCGAATCAGCCGGTGACACTGCCCGGCCCTGAGGAGACTTCCCTGCAGGCAGCTGCTGCCAAACATGGCATCTGGCTGATCCCGGGCTCGGTATTCGAGCGCGGCAGTGATGGCAAGCTCTACAACACCACCTCGGTGATCAATCCCGAGGGCGTGGTCGTGGATCGCTATCGCAAGATGTTTCCCTTCATGCCCTATGAGCACGATGTCACCGGCGGCACCGATTTCTGCGTGTTCGACATTCCCGGTCTGGGCCGCTGTGGTTTGTCGATCTGCTACGACATCTGGATTCCCGAAACCACCCGAACCCTGACCGCCATGGGCGCCGAGGTGCTGATCCATCCGGTATTGACCGGCACCATCGATCGCGATGTCGAACTGGCCATCGCCCGGGCCACGGCGGCGCAGTTCCAGTGCTATGTCTTCGACATCAATGGCCTGGGCGCCGGTGGCATCGGCCGCTCCTGTGTGGTCGATCCCACCGGCACCGTGCTGGCGCAGGCCGGCGGGTCCAACGAGACTCTGCCGGTGGAAGTCGATTTTGCGCGCGTGCGCCGACAGCGGGAAACCGGCGTCAACGGCCTCGGCCAACCCTTGAAGAGCTTTCGCGATCGTACTGTCGATTTCAGCGTCTACCGCCGCGATTCCGGCACCGATGCCTATTTGGGCACGCTCGGGCCGCTATCCATGCCAGTGAAAGGAGGCGACGCCGGACTGAAATCCGCCTCGCCGGAAATGCTGGCGCCAATCCCCCCGCGCAAGCTCGTTTGACCCGCCCTCGCAACCGACAAGAAGGAGACCCCACCGTCGGCTCTTACCAACACCCGACCCGCATGAGGAGCAAGCCATGCCCACAAACAAAAGCAAACCGCTTCAGCGCGCCAGGAAACCGGCGCCGGTGATCTCGGCTGATCCGGCACCTGGCACAAGCCGCCTTGCACCGGCCACCACCGCCGCCGCCCCGCCCGGAAACGGCTCCCTCAGCGACTACTATTCCGCCTCGCAATTGCGCAACGATCGCTGGACCGCCCTCAAGAGTCTCGCCGGGCAACTGGCCGGCGGCTCGCGCAATGGCCACCGATCCCAGCTTCTGGACAAGATCCAGCACCTGCTGAGTTCACTCGGACCCATCGAAGCCTATTGGGCCTTCCCCGGAAGGCGCGGCCTGGAGCAGTTGCGCAAGCTGCTCTCGCGCGAGGACTTCATCGACTTCGGCCGCGCCGTCACCCGTATGGTGCGCTCGCTGCAGGCCGGTACCTACCGCCGCCGCCTATCGGATTTCCATGCCGACCACGAGCGCGAACTGGACGATGAGCAGGACCGCATCGAAACCCACGAGCTGAAATCGCAATCGCGACCCTATTTCGAAGTGCTGATCGTCGATGACCTCAGCCCGGCACAGCACGAGGCCCAGTGCCAGGCCTTGCGCGACCAACGTCGCAACGATGATCGCTTTGTCTACGAAGCGGTATCGGTCGGCAGCTTCGAGGATGCGCTGATCGGGGTGCTGTTCAATCACAACATCCAGTCGGTGGTGGTGCGCCATGACTTCGGCTTTGCCTCGGCCAACCACCTGGAGATTCTCAAGCGCTATCTGCAGCGGGTGGGCGATGAGGATCTGTCATCCATCGATCCCGAGGATTACGGCCCCGAACTCTGCCGCCTGCTGCGCAAGATCCGGCCGGAGCTGGATGTCTTTCTGGTCACTGACCGCTCGGTGGAGGAGATCGCCGGGCGCGACCTGGGTGGCTGCGCCCGCGTGTTCTACAACCAGGAAGACTTCACCGAGCTGCACCTGAACATCCTGCGCAGCCTGAACTCGCGCTACAACACGCCCTTCTTCAACGCGCTCAAGGAATACTCCAAGCAGCCGACCGGCGTTTTTCATGCGATGCCGATCAGTCGCGGCAAATCGCTGATCCGCAGCAACTGGATCCGCGACATGAGCGAGTTCTACGGCATGAACATCTTCATGGCCGAAACTTCCGCCACCTCCGGTGGGCTGGACTCGCTGCTCGACCCCACCGGCCCGATCAAGCACGCTCAGGAACTGGCGGCGCGTGCCTTCGGTGCCAAGCAGACCTTCTTCGCCACCAACGGCACCTCCACCTGCAACAAGATCGTGGTCCAGGCCATCGTGCGCCCGGGTGACATCGTGCTGGTCGATCGCGACTGCCATAAATCGCACCACTACGGCATGGTGCTGGCCGGCGCCAACGTGGTCTATCTCGACAGCTATCCGCTCAGCGAATACTCGATGTACGGCGCCGTGCCGCTGCGCGAGATCAAGCATCAGCTGCTCACCTTGAAGAAGGCCGGCAAGCTCGATCGCGTGCGCATGCTGCTGCTCACCAACTGCACCTTCGACGGCATCATCTACAACGTCGAGCGGGTCATGGAAGAGTGCCTGGCGATCAAGCCCGATCTGGTGTTCCTGTGGGACGAGGCCTGGTTTGCCTTCGCCCGATTCGCGCCCACCTACCGACAGCGCACCGCCATGGCCACCGCCGCACTGCTGCGGGCGCGCTATCGCGATCCGGCCTATGCCCAGCGCTACGCCGCGCAACAGGCCGAACTGGCCGGCGCCAGCGACCAGCAGTTGCTGGAAACGCGGCTGCTGCCCGATCCGGCCAAGGTGCGGGTGCGCGCCTACGCCACCCAATCCACCCACAAGACCCTGACCTCGCTGCGCCAGGGTTCGATGATTCACGTGCACGATCAGGACTTCAAAGGCGAAGTCGAACAGGCCTTCCACGAGGCCTACATGACCCACACCTCGACCTCGCCCAACTACCAGATCATCGCCTCGCTCGATGTCGGTCGCCGTCAGGTGGAATTGGAAGGTTTCGAGTTCGTGCAGAAGCAGATCGAGGCGGCGATGGCCATGCGCAAGGCCATCGATTCACACCCGCTGCTGCGCAAGTACTTCAAGGTACTCACCGTCAAGGAGCTGATCCCCGAAGCCCATCGCGAGTCGGGCATCAATGCCTACTGGGATCAGGAGCAGGGCTGGAACGACACCTGGAATGCCTTCGCCAGCGACGAATTCGCCCTCGACGCCTCGCGGGTGACGCTGGCCGTGGGCCACGCCGGCTATGACGGCGATACCTTCAAGAACGAAGTGCTGATGAACAAGCACGGCATCCAGATCAACAAGACCTCACGCAACACCGTGCTGTTCATGACCAACATCGGCACCACGCGCTCGTCGGTGGCCTATCTGATCGAGGTACTGGTGCGGGTGGCCGCCGACATCGATGCCCAGCTCGAAGATGCCAGCACCATGGAAAAGCGTGCCTTCGACCGGCGCGTGAAATCGCTGACCCAGGATTATCCACCGCTGCCCGACTTCTCCCGCTTCCACGATGCCTTCCGCACCGGCAAGGCCGAAGGCACGGCTGAAGGCGACATCCGCAGCGCCTACTTCATGGCCTACGACGAGTCCAACTGCGACTACTTCCCGATCGAGGATGGATCGATGGAAGCCGCCATGGACAGCGGCCGCGAACTGGTCTCGACCGCTTTCATCATTCCCTATCCACCCGGCTTTCCGATTCTGGTGCCGGGGCAGGTCATCTCCAAGGAGATCCTGCATTTCATGCGCGCGCTCGACGTCAAGGAAATTCATGGCTACCGGCCAGACCTTGGACTGCGTGTCTTCACCGACGAAGCGCTGGCCCACGCCCGCCCCGCGCGCTGACAAACTCAGGAGTCAATCCCATGCCCAAACGCCGCAAGCTGAAGAACATCTCCGAAATCCGCCGCTACTTTCATCGCTTCGAGGAGCCGGTGTACTTCGTCAGCGCCACCAATTTCAACCTGCTCGGCCTCGACGAGTGGGTCAAGAATCTGAGCTACATCAGCTACATCGATTGCTATGACGGCCAGCACCCCAATGTGTTCTGTCCCTCCGAACAACCGCATGCCGAGTTCCAGTCGATCGAGGACATCAACAACTACCTGCTGCAGCACAAGGAAGTCATCGACCACGTTGCCAAACGCGGCGGCAAACCCAAATTCATCTTCCTGATGTTCGACGAGCAGACCGAAGCCCTGTCGAAGGAAATCGGCGCCGAGGTGTGGTTTCCGCCCGCCAGCCTGCGCAATCGCATCGACAACAAGATCGAAACCGTGCGCATCGGCAACAAGGCCGGCGTACCCAGCGTGCCCAACACACTGTCCGAGATCAATGACTACGCGCAACTGATGGACGTGGCGGAAGAGGCCAAGCTCGGTACCGATCTGGTGCTGCAGTCGGCCTACGGCGATTCCGGCCACACCACTTTCTTCATCAAGTCCGAAGCCGAGTTCCGCAAGCATCAGCACGACATCATCGGTCAGGGCGAGATCAAGGTGATGAAGCGCATCAATTGCCGCGGCGCGGCCATTGAAGCCTGCGCCACCAAGCACGGCACCATCGTCGGCCCGCTGATGACCGAACTGGTCGGCTTCAGCGAGCTCACGCCCTATCGCGGCGGCTGGTGCGGCAACGAGATCTTTGCCAACGCCTTCTCCAAGCGCGCCCGCGAACAGGCCCGTGACTACACCTTTGCCTTCGGCGAGCAGCTGCGCAAGGAAGGCTATCGCGGCTACTTCGAACTCGACTTCCTGATCGACACCAGATCCCGCGAGATCTATCTGGGCGAGCTCAATCCGCGCATCACCGGCGCCAGCTCGATGACCAACCACGCCGCCTTCGCCCACGCCGACGCGCCGCTGGCCCTGTTCCATCTGCTGGAATTCTCCAACGTGCCCTTCGACATCGACATCGCCGAGTTGAACGCCCGCTGGGCCGATCCGGACAACATCGATTCCTGGTGCCAGATGGTCATCAAGCACACCGAGGATTCCATCGGTCAGATCACCCACGCCCCGGAAACCGGCATCTGGCGCATGGACGAAGCCGGCGAGGTGCATTTCGACCGTTTCGACTATCACCGCCGCGCCGTGCGCACCGAAAACGAAGCCTTCTTCCTGCGCATCGTCGGCAAGGGCGACTGGCGCTACGAAGGCGCCGACCTCGGCATCCTGGTGCTGCGCGGCCGCGCCATGACCGACAAGTTCAGCCTCACCGAACGCTCGAAGCAGTGGATCGACGGCATCCGCAAACACTATCGCGCCGAGCCACTGGTCGAGCTGCCACCGCAGCTGCCAGCCGAACACCACTTCAAGTTCGCATGAGGTCTGCAGACGGCGGCACGGCGGCGCGTGTGTCTGCTCGACGCCAGGCATCGACCCTGCCCCTCGTAGCCCGTTGTGCCGCGCAGCGGCTCAGCGGGGCTCTTCCGCGTCACCGCCCGGACAGCGCTACGCGCAGTTCGGGCTACAAGAGCCGCCGCATCGCGGCGCCCTCCACCACACCGGAACGCACATCCGGCCTTCTCGTGTTACAAAACCCCGCGCGAACCGATCACCACCCGGCCACCATGAACCTCACCTTCCACGCCATCGCCGACGACGCCAGCGGGCAGCCCTGGCTGCGGCTCTACCGTCATCTGTGGCCGGCCTACCGGCAGTGGTATCTGCGCGACGGCTTTCTGGCCCGACCCAGCTTTCTGGCCTGCCGACGTGCGCTGGAAGTGCACATGCCCGAACTGGTGCCGATCTGGGCGCGGCGGGTGGAGCTGGCCGGTGGCGGCGATGTCACCGCGCGCTTTCTCAGCCTGTGGTGCCCGCCCGCCTATGACAGCGCCTGCTCGCAGGCGGTCTGGCCCGGCGACGAGCCCATGCTGGTGCGCAATTACGACTATTCGGCCAAGTTCTTCGATGCCACCGCCCTTCTGAGCCGCTGGGGCGGCCAAAGCGTGCTCGGCACCAGCGATTGTCTGATGGGACTGGTCGATGGCCTCAACGAATCCGGTCTGGCGGTCTCGCTGACCTTCGGCGGCCGCCGCGTGGTCGGCGAAGGTTTCGGCGTGCCCATCGTGTTGCGCTATGTGCTGGAAACCTGTCGCAACACCCGCGAAGCTGCCGCCGCCCTGGCGCGCATCCCCACGCACATGGCCTACAACATCACCGTGGTCGATGCCACGGGCGATCGCGCCACCGTGCACCTGGCACCCGACCGCCCGGCCCTGGTCACCGCCGCACCGGTAGCCACCAATCACCAGCCCGGCGACGACATCCGCGACCACGCCTTCCAGTCCGCCACGGTCGAACGCGAGCGCTATCTGCTCAGCCGCCTGATGCTGCACGAAGACCCACCCGAGCGCTTCATCAGCGCCTTCCTGCGCCCGCCGCTGTATTCGCTGGCCTTCAACCGTGACCGCGGCACCCTCTACACCGCCGCCCTGCACCCCCGCCGCCGCACCCTCAGCTACCGCTGGCCCCACGCCCAGTGGACCCTGAGCATGGACCAGTTCATCCCCGGCCAAAGGCAGGTGCACTACCCCACCCTCCGCGCGGCGGTTTATTGACGCACCCATAGCGCCACGGCGTAAGAAGCCTTCGTAGTGCCGAGCTTGCTCGGCAGGGTCTACCGCTCTTGCAGGTCCAGACTCGTCTGGACGCTCTCCTCACCAAAGCAAAGCCAAAGCCCAGCCAAAGCAGCGGAGCAAGCTCCGCTCTACCAAAGCATCGGCGTACGAGGCCTTTGTAGCGCCGAGCTTGCTCGGCAGGGTCTACCGCTCTTGTGGGTCCAGACTCGTCTGGACGCTCTCCTCACCAAAGCAAAGCCAAAGCCCAGCCAAAGCAGCGGAGCAAGCTCCGCTCTACCAAAGCCACGGCGTACGAGGCCTTTGTAGTGCCGAGCTTGCTCGGCAGGATCTAGTGCGCGTGCGCTGCATGACTCTGATTCAACTCCCGAACCCGTGCCTGAATTGCCGCCTTGCGCAGTGCCTCGGCCGATTTCCAGACCTCGATACGCGAACCACTGAGCGTCAGCAGATACACATCCCAATCGCCCTGCGAAGTGAAGAAGCGCCAGAACTCGTGCCAGGCCGCGGGCCCACGACGATAGCCAGGCACCGCCGCAGGCTTCAGATCAAGGCACAGATACTGCGACCGGCTGCCTATCCCCAGACGCACCTGCCGCACGTCCTGCCAATGCACAAACTCGATCCGCTTGCGGGTGTCGGTGATGCCATGGGCGTCCAGCGTGACCACGGCCTCCCGCTGGGTCAATGCGATGTAGACGTAGCGATAGAGCCAGAGATAAACGGGTAACAACACAGCCATTCCCAGCCAGCCCAGCGGCCCCAGTCGTTCGAGCTGCGACACCCACAGCAACACCGGAAATGTGCCCGTCAGGCTGGCAGTGCTGAGTACCAGCACGGTGATCGCCAACCAACGCGAGTAATGAAGGCCCAGCACACCCGGGTGGCGCATGTCGTGATCACCTGTACAGAGAATCCAAGTCACAGCCCCATTCTGCGCGCACGCACGCGCAGACATTCAAGCCCGACACCCCGCCGCCGTAACAAAGCTTCACCCACCCACCTGAGACAACCCCCGCCCCAGCCACACTTGCTGTTCCGAAAGCCACTGCCTTCGCAAACCATTGCCAACATGCGCAAACGCTACCAATATCGGCCAACGCCCTCAGGACCCAGCCCGTGGCAATCGACGGCAAAACCCTAGGTCTGGCCCTCTCCGGCGGTGGTTTCCGCGCCACGCTCTTCGGTCTGGGCAGCCTCAAGCGCCTCAACGATGGCGGCCTGCTCGGCAAGCTCGATCTGATCACCAGCGTCTCTGGCGGTTCCATCCTCGCCGGCATCCTCGCCCAGCGCTGGAAAGAACTGGATTTCATCGATTGCCGCGCCAGCAACTTCGATGACATCGTAGGCACACAGGTTCTGAAGTTCTGCAACCGCACCATCGACATCGGCGTCGGCCTCAAGGGCCTGATCGACCCCTTCCGCTCGGCCGGCAAATACCTCACGGACTGCTACGACCGTTACCAGTTCGCTGGTTTGTCGCTCAAGCAGATTCCGGCCGCCGGCACGCCCGGGCAACCCACCTTCATCTTCTACGCCACCAGCCTGCAAACCGGCCGAAACTTCCGCTTCCGCCAGGATTACATCGCCGACTGGATGCTCGGCAGCTCCAGCAAGACCGACGTGCCCCTGGCACTCGCCGTCGCCGCCTCCAGCGCCTTCCCGCCGCTGTTCTCACCCATCGTCATCAACACCAACCCCCGCCACTGGAGCGGCGGCATCCCCGGCCCCGAGCGCGACGACATGCGCGGCCGACTGGTCCTGAGCGACGGCGGCGTGTACGACAACATGGGCCTGGAAGCCCTGCAGCAAGGAAAGATCGACATCACCCTGGTCAGCGACGCCGGCGCCCCCTTCGAACTGGAAACCCGACCCACCCGCGGCCCGCTGCAGATGAGCCGCGTGCGCGACATCCTAATCGACCAAACCCGCGCCCTGCGTAAACGCATGCTCATGCGCGAACTCCGCACCCGCAAACAAAAAGGCGCCTATTGGGGCATCGACACCCTGATCGGCAGCTACAAGGATCCGCAGGCCCTGATGAAAGACAGCCCGGCGACCGCTGCGCTGGCGAAGGTACCGACGCGCTTGGCGGCGTTTGATGCGGATGTGCAGAAGCGGTTGGTGGAGTGGGGGTATGCGTTGGCGGATGTGGGGGTTAGGAGGGCCGGCGTGATTAATACTTGATTTTGGAAACGAAGTAGTCATGAGCAGGCCGACGCACACCCGGCATCAACTTTGCAGCTCTTTGCAGTTGCATTCCATGCAAGAAGCCCCAGGGGATACTGACCAAATCGGCTTCCGATGATCCGCAGGAACTTTGGGTGTCCAAGATACTAAATTTGGTCCCCACGAGTCCCAGCAAACGGCGGTTTCAAGATAGGTTCATTGGTTCAGGCCATAGATAGGGAGAGTGTTTTTGGAAAAGCAAAACGACAACTGGATCAAAGCGCTCGCTGCGCGAGACGATCTCGGGCAATACGCTGACAACGCGATCGGACTTTTCGCATTAGCTCTGCGCTTCAACGTTGACGACATTCATAGTGTTGCCGCTGAGTCTGTAACCGATGGAACTGACGATAAAAAGTGTGACCTAATCTACCTCGACAAGGAGGAGGGCGTTGCGGTTGTTGCACAGTGCTACTCGTCGCAGAGGGCCAAAGCGAGTGCGCCGGCCAATAAGGCATCTGATTTGAATACGGCCGTCGCTTGGCTCCTTCAGCGGCCCCTAGATGAATTGCCTAAGAGGATTATCTCCGCCGCAAAGGAGCTAAGGGATTCGATTAGGGCAGGAGAGATCAGGCGGTTTGAAATCTGGTATGTACACAATCTCCCGGAGTCAAACAACGTTCGTGATGAATTGACTACTGTTGAACATACCGCGAATACGGTAATTAGTAGTCTCGTCGGTCCATCGAATGTGGCCATCTCAAGCCTGGAGATCGGAAGTGGCCGTTTGGAGGAGTGGTACAAGGAAACCCTTTCGCCGATCCTTGTTAACGAAGAAATTAAATTTGAAGTTTCATCGGGGTTCGAAATTTATGAGAATGGTTGGAAGGCATATGTTGCCCCAATTCAGGCTAGGCAGCTTTACAAGCTCTATAGGACCTATAAGACTAGCCTCTTTTCTGCGAACGTTAGAGACTATCTTGGCTCTCGGAAAAGCGATGCGAATATAAATAACGGAATTAAGAAGACCGCCCAGTATGAGCCGGAAAATTTCTGGGTTTTTAACAACGGAATTACGGTCCTTACCCATTCCTTCGAAGAGCGGAAGGAAAAGGGAAGAACGTTTCTTGTAATCAAAGGCGCATCTATTGTCAACGGAGCCCAAACGACGGGGGCTCTTGGTTCTTTGCCAAAGAACCCCGATCAAAAAGTTCTGGTGCCAGCACGTTTTGTCGCTACGTCGGACGCTGAATTGGTATACAACATAATTCAGTACAATAACAGTCAGAACAAAGTAACTGCCTCTGACTTTAGGAGCACAGATCGCATCCAGAAGCGTCTTCGAGATGAGATCGAAAAGATCCCTAATGCAAAATACGAAGGAGGCAGAAGAGGCGGTCACAAGGATGTAATTGAGAGAAATAGAAATCTTCTTCCCTCCTATACCGTGGGCCAATCCTTGGCAGCATTTAACCTTGAGCCGATAGTCGCCTATAATCAAAAAAGCGAAATTTGGGTAAACGATAAACTTTACTCTAGATACTTCAATGATGAGGCGAATGGCGCGAATCTGGTATTTGCCTATGGGCTATTGCGCGCCGTTGAGGAGAAAAAGCGTGGTCTCGTTGCGCGCTCGAAAGCGTCTTCCGGCTTAACATCTCAAGAGGAAGAGTTGTTGGATTACTTCCGTCATCGCGGTTCAACATACTTGTTTGTTTCGGCGGTTTCCTCGTGTCTTGAAGTTTTTGCCGGGAAAAAAGTTTCGAATTCCGCGCGGGTTTCGTTTGGCCAAAGGGTATCCCCGCTGGAATCGATGCAGATATGGAAGGAAGTGGTCGATATTGTCTCCCCATTCACTCAGCAGTTGCTGGATGCGCTTAATGACGGGCTAAAAAATGCCGAGAAGGCCCAGAAGGCAATTGGAGTATTCAGGAGTCTGGTGCAGGCAACGGCAGGGGCAAATGCAGACGCCTACAAGAAATTCTCAAAGCAATTGGCAATTGCGAAGTAGCGTCCAGCCTTCGTGAAATTGGACACACAATCCGCGCAGGGCGTAAGGTAGGGCTGAACCCGCAGGACGTCTTCTAACAACGCGCCTGATTCCACAACACCGGACTCGCATGGACACCAGCAAGAATGGACACGCAGAAGTCGCGGATGAGTCAATCGGCGAGACGGAAAACTGGACGCGCATGGACGCCCCCGGTCAACCTCAAACTGCACTTTCTTTTAGCAGCCAGAATGGATAGCAGCAAGAATGGACACCCAGAAGTCGCGCCCAGAAGTCGCGGATGGGCCAATCGGCGAACAACAACAATGGACACCCAGAAGTGCCAGAACAGATCCGGCAGAACATCGGAGGGGAAGTTCCTCTCCTCGGTAGGACGAAGCGAGCCGCCGAGGCGCCGAGTCATGGGGGGGGCTGGTAACGGTACAGGCCAAGCGTTGACAGGTTGTAGTGCAGGCGCGGTATTTGGCTCCGAAGTCAATAGTCAGGTACGTCGACCTTGTTGGGTGATGGGGAAGGCCACGCGCGATGAGAATGGGCACCTAGAAGTATAGGACCAGGACGGGTCACGCGTGCTTCCGACCCAGCAGTGAAGTGCATCAGCTGCCCGGCAGAAGTAAGCCACTCAGGCGGGCGCGGACTGTTGTCGGCTCGGCGATTGGCGGCGGAATCTGCATTGCGGATCCACTCGCTGCTGGCCATGGCTCGAGTGGAGATTCTGCCGGGCTTGAGGAACGATATTGCAATGGTAGGCATTGCGGAGGGCTGTGCTGAATGTATCCCGACCCTACATGGTCCAGCTACTGGAACGCGGCGAGCTGCCCTTCCACAAGACGGGCACACATCGCCAGGTTCCCTACCAAGACGTCATCACCTGCAAGAAGCGCGTCGACTCGGATCGCCACAAGGCGCTCGGCGAACTCGCTACCCAGGCCCAGGAGCTGGGCATGGGGTATTGAGCAAGGCGATGGCTCGACGTTACTGCCGTCTACGACGTCTGCCCTAAATGGCAGCGAAACCTGGGCTGACGATGCCAAAAACAAGCGTGCTTATATTGTGCGAAGGCTCTATTGTGAAGCTACAAAAAACTTTGACGTAATTCCCAGGATCTTCTGAAATGGCGAAAACTGGCTATCTTTGTCTCATGTTGGACGCCTTGGGTAACCTCGCTGAAGTGAAGGTTGCTTCGACTTTGGAGCATGGGGCGAAGATCGGTAGGCCAACCTCGCCAATCGTCCGCGAACAGCTGAGACGGATGGTATTGGCTAGAGCAGTTGATGAGCAGCATCAATTGGAAAAGGGGCAGCGCGAAAGTCTGCGGAAATATGATATTTTAGATAAGGATCTAAAGTTAGATATTTCCAAGGTCAGAGTTGGACAAAAAGGCACATATTTTGATGCACCCTCAAAAATCGACGCCTTATTGCGAGCAGCAACTCCTTCCGCACAGTTGAATACAAAGCCGCCAAAAGCCGGCTCATTTGGCCATATTGAAGAAATACTACACTCGTTGATCAGTAATTCTGGCGTCGGAATGGCCAGACTCATGGGCATTGCAACAGGAAAGGCTACTGGCGTAACGGATGAACTGCGCAGCGCAATAGCTCTGGAGATGGCCAGATTCTATCGCAAACGCCGCCGGCTAGGTCGAGCTCAATTCTTGCTGGACCATTACGCCAAAAGATCTACGGATCGTTGCTTCACGTACAGATACAGATTGGAAAAGGGATGGCTAGATATACTCTCAAATGATAGCAAAGTTCGCCAAAAAGGCTTGGTCGGCCTACTCGCGGAGGAGCTATTAGGGTTGGCTCATCTAGCCCGTGACTCGGGACATCTACTAACTGTCGCAGACCTCTACAATTTATCGGCGCTTTGCGTTGCCGATACTAACGTGTGTTTCTCACAGAAGCTATCTCACTTTGACAACGCAGTCTACTGGAGCTGCCTTACTGGGCACATTGATCGTCTCGAAGGCGCGCTTTACAATCGTGATGCCGCTCTGGCCCGTGATGCGGTATCTCGCGATGCTAGTAAGGCCCGCAATGAGATCGAGCAATTAGTCACCAGAACACTCGCAATAACTGGAAATTTCACTCATATTGAACACGCCCGCACTCTAGGGCTTTTGAGTCAAATCGAGTATATTAGCCATCATTATTCCGCTACTGTATTAAATGATTTTCTTGCCTTGGCAGAAGACGAACGACTGATTGAAGGTGAACCCAGCATCCCTCGAGTGGAATTCTTGGGGGCTGTGCTTTGTTACGCGCGTATCGCAGGTCTTAGAGATACGGAAAATCTTTCCAGATCGCTTCTAATGGCCGAATCAAAACTTGAAAAATGGCGCGATGGCCAGCCTTGCGGGACTGCGGACATTCGCGACCTACTCGCATTCAATTATCGAATCGAGAAGGAACTTCATACATTTTGAGGCGGTACCATTGCTGGCACCGCCTTCCGCTTATTTGAAGAGCAGGCTGGCCAAGCCCGTAGATTTAGCAGGAGGGGAGGCCGAGGCCGCCGATTCTGTCTTCGCGCCACTGTTGACTGGTTCGCGACCACGTTCGACGCTGGTAGGCACACAATACCTTGCAACATGCCCAACGGTTGTTTCATTCGGCCCAGTGGCACCGGAGTAGATCGCAGCGGCCACTACAGCTGTGTCTTTGGCCTTTGAGAAAATACCCATGACTTGCTCCTCTAGTCGTCGCCAGCAACATTGTCTGGCAACGCTAGAGTGACGGCCTCCAGCACTTGGAGCAAGCCAGAAGAAGAGCTAGATACTGTGCACTTTCTCCGACTTTCAGTACCAACTAGGATGCGTTATTATCCCCGGTCTATGATCCTCAGGTGTCGACTACGTCACCCCTGAGCTGCCTCGGCACGGCTTGATGTACTTCGCGGTGCCCGTCTCCTGGTCTCTAGGTCGGCTGTCGATGCTCCCGAGCCTGGACAACGGACAGGTATGGGGGCCCCCGGTCAACCACAAACTCCACTTTCTTTTTGACCTAGCTTTTCTCGGTTCGGATGCAGTTCCTGGCGTGGAAAATTGGACACGCAGAAGTCGTGGAGGGTCCATCAGTGACGTCCACGCATGACCGCCCGCCGGGCTCGGTGCTTGGCATCCCGAACGCTCGGATTTCTGGGTACCTGATTCGTACCAATCCTCATCAGAGCTCCGTTCCTCGCCGGGAAAGAGGCTCGGGCCAATGAGTTGGGCCCGCTAGAGGCGTGATCAAGCGCTCGATGGGCCTCCAAACCTGAGGCTGATGAGGATTGGTACGAATCAGGTCTGGGTATCCGTTGCTACGTATCCATTCGCCCGACCCCAATCTGGCGCAGCGCCTTCGGATGCTGAAGTCTGTCGATCCCCAAGTTTGTTTGGAGGATGTCGATGGCGCAGCGTCAGCGGTTGGGTTCGGTGGTGTGGTTCATGCGGATCTCGGCGGCTTCGGCGAGCGGCTTGAGCGCTGCGGCGTATTGTCGGTCGCAGGGTTGGTCGTATGCCACGTTCATGGCGTGGCGCAATCGGTTATGTCGTGATCTCGCTGGCGGTACTTGGCGATTTCGCTCGATGGGTTTGCGCTGATGGTGGGCGGGTTGCCGGTGTGCGTGTGTGCCCAGGCGGTGGATTTCCGGCTGGGCATTGATGGCTTGTCGCTGCGGGTGCAGGCGAGCCTCGGTCCGCTGAGGGCGTTGTCGTCGGCGCATGTGTTTTTCAACCGCGGCCGCGACAAGGTGAAGATCCTCTGGTACGACCGCCATGGTTGGTGGTTGATGTACAAACGCCTGGAGCGGGGCCGGTTTGCGTCGGTGTCTGCCGGTGAACTGAGCGAAGCGGATCTGCGTCTGGTGCTGGAGGGGGTGGATTTGTCGGTTCGCCGCCTGAAGCCGGTGCGGTTTGAGCGAGTGGCTTGAGGCGCCATTAAAAAGCCCAGATATTTCATGGCTTTGCCCTCGCGTACGCGGGCGCGCGAGGGCATTGTGGGCAGCATGACTTTGGAAGCCGCCCTCGCCGAAAACACCGCTCTGCGCGAGCAGATCAAGTTGCAGTCGGCGCTGATCGAGAAGCTGACTTTGGAGTTGGCGATCCTCAAGAAGCGCCTGTTCGGTCGCCAATCGGAAGCCAGCGAGCATCTGGACCTGCAGGGTGCGCTGTTCGATCTGACGACCTTGCCGGTCGAGGAACCGAGCACGCCGCCGTCGGAGTCCAAGACCCCGGGCAAGCCGCCGCGCAAAGCCTCGCAGCGGATGCAGATTCCCGAGAACCTGCCGGTGGAGGTCGAGACGATCACGCCGCCGGCGGCCGAGATCGAAGGCCTGGTGAAAATCGGTGTGGAGACCAGCGACCGCCTGGCCTACACACCAGGCCGCTTTTATGTGCGCCGCATCGAGGTCGAGAAATACGCGCACCCGAAGGTGCCGGAGATGGGTGTGGTCTCGGCCAAACTGCCGCCGCGTCTGATCACCGGCGGCATCTATGACGAGAGCTTCATCGCGCAGATCATGGTGGCCAAGTACGACGACCACCTGCCGCTGAACCGCCAGCGCGAGATCTACCAGCGCCAGGGCGTGACCTTGCCGATCAGCACGATGTGCGAGGCGGTATTGACTGGCGGTACGGCGCTGAAGCCCTTGTGGGTGCACCTGCAGCAACATCTGCTCAGGCGCAGCGAATTGCATGTCGACGAGACCACGATGCCCTGTCTGGCCAAGGAACAGACCCGCAAGATGCGCATGTGGACTTACCTGTCGAGTGCCGGCGAGGAGCCACCGATCATCCTGTACCACTTCACGCCGACCAAGGCCGGCGAGCACGTGCGCCAGTTCCTGAAAGGCTGGAGCGGCTATCTGCATGCCGATGCGGCGAGCAACTACGACGAGTTATATCGCCAGAACCCGCATATCCAGGAAGTGGCCTGCTGGGCCCACGCCCGGCGCAAGTTCTACGAGATCGCCGAGCACGCCCCAACCCGCGTGCTGGCCCACGAGGCCGTCGAGCAGATCAACGCGCTGTTTGCCATTGAGCGCAAGGCGCGCGAAGACAAACTGATCCCCGACGAGATCAGGAAGCGCCGCGAACAGTTGGCCAAACCGATTGTCGACGAGATCAAGACCTGGTTGGAGAAGCACCGACCCAAGCTGGCGCCGGCAGCACCGACCGCGCGGGCGATGAACTATCTGATCAATCACTGGGACGCGTTCGCGCGCTACCTCGATGACGGTCGCCTGAAGCTGGACAACAACGCCGCCGAGCGCGCCCTCCGATTGGCAGCCATCGGACGCAAGAACTACCTGTTCGTCGGCAATGAGCGAAGCGGTGAAGTCACCGCCACGCTACTGAGTCTGATCGAAACCGCCAAAGCCAACGGACTGGAGCCACTTGGCTACCTCACCCGCACCATGCGCGAGCTGCCGCTGATCGACCCAGAAAGCAGCGACGCCAATGCGCGCTACGAGGCGCTATTGCCGATCTGAGTCTTTGCCTGAAAGACCACGAGTTGCGCAAGAATGGGGCGCGGCGAAAGCTTACGTTGCTACCGCATTCCAGCTACCCGGCGCGGGAGAAGAGATACATACCCAACAAGACGATAAAGACCGGTAGTCGGGACAGCAGCACGCGCATGTCCGCAGACACGGGCAGCCGTTGCGTGAGTCGTTGTGGGGCGATCGCCGAAGTGGCGAGTACCATCGCCAGCATAAGGCCGCTGGCGAATGCACCGATCGCCATGATCGGGTTGTTAAGCCCAGCCGCCATCACGGAGATCACGAAGCCCGCGAATGCGACCGGCACTGTAGCCACCAGGCTCAGCCCGCGAATGACGTAATCCAGCCCCTTGATCACGCTGCCAAATAGCGTCTTCTTCTTTTGTTCTACGGCTTGTTCGGGGTCGGCCATGGAAGCGTTATCCGGGATGCGATCGGAGCGAGCATAGCTGGGTCACGACCTCGAAGGACGGCAGTGATTGAGCCAATTTGCAAGGTGCGCGGGGCGGGTTCGCGTGCAGCTCGGCACTGGCATGGGTTTGGTGCGCGCAGGATCTGTACACCCAAGGCCAGCAGTCATGAGATGGCACGTCTCCTGTTTTCTCCGGTGCAACGGCCGGGGTGTAACAGGGGCGGCCGCTGGCGCCTGTCCGCACCGCCTGCAGCGCACCTTGCAGGCAGAGTCGCGCAGCGACCAGCTTCCGCACCTGGGCTCCATGGGCTTGATAACACGGAGTCGGGCATACTCACCGCGCAGTCACACTCCGACGAGCCTTGACGGGCTCCAATGCCGATCGCCAACCCGGCACCCAAGCCGAAAGGGTGAGTCCCATGAAGTTCGCGACCATCCATAAGCCCGTCAGCATTGCTTTGTACGTGCTGTCGCTCGGAATGCCCGGCTATTACGTGGGATCCCCGCATGGGTTCTTCGAGTATCTGGGCATCTACAATCTGGTTTTGGGTTGGTTGGGCCTGTTGTTCGGGCAAGTCGCCTGGTTCGCGAACCCCCTGTTTCTGTTGTCTTTCCGAAAGATCTCGCAGAAATCCTCTGCCAAGCTGGCGATCTGGTCGCTTGCTGTGGCCCTTACCTTTCTGGTGAACCCGCGGATGGTGCGAAACACCGCGCAGATGGGAGAGATCATTCACGGCTTCGGTTTGGGCTACGCACTTTGGGTCAGCGCCATTGCCGTCATGGCGATCGGCCAGTACCGGATGTCGCAAGGACACGACAAGCTGGCCGCCGCCAAGCCTGCACTCGGGACAGCGGCAGGCATCCTTGCTTTGTATGTCGTCTATTTCTTCCTCTTTCCAATTCCCGAGTCGCTGGCCATTGGAATTTTTGGTCGTTAGCGAGTAGCCCGGGTAAGCGCAGCGCACCCGGGACGGCACGCACCAAGAGCCCCGGGTGCGCTGCGCTTACCCGGGCTACGCAGGCTGCGTTGGCAACGACGGCCACAGGGCTTCTTGGTACGAAGAATTCCCGTGTGCCCGCGCCGCCATGCGCTTGCACCGGCATGTTTCCGGCACCGCTGGGCGCGGCTCGAATCTGTGTTGACATCAGCTACACGTGGCGCCACACTTTGTATATCACTTGTGTATGCACAAATAGGAGACGCCAATGCGTGACGCCGCCATCAATCTGCGCGCCCTGCCCGAACAGCGTGACCTGATCGATCAAGCTGCGAGCCTGCTCGGCAAGAACCGTTCGGACTTCATGCTTGAAGCGGCCTGCGAACGCGCTCAGGCCGTGCTGCTGGATCAGGTCTTCTTCAGCCTGGACGCCAGCAAATTCAAGGCGTTCTTGGCAATGCTCGACGCGCCTCCCAGTGCCAATCCCGGGCTTGAGCGCCTTATGGCCGTGAAGGCCCCTTGGAACTCCGGCGCCGCATGAGCTTGCAGATCAGTGCGCCGCAGCCGCTGGCCACGACCCATCGACTGGATGACTTTGCCAGTGGCGAGGCGGTTCTGGACGAATGGCTCAAACGCCGCGCTCTGACCAACCAGTTCAGTGGAGCCAGCCGCACCTTTGTCGTGGCCGATCCGGATCAATGTGTTTTCGGCTATTACGCGATGGCGGCGGGCGCTGTCTCGCACCAAATCTCCACAAGCGCCGTGCGTCGCAACATGCCCGACCCGGTTCCGGTGATGGTTCTCGCCAGACTCGCGGTCGACCATCGTGCCCAGGGCCTCAAGTTGGGTGGTGCGCTACTGCAGGACGCCGTGATTCGGGCGTTGACGGTTTCGCAGAACGCCGGTGTTCGGGCACTGCTGGTACACGCGCTGCACGACCGCGCCAAGGCATTCTACGAGCACTACGGTTTTCAGGCATCGCCGCTCAATCCTATGACGCTGATGCTGCGCTTGAACTCTGGATGACCCTGTCGCTGCCGTGCCCACGATGGCCGTGGCCGGTGGTCGGCCGCCCGATCTGCAGTTGAATGCGCTCAGTGTGGGAGTGACCACTCCGCTGGGGCTGCGCCATGCCGGGGACGGCAGCGAGTAGCCCGGGCAAGCGCAGCGCACCCGGGACGGCCCGCACCAAGAGCCCCGGGTGCGCTGCGCTTACCCGGGCTACGCTGGTTGTCGCAGGTCGCATTGCTCGCGTAGGGCCCACGAGAATGAACACGGATCAGGACGGGTCACGCGTGATTGCGGCCTTGGAGTTGCGCGCATCACCTGCCTGGATGAGAAAGGCCACTCCGGTGGGCGCGGACTGATGTCGGCTCGGCGATTGGCGGCGGAATCCGCGTTGCGGAGCCGCTCGCCGCCGTCCATGGTCCGGGTGGCGGGCTCTGCCGCGCTTGAAGATCCGCCTTCCGCGGGTTGAGGCTTTCTGGAAACCACGATGCGATGCAATACACGACTGGCCGTCTGCCTGTTTTTCTCGATCCCGGCGCTGTGCCAGGCGGCCGAGTCGCCAGCCCAGGCCGCCTTTGAGCAGCTCAAGACCCTGGTTGGCCAGTGGCGCGCCACCGAATCGGGCAGAGAGACCTTGGTCGAGATCACACAGATCGCCGGTGGCAGCACACTGGTCGAAACCTGGACGATGAGCCCAACCCGGCAATCGATGACGGTGTACACCATGGACGGCACTCGCCTGCTGGCGACGCACTACTGTCCGCAAGGCAATGCGCCTCGTCTTGTCTTTACGGAGACCGATGGCGCAGGGGCGCACCATTTTCTGTTCCTGGACGGGGCCAATCTGCAAGACCCTGCGGGTTCGCACGAACATGCGTTCTGGATACGACACGCCCCGGACGGAAAGCTCACGCGCAATGAAACGTACATCGCCAATGGCGCCGAGTACGACCGCGATCACGATACTGGCAGCACCCAGGTTTTTATGCGGATTTCGCCGTGAAACAGGCGCGGTCCGAGTACCCTTTGGCGCACCAGCGAATAGCCCGGGTCAGCGCCGAGCACCCGGGACGGCCCGCATCAAGAATCCCGGGTGCGCTGCGCTTACCCGGGCTACGTTGGCTTTTGCAGGTCATGTTGCTCGCGCAGCGAGCTACGTGACGTATACCGATGTCGCGAGTCGTCCGCCGTTTACAAAACGGGTCACCCGGAAGCTGGCCGCCTGGTTCGGCGCCCAAGTTTCTGCAAACTCCGGAACTTTGTACTCGTATCGCACACCGATCAGTTGCAATTTCGCAGAGATAAGCCTGAAGCCATGCACAAGCGTCTGAATATTCTGATGATGATCCTTCTTGCCTGGTCGGTGACCGGCGTCGCTCAAGTACCTTCAGGGATCAGCGGCGTCTGGTACAACCCGGCGCAGGACGGTCATGGTGTCTCCATCGAAATACTCGATGCGCATCGCGCAATCGCCTTCTGGTATGTCTATGACCGGGACGGCCGTCCGGTGCATCTGTATATCGATGGCCGCATTGAGGGTCAGGAGATTCATGGCATCGCCTATGCCGGCAGCGGTATGCGCTTCGGCGACTTTGATCCGGCCACCTTGAACCTGGATCGATGGGGACAGGTGGATCTGGAAGTGCATTCCTGCCGGGATCTGACGCTGCGCTATCGCGGTCAAAGTGCGTTGGGGGCGAGTTTCGGCAGCGGCGAAATCCACATGCAACGCCTGTCGCAACTTCGCGGCCTGCCTTGCGACTCCGATCGCTTGCCGGAAGGACTGTACCAGGGCAGCTACGCCACGACCCAGCCAAGCGGATCGACTGAACTGGTCGCAGCGGTCGACGAAGACGGCCACCTGTGGGCCACGTCGCCGCGCATTCGCGGGCCGCGCTTCGTCAGCGTGGAGCCGGCGCCGCCAGTCATCCTGGGCCAGCCACCCGCGTTGCCAGCGCCGGGACTGAATCTGCAGGCGCTGGGCAACACGGCCTTGGATGACGAAGGGTCTGGGTTCCCGCTCGAATCCTTCGAGATCGGCGTGGCGGTTCAAGTGTTCGGGCCACTGCATTTCGAGGCGGCAAACCTCGATTCAAACTGGTTGAATGCGCTCGCGCTGCGTCCCGATGCTCCGCGTAATCCAAAGCTGGTCCAGCCGGCGCCGCTACAGGCGTTGGTGAACCGCCAGTTCCAGTTCAGCGCATTGGGACAGATTGTCGACGACAGTTATCGACTGGTGTTCGAGGACAACCAGCGAATTTGCCTGCAGCGCAATGGCGGCGCTTGCGAATGGACCGGTAGCGTGACCATCCGCAACATCAGCACGGCCTTTTTCGATTTCGACATCGCCCCAGTGCCGGGATTGTTCGCCTTCGAGAATCGTCCGCCGGTCTACGGGCGCGGCTGGGTCGAGCGCGACGCGCAGGGCGCAATCGCTCGCGTGGTGCTGGTCGGCAGTGACGGGCGCAATGGCTTGGGGATCGTCGCCAATGCGATCGGCAATCCATAGTTGAACAGGGAGTAGCCCGGGTCAGCGCAGCGCGCCCGGGACGACCCGCACCAAGAGCCCCGGGCGCGCTGCGCTTGCCCGGGCTACGTTGGATGGACTGCTTGTCGTAGCCCGGAAGTGAGCGCAGCGCTCTCCGGGAGGTAGCACCACTGGACCCCCCAAGTTCCGCAGCCGCAGCCATAAGTTATTGATTCCGCTATGCAGGCATAACGGATTTGTCACTACAACGACGCGTTGATCTCGGGTAACGGCAGTTTTAGCTGCTGCAAGATGCCACGCTGCTCGGGGTTGATTTGGCTGGTACGGGTGGTGGGTTGCTGGTCCACCGTCACGTGCAGTTGCTGGATTTGACGCAGCAGCGCCAGGGCGCGCTGCGGGGAGAGTGGGCTGGCCGTCGCTTTGAGCCGCATTCGCAGCACGCGATGCAGGAGCAAGGCCAGAAAGCAGATCAGTGCATGGGCTCGGATCCGCTCTGGCAGGCGGTGATGCACGGGCGCGATCTCGATGTCGCTCTTGAGCACCCGGAAGCCGCGCTCGATGTCCGCCAGCGCCTTGTAGCGCTCGATCACGGTGGCGGCTGGCAGATCGGTGTTGGTGACCAGCAGCAGTTTGCCGTCCAGGGTTTCGGCCGCTTGTTTGGCTGCGGCATCGACGGTGTAGCTGAAGCGCTCGGCCTGCAGATCAGCTTTCACGATGCGCGACAGACGCGCCGCTTTGATCATTTCGGAGAACTTGAGATACGCCCGTCGGTCGTTGGATCGACGTCCGCGCTGCGGTTGGCCTTGGTCTTGCGCATCCAGGCGGGTGGCCAGGCGATCGCCTTCGGCCTCCAGCGCTGCGATGGCAGCCTCACGCGCCAGGCGCTGTTCTTGCGCACGGTCGGCGTCATGCGCCAGCACCAGACGTCGTTCTTGCCAGCGGGTTTCGCCCACACCCCCTGCAAAGCTCACCGCCGCGACCAGCTCGGCGAACTCCCCGTAGCGCCGGCCCGGCACCGCCAGCACGTATTCGATCGGCTCGCCGCTGGCGCTCTTGAGGCTCTCGACTGCAGTCAGATTGTCCAGACTCAGCAGGCCGCGATCCGCGATCAGGATCACGCGCTTGAGGCGGTAGCGCTTGATCGTGGCCTCAATCATCGGCAGCAGCGTGGTCACCTCGCCGATATTGCCTGCGTGCACCTGATGCGCAATCGGCAGACCTTCGCGAGTCTGGATCACGCCGAGTACGAACTGCCGGGCGATGCCACCGGTCTCCTTGTTCATCCCGTGGGCGCGCACATCGTTCGCGACCGCGCCGGTGCCGCTGATGCGCACCGTGGTCAGGTCGTAGAAGACCACCGACATCTCGTCGTCGAGCAACGGCCGCAACTGCTTCGCCACTGCATCCTCGACCGCGCCAGCCCGATCCATCAGCGCATCCATGGCGCGCAGCAGATGATCGTGACTCACCTGCTCGGGGTGCTCCGGGATGGCCACGGTATCCAGCCAGCGCAGCACGCCGAGCTTCGACTCGGGTTCGCACAGGCGGTTGAAAACCATGGCGCGAACCATGGCGGTGGCGTCGAAACGGCGATAGGACGAGCGCATGGCCCGCGACACAGCGTCATCGAGCCCAAGTTCGCGCCACAGCGCGTGCAGCGCGTAGACGTCGCCCATGGCCTTGGCGCCGACAAACTCCACCTGCGGCAATGCCGCCGGCGTGCGCCCGAGGGCACGCTGCAGGCCCGTGATCAGTGGATCGAGATCCTTCGGTCGCAACTGATCGAGGCGCCCGAGGTTCGCCACCAGCCGCTGGCGAGGCTCGCCGTTGTCGTTGCGGTAAGACTCCACCAGTTGCAGGTAGGCACGACCGCCAGATCGGGATATGCGCGTGAACATGCACATACGCTACACGTCAGTACACCCGCTCTCAAGATATAAATGAACCTGAACGTGTGACTACAGAGCTTTCCGAAAGGCGCACTGGTCATGGATCACAAGTGCTTGATGCGACAGGCGCCGTTGGCTACAACGGGCGTGATCGGACGTTTGCGGGTGCGGAAATTGGGTTGCCCGCTTTGCGCCTCATGTTCCCGTCGGGTTGGGCTGGGTCTGCTGCGGTTGTTGGTTTGGCTCAACCTCGACTGCGCCCGGACTACGCGACGGGAACCATCGATCGCGCAGTCTCAGCGCTGGCACCTCGACGCACTTGGCCATTGCGACCCCGAAACAGATCGAGCCCCCGAAGTAGATGGCGAGCGTGGTGGCGAAGTCCAGTCGCACTCCCAGGGCGATCTCAAGTAGCGGAATCCCCCAGAACAAAACAGGCAAATGCCACAAATAGATTGAATAAGAGTAAGCCCCAAGTGCGGCCGACAACGTCACCGATCGGTGAATCGAGATTGGCGACAGGAGCGTGCCAACCAGCATCATGCCGCTGCCAACGTAGAAGACGGTCAACCCGAAGGTATAGATGAACGGCGTCGTTTCCAGGTGCAGGACAAATGCGGGGGCTAGCAGAATGGCCCCAACCAAGATCAGTGCTTTTCGACGCGGCGCAAATAGCCGCAGGAATCTGTCAGAATGGAAATGGTATGCGTAGGAAATCGCGACGCCGAATAGCAACGAATCAAATCGGAGGTGGCTGGCGACGAGGTGCGTGTAGTGGCCATAGTTCGGCCGCAGATACCAATTTACCAGCCGCAGGACAAGGGAAACCACGCACACAACTAGAGCGACGGTAAGCACTGGACGCAGGGGCGTCGATGAAGCTCGGTTCCAGCGGATGATCAGAGCGAGTGTCAGTGGCAACAGTATGTAGAAGTGCTCTTCAACCGCGAGAGACCAAGTGTGTTTCCAAAGCCCAGGCACATAGCTTTGAAGAAAAAAGACCTCCGACGCGAGTGGGATCGTGGGGATCGGCCGCCCCAGCAGAAGTATCAACCCCAGTGTTGCTGCGATCAGCGCGAAGAACGGAGGGTAGATCTTCCAGCCCCTTCTTACGTAAAAGCGCCCTATCCCAAGGCGACCGCGCGCCTGGTATTCAGTGAACAGAAGTCCGGAGACAAGAAACCCGCTGAGGACAAAGAACAGGTCCACCCCCACCCAGCCCCCTGAATCCAAACCAAAAGCGGCAGTCTCGCGAGCTCAGGCCACGACTCTGGGGGCAGGGGCATGTGCCGCCCCAGTACAAGCAAGACGGCGAGCAAACGAAGCAGGTCCAGTCCGAGCAGTCTCGCCTTTACTGGAATCGGAGTCTCCGATTGTTGCACCACGCGTTCCCCCCAGGGAGCCTGACGTCGTCCAAAAGTTGCGCTGACCAGAGGAAGCGAGAAAAGAGTTCCAGCGTTGACTTCAGCATAGAGTGTAAACGTGGACTGGCAAAGCAGGCGTGTTGGACTAGTTGGGTCGCGACTCGCTCGAAGTCGGCCGGTCAGGTTCTTTCTGTCTCCTGATTCGTACCCATCCTCATCAACGAGTAGCCCGGGTGCGTTAGGCTTGCCCGGCCTACGCTGACCGGGAGCGAACCGCCCCTGGATTCGGGCAAGCGACAGCTTACCCGGGCTGTTGATCTTGTCGCCCGCCACTGATCGGCGCAGCATCGCGGGTGTCGAGTCGGCTGGCGGCGGTGACCGACGGAAACGATCCAGTGCCCAGCCCCGATTGCAGCCAGATGCAAATGGCGGCATTGGATGTCTTGTCCTTTGGGGAGGAAATGCATGGCTCACGTGGTTACCGACAATTGCGTCGGCTGCAGGTTCACGGACTGTGTACTGGTGTGTCCGGTTGACTGCTTTTATCAACTGGACAACCAAGTTGTCATCGACGCGGAAGAATGCATCGATTGCTCCGCATGCGTAGCCGAATGCCCCGTGGAAGCGATCTACGCGGAAGACGAGGTGCCGGAGGCTTCTGCGGGTGCCGCAGAGTTCAATGCCAGCCGCGCTGTGGAGGCGAAGGATCGCGGTGAGGAGCCGATCACCTCAAATACCGGTGCGCTGCCAGGCGCAGAAGCCAGGAAAGCAGAGCTGGGCTTCTAGCGATCCTTCTCGATGGCCACTCGGAATCTGGCGGATCTTCCCGGTACTCGGGCCGTTCGGGCCTGCGCCCGCAAACGTGCCTGGGCTGATGACGTGGCTGATGGCAGGAGCGGGTGAGGGCCTTCCATCGGCCTTCAACCGCCTACACAGACCCGCCCGAAGTGATAGTCTGGTTTCGCCGCATCCGTCGCAAAGGAGCCTGGCTTGAATCGACGTGAATTCGTAATGGCGACTGTCGCTGTCGCCCTGCCCATGGCTGGCTCGACAGCCGCAGATGCTTCCGAACTGCGCCGCTATCACCAACGGGCGATGGCTGCCTGCAAGGCCAGGATCCAGCGCCTGGGTGAGCAATATGTGGCCACCGGGCGTACCGATCAGGCACTACGCGAGTGCCGAATCGTGGAAGCCAGGACTTTCGCCGCACACCATCTGGCGCTGTCCAGCCTGGTCTGAGTTGGCAATGCCTGCGGCGCGTCCCGGGTGGGAATCTCGACGCCGTGACGGGATTGCCATCGGCGCTGTAGCGGTTGGCACGCCCGGAGGTTGAAACGCCGAGTACAACTCGGCGATCCCGGGGGCTATCCCGACGCCGTGCTGGGATCGCCGACTGGCAGTTGGCGCAATCAGGCGACCCAAGTTTCCGAAGACGGTCGATCTGGTGACCGCGGACAAGCCGATCCGCGCTTCACCGGTGAGGTCTACTGGCTGATCAACGGCTATTCCCGATCAGCCCCCTGAAGGACCTGACCCCAGAACGAGCCCGCCGGGACCCCGCCATTTCCAGCGGGATTTCGGCTGGTGTGGGCCCAGGTGCGCACGCTAGACTGATCTGCAAAAGCGCCCAGGGACTGGATGGCTGACTTGCGCTCAACTGCAGCCGTTCAACGCTTCGATGCTCTGGACAGCCTGCGCTGCCTCGCAGTACTGCTGATGGTGCAGGGTCATGCCTTCTACCTGACCCTGGCCTCCGCGGACCGCAGCGCCTTCTGGTATCAGTGGCATTCCTACATACACGGCTATACCGCACCCGGGTTCATGTTCGGAGCCGGCCTCGCCTTCGGCTTCACGACCTTGTCCGATCGGATCGATCAGCATGCCCGCTGGACACCCCTATTGCGCCACCGGCTCTATCGCTACTTGAGCCTGATCGTCATCGGCTATGCCCTGCAGCTGCCGCCTCTAGCCGAGAACGCCGTCCAATGGCTGCAGAGTGACCTGAATCAGTTCGCGCGCGTTGAAGCGCTGCAGAACATCGGCGCGGCGCTCCTGTTTTGCCAACTCCTGGTGATCTTGCTGCGCAGGCCGATACCGGTGGCCGTCAGCACATTGGTTCTGGGTGCGGCGATCGTACTGTCAGGCCCCGCCGTCTCCCGAATTGCCGCCACGGAACTGGGTCCTCTGCCGCTGGCGGGCTACCTGAGCTCCGAGTTCGGATCCACCTTTCCGCTGGTGCCCTGGGCGGGATTCGTGCTCGTTGGCGTGACTCTCGGTGCCTGGTTGAAGCGGCTCGCCGCCAGCGTGCCGCTGATCCGCATCGCGGTCGCATTCGCCCTTGCCGGTGTCGTGCTCGTCGCCCTGTCACTGCAGCTGGACAAATTCTGGCCCGACGCATTCGGGCCGCATCGCTACTGGAAGGTCAGTCCCTATTTCTTCCTCAGGCGCCTGGGGTGGCTGATGATTGCCCTCGGCGCGTTGGCGGCGCTGGATGCCACCCTGCAGCGGGTGCGCGCACGCGATGGTGCGATCCGAATCTGGGTCCGCCGCGTCGGACAGCACTCGCTGCTGCTCTACGTCGCCCATCTGTTGCTTCTGTACGGCTCGCCGATCAGTCCCGGATTGGAAGTCATCGTCGCCGGACGGCTGAGCGTCTGGCAAAGTGCGGGCCTGGTAGTTCTGATATTCCTCACCCTGGCCTTGATCCTTCGGGCCTGGAACGCCCTGGAGCTCAGGCACGGGCCTCGATTTGCGCAGCTCAGGCGACTGGCGGTGGCCGTTGTGGCGATGACAGTGATGACGGCCGCAGTGCGCGCGGGTGATCGCATTCTTGCGCCGGCGGTTCGGCCGCCGTACATGCCTGTCCGTGGCGCCGTCGCCACCAACCTGCCCCAAACTCACGCAGACGATGCAATTGACCCCATGAATTCCACGGTTAAACTCGCCAAGAAGCAGGCTCGGCTCATGCGCCTCCCTGATAAAGGTTCCCAAATGGCACGAGTCTGTTAATTTATGTTGCTCGCGATCAGCGCAATTTTTTTCTCCATCCACATATTCCTGCTGACCATCCTGTGCAGCTTCGGTTTGCACCGATTATCCATGGCGGTGCGCTGGAAGCGTTATGGCAGCGCCAGCCGCTGCATTGCGGGAAGGTTCGCGCAGCTGCCGACGCTCACCATTCAGATTCCCATTTACAATGAGCGCTTCGTGGCGGAAAGAGCGATAGACGCGGCGGTTGCCATTCGCTACCCGAGAGAGAAACTGCACATTCAGATTGTCGATGATTCAACCGATGATACCAGCCAACTGATCAGCAACAAGGTGGCTTTCCACCGAGCCAATGGCATTCCCATCGATCATGTGCAGCGCAACAACCGAGAGGGCTACAAGGCCGGAGCGCTGAAGAGCGCGATGGACCACACCCGCGGCGAATTCATCGCCATATTCGACGCCGATTTTGTTCCTGCGCCCGATTGCCTGATCGAGAACATTCACCATTTCACCAACCCAAGAATGGGAATGATCCAATTTCGCTGGGAACACCTGAATCGCGCAAGCTCCAGTCTTACCGAAGCACAGGCGATCATGCTTGATGCCCATTTCGGTCTTGAACAACAAGTGCGCAGTGCCAGCGGCAAGTTCTTCAACTTCAACGGAACCGCCGGCATCTGGCGTACGCAAGCCATCATCGATGCCGGAAACTGGAGCGCCGACACCCTGACTGAAGACCTTGATCTCAGCTACCGGGCGCAACTCCGGGGCTGGGACATGGGTTATCTGAACGAGGTCGAGTGTCCGGCCGAATTGCCCGCCAACATGGCGGCATTCAAGAGTCAGCAACACCGATGGGCAAAAGGTGGCGTGCAGGTCATGATGAAACTGCTGGTCACCGTCTGGAGAGCGCCAATCACGCTCGCTCAGAAAATCGAGGCCACGTTCCATCTGTCCAATAATCTGGCCTATTTCGTGTTGCTCGTCGACACCCTGTTCTTCCTGTTGCCGTCGTTGTGGATTCGTTCGCACTATCAGCTGGTGGGCATGTGGTGGCTTGACCTGTCCTTGATCCTGGTCTCCTCTGGCGGCCATCTGGTCTATCTCTATTACGGTCAGGTGGCTTTGGGGCATTCGCGATCAAGGGCGCTCATGTATTTGCCCAGGTTGTTGTTGCTGGCGATCCAGCTGACGACGACCAATGCGCGTGCCGGATTTGAGGCTCTGCGAGGCAATGCCAGCGAATTTGTCAGAACGCCCAAGATCGGGGATATCGCCCGGCAACGCGTGATTCCTCAACACCTGCAGGCGGCGATTTACCAGGCAATCAAGCCCAAGGGAGTCATGATCGAACTATTGTTGGTAGTGATCTACGTCTTTGTCATTCTCTGGGCGATTCACAATGAGCAGTGGCTGATTGTGCCCTTCCTGATCTTTATTTGCCTGGGTTTTGCGGTGTCTTCGATGCAGTCCCTGATTCCGGACCTCAGGGAAAGATCGCCTTCATGAAGCGCCCATGGAACTGGGCGGACATCCGGGTCTGGATTTTGCTGATCAGCGTCGCCGGGATGGTCTCCAGCACGCTGTTCGCATACTATCTTTCGGCCTTGTTCAATGCCCCTGTCGACGCTGGCTTTGTTTTCCGGAAGAGCCAGATCGGTACGCTGACCATTGTCCAGTTCAGCGTGATGGCGGTTTGCATGTTGGCGGCCTGGTACGCTTGCTTCCATATCCGCAACTCGACCATTCTGGCCACCGTTGCGGTGGCTGCTGTTCTTTGCAGACTCCTGTTGCTGGGCGCGGAGCCCTACACCTCAAATGACGCCGACCGCTATCTGTTTGACGGAAGAATGGTGGTGCTCGGGCTGGACCCCTACGTGTCCAATCATGAACTACCGGAGTTGAAGGACGAGGTTGCGGCTTGGCGTCCGCCGCTGGAACATCGGCAGTATCCGACGCTGTATCCGCCGCTGGCGCTGGCAGTATTCACGGCCTGCGCGGCGGCAGGAATCGAGAAGGCGAAATGGGTCTGGAGGGTGTTGCTGCTATCCGCCGGCTTGATGACGCTGCTTCTGGGTTTCCTGACCCTCAGACGTATTGGCGCTGCCCATCATTTTCCCTTGGTGGCCTTTTCTCCCTTGTTGATACTGGAAACCGGCGTAGGCCTGCATCTGGATACCCTGTCCACCCTGGCTGTCGCCGCGGCCCTCCATGCCTGGGTAGGTCGCCGCTGGTCACTGGCGAGCGTGGCATTGGGCTTGGGAGCGCTGATCAAGATCGTGCCGGTGGTATGTCTGCTGCCGCTGGTCCTCATGCAGCGAAGTCTCAGGAGTGCTGTCGCTGCCCTGTTGCCCGGCCTGATGGTCATTGGCGGTGGCTACGGCTTGGCCCTGGCAATGGGATTCAAACCCTTGGGGAGTCTCGCTGTCTTCTTCCAGAAGTGGCGCTCAGGCTCTCCTCTGTTCTTGATTCTGGACTCGCACTTCTCTGCATGGCAGAGCGCCTTCATCTGCCTGGGGCTCGCGCTTGCTGGTTTTCTGGCAGTTTCCCTTGGTCTGTTGATGAGGCATAGGCGATTGCAGGCGGATGCTTACTACGCGCCGGCTTTCGCAATGCAAGCGGCGCTGTCCATTCCCCTGGTGCTGAGTCCAGTCATCTTCCCCTGGTACGCGATGCCCTTGGTTCCCTTGCTGGCGATGGCCCCGAATATCGCCGTACTTTCCTGGACCATCGTCTTGCCGGGTTTGTACGAAGTGCTCGATCAGTTCGTCTGCTGCGGGAACTGGTCGCCGGCCCTCTGGCCTGTCTACCTGATTGCGATGAGCTACCTGATCGGGGTGCTGCTGATCGCACGCTTCTCTCTCGGCGGCTTGTCGTCGGAATCCGCTGAATCAGCTGGCCATCGGTGAGAATGATCCATGTATCAGAGCCTTAGCGTAGCCGCGGTGATACCGGCAATGAACGAAGAGCAGGCCATCGGCAAAGTGGTGACGCAGTTGCGCGAACTGCTTGATGAGGGCTCGGTTCCGGTCATCGATGCCATCATCGTATGCGACAACGGATCCACTGACCGAACTGCCGAGCAAGCGCTGAGTGCGGGCGCTACGGTGGTGAGGCAGGCGCAACCCGGTTATGGCATTGCCTGCCTGACGGCGCTGGAGCATTTGCCCGATTGCGACATCGTGCTGTTTGTGGACGGAGATGATTCCTGCCTGGTGGCGCAGGCCATGGTACTGCTGCAGGGAGTGGCGCAGGGAGATGACATCGCCATTGGCTCGCGCAGTTTGGGCCGGCGGGAGAAGGGGGCGCTCACCATCCCTCAGCAATTTGGCAACTGGTTGGCGGCACAGTTGATCAGATGGTTGTGGGGTTACCGCCTCACGGACCTCGGACCCTTCAGGGCGATTCGTCGCGAAGCGCTGAAGCAGCTGAACATGCAGGATCAGGCTTTCGGATGGACGGTGGAGATGCAGGTAAAAGCGATCATCCACGGCATGCGGATGGGTGAATATCCGGTGGACTCGAAGGTTCGAATCGGAAAATCGAAGATCAGCGGTACCGTCAAAGGCACGGTCAATGCCGGCATCGGCATCTTGTCCATGATTGCCCGACTACGCTGGAACAGCAGGATGGCTCGCTCACCCGAGTTCCGCGGCTGAGGCGCCGGGCGCATGGACCCGGGCAGAGACACCGCCGCGATGACGGCGCCCGATGTCGAAGCCGCGATGCTCGCCGCTGAAGCGGCCGAGATTCTGCATCAGGCCCAGGCGCTGGAAGGCACGTTGCACCTGCCGGGCGTTCGTGACCACTATCGGATCCAGATCGAACGCGGCATTGCCCTCGCCACGCTTGCGCTTCCGGGCATGGATGACGAGCGCCTGCGAACCCGGATTCGACAGCGACTGGTCGTGGCCCATGCTGCGCGCGCCGAAGATGCGCGCTACGGTGCTGGACAGCTCTCACGCAGCGCCCAACGCGCGCCGACGAGAGAGGATTGCGAAGACGGTTGGTCCAAGGTGCGAGGCATCGTCGAGAATGCCAGGGCATCCGCTCTGGAGGCTCGCCGGCATGCCGACATCCTGCGCAAGCATCAGGCGGGGACTCTCGCCGTCCGGGCTGAAAGCGCGGCTGCAGCGGCTCAGCGCACCCTGGACGAGCGCAACCAGGCCTATACCTTTTTCACCGACCCCGGTTTCTCCTTTGGCGAGGGATGGTATCTGGCAGCCGCTTCACTGCTGGCGGGCGTTCAGATCCAGATCAAGGCCGGCACCCGGCAAGAGCCGCAAGCGCGGCAGTTTCTTCATGACGCCGGCCTTGGCGGGGCGATCGTTCCTTACCGATCGCGCCCGGCCAACCCCAAGCACCTGACCGACATCATTGCGCGGGCCTTCCGGAAAAATCCCGATCACGCTCAAGCTCGCTTGAGGGCGGCGTTTCTAGGAACCGAGGCACGCGCGTCCACGCTGGTCGAGTGGGTAGCCCAGCGACTGGGCCATGATCCGAACAAGAAGGTGCTGCTCTGGGTGCGTATCAGCGACCACGACGCCCACCGCAACACGGATTTCGATGAACTGCAGCAGATCGCACGCCTGGTTCTCAACGCCGGTCTCACGCCTGTCTTCTTTGGCGACGCCATCGATTCCTCGATGACGCTCGATGGCGGCATCGACCTCACCCTGTGCTGGAAATTGCCGCTGTTCCAGGGCGCCGACATGCGCCGCGCCCAGCTTCAGCTGTTTGAGGAACTCCGTCAGCACCACGGCTTGATCGGCCAGATCGGCGTCACCACCGCGGGCATGGACGGCCCTGCCCTGCTCGGATTGCCCACGGCCTATCTCAGCGCATCGCCGAATGTGCGCCTGGGTAAATGGGTGGGAGCTGTCCCTGGATACCAGGAGATCGTGCGTGGGCCGGGATACCTCGACGCGCTGGAATCGATCCTGGACCGTTGGTCCAGACCATCCACATGAGGCGGATTCCCGATTGCGGAGACCCTGCGGCTTCGTCGTGCGAATTCGGCCGTTGACCGCAGGTGGGGCCAGGCCTGGCTTTCATCAATGGTCGCGTCCGTCAGCCGTGCGCCGCCATTGCGCGCTAAGATCGCGCCTCCTGCGCCTGGAGTTTGCGGAATGAATGTGTGTCGACGCTTGCTGCTGGCCTTTGCCATGACCTCCAGTACGGCCGCGGCGGAGCCAGTGCCTACCGTGATTGTCGACATTCATGCGCTGGGTGCGGATCGCTTGCAGGCGCTGAAGAATGAGCCCTCGGTACGCTGGGCAGCCGAATTTGGCAACGAGCTGCTGCTCGGTGTGGACCCGACGCAGCTTGCAGAATGGAGCAAGAGGCCGCGGGTGCGCGATGGACTGGGCTTGCTGGCGCCGGAAGAAATCTGGGTTCGCGATCATGTGTGCGCCCATCAGGCTTTGCAGCCAGCCTTGGGCGTGGTGGGTGGTTACGAGCTGCTGCGCCAGCCCGCCAGCGTGATCCGTATCGCCGAGCGCTCGGGCATTGTTGGCAGCGCGCTGCCGGCTGACGGGGTGGTCGCCAGAGAACAGCGCAACGAGGCCCATCCCAAGTCGGCCACGGCCGTGTCATCTGCGGTGCAGAACCTGGTCAACCGGGTTGATGCCGAGCGCTGGTTCGCCACGATGAGCACGCTCGCGAGCTTCAATCGAAACAGCTTCAGTCCAGCTCTGGGCGCCGCGCGTGATTGGATATCGACTCACTTCGAGGCCACTGGCCTGGTCAGCAGCCGCTTCACGTTCACGCTGGAGAATCTCAGCAACTGCACGCCTTCACAGCCACCGATCAGCATCGACAATCCGATCGGATTCAGGCTGGGGCAGACCTTGCCGGACGAGTGGGTAGTAGTTGGCGCGCATTACGACTCGCGCAATGTAGCCCGTTGCGATGGCACGCTGGCGCCTCAGCCCGGCGCCAATGACAACGCCTCCGGTTGCGCGGGGGTCATCGAGTTGGCGCGCGTATTCGCCGATGTGGACACCGAGCGTTCGGTGTTGTTCATGTGCTTCTCGGGCGAAGAGCAGGGCCTTTGGGGCAGTCGGCGCTATGTGGAGTCGCTGCAGAGTTCGGGTGAGATCGCCAAGGTCAAGCACATGATCAATCTGGACATGCTCGGCTATGACGCCAGTGGAGCGCTGGATGCGCGCGTGGAAACCACCAGCGCGCATGTCGCCCTGCTGGGCGAGTACAGTGCCGCAGCGGCAACCTATGCGCCGGAGTTGAACATCATTACCAGCAGTGCGACCAGCGCCGGCTCGGACCATTGGTATTTCCTCGGCGCCGGCGTGCCGTCGGTGTTCACCTGGGAAAACGGCGCCAGCGTCTATCCGCATTACCACAAGGAAACCGACGTACCCGCCAACATGACCCGAGCGCGGGAGCTGGCCGGCGGAATCCTGAAGATGGACGCTGCGATGCTGGCCGAGAAGGCCGGGCTCGCCACCATGTTTGCGGATGGTTTCGAGTAGGCCCGCGCGAATCCCACACGAAGCTCGAACGATTCCTGCTTTCGCATTCTGGCGGTAGCCGCGCGAACCGATCGTGCGCGGGCCGGGATACCTCGACGCGCTGGAATCGATCCTGGATGTTTGGTCCAGCCATCCCAGGTAAGACCAGGGGCGTCGTGCCCAGCAGGTGATGATCTGAGCCCCGCATTTCAAGATCTTTCAGAGTTGCTCAAGAAGTTCAGATGATCTCGGCTGACGCTTGGTCCAGGGTGTCCGGCAACTCTGGAAGCCACAGGCATGCATCGTGAGCAAGATCTCAACCTGGATCCGCGCTTTCACCCTGTCCATCACCTGCGGGTTGCTGGCCTTGCCCGCCACCGCGGCCGTGATCACGGTGACGACCAGTTCGACACCGGGCTGCACGCTGGCCGATGCCATCCGCGCCGCCAATGCCAATGCCGCGCGCGGCGACTGCCCGGCTGGATCGGGGGCCGACACCATACGAATCGCCCCGGCGCTGATCGAGATCACCTCCGAGTTGCCGATGATCGACAGCACCATCACCATCGTCTCGGCTGACGCCGGCACCAAGACCCTGCGGCGCACGGCCGGGCAGTCCAACCAGTTCCGCGTACTGGACGTCGACAACGGCAGCCTGACCCTGCGCAGAATCGAGGTCAGCGGCGGCTATCTGCGCGGAATACTGGATGGCGGTGGCGCCGGCGTGCGGGTCCGCAATGGCAGCCTGACCCTGGACCACGCCGTCATTCGGGACAATGAATTGATCAATACCGGTGACGGCGGTGGCGGTATTCGCGCCATCAGTTCGACACTCACCATCGCCGACAGCCTGATCATCGACAATCGCATCGTGAGCGACAACGGCAATCTGATCCGGGGCGCAGCGATCCGCGTATCAAACTCGCCAGTCAGCATCACCCGGTCAACGATGACCGCCAATCATCTCGAAGGGCTGGGGGGCGTCTTCTATTTCTTCAATTCGCAGGTCAATGTCTCGGACAGCTATTTCGGGTATCGAACGAATGTCTCGACCAGCACCGCCCGGAATACCGACATTTACTTGTCCATCGCTGGAAACAGCACCGCTACATTCACGAACACCACAATGACGGAAGACCGGGGGCCCGGCGACAAACCCAGCATCTATGCCAACGACAGCGTGCTCACTTTCAGATCTTCCACGCTTGACGAGTTTGAAATCGATGTCAGCGTGGAATCGAGCAACACCGTGAATTTCATCAACACCCTGTTCCAGGGCATCTGCGTCGACGACATCACGGTCAATCAGGTGATCAGCAGTTTCTTCGAGGACGACTCCTGCACCGGTTCGGCCTCGCCAGGCGGCGTCACCCTGTTTCCTGCCGCAGACAATGGCGGGCCGACCTGGACCCAAAGGGTGCACCCGCTCAGCAGCACCATCGATGCCGGCGACAACGGCCAATGCCCGCCCAGTGACCAGCGTGGGCTCAGCCGAATCAATGGCTGTGACATCGGCGCCTTCGAGTTTGTCGAGAACGTCGATGTACAGATCGCCGTGGTGGTGCTCACGCCGCCGCCCTACCATGTCGGGCAAACCATCACGGCCAACCTGAATATTTACAACGACGGTCCCAGCGATGCCAGCTACCCGCAGATCGATCTGGCGCTGAACAACCTCAGCCTGTTGTCAGTCGACGGCGCTTGCCAGTCCATTCCCTGCCCGATTGCGGCCTTGATTGCAGGTGCTCCCTTCCGGACGATCACGGTGCAACTGACCCCAGTGTCCAGTCTGCCTGGGAATTTCACACTCACCGCGAGTGCAGGGCCGTCGGTCGTGGCCTTCAATGATCTGAACCCGGCCAACAACAGCGCCAGCGCCAGTCGCTCGATCACTGCCGCCGCCGATACCCGCATCACCAAGACCCTGCTCACGCCCGGCCCCTACTCGGTGGGTCAGACCATCAACTACCAGTTGCTGGCCGAGAACTCAGGTCCGGCCAGCGCCACCTCGGTGGTGATTACCGACACCCCCGAAGGCCTGGATATCAACAGCATCACCAACTGCAGCAACCAACCTGCCGGACCGTGCAACTTTGCCATCATCGGGCCGGGCGGATCGCTGCTGCTCAATGTGTCGGCCGAGATCACGGCCACCCGCTTCGACAACACGGCGCAGGTGAGCCAGAGCACTTTCGACCCGAATCCTGCCAACAACATCGATGATCGTTTCAACGGCGGTTCTGCCGAGGCGGCCACCGACGTCAAGCTCGCTCTGCTCAGACAATCCTCGCCACCATTCATCAATGGGCAGGTTGTCGACTATCTCGTGCGTATCGGAAACACCGGTCCGGCCCCAGCCACGGACGTGCGCATGCAGTTTGACGCAGAGAACTTCTTCGTCACCGGCGTCAGCAACAATTGCGGCCCGAATCAGCTGCCCTGCGAGATCGGCTCGCTGAGCGTGGGCCAAAGCGTTGATGTCCTGGTGCAGGGTTTGCTGCAATTCAGTGGTCCAGTCACGATCGAAGCCTCTGTCCAGGCGGCCCAGTCAGATCCCCAGCTGGCGAACAACGTCGCCAACGATGGCTTTACCGCCGTGCAGGCGGCAGACGTGCTGCTATCACTGACCTTGCTCAGCCAGCCACCGATCTATCGCGGCCAGGACATTCGCTATCGCATGAACATCAGCAACTTCGGCGGCGACGATGCCGACCAGGTTGTGATCAGCACCAGCGCCCAGAACCTGCAGATCCAGTCGGCGGTCGGTGCCAATTGCCTGAGCCTGCCCTGCACCATCGACACGCTCGGCCTGCTGGAAACAGAAACGATCGAGGTCACCGCGCAGGCGACTCAAAGCGGCAGCTTCGACCTGAGTGCAAGCGTCAGCGCCGATCAGCTGGACCCCGTACCCGCCAACAATACCGACAGCACCGGAAACAGCGGCACGGCCCTGGAGCCGACGAACAACTTCATCTTCGCCGACGGTCTTGAGTCACCGCAATGATCGCTGGGCTGGCTTCATCAAGGCACTGCGGCAGCTGTGTTAGCGTTGTCGCGGGATCGCAAGACAAAGGCTTTGGCCGATGGTTGACGACATCGCCGGGGATCACGGCTCCCGCCTGGGCCGACAAGGCTCAGCCGCTGAACGGCGAACCGGCTCGAGAGCAGCCGGCCACGGCTGGGTGCCGCGCCGATGATCTACCGCTTCGGGGTCTATCGCCTCGACAGCGAGCGCGACACCTTGGCCGATGCGAACGGACCGGTGGCGCTGCGTGACCATGCACTGCGCGTACTCAAGCTCTTGCTTGAGCGCGCGCCGGAGGTCGTGACCAAGGACCAGATCCTGGCGCAGGTCTGGGGGCATGATGCGCTGTCGGAAAGCGCCATTCCGCAGGTCATCAAGGACATCCGCCAGGTGCTTGGCGACTCCGCCAAGTCTCCGGAATTGATCGTCACCCGCTACGGCCGCGGCTACCAGTTCGTGGGCTATGTCGAAATCGAGGAAGACCAGGCCGCCGCCGCCGTGCCCGTCGCCGTTGCTACCCGGCGACGATGGCTTCCCGGCCTGATTGGCCTTGGGGTGATCGCTGCATTGACCTTGGTCGTGCTCCTGTGGGACCGCTGGAACGTCACTCCAGGCTCCGAAGCGCAGGTGCAGGCGGCGGGGCCCATCTTCATCCGGCCCATCGAACCCGAAGCCGGGGAATCACTCTCCAGGCCCTTTGCCGAATACCTGAGCTTCGTGCTCGGTGCTTCCGGCGGGTCGACGTCGGTGACGGTGGCCGACAAGGACTCACCCCAGCGTCCGGGCGTGCAGTACCTGGAACTCAGCCTGGCGGTATCGGACAACCCGGATCAGCGCTATGCCCTGCAGTTCGGCAGCGCCAGCCGCGAGACCGAGGCGCAGAGCCAGACCCGCTACTTCTCCAAGCCGGAAGACCTGCTCGGCGCCAGTCTTGATCAGGTGGTACTCAGCACCGGGATCAGTCCTGAATTCGGCGCGGCCGCAGGCATCACATCCCCCAGGGCCTTCGCCACTGAAATCCTGCTGCGCGGCATGGCTGCGCAGTTCGCCGGGGACATCAAGCGCGCGATCGCCTTGTTCGAGGCCTGTCTGGCCGAAGATCCGAACTTCGACTTTGCCCGCTATGAACTGGCCGTGGCGCTGCGCCGGAATGGCGACTATCAACGCGCGGTGGCGGAACTGAATGCGCTGCAGAGCCATCATCGATCGGATTTCTGGCTGAACCGTATACACAATGGCAAAGGCATCGCCTTCTGGCGCATGGGTGAGTACGACGAGGCCAACGCGAGTCTGCGGCTGGCGTACCAGCACGCCACCAGTCCCGACACGCGCGCCGCAGCAGCCACCAATCTGGCGCTGCTGCTGAGGGACCAGGGACAACTGGATGCCGCCGAGACCTTCGCCCGCGAAGCGGTCAGCAGCGCCGATCGAGTTCGTCATCCTCGCATCGCCGCCAGTGCCCTGAACACGCTGGCCAGCATTCTGATGCGCAGCGGCCGCCTGCGCGAGACCCTGCCACCCCTGGACCAGGCTCGCGAGCTGTTCTATGCCGAAGGCAATCGCCGTGAACTCGCCAGCGTGCTGTCGCGAACGGCTGATGTGCGCAGCCGGCTGGGGCAGTACCAACAAGCCGAGCAATTGTTGCAGGTGGCCATTGCCATCCGCGAGCAGATCGGCGACGAACTGGGCGTGGCTGCGTCGGCCTTCGATCTGTCCAGGATTGCCCGCGTACAAGGCGATTTTCGCGCATCCCGCGTACACGCCCGACGCGGTCTCGATCTGGCGGCCAGCAAGTCAGACTTCCATCTGATGAGTCAGGGCAATCTGGCGCTGGCGGCCCTGGCGCTGGCGGAACAACGCTTTCCGGATGCCACGGTCTATGCCGCCGAAGCGATGCGTCTGGCCAGCAGCCGCAAGCAGCATCGCGTGGTGCAGGCTGCACGAATCATGCAGCTGCGGATCCTGGTCGATTCGGCCACTGACGAGAACCAACTTCGAAGCGCACGGGAGCAGCTGCGGGCTCAAGTTGGTCCCGACCAGACGCTGCTTGATCAAGATCGGCAAGGCGAACTCCATTTGCTGAGCGGGCAACTGCAGCGCAGGCTGGGCGATCTGCACTCAGCCCAGAACGATTTCGCGGCCGCGCTGGACGTGGCGAAAGCAGAACTGATCAATGATCTGCAGCTGCGGTCTCTGCTGGCACTGGCGGAGTTGCACCTCGGTAGCAACCCTGACTTGAGCGCAGAGCAGCTTGAGACTGCGTCCACGCTCAACCCACCTGCCTATCCCTATCTGCTGCTGTCGGCACAGGCGAAATGGGCTCAAGGCAAGCACCGCGAGGCCTTGGTACTTGCCTACCAGGCCAAGCAGCAGTCCGGCGACTGGTGGCGCCCCGCCGACGAAGCGCAGTTGCGTGAGATGGCGGGATCAAAGCCGAGCACGGCGGGAGAGCCACACTAGCCCGCAATTCTCACACCTGTTGCGGAAGATCGCGCAGGGCTTTGCGACTAGCGCAAGACGCGACGACGAGGAATGGTGATTCCATTGCGAGGAGGAGCAACGCAGCGATAGTCGCAAAGAACCAGCGAGGTCCGCAAAGCGGGCAGATGCAGCCAAACACTCTGTGACTGGTGCGTGCCTCGGAATCCCCTTTTTTCACCACAAGATTGAGGGCATCTGCTCGCGCAGGTGTGAGAAATGCGGGCTAGATCGAGTCCTTCAACCGGTACCACATCATCGCCAGCACCAGGGCCGGGGTTCGGAACAGATGGCCGCCCGGAAATGGGTGGTGCTTGATGCGCTGGTAGATATCGAGTCGGGCCGCCTGGCCGTCGATGGCCTCGGCGATGACGCGCCCGGCCAGACCGGTGGCGGCGATGCCGTGGCCGGAAAAGCCCTGGGCAAAGTACAGTTTGTCGCCGATGCGACCCCAATGGGGAGCACGGCTCATGGTGATGTCGAGATAGCCGCCCCAGACGTAATCGATGGCCACGTCTGACAACTGCGGAAATACGCCGACCATGCGTTGCCGCATCCGTGATCGCAGACCCGGCGGATCCAGCGAGGAATAGCTGCAGCGCCCGCCGAAAAGCATGCGCTGATCGGAACTCAGGCGGAAATAATCGAGCACGAAATTGATGTCGGCCACCGCCATGTTGTTGCGGATCAGCGACCGCGCGCGCTCAGCCCCGAGCGGCGCGCTGGCGCAGATGTAGGTACCGACCGGCATGTAGCGGGTCTCCAGCTGCGGCAGCAGATGCTTGAGCCAGGCATTGCCCATGACCACACCGAACTTGCCGCGGGCCCGCCCCTGGGCGGTGCGGAACACGATCTGCTCGCCCTGATCGATGCCAATCACGCGGCTGCCTTCGAAGATCCGTACCCGGCCCTTCGGAATCGCGGAGTTGCCCTCGCCGATCGCCGCTTGCGCAAGTCCCAGCGTGTAGTTCAGCGGATGCAGATGGCCGCTGCGCGGATCGAACAGCAGCGCCGGGTAGCGCTCGGTGGCCAGTTCCTGCTGCAAGCGGGTCTGGTCCCAAAGCTCGGTGCCGGTGTAGCCCCAACGGCGCTGCAGATCGTCCTGCCATTGCTTGAGTTCGTCGACCTGACGCGGCTTGATGGCGGCATGGGCGTGACCGGGGGTCCAGTCGCAATCGATGCTGTAGCGGCGGATGCGCTCGGCGATCATGTCGACCGCTTCTACGGACCAGTCGAACAGCTTGCGGGCGTCGTCGTAGCCCAGCTGCGCCTCGATCTTCGAGATATCGCAGCCGTAGCCGAAGATGGCCTGTCCGCCACTGCGCCCCGATGCCCCCCAGCCCACGCGCTCGGCTTCCAGCACGATCACCGAGTAGCCACGCTCGGCCAGCTCCAGCGCCGTCGACAGCCCGGCAATACCCGCCCCCAGCACCACCACATCAGCGCTGTGCTCCCCCTGCAGCAGCGGATGATCCGGCGCGGGGTTCGCGGTGGCGGCGTACCAGGAGGGGACGTGGGTGGGGGTCACTTCGTGTGCTCCGCGGCTGACTTGCCTGAACCGGGACTCGGGACTCGGGACTCGGGACTCGAAGAGCGAAACGGCACGTGTTGAGTCAGCGGGGAGCGCGCGCTGAAACAAAAGCCGAAACCGGTGAGATCCCAGTGAACTGGTCGCGCGAGCACGCTTGGCCAACTCGCTTGTACGAGTCCCGAGTCCCGAGTCCCGAGTCCCGGCTTCACCTCACACCTGCCGCAAATACCAGCTGTACTCCAGCGTGGTCACTTCGGTGTAGAAGCTGCGCAACTCCTTCAGTTTCTGCTGGCCGTAGATGAAGCGGAACTCGCTGCCGAGGTGTTGGGCGATGAACTCGCTTTGCTGGAATTCGCTGATGGTCTCCCGCCAGTACAGCGAGCGAGCTTCGGTTTGTTCGTAGGCATTGCCGACGATGGGCGGGCCGGGGTCGGCTTCTTGTTCGATGCCGTGGAGCATGCCGGCCAGCACCGCTGCGGTGACCAGATAGGGATTGGCGTCGGCGCCAGCGATGCGGTGTTCGATGCGGGCATTGGCGGCGTCGCTGTGCGGAATGCGCATGGCCACGGTGCGGTTGTTGAAACCCCAGCAATCGTTGAGCGGCACAAAGGCATTGAGCACGAAGCGGCGATAGCTGTTGGCGTGCGGGGCGAAGATCAGCATGCAATCGCCCGACGTCTGCTGCATCCCGCCGATGGCATTCAGCATCAGGGGCGATGGCGCCTCGGGCGTGCCGGCAAAGACATTGCGGCCATCGCGATCCAGCAGGCTGACATGGATATGCATGCCGCTGCCGGCCTGCTCCACAAAGGGCTTGGCCATGAAGCTGGCGAGCATCTGCTGCTGGCCGGCCACGGCCTTGATCGCGCGCTTGAGGTAGATGGCGTCGTCGCAGGCCTGCAGTGCGTCGGCGCGGTGCTTGAGGTTGATCTCGAATTGACCCGGCGCGTACTCGGCCACGGCGGTGTCGGCGGGAATCAGCTGAGCGCGGCAGATGTCGGCCAAGCGGTCGGTGAAAGGCTGATAGTCGTTCAGATCCTCCATGTAATAGACCTGCGTGGTGTGATTGCGCGCGCCGGTGGCCGGGTTGATCGAGGTCTGCGGGCGGCCATCGACGGTCAGCTGTGCATCCAGCAGGTAGAACTCCAGTTCCACCGCCACCACCGGAGTCAGGCCCAGTGCGCTGTAACGATCTAGCACCCGCTTCAGCACTTCACGCGGATTGGCACTGAACACGCCGCCAGCGGCATCCTCCATGCTCAGCAGCAACTGCGCCATCGGCTTCTGCTGCCACGGCACCGGCCGCAGACTGCCCGGCACCGGCCTGCAGATGCGGTCTTCATCGCCGATGGCATAGCCCAGGTTGGTCTCTTCGACGGTGTTGCCGGTGATGTCGGTGGCAATCAGCGACATCGGCAGACACACACCGCTGTCGTAGATCTTGGCCAGCGCATCGCGGGTGACCCGCTTGCCGCGCAGCAGACCGTTCAGATCGGGCAGGATCAAATCGATCATTTCGCAGCCACCCATCTGTTGCAGCACAGCGGCATCGGCCGCCGGCAAGGAGCTCTCGCGCATGATCGACTCGGATCGGGAATTCGATCGGATAGTAGCAAAGGGCGGGCGGCGGGGGCACGAGGGTGCGAGGGCGGGAGGGCGCGAGGGCGGGAGGGCGGGAGGGCACGAGGGCGCTGGACTCGGGACTCGGGACTCGGGACTCGGGACTCGGGACTCGGGACTCGGGAAAGGCTACGGGCTTCGAGCTCTTCTGGGTCCAGGCTGATCGGGACTACAGAAGCAATCAACCAGCGTCATTGCGAGCCACCTGTTTCGGCCCGACACTGCGCACGGGCCATGAACCCGCCGTCGTAGGTCATGTTGTCCGCGTCAGCGGACTACGTGACATCGAGTTGCGTCACGTAGCTCGCTACGCGAGCAACGTGACCTACAACAGCAAATCAACAACTTGCGAGATGGGTTCATGGAGAGCGTAGCGAAGCAATCCAGGGATGTGCGGTGCTACCCTGGATTGCTTGCTTCGTCGCTGCGCTCCTCGCAATGACGCCGGAGTGCGAGGCTCTCCCGTGCCCCGCGCCCCGCGCCCCGTGCCCCGCGCCCCGTGCCCCGTGCCCCGTTCCCCCCGTGCCCCGTTGAAAAAAGCCAGCCGCCCGGGTACCGTTGGCCACTCCCATCCGCGGGTGTCTATGCGACCAGTACCGCTCATCGGCGTACCCTCCGATCGCAAGCAGATCGGGCCGCATCCATTCCAGGCGGTGGGCGAAAAATATCTGCGGGCCATCATCGACAGCGGTGTCGGACTGCCGCTGATGATTCCCTCGATGGACCCGGCGCTGGATATCGATTCGGTGCTCGCCGCCTTCGACGGCATCCTGCTGACTGGATCGCCCAGCAATATCGAGCCGCGGCATTACAGCGACGAGCCGAGCTACGAGGGCAATCTGCACGATCCCGAGCGTGATCTGATCACGCTGCCGCTGGTGCGCGCCGCGGTGGAACGCAAGATTCCGGTGCTGGCCGTGTGCCGCGGCTTTCAGGAGGTCAATGTGGCCTTCGGCGGCAGCCTCTGGCAAAAAGTGCATGAAGCGCCTGGATTCAATGATCACCGCGAGGACAAGGACCAGTCGCTGGAGGTCCAGTACGGCCTTGCGCACGATCTGGCACTGACGCCCGGCGGCTTGCTCGCAGGCATCGCCGGCTCTGATACGGTGCGGGTGAATTCGCTGCACGGCCAGGGCATACGCCGACTGGGAGAGCGTCTGTTGGTGGAGGCGACGGCGCCTGATGGTCTGATCGAAGCAGTACGACTGGATTCGGACGACTCCTTTCTGCTGGCCGTGCAATGGCATCCCGAGTGGCGCGTGCTGGAAAATCCCTTCTATCTCGGAATCTTCCGGGCCTTCGCCGGCGCCGTGCACGCGCGGGCGCAATCGAGAAACTGATCATGTCGCGCAAGAGCAGCAACAAACGCCAGAACATTGCCGCCGAGCAGGAAAGTACGCTCAAGCAATGGCTGAAGCAGCGCCGCATCACCGAGGTGGAGTGCCTGGTGCCCGACCTCACTGGCAATGCCCGCGGCAAGATCATCCCGGCTGCCAAGTTTTCCCATGACTATGGCACGCGCTTGCCCGAGGGCATCTTCGCAACCACCGTCACCGGCGACTATCCCGATGAATACGATGAACTGATCAGTCCCTCGGATTCGGACATGTATCTGCGGCCCGATCCGGAAACCGTGCGCATGGTGCCCTGGGCCAGCGACCCCACGGCGCAGGTGATCCACGATTGCTACACCCGCGAGGGCCGTCCGCACGATCTGGCGCCGCGCAATGTGCTGCGCCGGGTGCTGGCGCTTTATGAGGGCCTAGGTCTGCGCCCGGTGGTTGCGCCGGAGGTGGAGTTCTTCCTGGTGCAGAAGAACACCGATCCGGATTTTCCGCTGCAGCCGCCGGCGGGACGCTCGGGCCGGCCAGAAACGGCGCGTCAGTCCTACTCCATCGATGCGGTCAACGAGTTCGACCCGATTCTCGATCTGATGTACGACTATGCCGAGACCATGGAACTCGACGTCGATACGCTGATCCACGAATCGGGCGCCGGTCAGCTGGAGGTCAATTTCCAGCACGCCGATGCGCTGACGCGAGCCGACCAGGTGTTCCTGTTCAAGCGCAGCATGCGCGAAGCGGCAATGCGCCATGGCATCTACGCCACCTTCCTGGCCAAGCCGATGGAGAATGAGCCCGGCAGTGCCATGCACATCCACCAGAGCCTGATCGACCTCAAGAGCGGCGAGAACCTGTTTGCTGGCGACGAACCCGGGCAGCACAGCGAGATGTTCCTCAACTATCTGGGTGGCTTGCAGAAGTACGTGCCCACGGCGATGGCCTTCTTTGCGCCCAACGTCAATTCCTACCGGCGGCTGGTGTTCGGTAGCGTGGCGCCCATCAATGTGCAGTGGGGCTACGACAACCGCACCTGCGGCCTGCGCGTACCGATGGACACGCTGGAAAACACCCGGGTCGAGAGCCGCTTTGCCGGCTCCGATGCCAATCCCTATCTGGCCATGGCGGCCACGTTGGCCTGTGGCTACCTCGGCATCATCGAGAAGCTGCAGCCCACTGAACCCTTGACCGGCAGCGCCCAGGACAAGGGCTTCGCCCTGCCGCGCTCCCTCGAAGAAGCACTGGCCCTGCTGCGCGGCTGCAAGACCCTGCGCGGCCTGCTTGGCGACCGCTTCGTGGCCTGCTACACGGCAGTCAAGAGCAAGGAGTACGAGACTTATCTGCGGGTGATCAGCTCGTGGGAGCGGGAGTTCTTGTTGCTCACCGTTTGAGAAATCTGCTGCAAGTCAAAATCATTTTTCCGCAAAGGACGCAAAGGACGCCAAGAAGAGCTCAACAGCGATCGGATCAATTCAATGCTGGGTTGAAACAGGAAACGACATCAGCAAACGTGTCAAATCCGTTGCCGTTGCTTTGTTTCGCGTCCTTTGCGTCCTTTGCGGACAACCAGCTCTTATAGCCGGAGGATCTGTGACCCAACCCGACACCCGCACCCTGCAGCAACTCGACGCTGCCTACCACCTACATCCCTTCAACGACAATGCGGCGCTGGCGCAGAAAGGCACGCGCATCCTGACCCGAGGCGAAGGGGCTTATGTCTGGGACTCCCAGGGCAACAAGCTGCTGGACGGCTTTGCCGGGCTGTGGTGCGTCAACATCGGCTACGGACGCCCCGAGATGGGTGCCGCCGCCGCTCGTCAGATGACCGAGCTGGCCTACTACAACAGCTTCTTCCAGTGCACCACCGAACCCACCGTACGGCTATCGGCCAAGCTCGCCGAACTATCGCCATACGATTTGAACCACGCTTTTTTTGCCAATTCCGGCTCGGAGGCCAACGACACCATATTGCGCATGGTGCGGCATTTCTGGGCGGTGCAGGATCAACCGCAGAAGAACATCTTCATCGGCCGCTTCAACGGCTATCACGGCTCGACGGTCGGCGGCGCCAGCCTGGGTGGATTCAAGGGCATGCACGATCAGGGCGGATTGCCGATTCCCAACATCCACCACATCGACCCGCCCTTCTGGTTCATCGACGGCGGCGATCTCTCGCCGGAGGAATACGGCCTGGTGGCCGCTCGCCGCCTGGAAACCAAGATTCTAGAGCTGGGACCAGAGCGCGTAGCTGCCTTCATCGGCGAACCGATCATGGGCGCCATCGGCGTCTACATTCCGCCGATGAGCTATTGGCCGGAGATCGAACGTATCTGCCGCAAGTACGACGTGCTGCTGGTGGCCGATGAAGTGATCTGCGGCTTCGGCCGCACCGGCGAGTGGTTCGGCTCGCAGTACTTCAACTTCCGCCCGGACATCATGACCATCGCCAAGGGCCTGACCAGTGGTTACATCCCGCTGGGTGCCTCGATGTTCAACGACCGCATCGCCAAGGTGCTGGCCGAAAAGGGCGGCGAGTTGAACCATGGCTACACCTATTCCGGGCACCCGGTCTGCTGCGCCGTGGCCCTGGAGAACATTCGCATCCTGCAGGAAGAGCACATCATCGATACCTGCAAGGCCGACACCGGCCCCTACCTGCAGCAACGCTGGATGGAGCTCGGTGCACATCCGCTGGTGGGCGAAGCCCGGATCGCCGGCATGGTCGGCGCGCTCGAACTGGTACCGAACAAGCCCGAACGCAAGAATTTTGCCGAACGCGGCAAGGTCGGCAGCCGCTGCCGCGACATCGCCCTCAAGAACGGACTGATCCTGCGCGCCACCAATGACACCATGCTGCTGTCACCGCCGCTGATCATCTCGCGCGCTCAGGTCGACGAGCTGGTCGAGAAGGCCTGGAAGTCGTTGGACATGACCGCGAAGGAGTTGGGGATTGTCGGCTGAGCCAGTTCTGCCACCGGCAGTTCACCCAGCAGGCGGTCGCTGTGGAGGGCGCCGCGGCGAGGCGCGGCGGTGTATCTGCCTGAAGATCACAAGCGGCCGCGCAGGCGCGCGTCCCTCCTCAAAGCCGCAGGCCACAGGTCATCGCTTCTCGAAGCTGATTGACAAGCTGCACATTCAGTGGGAAAAACGATCGATCACTTTGCGGATGCGCTGACTGCAGCCGCCCAACCTCAAGGAGAAACCCTGATGAAACTCCGTATTGGTTTGTTGGCGCTGGCAATCGCCAGCCTCGTGGCCTGTGGCCAGAGCGAGGCTCCGAAAGATACAGCAGCCGCCACCCCCGCGGCACCGGCAGCACCCAAGGCTGAAGACAAGGTGCTGAATGTACTGAACTGGTCGGACTACATCGCCGAAGACACCATCGCCAACTTCGAGAAGGAAACCGGCATCAAGGTCACCTACGATGTCTTCGACAGCAATGAGGTGCTTGAAGCCAAGCTGATGACCGGCAACTCCGGCTACGACGTGGTGGTGCCGTCCCTGACCTTCCTCGCCCGACAGATCCAGGCCGGCGTGTTCATGGAGCTGGACAAGAGCAAGTTGCCAAACCTCAAGAACATGGATCCGAAGATCCAGGCGCTGATTGCCCAGAACGACCCCGGCAATGCGCATGCGGTGAACTATCTGTGGGGCACCACCGGCATCGCCTACAACGAAGACAAGTTGAAGGAGCGCCTGGGCGACAACGCCCCCATCGACGATTGGAAGATGATCTTCGACCCCGAATACATCTCGAAGATGACCGATTGCGGCGTCTACATCCTCGATACGCCGTCGGAAATCCTGCCGATTGCCCTGCTCTATCTGGGCGAAGAGCCCAACAGCTTTGATCCGGCAGTGATCCAGAAGGGCGTGGATCTGATGATGAAGATCCGTCCCTACATCACCCAGTTCCATTCCTCGCAGGTGATCGATGCCATGGCCAACGGCGACGCCTGCCTGGCCATCGCCTGGTCGGGCGACATCATCCAGGCCGCCGACCGTGCCGAGGAAGCCGGCAAGGGCGTCAAGGTGGGCTACAGCATTCCCAAGCAGGGTGCACCGGTGTGGTTCGACATGATGGCCATCCCCAAGGATGCCCCACACCCGAACAACGCGCACATCTTCATCAACTACATGATGAAGCCGGAAGTCATGGCCGGCATTCAGAACTACGTCAGCTACGCCAGCGGCAATGCCGAAGCCAAGAAACTGGTGGATCCGGAAGTGCTGGCCGACGGCCGCGTATTCCCGAGCGACGAAGTCTCGGCCACCCTGTTCAACCTGGCCGTGATCCCGCCCGAAGTCGACCGCATCTTCAACCGCGCCTGGACCACGATCAAGACCGGCCAGTAAAGGCTGGTTGCTGGTTGCTGGTCGTCGGTTGTCGGTTGTCGGTCGTTGGCTGGCTGTCGGAGGAAACGATGGATGTGAAGCAGAGCTATCGGGACTTGGTGGTTTGGCAGCGCGCAATCGACCTGACGCCGGCCGTTTACCTGGCCATCAGGACCTTCCCTACTTTCGAGACCTACGCCCTGACGGATCAGATTCGCAGGGCGGTGGTTTCGATTCCAGCGAATATTGCTGAGGGACAGGGCAGGCAGCATCGGAAAGAGTTCCTTCAGCACCTGAATATCGCCAAGGGCAGCCTGGCCGAGCTGCACACGCTGTTGGTCGTGGCTCACAAACTTGATTACCTCACGCCGAACCAACTTTTGATTTTGGAAGACCAACTGGGTGAAGTGGCACGCCCTCTAAACGGATTGATTGGGCATCTGGGTCGCGGAACGCGACCTTCACCGACAACCGACAACCGACAACCGACAACCGTCGAGGCCCATCCATGACAGCAACAGGCGACGCGACACCCGCTGCCTCGACGTCCACCCCCGGCGGGCGCCCGGACAAGCGTGGCGATGACTATCTGGTCATCGACACCATCCGCAAGGAGTTCGATGGCTTCGTCGCCGTCGACGATGTCAGCATCACCATTCGTCAGGGCGAGATCTTCGCCCTGCTCGGCGCCTCCGGCTGCGGTAAATCCACGCTGCTGCGGGTATTGGCCGGCTTTGAGAAGCCCACCGCCGGGCGCGTCATTCTGGCGGGGGATGATCTGACCGGTCTGCCGCCATTCCAGCGGCCGGTAAACATGATGTTCCAATCCTATGCGCTGTTTCCGCACATGACGGTGGAGCAGAACATTGCCTTCGGATTGAAGCAGGACGGGCTGGAGAAGACCGCCATCCAGCGACGCGTCGACGAAATGCTGACCACCGTCCAGATGACCCGATTTGCCAAGCGCAAGCCGCATCAGCTGTCGGGCGGCCAGCAGCAACGGGTGGCACTGGCCCGTTCCCTCGCCAAGGGCCCCAAACTGCTGCTGCTGGACGAACCGATGGGCGCGCTCGACAAGAAGCTGCGCTCGCAGATGCAACTCGAACTGGTCGACATCATCGAGAAGCTCGGCGTGACCTGCGTGATGGTTACCCACGATCAGGAAGAGGCCATGACCATGGCCCACCGGATCGCGATCATGGACGCCGGATCCATACGCCAGCTCGGCCCGCCGGACGAAATCTACGAGCAACCCAACAGCCGCTACACCGCTGAGTTCATCGGCTCGGTGAACTTGTTCGAGGGCAAGATCGACAAGGACGAGAAGGACTTCATCACCATCGATTGTCCAAATCTGCCGGATCCGATCTACGTGGCCCACGGCGTGACCGGATTCGAAGGCATGGACGTGGCATTTGCGCTGCGTCCAGAAAAGGTCCGCATCAGCAAGAACGAACCCACCGAGCCACACAACAAGGCTCACGGCATCATCGAGGACATCGCCTATTTCGGCAGTCACTCGGTCTACCACGTGCGATTGGACCGTGGCGACAAGGTGATGTGCAATTTCGTCAATCAGGAGCGCTGGGCTTCGGAGAACTTCACCTGGAACGACGCGGTCTGGATCTCCTGGGGAGATCTGGAAGGCGTGGTGCTGACCTCATGAGCGCCCGGACCGGTGGCTGGCGGCGTTTTGTCCCCGGCGCGCGCTGGGGTCTGATCTCCATTCCCTATTTCTGGCTGCTGCTGTTCTTTGCCATTCCTTTTCTGATCGCGCTGAAGATCTCCTTCGCCAAGGCCGCGATTGCCATGCCGCCGTACACCGACATCCTCTACTGGGTGGACGGTTTCCCCATCCTCAAGCTACGCGGCGAGAACTATCTGTTCCTGGCTGGTGACAGCATCTACGTCAACGCCTATCTGAGTTCGCTGAAGATCGCGGTTGTTTCGACCCTGTTGTGTCTGGCGATCGGCTACCCCATGGCCTACGCCATTTCGCGGATGAGCCCGGCGACACGGAATATTGCGCTGCTGCTGGTGATTCTGCCCTCGTGGACCAGCTTCCTGATCCGCATCTACGCCTGGGTGGGCATCCTCAAGCCCAATGGCCTGATCAACAACTTCCTGATGAACATCGGCCTGATCGGCGAGCCCTTGAAGTTGCTGCACACACCCATCGCCGTCTACATCGGCATCGTTTATGCCTACCTGCCCTTCATGGTCTTGCCGCTCTACACCAATCTGGTCAAGCACGACCATCGTTTGCTGGAAGCCGCTTCAGATCTGGGCGCCAAGCCCTGGCAGGCCTTCCTCAAGGTGACGCTGCCGCTGTCCAAGGCCGGGATCATCGCCGGCTGCATGCTGGTAGCGATTCCCGCCGTGGGCGAGTTCGTGATCCCGGAGATGCTCGGTGGCCCGGACACGCTGATGATCGGCCGCGTGCTCTGGCAGGAGTTCTTCAACAACCGCGATTGGCCGGTGGCCTCGGCCGTGGCCATGATCATGCTGGCGCTGCTGATCATCCCCATCGTCATGTTCCATCGGGCGCAGTCGAAGGAAATGGAGGGGAAATTGGTATGAGATACGGGGCACGAGAAACGGGGCACGGGGCACGGGAGCAGCGCGGCATGCTGCAAATCTCTTGCAATCGGGTTGTAGGGCCATGGACAGAGAGATTCCCGCCTGACTGCCATCGGACAGCGGACTCCACCGCGCTTCCCGTGCCCCCTGCCCCCTGCCCCGTGCCCCGCTTCTCCAACCGAGGCGCTTCACGATGAATGCATCCCGCACCTCCAAATGGAGCTGGCTCTTCCTCGGCGTCGGTTTCTTCTTCCTGTATGCGCCGATGCTCAGCCTGATCATCTATTCCTTCAACGAGAACCGCCTGGTGACGGTGTGGTCGGGCTTTTCGGTGAAGTGGTACGGCGAGTTGATGCAGGACGACCAGATGCTCAGCGCCGCCTGGGTGAGCCTGCGCATCGCCTTCTACACCGCCTGTGCGTCGGTGGTGCTGGGTACCATGGCCGGGATGGTGATGACGCGCATGCGCGCGTTCCCGGGCAAGACCCTGTTTGCGGCGATGATCACCGCGCCGCTGGTGATGCCCGAAGTCATCACTGGACTGTCGCTGCTGCTGCTGTTCGTGTCCCTGAGCACCTGGACCGGCATCGACATGTCACGCGGCATGATGACCATCTGGATCGCCCACGTGACCATGTGCATGGCCTTCGTCACCGTGATCATTTCCTCGCGCCTGGCCGAGCTAGACCGCTCGCTGGAAGAGGCGGCAATGGATCTGGGTGCCAATCGCATCAAGGTGTTCTTCGTGATCACCCTGCCGATCATCTCGCCGGCGTTGATCTCCGGCTGGCTGCTGGCCTTCACGCTGTCGCTGGACGATCTGGTGCTGGCCAGCTTCGTTTCCGGCCCCTCATCGACCACCCTGCCCATGCAGGTGTTCTCGTCGGCGCGCATGGGTGTCAGCCCCAAGATCAACGCCCTGGCGACCATCCTGATCGTCACCGTATCCCTGGTCGGCGTCATCGGCTGGTACTTCATGGAACGCGCCGAGCGTCGTCGCCAGATGGAGATGAAGATGGCGACCAAGCAGGAGTGAGGCTGGTTGGTGGTTATTGGGTGTCGGTTGTCGGTTGTCGGTTTGTAGCGTAGGCCGAGGCGCAGCCCAGCCCCTGTGGGAGCGGACTTTGTCCGCGAACGGCGACGCGACAAGGCAAGTCTGACGGTCGCGACACAAGGTCGCTCCTACGGTAGGAGCGACCTCGTGTCGCGACCGGTGATGCGCCAACCGAGCCCACCGATGCCAGGCCGATCGCGGACAGATTCCGCTCCCACAGGTCGGCAGCAACGGCAAACCCCACAAACAACGCAGCCCGCACGGTGCGGGCTGCGAGGTGTCATTGGAGCAAGCGCTTAACGGCTAGACGAGCTACCGCTGCGCTGGCCACCGCCATTGCCGCGCGCCGGAATGCGCTGGCCCTGGCTGCGCAGATTGTGCCCGCGCGAGGCCGGTGCGCCGGAGCGTTGCGGCTTGCGCTGGCCTTGCGGCTGGCGCGGCGGTGCCGATGCTTCGGCGGCCACCTTGATCGGCAAGCTCAGATCGCCCAGTGGCTCGCGCTTGAGCGGCTGCTTGAGCACGCGTTCGATACCGCGCAGATAGCTCTGGTCCTCGCGACCGACCAGCGAGATCGCCAGACCGGAAGCGCCAGCGCGACCGGTGCGACCGATGCGATGCACATAATCTTCGGGCACATTGGGCAGATCGAAGTTGATCACCGCCGGCAGTTCCTTGATGTCGATGCCGCGCGAGGCGATATCGGTCGCCACCAGCACCATGATCTCGCCGCTCTTGAAGCCCGACAGCGCGCGGGTGCGAGCGTTCTGGCTCTTGTTGCCATGCAGCGCGGCGGCGTTGAAACCGTAGCTCTCCAGGAAACGCACGATCTTGTCGGCACCGTGCTTGGTGCGGCTGAACACCAGCGTCTGCCGCGGCGCTGCGTGCAACAGATGCAGCAGCGAATCGCGCTTGCGCGAATCTTCCACCATGTGGACGACGTGCTCGACACTCACCGCCGTGCTGTTGCGCGGGCTGACATCGACCGACACCGGGTTGTGCAGCATGGTCTGCGCCAGTTCGCGCAGTTCCGGCGAAAAAGTGGCCGAGAACATCAGGGTCTGACGCTTCTTCGGCAGCTTCTGCAGGATGCGCTTGATGGCCGGCAAAAAGCCCATGTCGAGCATGCGATCGGCTTCGTCGAGCACCAGGTGCTGCACGCCCGAGAGCGAGACTGCATTCTGGGTCATCAGGTCGAGCAATCGGCCCGGGGTGGCGATCAGCACATCGATACCGCGCGAGGCAGCGGCGATCTGCGGGCGCTCACTGACGCCGCCATAAATGGCCGCGCTGGACAGACGCATGCCGTTGCCATAGCGCTGCACGCTGGCCAGCACCTGCGCCGCGAGTTCGCGGGTGGGCACCAGAATCAGCGCACGCACGCCCTTGGGCACGGTCTTTTCGCCGCTGGCCTTGAGCATTTGCAGAATGGGGAGAGCGAAGCTGGCGGTCTTGCCGGTACCGGTCTGGGCACTGGCCATCAGATCGTGGCCGGCGAGTACTTCGGGAATGGCCTTGGCCTGAATCGGCGTGGCGGAGTCATAACCAGCTGCCGTCAACGCGCGCAGCAACTCAGGGGCAAGCCCCAGGGGATCAAAAGACATGGAAACCTCATCGAGGAGTGCGATCTCGATGCGTTGCCAAGGCTGCGCCGATCGCGGGATAGGGATGAAACGAGAAGCGTGGACTGCAAGACGAACGAACAGAAACACACGAGCAGACGGCACCTTACAGGATAAAGTTCGAGAAAGCGATCCAGTCCAGAACCGCCGGCGAGGGAAGCGTTCAGCGTGACCTGGGGCGCTCGACAGATCGCGAAAACCGGGACCTGGGGCGGGATTGCAGATAGAAGACGGACGCAAAGGACGCGAAGGAAAGCGATAGCGATTATGGAAATTACGCCTGGGGACCGCGATTTGTAGGTCCAGACTTGTCTGGAGGCTTCTCCCTCAGCTTGCCACTAGCGTCCAGACAAGTCTGGACCCACAAGAGCAGAAAGCCCGTAGCCTCCTGCCGGTACCGCGTCCAGCTCCTGTGCCGGCGGGAGATACCGACCGCCAGATCCCGACCCAAGGTCGCTCCTGCGACGGGCTCTCGGATCTCGCCGACAACCCTGGCCTAACTCGCTTTCCTTCGCGTCCTTTCTGCTTTTCCTTCGCGATCTTCGCGTCCCGCCTCTGGCCACAACCCACGACACACACCGATTTTCGCGCCCGACCAGGCACTCAAGCCTACAAGTCCCTACCCATTCCTTGCTATGTTGCGGCGCAATACCCTTCTGGTGTGTAGACCGTGTCTGTAGACCGCGCTCAAGTGCGCTCCATTGCCGAACTGGCCCGACTGGCCATCCCTGCCGATCAGGAGGACGCGCTGACGCGCGAACTGTCGGCGGTGCTGGATCTGTTTGATGCGTTGAAGGCCGCTCCCGTTGACGGCCTGACGCCGCTGTCGCATCCGGGCGATCCGACGCTGCGCTTGCGGCCTGATGAGGTCACAGAAAGCGATCAGCGCGACGCCCTGGCGGCGATCGCGCCCGCCGAGAGCGCCGGCTACTACCTGGTGCCGAAGGTGATCGAATGAGCGAGTCCTTGAACACGGTCGTCGATCAGCTGGCGGCGCTGGCGGCGGGCCAGACCACGGCGCGGATGTTGACCGAGGAGTCACTGGCGCGCGTTGCCGCCACCCAGGGCAGCCTGAACGCGCTGATCAGCGCCATCGGGGCCGAGCATGCGCTGGCGGCGGCCGATGCTGCGGATCAGGCCCGCGCCAACCGCCAGGCCGGGCCGCTCGGCGGCATTCCTTATGCGCACAAGGATCTGTTCTGCACCGAAGGCGTGCTCACCACCTGTGGCTCGCGCTATCTGGAGCATTTCGTGCCGCCCTACAGCGCGGCGATCCACGAGCGCATCTCCCAGGCCGGTGCGGTGTTGATCGGCAAAGCCAATATGGACGAGTTCGCGATGGGCTCGTCGAATGAACACAGCTACTTTGGCCCGGTGCGCAATCCCTGGGACACCGAGCGCGTCCCCGGCGGTTCCTCCGGCGGCTCGGCGGCGCTGGTGGCGGCGCGCGTGGTGCCCTTTGCCACCGCCTCCGATACCGGCGGTTCGATCCGCCAGCCCGCGGCCTTCTGCGGCGTCACCGGATTCAAGCCCAGCTACGGCCGGGTCTCGCGCTGGGGCATGATCGCCTACGCCTCCAGCCTGGATCAGGCCGGCGTGATCGCATTGACGGTGGAAGACTGCGCGCGGGTGCTCGATGTCATGAGCGGTTTCGATGCGCGTGATGCCACCTGCGCCGATCGACCCAAGGTGGACGTCAGCGCTGCCCTGGAGATGCCGCTCAAGGGCTTGCGCATCGGCCGGCCCAGACAGTGGTTCGGCGCTGGCATCGAGGATGGAGTGGCCGCAGCAGTCGAGGCTGCACTGGCCGATTACGCCCGCCGCGGCGCGATCATCATCGATGTCGATCTGCCCAGCAGCGAGTACGCCATCCCCGCCTATTACGTCATCGCCCCGGCCGAGGCCTCCAGCAATCTGGCGCGCTTCGATGGTGTGCGCTACGGCCATCGTTGCAGCGATCCGAAGGATCTCAACGACCTCTACCGACGCTCACGCGCCGAAGGCTTCGGCCACGAAGTGCAGAAACGCATCCTGACCGGTACCTATGCGCTCAGCGCCGGCTACTACGACGCCTACTACCTGCGCGCGCAGCAAGTGCGACGCCTGATCGCCAACGACTTCGCCCGCGTGTTTGCCGAGGTCGATGTGCTGGGCGGTCCGACCAGCCCGACCGTGGCCTTCAAGCTCGCCGAGAAGCTCAGCGATCCGCTGGCGCTGTACCTGGCCGACATCAACACGGTCAGTGTCAATCTGGCCGGCTTGCCAGGTCTGTCGGTGCCGTGCGGATTCTCCGAGGGCCTGCCGGTGGGGCTGCAACTGGTGGCCCCGAGCTGGCGTGAGGATCTGCTGATCGGCGCCGGTCACGGCTATCAGCAGGCCACCGAATGGCATTGGGCCGAGCCCGCCGCAGGAGCACGGTCATGAGCCAATGGGAAACCGTGATCGGCCTCGAAGTGCATGTGCAGCTGGCCACGCGCAGCAAGATCTTCTCGGGCGCGGCAACGGCCTATGGCGCCGAGCCCAATACCCAGGCCTGCGCCGTCGACCTCGGCATGCCCGGCACCTTGCCGGTGATGAACGCGCAGGCGGTGGAACTGGCCATCCGTTTTGGTCTGGCGGTGGGCGCCACCGTGGCCGAACGCAGCGTGTTTGCGCGCAAGAACTACTTTTATCCAGACCTGCCCAAGGGCTATCAGATCAGCCAGTACGAGTTACCGGTGGTGGTCGGTGGCGGCCTGAATGTGCGTCTGGACGACGGCAGCAGCAAGTTCGTGCAGCTGACCCGTGCGCATCTGGAAGAAGATGCCGGCAAGAGCGTCCACGATGCCTTCCACGCCGAGACCGGGGTCGATCTGAATCGTGCCGGCACGCCGCTGCTGGAAATCGTCAGCGAACCGGTGCTGGGCAGCGCGGCCGAAGCCGTGGCCTATCTGAAGACGCTGCACACCCTGGTGCGCTGGCTGGAAGTCTCCGACGGCAACATGCAGGAAGGCTCCTTCCGCTGCGATGCCAACGTCTCGGTCAGGCGCCAGGGCGAGCCACTCGGCACCCGCGCCGAGATCAAGAACGTCAATTCCTTCCGCTTTGTCGAAAAGGCCATCGACTACGAAATCGAGCGCCAGATTCGCCTGATCGAGAGCGGTGGCAAGGTGGTACAGGAAACCCGACTATTCGACGCCCACAAGGGCGAGACCCGCAGCATGCGCGGCAAGGAATCGGCCCACGACTACCGCTATTTCCCCGATCCCGATCTGCCGCCGCTGGTGATCGCCGCCGACGACATCCAGCGCGCCAGGCAGCGCATGCCGGAGCTGCCCGAGGCCCGTCGTCAGCGCTATATCGATGCACTGGGGTTGACCGAATACGATGCCAACCTGCTGACGGCCGATCGTATCGTCTGCGAGTACTTCGAGACCCTGATCGCAACGCTGCCCGAACAGGCCAAGCTCTGCGCCAACTGGGTGCTGGGCGAATGGCTGGGTGCACTCAATGCCAACGCGCTCACGCCTGACACCAGCCCGATCAGTGCCGAGCGCCTGAGCGGACTGCTGCACCGCATCGTCGACGGCAGCCTGTCCAGCAAGATGGGCAAGCAGGTCTTCGAGGAACTCTGGCACAGCGACGAGTCGGCCGACGCCGTGATCGAGCGCCTGGGACTGAAGCAGGTGTCCGACACCGGCGCCCTGGCGGCCGTGGTCGACGAGATCATCGCCGCCAATCCCAAGCAGGTGGAACAATTCCGCGCCGGCAACGAGAAGTTGCTGCAGTTCTTCGTGGGCCAGGCCATGAAAGCCACCAAGGGCCAGGCCAATCCGGCGCAGTTGAACGAGTTGCTGAAGGCGAAGTTGGGTTAGGGTCTGGCGCATCGTTGCGAGTTGCCTGAATCGGCCTGAAACTGCCCACGGGCCATGAACCCTCGGCGTCATTGCGAGCGTAGCGAAGCAATCCAGGGATGTGCGGCGCTACCCTGGATTGCTTCGTCGCTGCGCTCCTCGCAATGACGCATCAACAACTTGCGATATGGGTTCATGGAGAGTTGCCTGGGTCGGCCCAGGCACTATGCACGGGCCATAAAGTCGCTCGGTGCGCGTAGCCCGGTGTGTCGCGTAGCGGCTCACCGGGGCTCTTTCGCGTCACCGCCCGGAGAGCGCTGCGCGCACTTCGGGGCTACACAAAGCCGGCGTTTGTCGCCCCTTCTCCGCGCCCTCCGCGTCTCCGCGTGAGACAGATTGTTCCTGGGGCGATGGGCCTGGAAGGCGGCTATCCAAACACATAATCCCCCGCCCGCACCTTGCGCGTCAGCCAGCGGTAGCCCACGCAGGAGCCGGTCCACAGGGCAATGTTCTGGCCGCTGTCGTCCAGGTACCAGCTGTGGCAGCCGCCGGCCCAGGCGCTGTCGCCGAAACCCCGATCGACCCGGTCCAGATAGCCCTGCTGCGCAGCGGCCGTGGCCTCGACGCTGCGCGCGCCGTGCTCGGCCATCGCCCGGCGCAGCGCCAGAATGTGCCGCACCTGACTCTCGATCATGTTCAGCACCGAGTTGTGCCCCAGCGCGGTATTGGGACCGAGCAGAAAATGCAGGTTGGGATAGCCGTGTGGACTGATCCCCAGATGCGCCTGCGGGCGACGGGCCCAGTCGACATCGAGCTGGCGCCCGTCTCGGCCCACGATGCGCAGCCCTGACAGTACATCCAGCGGCTTGAAGCCGGTACCGTAGATCAGCACGTCCACCGGCAGACGGCGGCCGTCGGCCAGCAGCAGGCCTTCCGGCTCGACCGCAGTGACCGGCGTATCGATCAATTCCACCTGCGGCAACTGCAGCGCGGGGTAGTAGTCCGACGAGATCAGCACGCGCTTGCAGCCGAAGGGATAATCCGGCGTCAAACGTGCCCGCAGCGCCGGATCGACCACCTGTTTGCGCAGATGGCGCCTGGACATGGCGCGCGCCCAGAAGGCCGTGCGCCGGTGGATCAGCGCCGAGGACAACAGCTCCAGCAAGGTGAAGATGCTGCCGCGCAGGGTCTTGCGCAGCCACGGCCAACGGGCAAACGCGCGCTTCAGGCGCGGTGAGAATTCGATGTCCGTGCGTGGCATCAGCCAGGCCGGCGAGCGCTGGCACACGCTGAGGCTCGCCACCTGCGGGGCGATCGCCGGGATGAACTGAATGGCGCTGGCGCCGGTACCGATCACCGCCACGCGCCTGCCCGCCAGCGGAAGGTCGTGGCGCCAGCGCGCCGAGTGGAAGCTCTCGCCGCTGAAGCTGCCCAGACCCGGAATCTCCGGGTAGGCCGGCACATGCAGACCGCCCAGCGCCAGCACCAGCATGCGCGCTCGACAGCGCTCTCCCTGGGCATTCTCCAGCAACCAGGATTGATCCTGTGCGTCCCAGTTGGCCGCGCTCAGCTGCCAGCGGAACTCGATCTGCCCGCGCGCCACCAGTTCGGCACCCAGCAGCCGCAGATGCGCCTGGATTTCCGGCTGCTGCGGAAACAAGCGGGTCCAGTCCGGATTCGGCGCATCCGCCAGCGAATACAGGTGCGAAGGCACATCGCAAGCGGCGCCGGGATAGTGATTTTCTCGCCAGGTGCCGCCGACTTCAGCCGCCTTCTCGAAGACCCGGAAGTTGGCGACACCCGCATCGTGCAAGGCCCTGGCCATGGCAATGCCGCCAAAACCAGCACCAATGATGGCGTACTCAAGCATCCGCCAGCTGCCAGGGCGCATTGGCCAGCGCCCGATGCGCCAGCACCTTGCAGGCAGCGATCGGCAGATCGGCGTAGAGATGCGGGAACAGGGCGCCACCGCGCGAGGCCTCGTAGCGCAGATCCGCGCTGAGCAAACGCGGATCCACTGCGACCAGCAACAGGTCATCGACCTCACTGAAATACTTCGCAAGCGTCGTTTCCACCTGCGCGGCGGTCGACAGATGGATGTAGCCGTCGCGACGATCATCCATCGAGCCTGGGTAACGCCCTACCGTTTCAGCCGCCTGCCACTCACGCGCGGCGACCAGTTTGTAGATCCAGTGCTCGGCGAGCGGCGGCAGCTGATCTGTCCTTGCGGGAATCGAAATGGATGGCTGCGACATCGACAGGCAGAACTCGATGAGGATTGCTCCCAAGCATCGCACCGGAGCCTATTGGGGTCACGTGAAGACATTGGGCCACCGGTAGGAGCGGCTTCATGTCGCGAGCGCCGTGCCGCAAGCGATCATGCCCGGTCGCGACACAAGGTCGCTCCTATAAACGGCGGACAGCCACCACTGCCAGCCACATTGGGAGTCCCGCTCGCCCCTGGCGGTGCGCTTGTTCGCGCATCAAGCTGTCGGCGATCTCGGAGGCCCATTTTTGTCCGCAAAGGACGCAAAGGACGCGAAGATTTCAAGGCTTGGTCGGCTGAGCGGCGATCTGTGGCGACACAACCGGCTGACAACTTGGAATCGCTCTACTTTGCGTCCTTTGCGTCCTTTGCGGAAAATGTTTTTATTCAAATACTTGCGGCATGTTTGGTGAAAACGGACTCTGTCCGCGAATTCTCTCGCCGAATCCACTGATATCCGATCCACACGACCGGTAGAAGCAAACCGCTTCGCGGACGAAGTCCGCTCCCACAGGGCGCGCTAGGATAGGGCTCGCCCCATCCACTGAACTCCCGCCATGCCCAACCCCACCCAGCGCTTTTCCAACCGTGTTGCCGACTATGTGCGCTATCGGCCGGATTATCCGCCGGCCGTGGTCGACACACTGCGCCAGCACTGCGGCTGGACCGGCCCGGTTGATATTGCTGACCTGGGATCCGGCACCGGCCTGTCGGCGCTGGGATTCCTCGATGCGGGTCATCGCGTGTATGGCGTGGAACCCAATGCCGAGATGCGCCAGGCCGCCGAGGCCCTGCTGTCTTCCCGTCAGAACTTCACCAGTATCGACGGCCGAGCCGAAGCCACCTCGCTGGCCGATCACAGTGTCAATCTGGTCATCGCCGCCCAGGCCTTTCACTGGTTCGATGTGGCCGCGGTGGCCGCTGAATCCGAGCGCATCCTGCGCCCGGGCGGGCACCGCGCCGTGCTCTGGAATCTGCGCCGCACCACGGGCAGCGACTTCCTCGACGGCTACGAGGCACTGCTGCAGCGCTTCGGCACCGATTACGCCGCGGTTTCGGAGCGCTACGCCGATAGCCAGGCGCTGGCCTTGTATTTTGGGGAGGACGGTCACGACGAGTACCGATTCGATCACGCCCAGCATTTCGACTTCGAGGGGCTCCGGGGTCGTTTGTTGTCGTCCTCGTATGCGCCGGCGCCGGGTCATTCCCAGCACCTGCCGATGCTTGATGCGCTGCAGGCGTTGTTTGACGCGACATCGGCCAACGGCAAAGTGGCGTTCGAATACGACACCTGTTTGTATGTCAGCACACCCTGCCGAGCAAGCTCGGCACTACAACAGCCTGGTACACCGCCGCTCTCGTAGAGCGGAGCTTGCTCCGCTGCTCTGGCCTGGCTTGTGCTCTCATGCCCGTGCCGAAAACCTGCACACCCTGCCGAGCAAGCTCGGCACTACCAAAGCCTCGCACACCGGCGCTCTCGTAGAGCGGAGCTTGCTCCGCTGCTCTGGCCTGGCTTGTGCTCTCAAGCCTGTGCCGAAAACCTGCACACCCTGCCGAGCAAGCTCGGCACTACCAAAGCCTCGCACACTGCGGCCGCCACGGCATCACGCCATCGCCGCCAGTCGCTCGCGATAAACCTTCTCGTCGCCGCGATAGACCGTGTCATCGATGCCCTCGCGCACCCGCCCCAGGGCCTGCGCCCGGGCCTGCGCATCACCCTCGATGTCCGCAATGAGCGCTTCCACCCAGGCGATGTGGAAATCCTCCAGCAGGCCGCCCTCGGCCTTGGCCAACCACGCGCGCGCGGATGATGCGTCTCGATCCAGACGGGCGCTGGCATGGGCCGCCGCCAGGGCCAGAACCTGGCGGAAGCCATCGGGCAGTTGCTCCCAATCGGCAAGGGCCCGATTGATCAGCGCGCGCGATTCCTCAAGCTGGCCCTGATCCTCGGCCACCGACGCCCGTATCACCAGCGCCAGGAAGCGCTCAGCGCCCGTGGCTTGATCGGGATCCAGCGCGGCGACGTCAACGGCATCCAGCTCGCGCGGTCGCAACCCATCAAGACTGGCCCTGGCAATCCGCGCCATCCGTTGCGACTGCTGCAGCGCCGCTGGATCGGTCCAGATCCGCCATAGATGAGCGCCGTCGGTGAGGAAGCCGCCCACCCTGAAGGGCACCAGATTGATGAGGCCCAGCATCAGCCCGAACAGCACGATCGGAATGGCAAACAGGCGCAGGGGCCACCAGGGCGCGTACCACATGAGCAAGGCGCCTACCCCGGCCAACAGCAGATTGGCCAGTGGACCGCCCAGCAGCATCCAGCTCAAAGCCAGGCGGTAACCCTCGCCCGGCGGCAACAGCGTTTGCACGAATCCACCAATACCCTTCAAAGAGCGCACCCGGCGCCAGCGAAAGCCGGATCGGAAGCGCTGGCAACGCCAGGGCCCCACCACGAATCGCAGTAGAAAGCCGCCACGGGCGCGCCCGACCAGCGCATGGCCGAGCTCGTGAACAGCCAGATGCAGCGGCAAGGCCACCACCAGAGCCAGCAAGAGGCACAACAACAGCAATGGTTTGGCGGTTTCGGCTGGCGCCAGCTGCATGCCGCCCTTGAGCGCCCAGCTGACACTGAAGAAGCCGAAGGCGCCGCCGGCCAGCATCTGCAGGACCAACATCATGGCTGCGCGAGGGCTTACTCTCGGCTTGTTCGGCAAAGCCGGGCTTGCAGGAGTGTCCCCCGTTGATGCGGGGCTCAGCGGCGCCTTCGCGGCCACATCGTCGACATCCATCGTCATCGTCCTCGCCGCTTCATTGGCACCCGCGTACCGCGCGCCCTGGGGGTCTCGGCCGCGCGCATCTCGGTGGGATAGGCCGCCAGCATCAGGCCGACAAACTCGCCCTGCTCGGGCGGCGGCTGATGACTGAGGCGTTCGTACTCCTGATAGAAATCGTGCAGGCGCTGCAGCAAGCGATCGCGATCTGCCGGCGTCAGCTTGAGCACATGGCGGTAGGCCATCAGGGCCTTCGCCGCCGGTGGCTTGAGACCCAGATCAATCAGTCCGGCCGCATGGCTGCGCACGATATCGGCGCGGGCCTGATCGAAGTTGTAGGCCAGCAGGGTTTCCAGCCGTTCATTGCCGAGCACGTCATCGCCAAACACGCTGCGATCCAGTCGCAGGCGCCGCGCCGTGGCGCGGTAGCGGCGCTCCAGTATCCCCGAGACTAGACGCTCGGCCACCACCACGATCAGTTCGTGCTTCTCCATCAGCTTGAGATGGTGATAGAGGCGCGTGGTTGGGCATTCCAGCAACTGTGCCAGCTCAGTGGCCGTGCGGGCCTCGGGGACCAGCGCATTGAAGATGAACTCACGCGTCGGTTCTGCCAGCAGCTTCAGCTCCCGCGGCGTGATCGCGCGCTCCTCTGCAATTTCGGGGACCTTGCGGCTCAGTGCCGCCAGCTTTCTGTTCATTCCTCACTCACCATTCAATGTTTGCTGAATGCTAGCGCACATTTGAATAGCATGAATAGGCCACAGGTCACAGCGGCGCGCTCACGCCCCGCTGTCGGATTTCCCGGCACAATCTGGCCATGAGCGAAGATCTGATCGTCCTGCGCCCCGAGGGTTTGTATTGCCCGGCCGGCGACTTCCATATCGACCCCTGGCGACCCGTGCCGCGCGCCGTGATCACCCACGGTCATGCCGACCACGCCCGCAGCGGCTCGCAGCTGTACCACTGTGCGGCGCCGGGAGCCTCGCTGCTGCAGCATCGGTTGAGCGCTGATGCGGCCATCGTGGGCCATGACTATGGGGCCGGTTTCGAACTCGGCGCGGCCCGGGTTTCGCTGCATCCGGCGGGGCATATCCTCGGCTCCGCTCAGGTGCGGGTGGAAGCAGGCGACGAGGTCTGGGTGGTCACGGGTGACTACAAGCGCGAGACCGATCCCACGTGTCAGCGCTTCGAAGTGGTCGAGTGCAACACGCTGATCACCGAGGCCACCTTTGCCCTGCCCTGCTATCGCTGGCCGTCGATCGAGCAGACCGTCGACGAGATCTTGGCCTGGTGGGATCAATGCGCCCGCGATCAGGTACCGGCGGTGCTGTTCTGCTACGCACTCGGCAAGGTCCAGCGGCTGCTGGCGGAACTGGCACAGCGGGTCAACCGCCCGGTCTATCTGCATGGCGCCATGCTGGCACTGGTCGAGCTCTACCGCGCTGCCGGGATCGTCATGCTGCCCACCGAAGCGGTCAGCGAGCAGGCCCGCGCCCGCGACTTCGCCGGCGAGCTGATCCTGGCTCCACCTTCGGCTGCCGGCTCGCCGTGGATGCGCCGCTTTGCCCAGGCCTCGACTGCTTTTGCCTCCGGTTGGATGCTGATCCGCGGCAATCGTCGGCGCCGCGGATACGACCGCGGACTGGCACTCTCAGACCATGCCGACTGGCCGGCCCTGATCGACACCATTCGCGCCAGCGGCGCCCGCCGGGTGCTCGCCACCCATGGCAACACCGACGCCCTGGTGCGCCACCTCAACGAGACCGGCATCACCGCAGAAACGCTGCGCACCGATTTCGGTGGAGAGGATTGATGCGCGCTTTCGCCGAACTGTACACGCGCCTGGATCAGTCCACGGCCACCAGCGACAAGGTGACCGCGATGCGCGATTACTTCGCGACAGCGCCGGCCGCCGATGCCGCCTGGGCGGTGCATATCCTGGCGGGCGGCAAGATCAAGCGGCTGGTGCGCTCCGGCGATCTGCGCAGCTGGTTGGTGCAGGCCAGCGGCTACCCGATCTGGTTGATCGAGGACACCTACGCCCATGTCGGCGATCTGGCCGAGACCATCACGCTGCTGGTGGCCAATCCGCAGGCCGCAAACGTCGGGCATTCAGCCAGTCTGCAGCACTGGATCGAGCTCGAGCTCAGCGCGCTGGCACGGCTGACGGCCGATGCACAGGGTCCGCTCGTGCGGACGTGGTGGACCGAACTGCCACGCGAACAGTGCTTCGTGCTCAACAAACTGCTCACCGGCGCGCTGCGCGTGGGAGTTTCACAACGACTGGTCATACAGGCCCTGACCCAGTTGACCGGGCTCTCGGGCGAGTTGCTGGCGCATCGACTGAGCGGTGACTTCAGGCCCTCAGCAAGCGCCTGGCAAGCATTGATCGATCCGAAGGAAACCGCGTCCGATGCTGACCAGCCTTATCCCTTCTTCCTGGCATCGCCGCTGGAAGATTCGCCCGACGCGCTCGGCGAGGTCGGCGATTGGCAAGCCGAGTGGAAGTGGGACGGCATCCGCGCCCAGCTGCTCAGGCGCCAGGGCCAGACCCGACTGTGGTCACGCGGCGAGGAACGCCTGGACGGGCGTTTCCCCGAGATCGAAGCCGCTGCTGCCGAACTCCCCGAGGGCACGGTGCTGGACGGCGAGATCCTCGGCTGGAACAAGGCCGCGCCACTGCCCTTTGCTCGCCTGCAGAAGCGCATCGGCCGACTCAAACCTGGACCCAAGGCTCTGGCCGACTGTCCGGTCGTGTTCATGGCCTACGATCTGCTCGAATGGCAGGGTCAGGATTGGCGCCAGCGGCCGCTGAGCGAGCGTCGCCAAGCCCTCGAAAAACTGCTGTCTCCAAGCTCAGCAGATCCTGCCGAGCAAGCTCGGCACTACGAGAGCCTCGCACACCGCAGCTCTGGTAGAGCGGAGCTTGCTCCGCTGCTTCTGCCGGGCTTTGGCTCTGGCTCTGATGTGGGCCAAGAAACCGCAGATCCTGCCGAGCAAGCTCGGCACTACCAGAGCCTCGTGAGCCGGAACGGTGATGGTGCAGAGCATCCGAATCTCGCTCCCGAAAACGCCGCTCCTCCCAAGCTCCCGGCACTGGCCATCTCGCCCACGCTCAAGTCCAACAGCTGGGCCGAACTGGCCGCGCAGCGACAGCAATCACGCGATCTCGGCGTCGAAGGACTGATGCTCAAGCGTCGCGATTCGCGCTACCAGGTGGGGCGCAAACGCGGCGACTGGTGGAAATGGAAGATCGACCCGCTCACCATCGACGCCGTGCTGATCTACGCCCAGGCCGGCCACGGCCGCCGTTCGAATCTCTACACCGACTACACCTTTGCACTCTGGCATGAGGGTCAGCTGGTGCCTGTCGCCAAGGCTTATTCCGGCCTCGACAACGCCGAAATCGCCAGACTCGACCGCTGGATTCGAGCCCACACCCTGGAGCGCTTCGGCCCAGTGCGCAGCGTGGCTGCCGAACAGGTCTTCGAACTCGCCTTCGAAGGCGTCAATCGCTCAACCCGCCACAAATCCGGCATCGCCGTGCGCTTTCCCAGAATCACCCGCTGGCGCACCGACAAGCGCCCGGACGACGCCGACCAACTCGACACGCTCGCCAGACTCGCCCAATAGCCACAATCGCCGCCTTCCGTTCCAGATCATTATGACCCTGCGAAGCTCTGCGCAAGACCCTGTCGCACCTCCCTGCACGCTCGTTCGCGCGTCAAACAAGGGCGTCCTTGCGAGCCACCTGTTTCGGCGCGAAACTGCACACGGGCCATGAACCCGGTGTCGTAGGTCATGTTGTCCGCGTCAGCGGACTACGTGACATCGAATTGCGTCACGTAGCTCGCTACGCGAGCAACGTGACCTACAACAGCAAATCAACAACTTGCGATATGGGTTCATGGAGAGCGTAGCGAAGCAATCCAGGGGCGTGCGGCGCTACCCTGGATTGCTTCGTCGCTGCGCTCCTCGCAATGACGCATCAGCAACTTGCGATATGCGTTCACGGAGAGCCGCGTGTGTCGGGTCGACACTGCGCTCAGGGCCATGAACCACAAGCTTGCCTGCAAGAGCGACCTCGCGTCGCGACCGGCAAGCCAAACGTCCCAAGCAGCGGTCGCGCCGCAAGGGCGCTCCTACAGGCGAACCAATCCAACCAGCAACCTACGATATGGGTCCATGGGACACGCTCCTTGCGAAGACACCGTGCCGGGCCGACGCCGCCGCGAGGCTTTGTCCCCCAACACCCTGCCTCACTTCCGATACCAGCGCCTCGGCTACCAGCCCCTGCCACCGAACACCCTCCGCCATCCCTTCTATCCCCACCCCAACCTCAGGTATGCTTCACGGCTTGATTGGCCGAAGTGGCGGAATCGGTAGACGCAGCGGACTCAAAATCCGCCGCCCTTAAAAGCGTGTGGGTTCGAGTCCCACCTTCGGCACCAAAAAACCGCGCATTGCGCGGTTTTTTTTGGCTTCGGCGCGCGTCTGGCAACTTGACCCAGGCCCGCGGCTTTCTGGCTCAGTGCCTGTCAGAACACAAGCAGTCGCGACCAGAGTCCAAGCACTGCCAGAAAGTTGATCGTGTACACGAGGCCCCTTAGGCGGATGTTGGTGCTCAGGATCTGAACTGTGCTGTGGAGAATGCGTCCGCCGACGAAGACCGGAGTCGCCGAGTTCAGAGCACCGACGCCATCGCCAGCGCCTTCTGCACCCACGGCTCCATGCGCTGACGCCATGCGCTGATGGGATCGCCCGGCGGCAGCAGCGGCTCGCCGAGCACGCCTTCGGCCCAGAGCAGGTTGCCGAGGATCAGCACGTCGCCAGCGCCGACCTGGGCGCCGGCCACGCAGGGCTGCGCGTTCAGCAGGGTACGCAGCGGTTCGAGCGTGGTGCTGAGGATGTTGCGGTACTTGCCCTCGTCGCGGGCCAGCGCTTCCAGTGTCACACCCATCCGTTGTTCACGGCTGGTCTTGAAATAGGCCTGGTCTGCGCCCTGCAACAGCGCATGGATCTTCGGCGCCAGTATCTTGAAGGTGGCGGCGAGCAGGCTGCGATCGGTCCAGGCCCGCAGGAACGCCAGTGACGCGTCGCCCGGCGCCAGCAGCGGCGCCTGCGGATAACGTTCTTCCAGGTGCTGAAGAATCCTGAAGCTGTCGCAGACGACAGTGCCATCGGGCTCGACCAGCACCGGCACCAGCGGCTGCTGGGTGAAGGCAATCTTCTGCTTGTCGGTGAAACTGACCAGCTCGCTGCGGAAGCTCAGATCCTTGTGCGCCAGCGCCAGCTTGACGCGAAAACAGAAAGGGCTGAAGCGATCCCTGGGATCGCTGGCCACCAGATCGTACAGCACGCGTTCGCTCATGATCGAATCCTGAAATGGGCACTGGGCAGGATAGCGGGCAGCGGACAATGCGGGGAGTTGCTGCGCGCTGCGACCTGTGGCGTCCGAAACGGTACACGGGCCATGAACCCGGGTCCCTGCGGAAGTCCCCGCTCGCCCCTGGCCGTGTGCTTGTTTGCGCATCAAGCAGGGGGCCGTGGGCGGGGGACCCAAGTCACGGCACGGTCAGATCATGCGAAGAGGTTGGACCCCTGCCCCGTGCCCCTTTTTGGCCAGGTCAATAGATCAATGGGTTAGCGCACGTTTGATGAGTGAGGCCGACCCGCACGCTGCAATTTCGGCTACCGTAGCGGCATCGTCCTTGATTCTGGGTGCGCACCATGACTGCTCTGAGTCCACGATTTACCGAAGCCGTTGACTACGCCCGCCACGCGCATGCTGCGCAGTACCGCAAGGGCACCCAGATTCCCTACCTCTACCATCTGCTCGGGGTCGCCAGTCTGGTGCTGGAACACGGCGGCGATGAGGATCAGGCCATCGCCGGTCTGCTGCACGATGTACTGGAAGACTGCGGTTCCGAGCATGAAGTTGCGATTCGCACCCGCTTTGGTGCGAAGGTCATCGAGATCGTGCGGGCCTGCACCGATGGCAGCGTCGAAGAAAAGGCGGCGGCGGAAGCCGCCGGCAGCAAGCTGGAAAACTGGCGCCGGCGCAAGCTGACCTATCTGGCGCAATTGCGGGACAAGCCGGATCACACCCTGCTGGTGTCCGGTTGCGACAAGCTGCACAACGCCCGCGCCATATTGGGCGATCTGGAACACCCGGACGTCGGCCCGACGGTGTTCGAACGCTTCACCGCCGGGCGTGAGGGCACGCTGGCTTACTACCATTCGCTGAGCGACATCCTCAGCGCGCGCCGCGCACCGATGGCCTGGGCCTTTGAACAGACCGTCGCACGAATCCATTCCCTGGCGGGCGCACAGGAGCGCCGGGGGCTGGAATGAGCGAAGGCTGGATCACCCGTCTGGCCGGATTCTTCCGCCGCCGGCCAGCCGTCGAAATGACCGAACAGTGGTACGTCAGGGTCTACGACAACTTCCACTACATGGACGAGAGCGAAAGTTACCGGAAGGGGCCCTACCCGTCGGCTGAGGCGGCGCTTCAGGTGGCTCGCGATGTAGTCGAAAATTCACTGCTGGAATCCCTGGGCTCGCTGTCACAGGCCAGGGATGTGGACGAGCTGATCCGCAATTACCGCATGTTTGGCGAGGATCCGGTGGTCGAGGGGCAGCATCCGGTGGAATTTTCGGCCTGGACCTATGTGGACGAGATTGCGCCGGCAGTGTTGGCGGGGAAGTTCTTCCGCGCACACCCTGAGCGGAAATCCTGATCCGGCAGGGTTCAGCCAGGTTGACCGCGGCTCGGGACTATTCCACCGACACCCCAAGCGCCGCTGCGGCCAGCATCAGGCCGGTCAACGCAGCGAAGGCCAGTGTGCGTAGCTTCCATCCGGAACGACGATGGCTGGTCCAGGTAGCCAGTGCACATTGCAGGGCGTAGTACAGGGCAAAGGCGCGCGAGGCATAGCTGATGATCTGGTAGATGTTGGCGCGCCAGGTCAGCAGCAGCGCCATCGCCACCAGCAGCAGATAGGCCAGGCGCGAGTGGATGCGGCCCTGGCTCATTTCCTGGGTCAGGCCGCCGCAACCGTTGGTATCGGCCACCGCAGCGCTGAATTGCGCGGCCAGTGCAGCGACTACCAGAAGCACGGGGAGCAAGGGAGAAATCGCAGCGGTCATGCCAATCACCGCCGTTTCGCGCTCTCCGACGGAATCCACCGGAAAACTCACCCCGGCCAGGCCGATGTAGATCAGATAGACCGCCGTGGCCAGCCACTGGGCGTAGCGCATGGTGCGAACGCGGGTGCGCGCGTCATGACCCTCGCTGAGATATCTCGAGGTTTCAAAGCCCTGCACCGTGATGATGAGCCCGAAGGCCAGGCGCACACTGTCCCAGTCGAACTGACCCGCGTGATGCTGAATCTGACCCTTGCCTGCCAAGAGGTGGGCGTAATAGGCCATCCCCGCCAACAAGCCGGCAATCACCGCCAGCTTGATGCCCACGCTGTAGGTCTCGGCCCGTTCCAGGCTCTTCAGGCCACCTCGCCAGCCGAGCAAGGCGATGAACAGCAACACGGCGGTGGTCATCACCTTGCCTTCGGTGACGCCATCGAAGGGCGTCATGCTCATCGCGAATGCGCCGAACAAGTTCAGGTAGTAGCAGACTGATATCACATAGGCGAAGGCCAGCACCCACGAGGCCAGGTTCTCGATGCGCTGCGCTGCCAGCGCCGACCGGTGTTCGGGCTCATCCAGCACCAGGATGTTCCAGCGGATGGCGGCGCCCACCGCATAGGCAACCGCACACAGACCCGCCATGACCCAGACCGCAGCCGTGCCGAAATGCCGCACCAGCAGGGGCGCGAGCACAAGAAATCCGCTGCCGATGATCGAGGCCAGCGGCGTGACCGTGGCTCGCCAGGTCGCATTGGCTGACACCTTCGGATGGAACAGCAGCAGCGCGGCCGCGGTCAACGACCCGATGACCAGCAGATTGGAGATCAGACTTTCACTCATCGGCGGCTGTACGCATGTTGAGGCCTGGATTCGCGGACTGGAGCTGCTCGTGGGAGTTCCAGCTGCAGACGATGATGCACCACGCTGGCGGACTCATCCCCGCGCATCTGCGTGTATTTTCCGTGGGCTTGCCAGACATATTTACCGATCAGGAAGGCCCCGATGAGCGAGATCACGATCTACCACAACCCCAAGTGCGGCACCTCGCGCAATACGCTGGCGATGATCCGTCACACTGGCGTGGAGCCGACGGTGATCGAGTATCTGAAGGAACCACCCAGTCGCGAGGCGCTCAAGGCCCTGCTCGGGCGGATGGGTCTGGGCGTGCGCGACATCCTGCGCCAGAAGGGCACGCCCTTTGATGAGTTGGGTCTGGGCGATTCCAGGTGGAGCGATGAGCAGTTGCTGGATTTCATCGAGCAGCATCCGATCCTGATCAACCGTCCGATTGTGGTAACCCCGCTCGGTGCACGCCTGTGCCGGCCTTCCGAAGTCGTGCTGGAGATTCTGCCGCAACCCTTTCCCGGGCCCTTCACCAAGGAAGACGGCGAGGTCGTCGGATAGACGCCACCCGGCGGATCCGGGCTACCATCCTCATACTCTTGCCGTTCATGGAGCAGACAATGATCAGATCAGCACTCATGCTGGCGGTACTGGGCCTGGCAGCACTCGGGGCAGCAAGCCCTGCGATGGCCGAGTCGGCCACGCCGCCGTCCAGCTACGACGAGGCTCTGGCGAAAACGGTGGGCGCCGACGAATACGGCATGCGCAGCTATGTGATGGTGATTCTGAAAACCGGGCCCAACAAGATGCCCGAGGGTCCAGAGCGCAGCGAAATGTTCAAGGGCCATTTTGCCAACATGAAGCGGCTGGCCGAAGAAGGCAAACTCGCGGTGGCCGGCCCCTTCGATGGCGCGGAAGGTTGGCGCGGCATGTTCATCTTCGCGGTATCCGACATCGACGAGGCCAAGGCGCTGGTCGCCACCGACCCGGTGATCGAGTCGGGCGAAATGGTGGCGGAGTATCACAACTACTACGGTTCGGCAGCGCTGATGATGGTGAACGAGCAACACGCCAGGCTGGCAAAGAAGAATCCGGGATGAGCAGAATTCATGCTTGGCTTTGGGCGGCTGCATCTTGCCTGGCTTCCGGCGCAGGCGCCGCGCCGACCGACTTCCACGCCGGCAAGATCATTGCCGACTACGGCCGCGTGGCCACGGTCGCAGACGCGCCGGCCTTGGCGCCGGACAGCGAATTCAAGGTGGTCTTCGATGTCTCGGAGGCGGCCGAGAACGGCAAACTCAATCGCCAGCTGGAGAGTGCCGCGCGCTTCCTCAACATGCACGCCGAGGCCGGCGTGGCCAGTGCAAACTTGCACCTGGCCATTGTCGTCCACGGCTCGGCCGCCATGGATCTGGTCAATGACGAGAAGTACGGCGGCGAGAACGCCAACGCCGGGCTGATTGCTGCACTGAGCGCCGCTGGCGTGAAGATCGGCCTTTGCGGACAGACCGCGGTCTATCGCGATATCGGCGCCGATGATTTGCTGCCGGGCGTGCAACTGGGCCTGTCGGCGATGACCTTGCACGCGCAATGGCAGCAGGCCGGTTACACGCTCAATCCCTTCTGATTCTCTCCATGAAACTTGGTTGCGAGCAATTGATTTGCCTGCAACTTTCGGGCGAACGGCAAGCCGCTTGTCCGTGGGTCCAGGCTTGTCTGGGCGCTACTGCATCAACGTGCGAAAAGCGTCCAGAGAAGTCTGGACCCACAGAAGCATGCAAGCGCCGGGTTCATGGATTTTGCGCCAGCTTGCGGCCCACCAGCGCGTATCTGAGCCCCCCGATCAACACGATCACCAGCAGCAGCAGCAATCCGGGCCAGGTGTCGGCAAAGGCCGAGGCCTGAACCACCCAGATCGAGAACAGCAGGGCCGCGGCACCGAGTGCCCGGCTCTCTGTGCGCTGCTCCCGATCGAGTACCAGCGACAGCGCAATGAGTGCATATCCGGCCATGATCAGCACCACGGTGGTGTTGAGCAAGAGATTGAACTGCGCCACGAGCGTGGGCGATACCGTGCTCATCGCCACCACGCTCATGATGATCGCGAGTACCACCAGGCCGCGACTCGGAAGTTGCTCCGGATCGGATTCCGACAGAAATCCTGGCAGGAATCCAGCGGCCGCGCCGCTGCGCCCGCATTCGCCAGTCACCAGAAACCAGCCACCCAGGGTTCCGCACACCTTGAGAATGGCGCAAACCGCGATGAAGGCCCCGGCACCGGTGCCGGCCACTCGAGCCATCAGATCAGCGAAGGGCGCAGCGGAAGTCTGCAGTTCGACGGCAGGAATGACGCCCATCACGGCCACGCTGGCCATGATGTAGATCAGTCCTGCGACGACCACGCCGGCCAGCGCCGCGATCGGTACGTTGCGCTCGGGATTCTCGACCACGGCACCGGCGATGTTGGCGCTCTCCAGCCCGATGAAGGCCCAGAAGATGATCAGCAGCGACGCCGGCACGGTCTGCAACAGCGGCTCACCCGTGACATTCCACGACGCGGCAAAAACCGTCGCCGAGAAATGCGACAGCCCGAGAACGATGGCCAGAAACACCGGCAGCAAACCGATGATCAAGGTCATCCCGCTGATGCGCGTGACCACTCGCGCACCGAACAGGGCCGCCAGGGTCAGCAACCAGATCAAGGCCAGCGTCGCCGCCAGAGTGCCCGTGGGCGTCTGCAGCGCCGGGATCAGGGAGCCAAGATAGCCGACCGCGGCCAGAGCGATGGCGACATTCCCGATCCAGCCGGTCATCCAGTAGGCCAGCCAGGAGACGAAGCCAGCGACCGGATGAATCGATCTTGCCGGCCATTCCACCAAACCATTCGGGTTCGGGCGAGTTGCGCCGATCACGGCAAAGGCGCCGGCAATCAGCAGCGCACCGGCCAGGGAAACCACCCAACCGATGACGGTCGATGAACCAATCGCCGCCAGCGATGCCGGCAGCAGGAAAATACCGGAGCCGATCATGTTCCCCGCGACGAGGGCGGTTGCCAGCACCGGACCCACCTTGCGCACGGTTTTTCGAGTAGCCGGCATGACACTGTCCCTTGGGTTCGGTAGGCCTGCCGCCGACCACCGCGCATCGCATCAAGGTGTCGTGACCGCCCGATCCTACGCCTCAACCACCCCGCCGTGTCAGACCCAGTGTGAACTTGCCGCGCCGCCACGGCGGCGCCAGCAATGTCTCACCAGAACAGCGGTGTGCGAGGCTGTGGTAGTGCCGAGCTTGCTCGGCAGGGTGTGCTGAACCCAAGCAAGGGCGTCCAGACAAGTCTGGACCTTCCAAAGGCTTGCCAGAGCAGCGGAGCAAGCGCCGCGCTACGATCTCGCCGCATCGGATTCAGGCAGGGGGTACTTGTACCCGGTGGCGCAGTTGAACAGCACCACGCGTTCACCGCTGCGCACCAGGCCATTGATGCGCGCCTGTCGCAGGGCGGCCAGCGTCGCCGCACCTTCCGGGCACAGCAACATGCCGTCGTCACGCCCGGCCGAACGCCAGGCGGCCGTGATCGCGGTATCGCTCACGGCGATCGCTGCACCGCCAGAATCACGCACGGCCCTGAGGATCATGAAATCGCCCAACGCTGCCGGCACGCGGATGCCATGCGCCAGCGTGCTGGCATTTTCCCAGCGCTGGGCGAATTCCTCGCCGGCAGTGAAGGCACGCACGATGGGCGCGCAGCCGCTAGCCTGCACGGCAAACATGCGCGGTCGCTTGGCCCCGATCCAGCCCAGCGTCTCCAACTCGGCGAAGGCCTTCCACATGCCGATCAGTCCGGTACCGCCGCCCGTCGGGTAGAAGATGGCATCGGGAACCGTCCAGCCGAGTTGCTCAGCCAGTTCCAGACCCATGGTCTTCTTGCCCTCTATCCGGTAGGGCTCGCGCAGCGTCGCGCACGAGAACCAGCGACCGTCCCGTTCACCCTCGGCGACCAGCTTGCCGCAGTCGTCGATCATGCCGTCGACACGCACGAGCGTCGCCCCCTGCAGTTCGATCTCGCGCAGATTCGCTTCCGGCGTGTCGGCCGGACAGAAGCAGATCGCCTCGATGCCGGCACGCACGCAGTAGGCCGCCATCGCCGCGCCAGCATTGCCATTGGTGGGAATGGCCATGCGCGTGACACCCAGCCACTTGGCCATGTTGACCGCCATCACCAGACCGCGGGCCTTGAACGAGCCCGTGGGCAATCGACCCTCATCCTTGACCCACAGAGCGCCCAGATCCAGCTCTGCTCGCAGCGCCGGCAGATCGATCAGCGGGGTGATGGTTTCACCCAACGAGATCGGCTGGCGCGAGCCCGGCAAGGGCAGAAGTTCCCGATAGCGCCAGAGCGTCGACGGTCGCCGCGCCAGTTCCGCACGTTCGACCGCACGCTCGATCTGATCGAGGAAATAGCGCACCAACAGGGGCTTGCCGGCGCTGGACACCGTGTGCAGCTGGCCGGCGTTGAAGCGTTCACCGGTCAGTGCGCACTCCAGATGACTGACAAACTGAGCGGCGCGCATGGGCAGCTCCCACCATTTGCTGAGGTAGAGCATAGTCCCAAAGCGCCGATGACCCTATGCTGATGCTCAAGGCAGTCGCGCCAACCTGCGCTGCCGCGATCGGCTGCACGCCCCATCATGCGGAGTTCTGGCCATGTCACCGTCTGAGCCCTGCCCCTGCGGCAGCAGCAAGGCCTACCGCGATTGCTGCGGCCGCTATCACAGCGGCGCGGTGCCGGCGGACGCCGCAGCACTGATGCGCTCGCGCTACGCTGCCTACGTGCGCGCCAACGCCGAATACCTGCTGGCCAGTTGGCACCCCGCCACCCGACCACCGAGCCTGGATGCGCAGAGCCTCGAAGGCGTGCGCTGGCTGGGCCTCAGCATCAAGCGCCACCAGATCATCGACAACGATCATGCGCTGGTGGAATTCGTCGCCCGTTCGCGAGTGGGCGGCGGCTCGGCGCAACGCCTGCACGAGATCAGCCGATTCGTGCGCGAGGATGGTCGTTGGTATTACGTGGATGGCGAGTTTCCGGAGTAGGTTGAGAACGAGTCAAGGCAAAGGGCACGAAGGGCCAAACCAACATTGCCTGCCTGCCACGAGCCCGCGTCATTGCGAGCCACGGGTTTCGGCGCAACTCTGCCCCTGAGCCATGAACCGGCCTCGACGTAGCGCGGCTCCGGCGCGCGGAGCTTTGGGAAATGCACCGGGGTCGTTCGCGCCGGCGGCCGCGGCTCGGCTGGATGTGCACAGGCCCGACCCTGCACACGGGCCATGAACGACATGCCCGCCGGTAGGAGCGACCTCACGTCGCGACCGGCACGCCGACGAAAACCGGAAACTGCGGCGGGTCGATGTCCAAAGCAGGACGCAACGGAGAGTCCCGGTCGCCCCTGGCGGTGCGGTTGTTCGCGCATCAAACGCACGAGGGCGCGAGGGCACGCAAGATCAAGAGCTTGTCGTGAGGCTACCTTTACGTGCCCTCGCGCCCTCTCCTACAACTCCCGCACCACCCGGAAGCCGACACGGGCGCCGCTGGAATCGGCCAATGCGCTGCCGCGCCAGGCGCTGCGCACCTGGTCGCGCGAACTCCCCCAGGAGCCGCCGCGGATCACCCGCAATTCGCACCCGGGATTGACCCAGGCCACCGGCTGATCGGGCGCGCGCAGGTAGTTGTCGTGCCAGCAGTCCTCCACCCACTCCGAGACATTGCCGTCCAGATCGTACAGGCGATAGGCGTTGGGTTCGAAGCTGCGCACCGGCGCTACGCCCCAGAATTTGTCATCGTATCCAACAAAGCCCTGGTTCCAGCGCCGACCTTCCTTGGACAGCTCGCCGGCCCCGGCCACATTGGCCAGCACCCGCGGCGGATCACCATCGCCCCAGGGATATGCCGTGCGCGTGCCGGCGCGCAGCACGTACTCGAATTCGGCTTCGGTCGGCAGACGATAGGGCTTGCTGGTTTGCGCCTTCAGCCATTCGGCATAGGCCCGGGCATCGTTCCAGGACACATGCACCACCGGATCATTGTCGCGCGCCCGGCTGCCGTTGTAGCTGCGCTGCCAGTTGGCCCGTCGAGACTTGGTCATGCGCCCGGTCTTCTCGTCGTAGATGGCGGACGATCCGCTGCGCTCGGCGTCGGTGGTGTAGCCCGCGGCCTGCACGAAATCGCGGAAATCCGAGACCGTGATCTCGTTGCGGGCGATGGCGAATCCGCGCGTGAATTCGATTCGCCGCTGCGGGCGTTCGCTGTTGCTGGACCCTTCCTCGGACTCGGCCGACCCCATGACAAAACGACCCACCGGCACCACCACCATGCGCGGACCACGACCACCATTGGCAAGGCTGTCGCCAAAGCGCTCGCCCGGCGCAAAACCGCCGTACAGGCGCACATTGACGACCTTGCTTTCCAGGTCACGGACCTGATTGTCGTCGGTCAACAACTTGCGCAGCACCGCCAGCGCGCTCTCGGCCTGCTCCAGATCGGCGCTGGCCAGTGCATCCTTGAATCGCGTCAGATTCTCGGCTTCAGCCTGAGCCCTGAAAGCCATCACCTGCGATCGCGCATCCAGTACGCGGGATGTGCCGGTCTGCAGTTCCTCGGCCTGATCGAGCAGCTTGCCGGCGGTGATGAAACGCAGATCGTAGGCCGAGGCCAGCGCCCGCTCGATCATGCGCCGCTGCAGATCTTCCATGCCGCGCAGGGCGCGAGCGTTGGCTGAATCTATCGCCAGCGCACCGCGAAAGGCCTCGGCGGCACTGGCAAAGGTCTTGGGGCCAGCACCCTCGCGGGCGCTCAGTCGTTCAGCGCGTGCAATCAGATTGCGCATCTTGCGGGTGGTGTCGACGCTGGCGCGAAGCGCGACTGCCACGGCATCCTCGGCCACACCCTCGGGCAACAGCGTCAGCGCCTTTTCGGCAGTCTTCAGCAGATCATCGGGCACCACCGGACTGCTCGCGTCCCGCAGTTCGGTCAGCGCCTTCTGCAGAACTTCGCGCGCCTCCTCATTGGCCGGATCCACCACGAGGATTCGACTGGCCTGGGCGAAGGCACTGCTGTCGATGGGCTCCAGCAGGCGTCCTTCCTTGATCTCCGAGCGCATCGCGGCAATCAGCGCGGCCAGTTCCTCGGCACTGACGTCCACCGGCGGGCTCTCCTCGGCGGGCTCTGCACCCTCAACAGCGGCCGTCGCGCTATCGTCCAGCGCCTCATCCGGCTCCATCTCGGTCGGATCTGGCGATTCCTCGTAGGGCTCCTGCTGAGCCAGCATCGGCGCGTTCACGCCACCGGGCGTCGGCGCGTCCTCGCGCTGTTCACGCCACCAACCGATCCAGGCGCTGCCCAGTATGATCGCCAGTGCGATCACGAAGCTCAGTCTGGATTGACGATCAGAAGCCATCGGTCCCGTTCTGCACCTGCCACACCATCGAAAGGATCCACTCTAGTGTCAGTTACCCACCCGGCGCCAGCGCCACTCTGGATTGCCAGCCGCGACGCCGCTGCCCGGTTTGTCGCCGGCGCCTGCAACCATACGACAGTCGCGCTCGATACCGAGTTCATTCGCACCCAAACCTACTATGCCGAACTCGGTCTGGTTCAGCTGGCCGTTCCGGGCAGCATTGCGCTGGTCGATCCGCTGATCGAGGGCATTGGGGCCGATCTGGCGCCGCTGATGGCCGCCAGCGGCACGATCAAGATCGTCCACAGCGCCAGCGAAGACCTGGAAGTGCTGGGCCATGCCCTGGGCCAGGTGCCCGAACCGCTGTTCGATACTCAGATCGCCGCCGTGCTCTGCGGCTACGAGATGCCGCCCAGCTATCAGAAGCTGGTGCAGGCTGAACTCGGCATCGCGCTCGACAAGCACGCCACCCGCACCGATTGGCTCAAGCGTCCGCTCGATGACGAGCAGTTGCGCTATGCGGCGGAGGACGTCGAGCACCTGCACCCGGTGTTCGAGCGCCTGGATCGGCAACTGCGCGAACTCGGCCGACGCCAATGGCTGGATGAGGACTGCGCCCGCGCCGTCGCCAGGGCCCGCGCGCCGGGCGATCCCTATCCGCATCTCAAGGTACGCGCCATCGAGCGCATGAGCGCGGCCCAGCAACAACGCTTGTGGCGCTTGCTGATGTGGCGCGATGCCGAAGCGATGCAGCGCAATCGCCCCAAGCGCTGGATTCTGGACAACCCGGTCGCCATCCGAGCCGCGCTGCTGGAGCGCCCTAGTCGATCCGACCTGGAGGCTGCAGTCGCCGCCGACGGCAAACCCAGTCCGCGCCTGGCGCAGAAACTGGAAACCATCCTTCACGCGGAAGCCAGTGCAGAAGAGCTCGCGATACCTCTGCAGAGCCTGCTCACCGAGGCCGAGAAGGCCCGCGCGAAGTCCCTGCGGGAAACCGTGGTCAAGGAAGCGGAGCGCCTGGGTATCAGCGCCGATTCGCTGCTGCCGCGACGTGCGCTGGAACATTGGGCCCGCCACGACCAACTGCCCGACGACCTGCGCGGCTGGCGCGAAGGCGTGCTCGGTCTGTAGCTCCAGGGCCGAGCGTCACTGCCGCTGGCCTGAGCCAGCCCCTCAGCACACTTGCAACACGATCGGCGTGACGGACCAGACGCGGCCATGCGGAGGGCCGCGCGCCTGCGAGGCCACTGTTGATCCAATGCCACAGCCAAAGCGGCGCCGCAGCGCGGCGCTCTCCACGGCTGCCACACGCAGTCCCGGCTGTCCGGCACCCTTGGCTCGGCCGAGCCAGTGCTGCTATCCTTGAGTGCTTGACGTGGGGCGGTAGCTCAGCTGGGAGAGCGTCGCGTTCGCAATGCGAAGGTCGGGAGTTCGATCCTCCTCCGCTCCACCAATGTACCAACAAGAACCGGCCCTCAAGGCCGGTTTTTTGTTGCCCGGAATCCCGTGTTGGCGCGGAACCCGCGCGGTTTTGCCGGTGCCACGCGCGCCGGGAACAGCGCCCGAAACCGCCCAGGTTCGCCTCCCTTTTCCTCTTTCTTCTCCACTTGCCCTCACCCACCGGCGCCGGTTGGCACCGGCAAGACTTCTGCAGTGGCGCGAGGTTACGCGGGTGTCGCGGAGATCGGTAGTAGTCGATGATTGGAGCAGGAATCGGGTTGAGAGAACCGAGGGCGGCGGTCACCGGGCCGCGCACGGCATCCGGCATAGGCCTTTTCCTTCTGGTTGCTAACGACCAAGCTCTTGTAGACGCGCAGCGGCGCTGCCCAGTTCTTGAACACGTCGATGGGCTTGCTGCTGCGGCGTTCGGCGCGCTGCATCTCGCCCTCGGCCCTGCGGTCTTTGCCCTCGAATTCCCAAGGCGCCCGGAACACATCGGCCTGCGCTTTCGACCAGCGATTCGGGTCGGGCGTTGGAAGGCGGCGCTCGGCCTCATCATGGTCCGGCTCAACCGCGCCGGAAATTGACCCAGGCGGGCGCCGATCCTACTATCTGTTAGTAACAGATAGGAGAACCGTCATGCCTACCAGCGTCGCCCTGGGCCCGCACTTCGAGACATTCGTCCGCGATCAGGTAAGAAGCGGGCGTTTCAACAATGCTAGCGAAGTCGTCCGCGCCGGCCTTCGCTTGCTCGAAGACACCGAGAACCGCAAGCAACTGGAGCTGGAAACACTGCGAGCGGAAATCGCCGCTGGCCGCGCCAGCGGCCCCGCCAAGCCCGCCGAAGAGGTCTTTGACCGGCTCGAAGCCAAATACGCGGCAATGGGCAAGGCGCGTTGATGCGCCTCGTCATCAAGCCGCTCGCCGAACAAGACATTGAGGTCATTGGCGACTACATCGCGCGCGACAACCCTACGCGCGCCGTCTCTTTCGTGGGCGAGTTGCGCGAGCAGTGCATGCGTATCGCCGACAATCCGCTCGGATACCGCGAGCGTCCAGAACTGGCTCCGGGTCTGCGCTCGTGCGCGCATGGGAACTTCGTGATCTTCTTCGACGCGCTACCGGACGTCATTGAAGTCGTCCGCGTCCTGCACGGCGCTCGCGACTTGCCCACCGTGCTCAGCGAGGATCAGTGAGCGTTTCCGCTCGCTAGTCGCCGGCATCGCGTTTCCTCCCGTCGTCGGTGCACCGCAATACGGCCGGGAGGACCACCGAAGCCAGCTCGACGACCCGCCATGCAATGAGGCAGGGCCTACGGCGAGTGCCGGCCGAAATCAGGATTTGGCGGATCGCACCATGCAGCGGGCCCACCATATCTTGCCGCCCAACTGCGCATGGATGGTTGGACTTCCGCGGGATCGAAGGGCGACGCACGAGCGCGAGTCTGGTCCTGGGGTGCGCTCCGCCACCTATGCACCAACAAGAACCGGCCCTCAAGGCCGGTTTTTTGTTGCCCGGAATCCCGTGTCGTCGCGGAACTCGCGCGGTTCTGCCGGTGCCACGAGGGCCGGGAACCGCGCCCGAAACCGCCCCGGTTCGCCTCCCTTTTTCTCTCTCTTCTCCACTTGCCCTCACCCACCGGCGCCGGTTGGAACCGGCAAGACTTCTGCAGTCGCACGAGGTTAGGCCGGTGCTACGGAGAGGTCAGAGAGCGTTGGCGCTGAACCCGCACATGCACTCTGACCTCCGCGGGGGTGACGGGTGCAAGTTACGGACTCTCGAACCCGTCGGCGAAACGATTGGGCGTACTGACGCCGATCAAGCGTCGATGCCGCTGGAGCCGGGGGTTGCTAACGAAGGAGGCGACCGGACGCCCCCTGAACACATTGTCGTCTAGGTCCCAGCAGGCCTTGTTCGCAGGGATCCCCAAGGAACCGGTCATCGAACTGTTGGGAACATTGTAATACCCGAAGCCGTAGGGCTCGAAATCGACGCTGGTCGCCGGCACCACAAAATTATTCACCCATTCGCAACTCGCTACACTGGTGGTGTCGGTCGCGATCTCGGACATGCCAATCCACGCAGGGGAATCGCCGAAAATGGGTTGATGCAATATCCAGAAGTACCCTGTTTGCGCTGTCTCGTTCTTGAGCACCGGAGGAAGGGTGGCAAGATCCACGTAAAGAAGGAAGTTCCAATAGGCAAATGGACCGCTCTGTCCGAATGCCGGCCCAGGAGGAAGCGTGAAGCCGTGGTAGGTCTGACCCAGCCCGAATTGTGACGGACCCACGGTGCATTCACTTGGCACGGGATTGACCGGCTGGCCGGCAGCACCCTGGTTGTAGATCCTCGGCGCATCCAGATCAGGCGAGGTAGCCGAGCCTGTGTAGATTCGCACAGGCGGGCTGACGAGAAATGACGAAAGGGCAACGTCATAGGCGCGTTGTTGCGCTTGAGGAGTGTCACCGCCACCGTAGGCTTGAACCACCATTTCGATCCGGTTGATTCTCCAGTCGGTGTACGGCGGCACCTCGATGCGGTCGTATTCCCAGAAACCGGTAAGCCCCTCTCGCGCCCCGCCATTCGGATTGGCGCCCGTGAGATTGTGATCCCACCAGACCTCCGGATAGTACGGAAAGGTGTAGTTGGCAGCCCGGCAGAAAGCGTCCATGGAAGGTGTGGCGTGCAGCGCGACATCTTGGGCTACCACATCGAACGAACCGAGCCCGATGCATCCTGCAACAAGCAGTTGCGCTGCGGTCGACGATCGTTTCATGGAATCTCCCCCCTGCGGCGCGGGTGGCGTGGGCGCATCGGAAGTTTAACGGCTCCTTCGAGGCAGTGTGCCAGTCGGGCGGAGGTCGCTGCAAGCAGACACGTCCAGCGAAAGCCGATTCCGGAATCGCGACACTACCCATGCGTTGTCGCGCGACCCGCAACAGGCCATGTGCTCGCCCGATACCGCACTGCGCGACATCACCCAGTTGCTGGATCTGGGCGTATTGACCAGGGCGACCGGCGGCGGGCGGAGCACGGCTTACGAACTGGCGAGCCGCTGACCGCCAATGCGGCGGCTCACAAGGGCTTACGATCTGCCCGATCGCTGCCTGGCCGTTTTCTGGACATTGGCATGATTGCCGTGGGGCTCGCCTGTCTGGTGCAGAATCTCGACGACGCGTGACACCACGACGCAGGGGCACTCAGAATTCAATCCGGAACTCCAACCCGTGGCTCGGCGGTGCGTCAGTTCCAGTCGCGTGTGCAGTCCCGACACTGCACATGGGCCACGAACCTGGCCCCTGCGGGAGCGGACTTTGTCCGCATTTGGGTCTGGTGCCTGTCCGAAGGCAAGCATCGCGGCTGAAGCCGCTCCCACACCGGCTGCGTCCATGGTCCATGTGCTGTGTCGGGGTGGCACGATTCCCTCACTGCGCCATTGCCGCAGCGTCTTGGCCGACAGATTCCACCTGGACGAAAGTGTCAGCTCGTCGAGAACCGGATAGACGATGTGCGATGCCTGAGGATGTCGCCATAGCTCAATCGTCGCCACAGCCACTCCACCGGACCGATGCTGAAGCGCGCCAGCCACCAGCGGCTGCTGACCACCTGCAGGGCGAACAGAAGCACGCCCAGCGCCAGCGCCAGGTCGAGCGGCATCCGTCCGTATTGGCCCAGGCCGAAGCCGTAGAAGATCCAGGTGCAGACCAGCGACTGCAGCAGGTACTGGGTCAGCGCCATGCGACCGAGTGGCGCGAACACACCCAGCCACACGCGCCAGCGCGATCGCTGCAGCAGCAACAGGATGCCGGCCGTATAGCCCAGGGTCAGTGCGAACTTGGCGAAAAAAAAGCTCGCCTTGATCAACACCCGCAGCGGCTGCAGTGCAAGCTGATTTGCCCACGCGTGAAGTGCCTCTTGCGGCACCGCGTTGGCCACTAACCCGAAGCTGAAACAGAGCACGAACACCTGCCGCAGCCGGCGCCGGTGTGCGCCTGGCGCCGAAAGCCATCCTGCCTTCCAGGCCGCTACGCCGATGATGAAGAACGGCGCGAGGATGGCGAAGCGATTGGCAATACGCGCTGGACCGATCACATGCAGCGTTTCCCACGATCGGTATTGCAGGGCGTCGAGCCACCCGCCCTGGCCGTAGTGCTGCAGCGCCTGGGAGTAGGTTTGCGCGGGCGGCAAATCTGTTGCCAGCGCCAGCATCGGCGCGGCAATCACCGCCGAGGCGATCAGCACCACCGGGATCGCCCACAGCACCCGGCCAGCCGACAGCCGCAGAAAAGGTAGAACCATCAAACTGATCAGTGCGTAGTCGAGCAGGATGTCGACGTTCCACAGCAAGAACGTGTGCACGCTACCCAGCAGAGCCAGCACCCCGCTGCGACGCAGTGCAAAGGGCCAGCGCGACTGACCCTTGACCGACGCACGCTCGGCCTGGATGGCGAGGCCAGCACCGAACAGGATCGACAGCAGCGCCGCGGCCTTGTTCTCCAATAGCACCCGAACGAGTTCGCCGGCCACGCTACCGAAGTTTCCCGGCGGATAGGCAACTCCTGCCTCCTGTGCCAAATCGGCACCGCAGAAGTAACCGATATTGACCAGCAGCACGCCGAACAAGGCCAGTCCGCGTAGCACATCCAAGTGCAATAACCGTTCGCCAGCAGCGACCGGGTCTTGCGTCACAACTTGCGCAGGCATCACTGCTTACGGCTGCGCGATGCCAAGCACCCGCGCCGCCATACGCTTGGCTCTGGTGGCGGAGCTCGGATTGCCTTCGCGAACCGCGGTAACCACGGCCCCGTCGAACAGCAGCATAAGATCGCCGGCCGCGCTTTCGTCCAGCCTGGCCGCGTGCAACAAGCGGGCGAAGTAGGCCTCGAATCGGCACTTGTGCGCAGCGGCAGCGCGATGCAGCGCGTGGCCGGGCGGTGGCGTCTCGGCGATGGTGTTGAGGAAGGCGCATCCGCGGTAGCCGGGGTTGGCCAAGTGGTTCGCCAGGGCGTCGAACACTGCCAGCGGCCGCAGCTCGGCGTCGGGCGCCAAACGCTCGACCTCCTGCTCGAACCAGGCGCAGAGTCGTTCGTCGCGCCGCTCCAGCACCGCCAAGGCCAGACCTTCCTTCGACCGAAAATGCCGATAGAAGCTCATGCGGGCGACATCCGCGGCGTCGATGATGGCGTCTACGCCGACTGCCTGAATCCCCTGCCGATAGAACAGATCGGTGGCGACGTCGAGGATGCGCTCGCGGACCTTGCTCATGATTACTCCGGCGTTGGAATCGCAGTGAATGATATAGACCGTTCTGTATCATTTCAAGTCGAACGCGGGCGGCGTCGCCCTCCAGCGCACCGGCATCGCTGGGCGGCGTTTGCATGGCCACGACCGGAGGCGGTGCGATAGGTGATCGAACTCATTTGAAGCGCATCCATGCCTTCTCTTCTATCGGCAGTGTCCGACAGGAACACGGCATCGTCCTCGCCTGCGAGGCAGCCATTGCGAGTCGGGGAAGCGCGGAAACGGACGGCCGTTGTCGGGCCCATCGACAAAGGAATATTGTCTCGGGCGGCCCGGTGTCGAGATCGCGAACAACAGCATGAAATACGACGATTCGGAATATTACTTCCTGAACTTCGAGACCGACCGCGACAACGATGATGCGGCCACCCACATCGGCATGTATCTGGCCTGGGCCATGACCCGCGGCCTCGCCGGGGAGGAATTGAACGATCCTGAAGCCACAGCGCTGCTGGGCCAGTTGCGCGCACGCAAGATCACCGGGCGCAGGGTGCTGCTTGACCACTGCGACGGCAAGCTGACCGACGATGATCTCAGCGATGTCGGTAACGCCTTCACCCAGGCCTATTACCAACGCCACTTTGTAAAGGACTATGAGCGGGTGTTCCAGGGGAAATTCCCCGATACCGGTCACCCCACGGCGGATTTCTGCGGCATTCCCGACACCTGGGATCACTTTCAGCAGCTGGCCGCGCTGCTCGACCGGCGCTATGCCCAGTGGCAACAGGCGCGCAAGCCCGGGAATGACTCCGGTGGCGGCAGTGGCGCCGCTGCTGCTGCCGGAACCACGTCCACCGCGGCGAAAGCGGCAGCTGCGCCCACTCAGCCCAGCGCCGATGCCAGCCGGTTATCGCTCGAAGCGCTGAGCCCGCGCAGCCCGGACGAGCTGCGACGACGCGGCGAGAGCGGCGATGCCGAAGCATGGTACGAGTTGGCAGGCCTGCACATCACCGGCGAGGGCGCCGCGCAGGATTTCGCACTGGCCGTGGCTGCCTTCCGGCGCGCTGCCGAGCTGGGCCATGTGCAGTCGGCCTACAATCTGGGCGTGGCTTGTCAGAACGGCGACGGCATGCCCCAGGACCCGCAGCAGGCCCTGCATTGGTTCACCATCGCCGCTGATGCCGGCCACGGATTTTCTGCGCTGATGCTGGCGCAGGCCTACCGAAAGGGTGAGCAGCTACCGCAGGATCTGGCACTGGCCAACGCCCTGTCGATGCTCGCGGTCATGCGTGGCGTGCGCGAAGCCAGGAACTTCGGCATCGTCGCCGGCAATGACTATGCCGAACTGGTCATGGCCATCAAGGAGCCCGGCAGCCTGAGGCCGGTACTCGAGCAGCGCCGCACCCAGGTGCGTCGTGCTGCGCCCGGCTCAGCACCCAGCGGGGCTTTGCCTGATACACCACACGCGAATCGCAACAGCACCAGGCGCATTGGCAATGCCACGGCGCCGACGAGCGCCTCGGGCGCTCCCTCTGTGACCGGCGCCGCTGACAGCATCGGCCTGATCGCCACCGCCATAGGTGCAGTCGCCGTCTTCGTCCTGCTGATGTTCGCCACCAGCCTGTCCACCGCCACTTTCCGAGCCCTGGCTTTTGCCTTTGCCGCGATCGGCGCCTTCGGGGTATTCCGCAGCAGCGGCACCCTCGGGCACGGCACGGCCAAACGCCTGCTGCTGACCCTGCTGGCGGCCATTCCGGCCGGCGGTGCCTTTGTGTGCATGCTGGTCCTGTGGTGGCGATTTCGCCGGTCCCAGGGATGAGCGCAGGCAGACCGGCACAGCTCGATAGCGATGGAGCCTTCGGGCCATGATCGCGCCGCGAGAAGGAGTCACTGCGTCGATGGCGGAAATCCTCGTCGAAGTCGAGCCCGCGAGTGGCCTGTTCCACAACACTTCCCTTCGACTGAAATTGGAGCACAGATCGTGAAAGCCAAGGTGATAGGTCTGATCCTGGTAGCGGCTGCCGCCGGTGGCGCCTGGTATTACACGGGCAGCCTCGATGAGCTTGGCTCGGTCGAAACCGGTCGGCCAGATCATGACCAAAGCGCAACGATTGCCCCTGCACATGCCAATGCCCCTGCACCTGCAGATGACCAAGGTGCTGGAGTCGGCACCACCACCACGCCTCCGTCACCCGAGCCAACGCGCCCCGAGACCCTTGCGGGCGCACGCATCGACGAAATCACACTCGCCGGAATCTTCAGGACCAGGGACGGATTCGTCGCTCAATTCCAGGCGAAGCGATATCAGAAGTCCTTCCTGGCAAAGCAGGGCGACCGGTTGCTGGACGGAGAAGTGAGCGAACTTGGCGAGCGCTCTGTAACCCTCCGTCGAGACCCCGCCGCGGAAGGCGGAGCAGCCCAAAGCGACGTAGTCCTGACCTTATGACGCCGAGTTAAGGCGCAATCGGTGGGTGTGCAGGCTCTGCCAGACGCAAGTTGTGGATGCGTCATTGCGAGCCACCTGTATCTGCCTGAAACTGCCCACGGGCCATGAACCCTCGGCGTCATTGCGAGCGTAGCGAAGCAATCCAGGGATGTGCGGCGCTACCCTGGATTGCTTCGTCGCTGCGCTCCTCGCAATGACGCATCAACAACTTACGATATGGGTTCATGGAGAGCCACCTGTTTCGGCCCGATGCTGCCCACCGGCCATGAACCCGCCGTCGTAGGTCATGTTGTCCGCGTCAGCGGACTACGTGACATCGAATTGCGTCACGTAGCTCGCTACGCGAGCAACGTGACCTACAACAGCAACCCGAAACCCCGGAGGCCTGCGCCGGAATGCGGTTCATGGAGAGAAGCGCAGCAACGAAGCCATCCGGGTAGCGCCGCACACCCCTGGATTGCTTCCCTAGGATCAAGCCCGGGGTCGTAATGACGCTTGGGGTTCATCGCCCGTCGGCAGTGTCGGGCAGACACGGGCAGCTCTCCATGGACCCGTGATGCTCGTTCAGGGTGTTCCTCCAGCGATGGCGAGGACATCACCCGATGGGGCCCGGTCATCCTGCGAGGCCGCCGCAGGTTGCGCGAGTGGTCTGGCTGGCTGACTGCAGGTTCTGTCGCGTTTCGCACTCGGCGCCGTAGATGTATGGGAGTTCCCTAGAGCGACGCCCAACATGCGCCTCCAAATCACACCCCGGATTCTGTGGCGATGTGTCGCCGCGCCAGCGGCGGAGGCGACTGACCGCGAGCTTTTCCGTGCCACCGCATCGATCGAGAACCGTCCGCTCAGCGCGATCGGGCGCCATGCCGCGCTCGGCCAGGTCTTGCGCAAGCACCAGACCAGTTCCACCGACGGTCGCCATGGGCTCAAGGCCAGCGCCGCGACCTGCAGGCCCAGCCTGTTCCGCAACGGCTTTCCAACCCCCTGATTCCCTGGCTTCTCCTGGAGATTCCCATGCGTCTGTCCCCGATCACACCTGCCCTCGCCGGCCCGCACTTCAACGACCGTTCCAACATCGCCATGGCCGCCCTGACCGACGGGTTCCGTCGTATAGCTTCACTTGCGGGCCCCAAGCGGCTCGGCCTGCACAGCCTTGGCGTCGCAGCCTTGATCGCCAGCGCCGCGTGCGCGGCGGAACCGATCGATCTGGACGTCGGGTTTGGCTTGAACGGCACCGTCTACGCACCGAACGATGCCCCGGGCTCTAACAACCAGGACCGCACGGTCGCCATCTTCCCGATCGACTTTGGCGACTACATCGTCGTCGCCGAAACCGCGAACGCATCCGGTGGCGTGAGCCCGACCTTCGTTCGTGTGACACCGACCGGTGTGCAATCACGCAATACCGTCAACCTCAATGTATTGGGTGTCAACGCGGCTTGCCAGGATCCGGCCAGTGGCGGATTCGTGCTCGGCATGCACACGACTTCGTCCCAGGGCAACGGAATCGAGTTCCGAAAGTACAGCGCCGTTGGCGTCCAGGACATGGCCTTCGGCGCGAGCGACGGTCGATTTGCCTACGGCGCAGGTCGCTTCGAACGGGTGGCCGAAATGAACTGCTTCAGTGGCAGATTCAACGCCGCGATGTGGCTCGGAATCACCGACGGCGACTGGACCGGATATCAAATCGTGCAGGGGCCCATGTCCGGGGGCACCCTGGGATTCGCCAGACTGATCTCCCCCTCCGGTTCGCTGACGACCCGGACCTTGGGCAGCGGTGGCAAGGACGACGGGAAAGTGGTTTTCATCAACGAACTCAACGAGGACAACCAGCCCCTGGCGGTGGAGGTGCTGCAGTACGCGACGACACAATTGAATCCTCAGCCGAGCATTGCCACGATCGCGATCGGTCAACATTGCCCCCTGGGCAGCTCGAGTACGGTCGACAAGGCCCACGTTGACAGCCTCGGACGCGTGCATGTTGCGGGCTCATCAACGATCAGCGCCACCCCAGTGGCCAGTGGCAGGAAATTCAACTGGCTGATGCAGTTCAACGTGACGGCCACCGGCACCATTGCCGCGGTTCGCTGTGGCACTCGCACGTTCGCGACATTCAGCTTCGCTTCGATTCCGCCGGTGACGACGAACACCGTCGAAGCCTTCGAATACTCGGGACAGTCCATCTACGTGCTCACCACGCTGGCGACCGGCAACCTGTTCCTCGACACCTCGACTCCGCAACTTCTGCGCTTCCGCGACACCGACCTGGCGGCCGACCTCTCATACCTTCCTGCGCTGATTACCGCCTCCGGCAACACGACACCGATGCATCGCGGCCGCAAACTGCTGCTTGATACGCGCCCCACGATCACGCGACTGCTGATCGCCGGCAACCGGGAATTCCAGGGCACCGACGAGGACCCGTTCGTGCTGCGCATGATCAGAGCGCCGATGTTCGCCAACGGCTTCGAATAGCGGCGGACCCCAGTGGCGCATCGATGGTGCGGCTTGTGATGTGCTCAGACGTTGAGCAGGAACGCCCGCGCCGTGCGCCACTGGCGTTGCACGGTCCGCAGCGACACGCCCTGCAGGGCCGCGACCTCGTGGAGGTCGAGGCCGGAGAACACGCGCAGCGCGACCAGTTCGGCCAGTTCCGGATCGTCGCGTTCGAGCGTGCGCATCGCCGCGTCCCAGTCGACCAGTTCGGTCCAGTCCGCGGAAGCGACCGGTTCGCCGCCGATTTCCGGCATGCCGTCGACGTACAGGCGGATGCGCTCCAGTTCAGCCGCGCGCGAGCGTTGGCGGTCGATCCAGATCTGCTTCATCGCCATTGCGGCGATGCGAAAAAAATGCGCCCGATCGTCGGCGCGCACCACGCTGCCGGCGAGCTTGAGCCAGGTTTCGTTGACCAGCATGGTCGGCGACAGCGTCGCGCGCGAATCGGCGGCGAGTCGGCGCGCCGCAAGCCCGCGCAGTTCGAGCTGGATCGCCGCGAACGCCGCATCGAAAGCGGCGCGGTCGCCGGTGGCGGCGCGGTGGATCAGTTGGGTGATCATGGTCAGGGCTCGGCGGAGCAAGGGCTGGCTTCGGCCACAGCATAGCGGCACAGCAGGCAGGGATTTTCGCTTCGATATTTCAAGTCCGACAGGCTGCTAGCCTACGCCCATGCAAAATCCGCTTCGCGAGCGTTGGCCCGAGGTGAAGGCGCTGTTCGAAGCGGCGTCAGCGCGGCCGCGCGCCGAGCGCACGGCGTGGCTGACGGCGCAGGCGATCGATGAAGCGCTGCGCGCCGCGGTGGTCGCGATGCTGGCCGACGCCGATGCGGATACCTTCGGCGCCGAAACCGGCGATTCCGAGCACGAAACGGCTGAGGGTCGGCACATCGGTCGCTACCGCATCCTGAGCACCCTCGGCCGCGGCGGCATGGGTGTGGTGTATCTCGCCGAGCAAGCCAACCCGCAGCGGTTGGTGGCGCTGAAGTTGCTGGCGGGCGCCAGCGGCGCTGCAGCGCTGGCGCGCTTCCGGCGCGAGGCGGAATTGCTGGCACGGCTGTCTCACCCGGGAATCGCGCGCATCGTCGAGGTCGATGCAGAGACCGACGGTAGGCCGTATCTGGTCATGGAGTACGTCGAAGGCCGCGACCTCGCCACGCATTGCGCCACGCTGTCGCGCGATGAGCGACTGGCGCTGCTGGCGCGCGTGGCCGATGCGGTCGAACATGCGCATGCGCGCGGCGTGGTGCACCGCGATCTCAAGCCCTCGAACATCCTGGTCGATGGCGACGGCCAACCCAGAGTGCTCGACTTCGGCATCGGCCAGATGCTGGGCGAGGGCCATACGCTGACCGAGACCGGGATGCTGCTCGGCACGCCGGCCTACATGAGCCCGGAGCAGGCCAGCGGCAGCGCGCGGCCGGACGCGCGCAGCGATGTCTACGCGCTGGGCGTGATCGCCTATGAGTTGATGACCGACCGCTTGCCGCTGCCGGTGGCGGGACTGACCCCGCTGGAGGCACTGCGACAGGTAGGCGAGGCCACGCCGCCGCCGCTGTCGCGGCTCGATCGCAGCTTGCGCGGCGATCTGGAGGTGATCGTCGAGACCGCGCTGGCGAAGAGTCCGCAGCAGCGCTACGCCAGTGCGGGGCTGCTCGCCGACGATCTGCGGCGCTATCTGGCCGCCGAGCCGATCCGCGCGCGGCGGCCATCGGCGTGGCGGCGCGCAATGCTGTATGCGCGGCGCAAGCCGGCGCAAGTGGCCGCGTTTGCGGTGGCGCTGGGTGGCTTGCTGATCGGCAGCGCACTGGCGCTGATGTTCGGGTTCGGTGCCGCGCGCGATCGCGACCGCGCCGAGGCTGCACTGGCGCAGGCTCGCGGCACGCAGGAGGCGCTGGGCCGCGTGTTCGCGGCCGGCAATCCGGTGATTGCGGGCAAACCGGAGGTGGCGTTCCGGGAGGTGCTGCGCGCGGCGCCGACGCAGCTGGCCGATATGCCGCCGCAGATCCGCCTGCCGGTTCAATACACGGTGGCGCTGGCGCAGGCGCAGATCGGCGACGATCAGGCGGCGATTGATGGCTTTGCAGCGGCGGCGGATATCGCCGCCGAACTCGGTCTTGGGCGGGCTCGCGCACAGGCCGAGCTGCGCCGCCTCATGGTCGCGTTCGAGCATGTGGACATCGCCGAGTCGGCACGCGCGGCCGAGGCGCTGCTGGCTGATCCGCACGTGCTCGCCGACCCGCTGCTCCACGCCGGATCGCTGATCAGCGCTTCGGGGATCGCGACCGCCCAGTTCCGCGATCAAACCGCTGCCGCGCGGCTCGCCGCCGCGCGTGCGCTGTGGCCGCGGGCGACCGCGCTTGCGCCGGCAATCGACGACGCCACGCTGGATGCCGAGATCGAGATCGGCCTGCACCTGACGCAACTTGTTGCGATAGCGACGGGTGGCGCTGGCCCGGATGCACCGCGCCGGCTGGCGGCAGAGGCAAGCGAGGCCTACGCGCGGCTGTCCCTGCGCCTGCCCGCCGATCACCCGGTTCTGGCGGCGCTGCGCGTCGTTGCACAAAACCTGTCCGATGCCCTTGCTGGCCGCTCGGAGTGGCGCGCCAGGCTGCATGCGACGATCGACGAGCAGATCCCGCGCCTTGGATACGCGCATCCCACCATCGCGGCGCAGATCACGACGGGTCTGCAGCTGGCGGGCTTGCAGGGGTTGATCGATCCACCGCTGCAGCGGCAACTGGTCGAGGTGGCGCGCGCGATGCCGCTGGGAAGCCGGCCCCGGCTGCGGCTGATGATGCAGGCGGCACAGCAGAGTGGGTTCCTGGCAGGTGTCGGTGTCACGGCAAACGAGGTCGCGGCAGCGCAAGCCCCAATCTGTGAGGCCGCACGCGGCGTCGTCCAGGACTGCATCTGGGCCGAAGTCAGCATCGCGCAGCTGGAGTTCAACGAGGGGCGCGCGGCTGCCGCGCACGCTCGGCTAGACGCGCTGTACCAACATCGCGCTGAACTTCCCGCGCCGCTGGCGCTGCGGGTCTACATGATCACGTCCTCACTGAACCAACGGGACGGCCGCTACGATCAGGCGATTGCGGCGACTGAGGCCGCCCTCGCCGCAGCATTGGCGGATACCGAACTCACCGAGGCAGGCCGCGACATGACCTTGTTTCGGTTGAGCTGGACTCTCCGCCCCCGTCGCTGTGACCGCGTGCTGGAGATGATCGGGCCGATCGAATCGCGGCTTGCAGCCAATCCAGCGATACCTGGCGACGTGCTGGCGCGCCTGCTGGCGACCTGCGAGGTGCGCGCCGGGCACGATGTCGACAACGCGCTCGCCCGTCTCGCGCCGTGGTGGCAGCGCGCCCAGGATCCGGCAATCGATCGGATGGTGCGCCTGGAGGTCATCAACGCGCACCTTGAGATCTTCGACGTGCTCGGGCGCGATGCCAATTTCGCGCAATGGGCGCGTGAGCTGGCCGCGCTGGAAGCGGCCGGTGTGGAACTGCCCCGGTTGGCGACACGGATGCCCTGGATCATGCGGGCGCGGACCCTGAGCAAAGGCGATCCCAAGGCATCGCGGTGAGGAGCGTCCGAACAACCGTCATTGCGAGCCACTGTGTCGGCCCGACACTGCCCACGGGCCATGAACCCTGGCAGGCACGGAGCGGCTTTGAGGAGGGACGCGCGCCTGCGCGGCCGCTCTTGAACTCCGCTCACCGCACAGCGGCGCCGCAGCGCGGCGCCCTCCACAGCAGCAACCCGACGCCCCGGAGGCGACTCCCCCGCGCTCTTCGCCGTAGGAGCGACCTCGCGTCGCGACCAGCAGCCGCACCCAAGCACAGCGTTCGCGCCGCAAGGGCCCTCCTACCAGCGCACCGGGCCAGGACAAACGACCAACGGAAATCCGATGGCTTGGGGTATGGGTTCATGGAGAGCGCAGCGATTCCCCGGCGCTCTCGGGTGCTGCAGGTGCCGGGGAACGCACCTGCGTGGCGTACACAAGCCGCAGGTTGCGGCGGCTAGCCGCTCCCGACCCGAATCTGCTGACCTCGATTGTCCTGGACGCCCTCGAAGAAGACATCGACCAGGTCGAGCGCGTGGCGGGCGTCAACCAGCGCGTTGTAAACAGCGAGCAAGGCCAGTTCGGTGTAAAGGAAACGGGAGTCGACCGTGCAAGACGAACTGGTCGCCGCTGTTGAGCACAGCATGTACACCTGCAAGGGCGCGAATCGGTCAGTGCAGTCCGCATAGCTGGCCTTGGTGGTAATCACCAAACCACCGAAGCGCCCCAAGCCCTCCGACATGCCGGGTGACAATCGCACGCTGCAGACAGCGCGTTCCAAGGCTATTCCGGCGCTGGCGGGCGGCGCAATTGCAACGAGGGCCAGCACAGTGATGATGAATCGAAAAAACGGGCTCATGGCGGTACCTCCTCAGGGACTGATGGGGCGAGCGAGCCAGGCAGAAGGCGCCTGGTCACTCGTCCACTACAGTCTGAACATCGGACGGCGCGCCGGTTATGCCCGGTGATGCGGCCACTTGTCCGCAGGTTGCGCGCTGGCGTCGAGATCGTGTCTGGTCAGCGCTTCGGTGTCCCTGTGCACGAGCGCGAGTATCGGGCGCGACACTGGAACCCCTGCCCCCAAACAGCCACCCGAACGCGATCATTCTGGCCCAGCCGACGAAAACCGCGCTGTCTGTGAATGGCCCGCGCGTCAAAGCTGCGCCAGCCGCAGCCAGGTCAAATTCCGCCCACAAAAAAACCGCCTTGCGGCGGCCTTCTGTCCTTCAGCGAAGGCGAGTAGCGGCTACGCCACTTTCTTCTCCTCTGCTGCGGATCGACGCGACTTGCTGAAACGCGAACCCAAGGCCTTGCGCATGGGCTCCAGGCCCTCGCTGCGGCCCACCAGTTTGAGCAAGCCATAACCCTGCACCGCTACCGCCATGGCATCACTGCCCAGGGCGAAGTCGGTGTCATTGCCACGCGCCAACAAGCGCGACAACCGAATCAAACGCGGACGCAAACGGTCACGCGCTGCCAGATCGGCAACCGCCTCTGCCACATTCAGGTTAGGCGGAATGATCTGCGGATTCTCACTCAACATCTGCAGTGCCTGACGGCAGAAGGACTCAGACTTCTCACCCAGCTTGGCTGCACGCAGCTTGCTGGAAGAAGTGAGAGCCACCAAACCCGAAAGCTGGGTCTCCAGCTCGGTCAAGGCGGAATCGATGGCGTTCAACTGCGCATCGCTGAGGTTCAAGGTAGCAAGGTTCTGATTCATCGTTTCATTCTCCATATCGATCAATGACCCACCCGACGCCCTCGCCGGACAGGTGTGCCACTCGGCACGAGAAGCATTTGACACCCCGCCAATCTCACAGGCTGAGACGCAACCGAACAAAGTGCAACAAACTGTCTCGCGTGATCCCGACCGCCAAAACCGCCCAGCACGCCCGAGCCGACCATCGCGCCGCGCCCACTCGCAGCACACAGCGACGCGCCCAGCGACCAAGTCGATCCATGATTTCAACGCATCGATCCGTGACGGAGATACACGCATGCACCTCCAAGGTGCACCGATCACCCCCCGCCATACAACGATGCATGTGCGCGAACACATGCGTGCATCCCCAGCGATTGACCGACAACGGGAATCCATACAACGATGCACGTTTCGCCAACACGCGTGCACCACAGCGATTCACGGCTGACGTGCGCAGGGTTCATCGATCAGTGCCGGGCGATACAACGCTGCATCCAAAACGCACATGCGTGAGTGTGGCTGCACAACGACCGTTGCGACAGCAGCGGTGGCGGTTGGCGGGAAACGTCACCTGCTGGATCCCAGTGAGCACGTCGAAGCCAAACGTCGCTACTCAGCGCCGCTGGCACCACCGATCCCGCACCTGACCCAACCCATCTTGGGCAGGTAGCCGACGCCGGCAAGACTAGGCACCCACCAGCCGATTCAGCCCGGCTGCAAGCTCAACCATGCCAGCCCTAGACCCCAACGCACGGCGATTCGCGCAAACAACTGCCTACGCGCACGAAGGCCTATACCGTTCGTCGGGAAGTTGCGGAACAGCTGAGACGACTCACGCCCCCGCGACCTCCTGCCTCACATCAAAACTACCCTTCATCCCAAGTCAATGAAGCAAACGCTGATGTCAGCCGATACCCGTCAAGCCGCGCGAACGGCATTGAGTGTCCCAGTTTCGTACCGCGTCCGACGTGGAGCAGTAGAAATGTGGCGATGCCGACAGAGCAGACATTCGCGAAAATGCAATGTGCCATCCGAGGGCAATTCACTAATGAGGTCAAGCGCAACTTTTACGCGGACAAACTGAAACATGATTATTATTAGCATTAATATTGGAGGTACGGGCGTGCCCTCTCATGCTATTGCGGCACTATCGGGAGACCGGAAACAAATACCAAATAAAAGCGAAGAACAAGTCCTATCGGCGGTCGTTCTTACGTTTGTCTCGAGCGGCATTATTACGGCAAAATGGGCCAAGAAGGTGCAGTCGTATCAGGAGTTGGAACTCAGGATTTATGAGACACACGAAAGGTGGGACAAAAAGGCAGGTCCACTCTCTGCAACAATCAAGGGCACGCGAAATCAGTCAAGAAACGTTTCGCGAACGTGCCGAGAAAATATTAGCGAGAAAGCTTCCCCGCATGTTTGTTGTAATGCAAACCCGAGGCAAAAAACACGGCTCACAAGGACACCAAGTGATCTCCCGCGAGTTTGATGAACGATTCGTGGCAATCGAGCAAACGGTCGCAGATGCAGGCGGAGTCTCCATACGATTTGACCAAGAGGACGCCCACGAAGATCTAGTCGGAAGAATCAGGAAAGAACTTGGACTCGCTACATTCGTAATCGCCGACCTCACTGACGAGCGCTAGTCTTGCTATTTTCAGGCGGGATACGCGGAGGCAATGCCGCGGCCCGTCATATAGGCAGCAAGTAAAGAAAGCGTTAGGAAACCTGGAACGCACACCAAAGTTTATTTTGACATCCCCATGAACGTAAACTTTTTTAGTAAACATCAGGAACTGCAGGAGAAGCTCAGTACTGCGATCAAGAAGAATCGCGAACACCTCTTCATATCGCGCACATCCAAGGAAAGCTGACCATGAAGTCAAAGCCCGCAAGATTCGGGACCTACGATTAGGATCACCTGAGTAATGCGCGACAATCAAACAAACTGTGTAACGTGTAATAACCGAGGATCCGGAGCGCGCTGTGACTCGGATCTACCTTCATGATCCGAATCCCGTTGTCCGATCGACCCGGTTTGTTGCGCGCACCGAACCACACAAAAATTGCCAAATCTAAGCGGACCCACCGAACAACTATCCAATTTGCAGAGAACACGATGAGTAGATATGTCAGTAAGGCCCTAGTCGATTGGAGTGGATTCGGAAAAACAATTGGAGATGTGCAAGGCAGTTTCTCTTTGCTCGAGTTTTTAGATTTCTGCACAGTTCTTGAAGGGATTATTTTGTATGACGAATTGGTTCCCATAGGAAACAAGCTCAAAGGCAAATGGGAGCAAGAAGTACGACTATTGACAGCAGCTGGGGTAATATCCAAACAAGAAGTCAACAGTCAACCGGCGGACGTCGGTCCAAGGCCGGAAGCAACACATGCAACAAAGTACGTCCCCAGAAATCCACAAATGGCAAAGTCTACACTCATCGATTCATGGTTCGAAACAGCCCGCCTGATAGGCGCAGAGGAACAAACGGGACTTTCCTCATTACCCCTATTGCGCCAGCGACATATCTACGAAAAATATGCATGTGTAAAGGAGGAGCACACGTTTTGCAATCTTATTCTTCAGCACAAGAATCTTTCACACGTACTTCAGCAACTTAGGCGGAGCCACAGACTCGCGCTAGCACCATACTATACCGTCCCTATTCCACCTGTGCCTCTGATGGTTTTAGAGCGGAGCACACGAAAAGAGGATTTCCTAAAAAATGCACTTGAAGTTAGAGATGAATTCTCTCCTCTTCGATCTGCGCTTACGGAGTTAAGAGCATTTCTTGACAATCCAAATGAGCAGCTTATTGAAAAAGTTAGATACAGAAACTCGTGGAAGAAAGCATGGGGAACCCTGGGCAAATACAAAGAGTCATTATTTTCAATTGATCTTGCAGATGCCTCGAAAGATAAAATTAGTATCGAGCGATCTTTAGATGGCATCGCGCTGGATTCCATAAGCCTCACAAAAATACTGGAAAAATTGATAGCTGAAGCTAGCGCGCAGTATCATCAAAGAAGGGTACGAATATTGCATAGAGCAGCGCAAAATTACATTGCCACCTCCGACGGGCATATTAACCGCCATGTCGCGAGACTCTATAATTGCGAAATCAATAACAATGGCTTCGAATATCTAAAGCAATTCGGCATTGATGCAAACGTGAATGTGTGAGAATGCGTTGCATCAACGGGAAGGATGGGTTCCTGACGGGGCGGAACCCCCGTGGCTTCATCGTACGGATTCAACTTCCTAGCGCGAACTGGAACAGATTTGGCCCTGAGAAATCACCGATGCCGAATCTGCTCTGCCGGGAATTCCGTATACGTAGCCTTTCATCGGTACCATCCATCTCAGCGCGAACTTTGTTGTCAACTGGTTGAAACACCTAAGATGCGCAGTGAAGCCAATTTTACTACGAGCCCCTTGCCCAACCAGCTTAAGACACCCCAACGAAATAATGTGGCGCTACGCGAGGAAAAGACAGATGAAATACCGACCTCATGACATCGTTCTACACGTCCGCCTAGCATGCGATGAAGGCACCGAAAGCCTGAATTTTCGTGATGCATTAGACCTAATTGAAAACGTGCTCTACAATTCCGATCGAAGAGACATTGAGCAAGCGTCACAATCGCTTCGTATTCCGCCAATCATCGCCGATGCTGCTAAGGAACGAATACGAAACCTGAGACACGAGCGACTGCGTATCACGAATGTATCAACAGGCTCTATTGTATTGGAAGGCACAATAGCGGCCGCTGCACTATTTGTACTCAAAAAGACCATCATGGATCCGTTTGGAGATGCCTATCGGAAGTCCAGACTATATGGCGAACTTTCAAACTTCTTTAGACAAATCATCGACGAAAAGACTTTGTTTATTTCAGAGAAGTTGAGGGAGATGAGCCACAAAAACGGCTATGTGCCAGAGGTAAGGCATGAAATCAAATCTCCCGACATTCCGCGTCACATATTCATTGAACTTAGGCGAGATGATGAAACAAAGCGCCGGAGAATCCCTTCTTTGGGAGAGGAACTGGACAAAAATCCTTAACACACGCACAAGGCATGTAAACCTGCGGAAGATGCGTTAACCGAACGTGCGCAACGTCCGTCAATCGGGCAGGATGTCGTAGACGAAGCGGGCAACATCACTCGTGATGATCAGGATCACGAATTTTCCAACCTTCAACGCTGCAAAGCGTGAGCAACTAGACAAGAGAGAAAAATTGAAGCCTTCTGCATCCATCGAATCAATCGAATTTTCCGGCGGCCATGCTTTTAAATTGGGCCCGAAGGAAAAAGTGATTATAGTCGGTCCAAACAATAGCGGAAAATCCCAATCACTTAGGGAAATAATAGCACTCGCCAGGAGTGGAAAAAAGGAAAGGCCGCTAGTAGTTTCCGAATTAAGACTGTTTAAGTCCGGGACAAAAGAGGAATTAAAACGATTCTTGGAAAGAAACGGGACATATCTAAGGGGCGTATATCAATATACCGACTGGTCAGTTGCTGAAAACCACATTGAATTCTGGAGCCAGCCCGATCTTCAACACACGCTGGTGGACGGTTTTTTCAAAAAGATTGCGGCGGATGATCGACTGAAGGTGTGTGAACAGCAAGGCAGCATTGCGCCTGGAGACCAAAAATCGAAGCCACAGCACATTCTGTATGATGACGAAGCACTGATGTCCAGAATTAGCGCGTTGTTTAAGCGCGCATTTGGAAAGGATCTCATGTTTGACTTCCGAGGTGGAAGTCGTCTCCCAATTCATGTGGGAGAGATTCCGGGTCCTGGCGTGGGCATCGATCGGGTGAGTAACGCGTATGTCGCGGCTGTTCGGGAGAACCCACTCCTTGACAAGCAAGGCGACGGAATGAAGAGCTACGCTGGAATCCTGTTTGAAGCCGTTGTCGCTAATAGGAACGTTACTTTGATTGATGAGCCGGAGGCCTTCCTGCATCCGCCCCAAATGCGAAGATTGGGCGAGACGCTGGCCTCCGAAGTCGATGGTCAGTTACTCGTGGCAACGCACAGTAGTGACATTTTGCGTGGATTCTTGGAGGGAACAAAGGGCAACGTAAGGATATTGCGCATCCGCCGAGAGGGTAGCGTCAATTTGGTGGCCGAGGCAGAACCAACGGTGATCCGGGAACTTTGGGAGAAGCCGGAGCTGCGTTATTCCAACGCACTAGAAGGGATATTTCATGAACAAACAATAATCTGCGAGGACGATAGTGACTGCAGGTTAATAAACTCAGTTGCGGATCACTTGGCATCCGGGGATACAAAGCAATGGGAAGATACTGCCTACGTGCCAACTGGGGGCAAACATGGAGTTCCGAAGGTCGCAACCGTGTTGCGCCGAATCGGTGTTCCAGTAAAAGCTGTGTTTGACCTCGACTTTTTGGCCGAACGGTCATTGGTTGAGTCAACGGTTGAAGCATTCGGGGGCCGCTGGGAAGATGTGGAAAAACTTTGGTCGAGAGTGGACTCTGCAGTGAGGAAGGGTATTAAAGCAAAAGACAATCCCGAGATAAAGAAGGAAATTATAGGCATACTTGGGAGTATCGATGAAAACGAGCTTCCGAAAAGTGACATCATCGAGGCACTGAAACAGGGCAAACCTTGGGCAGAGGTGAAGAGGTTCGGAACGCGTGCAATTCCAAAGGGAGATGCTCAACAGAGTTACAACGCGCTGAGGGATATTCTTGAGGGAGTCGGAATCTATCTTATCCCCGTAGGTGAAATAGAAGCGTTTTGTCCCCAGATTGGTTCTCACGGTCCGAAATTTGTTACGAAGCTGTTGGCTAGTGTTCCGCTCGGTGATGAACGACTTAGTGAATTGCGAGCTTTCGTTGAACGCGTGCACCTGGGAAAACACGGACAATTATGATCATTGAAAACGCACCCTATGCGCGGTTCGGCGAAATCTAACTATGCATTCAAGCCGACTGCGGATCGAGCTCTTCGCACAAACCAGCTGCCGCGCCGCGGCGGATTAATGCGGCGTTAAGCAGAAGGAGAATATTGTGGCGAACTCAGAAAATCTCTGGTTGCAATGGCCTACGTATTTGGCGTGGGGCGCTCTATCGCGTTCTATGAACATCTTGGATTCACTGCAACCAACTCTCATTCTCCGGAGGATGGAGCTGATCCCGTGTGGGCTCATATGGATTCAGGTAATGCGCATCTAACGCTGGCTAAGGCTTCCGATCCCATCGATCCAATGCAACAAGCCATCCTCTTCTATTTGTACTTTGAGAACATTCAGGCTGCACATACGGAGTTCAAGAATAAGGGCTTGCCCGTCGGAGAGATTGCGTACCCGTTCTATTGCCCTCAGGGAGAATTTCGCCTCACGGATCCCGATGGCTATTGTCTTATGCTCACACACGTTTAGGCTGCTGCCTAACAATTCGTTCAAGCCGAGACCGATTCGCGGCTCGGGTAACGCGGTATCGTGTACCACTTCGCCAAGCCGCTGCGCGGTCCGGCCTAACTCAACCCGCGTAAGGTGCGGTAGCTGAGTAGGATGACGGTGAGCGCAGCGAACCGCATCTGTCGCGATGATCAAAATCACGTTTTCTAGATTGTTGCACCTCACGCGCGTTTGCTAGGAGTCCGGATGCTCCAAGGTAGCGGAAGCTTCCACTACACGCTCACAGGAGCCGATAAAGAATACCCCGGCGATAAATGCCATGAGTGTCCCCAAGGCAAGAGCAAGGAGCAATGAAGGGGAACTGGTTGCTAGCCTTTCGCTGTAACCGGCAAAAGTGTTTCTTGGGCTGACAAAAGCATTAAGTGCAAAACATGACACAGTTGATATCCAAGTGGCAAGACAGCAAAACATGAATCCTGCAGCCTTGTAGTCTTTGCACTTTTCGCCAAAATATGGAGCCAACACGTGGATTAAAATGAATAGTGGCACAAAATATGTGGCAGCAATTCCAAGCGATGACGGCCAGTCTTTTGGATTTGTAAGGGTCATGATCGCCACAGGGAATCCGATGAAGAAAGCCGATACTGCGCCGAGAGACCAGGCGGCCGCTCGTCGATACTGTGGCGACAGATTAACGAAACCGCTAAGCGGCGGGCTTCTTGTCTTATTTGATTGCTCTGATGTCATTTCACAGTCGCGATGATCGGAATCACGTTCTCTCGATCGATTCGGTTCCCTTTGCTCGCCGTCATCCTGCTCGTCGTCTGCGGTTTTTCGCGAATGTGGGCGGGCGCTGGGAGGCGGTCAGTCAAGGAGGCTGCGGCCGAGCAGCGGTTTTCGTGCGCGCTTGCCGGTCGATCGATGCTGCACTCCGATTTCTGTTCATGCAGCCGCTACACCGCCAGCGCCGGCAACACATGCAGCACGATGTCGGCCGAGAAGTGGGCGATCATCGCTGCGAGCAATCCGCGTCGCCAGTAGCACCACCCGTACAGAACGCCGACCGACACATTGCCCAGCACCGTTGACGCCACAGCAACCGGCGATGCGGCACCAAAGGCAACCATTTGCGGGACGTGCGCCAGCCCGAAGCCAAACGCGGCGATGATGATCACGCTCCAGACGGCGACGCTGGACGGCTTGCGCTTGCCGGCAAGACGGGTCACTGCCCATACCAGCAAGGTCATCAAACCCAGCCGAAACCAGACCTCTTCGCCGACGGCCGCGCCGAATGACACCGCGAGTCCACCCAGGACACCGCGGAAGCCCGGTTCGGGCAGAGCGGCTGGCAGATAGGGTTGGGCCGCGTAGCGTACGGACAGGAAGATGGCACCCAGCAGCGCTCCGGCAGTTCCCGCCACAACCCAGTCGCGAGCGAGCGCCCGCATCGCGCCGGGCTGACGCGCCAACAGGGCTGCGAATCGCGGTGCGCCCAGACCAAGCGCAGGCCCCAGTCGCAGCCCAATCCACAACGCAGGAAGGGTGAGCACGCTCAGGAACAGCAGGCTGGGCAGCAGCATCGTAGCGAAGTCGTGCTCCGGCTGTATCCGCCCAAACGCCAGACTGGTGAACTGCGCCGCGAGCGTCAACACGTACAGAACGAGAAGCAGGATCCATTGCCAGCGACTTGCGCCTGGTGGTTCAACAGGGCGCTGCGCTGTCGCCCGATCTGGACCGCCAAGCTCAAGGATAGGTCCGTTCAAGACTGCTCTCCCGCTTCGTGATCGGCATTGAACGCGATCCCCGGAATCGATCTCAAGCGCCAATCGTCATGCGATCAACATGACTTGGCTTCGGACGATCGAGCCGACAGCCAACCCGCGCAAGGTGCGATCACCGAATGGGATGACGGTGAACGCGTCTGGTGGGTTCTCGGCAGAGTGGAACCCGCGCAGCCTGGTCGTGCGGATTCCACTGCTTGCCGCGAAGGGGGCCTGACCTGGCCTTGTGGCTACACCGATGGTGGAATCCGCCGGTGGGTGGTGTAGCGCGGTTGGGATTTCATCGTGGATGGGTCGCCCTTTCGACGACCTGTCGAACCGCCCGGTTGAGAGTGAATTGTGCACGCCAACTGGGTGCTCGGCGGATCGAAATCGCGCATGCCGCGACAGCGCATCTTCCAGATCCTATGCTCGAACGATTGACCTCGGGATCGTCAGTAGCGCAATGGAAGGGATGCGGATCAGATTGGGATTCCTGTGGGTCGTTGCGCTGACGTGCAGAGCCGCCTTCGCGGATAGCGCCGTCGTTTGGCGCCACGAGCCGACAGTGTCGCTGGCGCCGGACGCGTGCGTTGAATTCGGACGAGTTACTTCGCCCTTCGCTACGGAATCGGTGCTTTGCCCAGATCCTCAGGGCGCTCTGGTGATCCAGGGCGCCACGCCGTTTCCGACATTGCTGGCGCAAACCTCCGCGCACGGGGGTCTGGTTCGCTACTCGGCGGGTGTGCCGTCGACCTCAATACCGATGCCATTCATGGCGCAACCGCTCGCGGCGCGTCAGTTGGCTGATGGGTCGACGGCCATCCTGAGTGTCGATCTCGAGCTGCAACCGTCGAGTTCCGGACTCTTTCGTGCGCATCTATCACTGATGGACATCCAGGGAGCGTTGCGCTGGACGATCCCGATCGGCGGCCTGCGCACGCAGTCCGATCGCGCCGCACGGGCGGGTTTCGTCGCCGAACTGAGCGCCGGCGGCGATCTGGTTGCGCTCGTGAACAACGGCTGGCTGCAGGCGGTTCGGGTGCGCCGCAGCGATGGACGAATCGAGGCCTACGCTGAAACGTCTGGGGCAGACTTGGGTTCGGAGGGGCTCGTCAACCAACCCGCCGGAATCTACTCGAGCGTGCCATTCACCGCCTGGATCGGCCAGGACAACGTGTATGTCGCGAATGACTACGCGTTGCAGACGCTGAATTCGACCGATATGCAGACCCGCGCCTATATGCCCTGGCGGGATCTGTTTGCCGATTCTTCCATCGTTGCCCGAGCGTTTCAGCCGGCCGCTACGTCGGACGGCCTGTTCGTGCTCGTGGACCGACTCAGCGCGATTCCGCCCTTTCACGACTGCCAGTTGCTCCGAGTTTCGGCCACGGGCCAAGTAGTCTGGGACACACTGATTTCCGACTGCACCCCGGATGGGTTTCTGGAAATGGCGGGACCGGAACGCCTGGTCTTTACCGGCCACAAGTCTGGTCCTGTCCAGATCATGGCCATCGCCGATGTGCAAGCTGGCGCGATTGAACGGGAGATCCCCTTGACGGCGATCCCCAAACGCCTGGCGAGCACCGGCAGCGTGGCCGCTTACCTCAGCCAAGGACCCGAGGTCGGTCAGGTGCAAGTGACCGGGCTGAGGCTCGCAGATGGAGCTCAGCTCTACCGGCAAGGTTTCGACTTTCCAAGCGATGTCGACGAGTCGTTTCCGGCGAGAGCGCAGCTTCCGAACTTGATCAGTGACGGCACCAGTGTATTCGCGGTCCAGTATGGCCGTTCGGATCGATTTCGTTCACTGGGCTTTGTCGCGCACGTTATCGATGCGAATACCGGCGCCGCCAGCGATCCGATCGAACCCAACAACATCGATGTTTCCGCGGATGTCTCGATTCTCGGCAGATCCGGGAAGGGTTTGATTCTCGGCACCACCTTGACCCCCAAACTGCCCTGGCAGGGTCGTATCGAAGGCGTCGACGGCGCAACGGGGGAGCGGATCTGGGCACGCAATGTGGCTGCACAATCGCCTGATTCGTTTCCGAACTTCCAGGTCAATGACCAGCGTGTGCTGATTGCGGAAGGCGAGCGCCTGACGGCGCCGGAACGCTGGCGCTTGCGAGCGCAGGTCGTCGATGCGCTGACCGGCGCCGATGTTCTTCTGGATACGCGCGAGCTGTCGCCGCCACCGCCGACCTTCAGCTCAACGAGCTTTCTCGGCGTCACGCTCACCCCTGAAAATTACCTGATCTATGCGGCCTCCAATTCGGGCGGCATGCATGCCATCGGTCTTGCACCCAGCGGGCAACCGGCTTGGGACGTCGTGCATGCAGACGTCAGCGTGCTCACCCGAACCGACAGAGGTCGCCAGCTGGTAGTCATCAACCCAACACCTGGAGAAGCGTCGCTCGCCGCCGTGAACGCCGTCGATGGCAGCCTGATCCAACTCGGCGCCTGGCAGGGTGATGCGAGCATCAATGTTGCTAGCGACGTGGGTGTCGATCATCGGGATCTCTGGATGATCACCGTCCGTCGCAATCCGAGCGGCGTCTACATCTTTACGGTTCAACGGCGAACGCCAGGGCACGGATTGGTTTGGTCTCGCGAAATTGTCAGCACCACGCCCAATCCGGCGATCGTGTTCGCGAACGCCGAGCTGGAGGATGGATCGCTCGCATTCACCTTGCGCAATGTCCTGTCGTCGAGCAGCAACACCGTCGCGCGTACACTGCGCCTGGACGGCGCGACCGGTGCAACCGTCTGGGACCAGTCCCAGTCCTTTGCCCCGCGCACCAGCACTGGTTGCAGACAGTTCTCGATGGCCTCGAACGGCGACCTGTTGTGCGCCGAAAGCTACGGGGAAGTTGCACTGGAGTTCTCCGCCGTCGCCAACGCGCAAACCTATGTGCGCCGCATGAACCCGACCACGGGCGAGCTCCGCGGGGTGCATTGGCTCGCCATCGAATCTGACACCTTGCGTGGTTTGTTTCGCGAGGACGGCCCGTCCACCCGCAGCTTTCGCGCCGAGGGCGAGCTGGGATTCGCGTTCACCGGGCCTGCAGCTGGCGCACGTCCGTACACGACCGCGGCCGTCGGACGCATTCGCGAACCCATCGACAGCATCAGCGGAGACCTGCGTGTCACCGGCGCCCCCGCTGCGAACGGAGCCCGCTTTCGATTGCACAATGAATCGAACGCGCTCGCAGCCGATGTTCAATGGACGGTGGACGTGTCTGGGCAGGGCGCTATCGAATCCATCGACTGCAGCCCCGAAATGATGGCCGGCGCGCAGATCCGTGTTTACGGCGCCCGCGGGGCATTCGATCTCGAACCGGGCGCCACGACCGAATGCGTCGTGCACTGGCTTCAGTCAGTGCCTGGCGAAATGCGCAAGGCCAGCCTTTACGCTTGGCCCGCCTTTGACTATCTGGACCGCGATCCCGGAAACAACGTCGCCGTCGCCGTTGGTGCGGAACTGTTCATGGATGACTTTGAGTGAGCCAGACCAGCGATCTGTCGCGGAGGACACCCGCTTGAGCCCTGAACGTACAAGGTGGGTTCTCGGCAGGATGTACGGCAGGACACTTGGGCCTGTGCAACGCTGTTGTCTATCATTCTCCGCCAGGGCCAATCGCCTTGCCGTCGCGCACGGCAGAACTCGAACCCTGGGCCTCGCAGCAACTCCCTCTGGTCTGCCGAAGCAGCGTCATGTCCGAGCACCGAATCTTCAAGACTGCCTTCGCCTCTGTGTACCCGATGTACGTGCAGAAGGCCGAACGGAAGGGTCGATCCCAGGACGAAGTCGATGAAGTGATCTGCTGGCTGACCGGCTACGACCGAGCAGGTCTGCGTAAGCAGATTGAAGGGAAGGCAGACATCAGGGCCTTCTTCAGCGACGCTCCGGCCATGAACCCGAACTGCCACTTGATCACTGGCGTTGTCTGTGGCGTTCGTGTCGAAGAAGTCGAAGACCCACTCATGAAGAAGATCCGCATGCTGGACAAGCTCGTGGATGAATTGGCCAAAGGCAAGACCATGGACAAGGTGCTCCGCAGCTGAGCAGTTGCGAGGAGCCGTGGTACTCGTGGACTGCGGCTGTTCGCGAACGCGGGTGAGCTCCTGGCGTGGCGTACTGCCCCAGTCGATTCCGCACAATCCCTTTTCGACGTGTCGATGGAATGTCGAGTGCGGCGTGCAGATGTTTGGGCCAGACCACGAAGGCGCCAATGCGACTGGGATGGTGTTGCTTGACCCGGCGCAGCGACTCGCGCGAGACCTCGGCGTGATCGATCAGCAAGGTGTTTGCTTGGCGCTGCGCCAGGTTGAGGGTGAAGAACCAGGTGGCGCCGGGGGTAAGCGGGCGGCGGAATCGGGTCAAGGTTCGCCCTTGGCTACGCGAGGGTTTGCAAGTGGGTGACGGGAAGGTAGGGTTTGCAGCGAACATTCGCCTTCCTTTGTCACAGCCCGGACGACGAAGCGCGGGCTAGATCGCCATGCCAACCGCCCAAGGTGAGAGCCCCATGAGCAGCAAGTCGCAAAGCGCAAGTTCGACGCCCAATCGAGAGATCATCGACGACACCGAGGATCGGCTCAGTATCCACACCCATCGCATTGATCTCACTCAGGCACACCTGCCTTATCAGGCGGTGGCTGGCAAACGACTGGGGTCACGCAAGCATTTTTCGGTGTATGCCGATCAGATTCGATTGAGCGGCGCGCTGGAGAATCCGGGGCGCGACATCGAGCTTCACGCGCGCGAGATCATCATCGACGGGGTGATCTCGCTGGATACCTCGGGTGCCGATGCGGCCCATGACTTCGCCCCGGGTGAGCCCGCGACTCAGAAGGACATCACACCCGGCGCGGCCGGCACCGATGGCGCCGATGGCACGCAAGGCGGAGACGCCGGGAAAATACGGATCTGCGCACAGCGATTGGTACGCCTCCCGTCAGCGAGCGGCAAGCTCGCCGCCAGCGATCTTGCGTCCATCGGCGCCAAGCTCCTTTCCGACCATCCGCCCAGGATCGACAATGTCAGCAAGCTGGCACCCTTCGAGTTTGCCCGAACCAGGATGTTCGGCCCCAATGAAGTCTCGTTGACCCTCGACCAGGGCCTCATCGAAGGACTTGCGCAGCTTGTGCTGGCATCGGTGGGATTTGATGGCAGTTCTCGGCGGATTCGCTTGTCCTTCGAGCTACCGGCCTTGAAGCTCACCGGGACCACGAAGTTTTCCGGCAGCATGCGAATTGTCAGCTCGTCCTTTGGCTGCCGGTTGATCGCATCCGCGGCGATCGGGCGCGATGGCAAGATCGGGACGGTGCAACTGGATTCCTCGCTGATCATGACGGCGCCCATTCGATTGTCTGCTGCCGTGGTCAGCGGCGACTTGTCGCCCGCCATGCAGCAGACGGTGCGCGAGCAGATACAGGCACATGTGCGCGCGCCATTGATCGACGTGTTGCTGCAGCGCTTCGCTGATCAGATTCACGGCGCCACACTCGGTCTGCTGGCCAGGGGTGGCCCCGGCGGGCGTGGGCAGGATGGCCACGCCGGCGTGCGCGGGGAATCGGGCGCCGACGGAGCACAAAGCAACAGAACCGGCGTGCTGACCAACGGCAACTTTGGCTTTCCACAAGAAGCCATCGGCAAGGACGGACAGGTGGGCGGTCGCGCGGGATCTCCGGGGCGATCAGGTCCGGGCGGCAGGGGTGGACAGATTGAAGTCAATGTCATTGAGCCGATCGAGTTTGCGCTGATCTACAGCGTTGACGGTGGCGACGGTGGCGGCCCCGCCAATCCCGGCGAGCCAGGTGCCGGCGGGCTCGGAGGCAAGGGCGCCATGACCAGAATGGTCGATGCCAGGACTGGCAAGGCGCTTGAGGACAGACGAGCGACCAATGGCCACGATGGCCCGCAGGGCCCCGTCGCTCAAGGCCACGGGAACACCGGCCCGCAAGGCGCTGCGGGACAGCCGCTGCATCTCAACGGCAAGGCCTTCAGCGGCGCCCAAGTGCCGGCGTTTGGCTTTTCCGATCTGGCGCCGTACTTGAGCCTGAGCCAGTTGATGATCACTCAGAACGCGACCGATCTCGATTTCCTCAACGCTGCGAATGAGCCCGCCTTGAATACCGTGGCGCGCGGCTATGAGTGGTTGATCAGCATCAATGCCCGGTTTGCCGATCCAGACGCTGCTGCGGCGCAAGCCGTGGGTGCGCCTGAGAGCAAGGTACGCGCAGGCATTCACAACAGCGCGGTGATTTCCTTGATGCGCCTGCAGCAGGGGCTGGACTTCTACGGCCATAGTTACAACTGGACGCCGGTGCTCAATCTGGAAAACCTGATGACGCGCACGGGTCAACTCATCCAGCTGGGCAAGGTGGTGGAGGACCAGTACAACCGCTATCTGGACAAGGCTGCCACTGACAAGGCGCGCATGCGCTCGTTCATCGAAGCCAAGCAGAACATCGATCGCAAGCTGGGTGATTTCCTGACCGAGATCGACAAGCTCAGGCCGCAGATCGAAGACTTCGAGACCGAGGTCAGGGACTATTCCGAAGATCTTCGCTACCAGCGTACCGTGTTGCTGGAAGGAGAACTCAAGTTCAAGGACGAGCTGATCAAGTTCTTGCAGGAAGAAGAAGGCCTGGGTTTTGAGCAGTTCCTCGACATGCTGGCCACCGTGATTGGCTGTGCCGGTGGCGTGGTGAGCGGAGTCGGCGGTATCAAGACGGCCTTTGATGCGGTGAAGAAGGCCACCGAATTCAGCAAGAAAGTGTCCAGTGTGGTGAACATCTTCAAGCAGGCCAAGGCGACGATAGAGAGTGTGCGCAAGGCCTATTCGACCGTGAAGGATTACCTGGACGAGAGCAACCCGAACGCGGCAAAGATCCTGGTGGATGGCGAGGAATTCGATGCCTTGCTGAAGAAGTATCTGGGCAAGTTCGATGCCGCCGGTGAGCTGCGCACGGCGATGGACTATTACCTGGAACTGGTTCAGGCCCGCAACATGGCGGCGTACAACTACACCACGCTGGTGGCGCAATTATTGAATCTGAAGACGCAGCACGACCAGGTCTACGACACCATCCAGCACCTCAATGCCGAGGTCGCGCGCCATCAGGACAATGTGCTGCCGATCTACACCGCTTTTGTCAAAGACGCCTACGAAGACCTGCAGCGCAATCTGCTGCGCAACATCTATCAGGAGAATCGTGCCTACCAGTACTGGGCCTTGCGCGATCGACAGCTCAAGACCAGCGATCTGAACATCGCGACGCTGGCTGCCACCCATGAACGATTGATCAGTGAAATCGACGGCTTCCGCGAAGACAACGAAGCATTCTCCGACTTCACCCAGAAGCTGACGATTTCCGCCGAGCGCTACCCCAACGAATTCGCAGCGATGCTTGCCTCGCGGTCCCTGGCCTTTCGACTGCGCATTCGCGATGAGCCCGGATTCATGAACATGTCGCATGTGATTGCGCGCAAGTTCCGGCTGGAGTTCCCCGAGATCGATGGCGGCGATCATGTGCTGTTCGTCAATCTGGTGCACAGCGGACAGGCACTGCTCAACAGCGATGTCAATCTGGACAAACCCGGCGTGCTCCACCAGTTCAGCCACAGACCACGCATCCGCCCCTACCGCATTGACTACAAGGACCAGACCAATGTCGCGGGTGGAAATCTGGGCGAAGGCGATCAAGGCTACATCGGTCTCAGCCCATTTGCCGTTTGGCGCATCGACTTCGACATCAACGGCAATCAATGGCTGGACCTGAGCAAGCTCAAGACCGTCATCCTGACTTTCGAGGGTCGCATGCTCGGCCCGGGGCGGCGATTGAATTAGCGCTGCGCGCGACCTGCGTCTCCCTTTGACCATGATCGGCGTTCCTGTCATGCCCGAACCTACCGAATACATGGCCAAGACCTGCGTTGCGCCGCCGATGGTCCTGTAGCACGGTTACGGATTCGTCAGCGGCTTCATCAGTTTCGGTGAGACGTTTGCGAGGTTGCCATGGATCACTTCGCGCGGGCAGGTGCGGCGAGCGCCGCGCGCAGCTCACCCATCAGTTTTCGATCTGGCGACTGCGGCACCAAGGCATCGTCAAGGACGGCCTCGCCACGCGACAGCGCCTGGACCGCCACGTCGGCTCGACCCAGTTGCGTGGCAAGTCGAGCGAGCTGCAGTTCCGTCAACGCGGCGCGGATCGAGCGCGTTCCCTGGTATTGACGCAGTGACTGCGCCAGGCTCGTCAAGCGTCCGAGATCATCCGCGTCGCCTTCGCTGGATGCGAGCAGCCAGGCGAAGCGCATGGTGCGCGCAATGTCCGCAGCACCTCGTTGCCGATAGTGATCGTAGCGATCAACCAACCAGGCTCTGTCGGGTGACGGGCTCAGTCCTTCGAGCAGGGCGCGGCTGTCGTCGACCTCCGGGTGCCCATCACCCAGCGCTTGGCGGCGGCGCTTGAGGACATTCCCGGCGCAGGACCGCGCCTCGGCGAGCTTGCCCCGCTCGACCAGCACGCGGCAGAGGTTGTGCTCGACGCGCACGGTGTTGGCGTGTTCTGCACCGAAAAGCTGCTGACGCAGCTGCAGCGATGCGCGCATGTTGCGCTCGGCGCCTTCGAGATCGCCGCGTACCTCCTGCAGCGCACCGAGATTGTTCAGCAGCAGCGCCGCATCGGAGGAGTCAGGATCGACCTGGCGCGTCATCTCAAGCGCTTCCAGGTAGTGCGCCTGCGCCTGGGCAAGGTTGCCCTGGCCAAACTCGTGGGCGGCGAGCTCGTTGAGCGCAGAGGCCGTTTCCAGGCTTCGGTCGCCATGCGCTTTGCGGCGTCCTTCGACCACGCGCTGCAGCCACTCGATGGCTTGGTCGTAGTCTCCGGCGCTCGCCAGCGCCTGACCCAGCACCATCATGGTGAGCAGCGTGCGCGGATCGTCGGCCCCATAGAGCGATGACTTGTCTTCGATGGCTTGCCGAAAACGACGGATCGCCAACGGCAAGTCGCCGCGCTTCTGGGCGACCCGCCCCATGTTGTGACGCGACGATGCCAGCGCCTCCAGATCCGGAGGCTGCTGCGCGCCGAAGATGGCCTCGGCGCGAAGAAACTGCGCTTCGGCTTCGTCCTCACGGTTTTGATTCTGCAACGCAACGCCCAGCGAATTCAGTGCATGCCCCACCGCCGGGGCATTGGGGCCCAGACTCGCCTCTCGCAAGGCCAATGCCTGCCGCGCGGAAGGTTCCGCCTCGACATTGTTTCCCTGTCGCGTCAGCGCCCGGGCGCGCTCATGCAGCAGTTCAGCCCGCATCAGCGGATCGGGTGGTTGAGTGGCCAGGCCGGCGTCGAACTGCGATACGGCTGCAGCGGGATCGCCTATGCCCGCAAGCAGCACGCCCATGGTGAGACGCAGCTGGGCGTCGATCGCGGCATCACCGCTGCGGTGCGTGGTCAGGCGCTCGGCCCCGCGTTCGAGCAGCGCGCGGGCGCTGACGTCGGCGTTGCGGGCGACGCGCGGGTCGGCACCGCTGAACAGGTCGGTCATCAGATCTGCCACCGCCTGCGCGGTGCGCGCCTTCTGCTGGGCCTCCTGCTCGGCTGCCAGCGCGCGTTGCAGTGATGCCTGCAGTTGTACGACGAAGAAGGCCGTGGCCAGCACCGCCGCGGCCGCCACCGTGACGCCCCATCGATGACGGCGCAGCCATTTGCGGCTGCGATAGCGAACGGTGTCGGGCATGGCCTGAACCTGCAGGCCTCGCTGCCAGCGCTGGATGTCCGCGGCCAGATCGCCCGCAGACCGATAGCGGCGTTCGGGCTCTTCCCGCACGGCCATGGCCACGATGCGATCGAGCTCGACGTTGATGGCGTCGGCGTCGCGGCGAACCCAGGGGAAGCTGGATGCACGGGCGATGTCGCCAGGTCGCGTTCTCGGTGTCTCGTCCTGCTCGCCACGCGCCGGTTCCCCGCACAACAGTTCGAACAGCAGCAAACCCAACGCATGCACGTCAGTCGCCACGGTGACCGGACGTCCGGCAATCTGTTCGGGCGCGGCGTAGGTCGGGGTGTAGACACGCGTAGAGGTCACCCGGTTGGCGTCCTCGGCGTCGAGCAGTTTGGCGATGCCGAAGTCGAGCAGAACGGGGCTGTCATCGCCTCGCACCAGCAGGTTGGCCGGCTTCAAATCGCGATGCACGACGAGGTTGGCGTGCGCGTGGTCAACCGCCCGCGCCAGCGCCGCAACCAGATCCAGCCGCTGCTGCAGACTGGGCTGACGTTTTTCCAGCCAGCTTGCCAGGGACTGGCCGTCCACGTACTCCATGACCAGATACGGTTGTCCCGCGACCGTGCCCGCATCGAGAAAACGCGCAATATTGGGGTGCTGCAGGCTGGCGAGCACGCTGCGTTCGCGCTGAAACAGATCGTTCGCGGTGGACTCACCGGCGCCGCGCACCAGCTTCAGGGCCACCTGCTGGCGCACCCCGTCGGCGTCGCGCTCGGCCAGATAGACCCAACCCATGCCACCCGCGCCGAGCAGGCGCAGCAAGCGATAAGGGCCGAGTTGACCGTGCACAGGTGGCGCGCCATCCAGGCTGCGCAGCAGGCGCTCGGCGACCGGGTCGTCGGCTTCACCGGATGTGCCTCCCGAGGGCAGCAGTTTGCGTAGCTGCTCGGCCAACTCAGGGTGCTGGGCATCGAGTTCCGCCAGCGCCGCGTGACGCTGATCGGGTGCCATCTCGATCAGACGATCGAAACTCTCGCGCAGCCCAGGCGCCGTTCCGCCGCTCACTCGCTTAACGCCTGACGCAGCCAGGCCTGGCCGAAGCGCAGGGCCCGAAACACGCTGGAAACCGAACACCCGAGCGCCTCGGCCACCTCTTCCCGCCCGAGTCCGCCGAAATAGGTCAGCTCGACGACTTTCGCCGAATCGGCGTCGACAGCCTCCAGCCGCTCCAGCGCCTGATGCAACTCGAGAATGCCGAGGTCGGCATCGGGGTCAACCAGTTCCTCACCCAGGGTCACCTGCACGAGGTCGCCGCCGCGTCGCTGCGATTGCCGGGCGCGGGCCTGGTCGACCAGCACGCTGCGCATGTGCAGCGCCGCGAAGGCGAAGAAATGGGCGCGGTCGCGCCAGTCCACATCGCCGCCCAGCATGCGCAGCATTGCCTCGTTCACCAGCGCGGTGGGCTGCAGGGTCACCTGCCGCTCACTGCGCAAACGGACTGCGGCGAGCTCACGCAGCTGCCCCTGCACGAGCACGGCCAGCTCATCGAGGGCCGCGCGATCGCCGGCTTTCCAGCGCTGCAGACATTGGGTGATGTCGACCGAAGATCGCATGGATCGCGCCAAAGCTTGCTCAGGAAAGAAGGCCCCATAAGCAGTCTAGCCCGACCAGAGACCCTCTGAACGAATTCCCGGCGCCATTGCAAGCCACCTTTTTCGGCCCGACACTGCCGACGGACCATGAACCAGCGGAACGGAAGTAGGCCGAGGGTGCCCCGCAGCGGCTCCCCGGCGCCTTTCGCATCACCGCCCGGAAAGCGCTACGCGCACTTCGGGCTACAAGAGCCGGCTCTTGCCGGAATATGGGAATTCAATGACCTGGGCGCGACACTGCGCCCCGGCCCTGAGCCAGAGCGAGAGGTAGCGCGGCTCCGGCGCGCGCTGAATCGGGATGTGCGCCAGAGCTGTTCGCGCCGGCGGCCGCGGCATGCCCTGGCAGGCACGAACCGGCCTTGAGGAGGGACGCGCGCCTGCGCGGCCGCTCTTGATCGCCGCCCAGCGCAGCGCGGCGCCCTCCACAACAGCGACCCGAACCCCCGGTGCCCGGCGCCGGAATGCGGTAGTTCAGACGCCCCGGGAGCGAAGTTCGGGCCCGCCCAGCCCCAATCCCCACGTCCTTGACCGATTTTCGCGCGAACCTGCGCTTGGCATCCGGGAACCCCTCATGACCGGGAACCTGCCATGTCCGAACGCCCCCACACCCACGCATCGAAGACCCGTCAGATCTGGCTGGCCTTCGTCGCCCTTCTGCTGCAGGGCCTGGCCGGCACGGCCTGGGCCTTGAACGACTACCCTCGCAATGATCTGTGGATCACCGACGGCCGCATCGAAGCCGTGGCCCGATCGGCCGACACGATCTACCTTGGCGGCACCTTCAACACCGTCGCGCCGTTCACGGGCTCGGCCCTGCTGATGGATGCCGCCAGCGGCGTGCCGAATCCGCGTCTGTCGAAGGTCAAGGGCATCGCCGTGCACGCCGCGGTGTCGGATGGCGCCGGCGGCTGGTATCTCGGCGGACGCTTCGAGTTCGTCGACGATGTCGCGACCGCACCACTGGTGCACATCCTGCCCAATGGCCGGCTGGACCCCGACTTTTCGTTCTCGTTCGGAATCGGCCAGGTCGGCACCACCATCGTGCGGGGTCTCGAGTTGTCCCCAAGCGGCGTGCTCTACGTGGTCGGCGAGTTCGGCGCAATCGACGGCCAGCCGCGCTCCAACGCCGCAGCCATCGACACGACGACAGGATCGCTCACGCCCTGGGCACCGGCCGTTGCATCATTCCAGGTGAATGCCGTTTTGCTCTCGGGCACCACCGTGTTCCTGGGCGCTGGCGGCCTGGTCGCGGCCGATGCCATGACCGGAGCCGTGCAGACGCTCGACGGCGGCTTCACGGTCGAAGCCATCGCCGCCAACGACGCCGGCACCACCGTGTACTACGGCGGCAGCGTCCTCAAGGCCTACGACCTCACGACCCAGCAGGTCGTGTTTGCCTGGAACCCCGCACCCGACGGTATGGTGCGCGCGCTGCAGATTTCCGGCAGCACGGTGTACGTGGGCGGCGACTTCACCACGATCGGCGGCCAGTCCCGACCCTATCTCGCCGCCGTCAACGCCAACACCGGCACCGCATCCGGCTGGAACCCTTTGCCGAACGGCCGGATCGGGGCGCTGCTGCTTCGCGGCAACACCTTGTATACCGGCGGCGCATTCACCCTCATGGGCGCAGCCGTGCGTCGCGGCTATGCCGAGGTGGACATTGTGGATGCCTCGGTCGGCGCCAACGATCCTCGGCTCAACGCGCCGATCCAATTCGCGGGGATCATACCGGTCGTGGACACCATCGCCTTTGCTGACGGCCGCCTGATGCTGGGTGGTGGGTTCAACGGTTACGGAGCGGTGAACCGACGCAACATCGCAGCACTGGATGCGCACACCGGCGCGGCCACCGACTGGGCGCCCGACGCCGACAACACGGTAGAAGGACTGCTGCTGGATGGAAATACGCTGTACGCGCGCGGAACCTTCGGCACCATTGGCGGACAGGCCCGCTCCCGACTTGCCGCGCTCGATGTCACCCTGAATACCAACAATGCCACGGCCTTCGTCGCCGACCTCAACGCATCGGCCCGCGACATGGCCAGGGCCGGCACCACGCTCTATGCCGTGGGTTTCTTCACCAGCGCCAACGGCGAGCCGCGCTCTTACATCGCCGCGTTCGACGCCCTCACCGGCAGCCTGAGCACGTGGAATCCGGGTGCCGACAGGTCGGTGTATGCGATCGATATCGACGGTGACTTCATCTATCTCGGCGGCGACTTCACCCAGATCAACAATCAGTTCCGCAACAAGCTCGCTTTGGTGCGCGGGTCCACCGGAGCGGTCCTGCCTTTCGACCCCAACGTGGGCCCGAGCGTCGCGATCGTCTCTGACTTGCTCGTCAGCGATGGCAAGGTCTACGCGTCCGGGCAATTCACCAATATCGGGGGTCAGCCGCGCGGATCCATCGCCGTGGTGGATGCCTTCACGGGGCAGGCGACCGACCCGGTCATCAGCATCGTCCCGGCCAATGCCCCCAGTATCGCCAAGCGTGGCAACACCCTGTACATGGCCGCCAGCACCGGTCTGGGCACCGTCCAGGGCGTGGCGCTATCGAATGTGGCGGCGCTCGATGTCACCACCGGCATGGTCACGGATTGGCGCCCCGCTCAAACCTTCGGCATGAGAAGGGTTTTCGCCAATGGGGACTACGTGGACGTGGTCGGTCCGCAGGTCGCGGTGGGCGCACCCCGCATCAATCCCGCGCACATGGGTGAGTATCCGCTGGCCGCAGACGAGAACGGCATCAATGTCGATTTCCTCACGCCCTACAACGCGCTCGCGGCAAGCCTGGCTCCCGGCCTGCGCGATGGTGACATCGACAACAATGGACGACAGGATCTCGACGAATTCGCCTGCTTTGCCGACCTCTTGTCCGATGGCGATGCCGGTGTCGTCCCGCAAATCGCCAGCACCTTCGAGCTCAACCGCGAGCAGATGGAAGTCGATCTCGGCAACAGCTTCCTGGCCCAGCAAGCCGGAGCCGACACGCTGTTCGGGGCATGGCTGATGTTCGGCAACGAGAACTGGATCGGCGACTACGCGACTACCTGCAGCAACTGCCCGGGAACGTATTCGCCAAATGGCTACCACTTTGCGGTGAATCCGGATGTCGCCACAGCCTTCACCCTGTGCCAGATCGGGCAGACCCAAAGCCTCTTTGCCAACGGATTCGAGTAATCGCAGGACCGGCGCCGCGAGGCCTGGCGCTCGATCGAGCGCCGCAAGCAAGGGCCGCCGTTGGGCGGCCTTTTCTTCTTGGGGGCTTTGGATGGGCTCGGGATTGCGAGGCGCGAGATCGCCGCCACGTCGAGTTCGCTGCTCCATGGGGTAACTCGGTGCGGACGGCTTCAGCCGCGATCGCGGCCCGGTGGACAATCGAATCGCGGACAGAGTCCGCGCCCACAGGGTGCGGTCGCGCTGGCACTCGAGCCTCGGCTACACCCGCCTGTGGGAGCGGCTTCAGCCGCGATCGCGGCCCGGTGGACACTCGAATCGCGGACAGAGTCCGCTCCCACAGGGTGCGGTCGCGCTGGCACTCGAGTCTCGGCTACACCCGATCTGTGGGAGCGGCTTCAGCCGCGATTGGGGCTTGCGGACGCCAGGATCGCGGACAGAGTCCGCTGTCACAGGGCGGGACGCTTCGGCGCAACTGACCCTGATGCGTCCACAGTGTTGGCCTGCGGCGAACCGTTGCAGCGTACTTCGCCGCGGGCGGCGCGTTCGATCCCCGAACGCTCTGCGTCCCGCAGCCAGGGGACGATGTCCGATTCCAGCAGATGTGCCAGATGCTCGTAGTGGTCCGTTGCCGAAGGCCCCGGCCAGCGCGAGGTGATCACCACCACCGCGTCGAGCGCTGGAAACACGACCAGCATCTGGCCTCCATGACCCAGACCCGCGACTGCCGTCACGTCGGCCACCTCGAGCAGCCACCAGAGATAACCGTAGCCCCGCGTGGTCAGCGTGTCATGATTGACGAGGTTCGAATCGGTGTGAATCTGCACCGCCGTCGCTCGGCGCAGGAATCCGGCGTCGATGACCTGTCTTGATCCGTTTCGCCCGCCGGCACGGACGAGTTCACCCACCGCCCACAGGGCGCGAGGCGTCAGGTAGGCATCGTTGCCCCCAAGCACGTTCAGGCCGGGATCCCGGCGCCAGTACTTCAGCCCCTGTCCGACCTCGACCGGAAACTCCTGTTTCAGCACCTGGTCCAGCGATTGACCGAAGGTCTTCCTCAATACCGCTGATGACAGCTGCAGCACGGGTGTGTCGTAGCGGAATCGACCTGTCCACTCATCCTCCGGCGGCCTTTCCAGGGTCTTGGCTACCCAATCTTGACTGGACTGGACAAGGCCATAGTCCACCGGTGGCAGTCCGCTGGACATGGTCAGCAGGGCGCGCAGACTCAGGCCATCGACATTCGCCAGCCCGGGCGTTGTCGCAGGCAACCACTCGGTCAAGCCCGTGTCTTCGTTCGGAAGCAAGCCGCGCCGGATCGCGACGCCAACCATCAGCGCCGACAGCGACTTGGTCACGGATTTCAGATTGGCTGCCAGACCGGCGTCCGCACCGTGGTAATAGGCTTCCAGCAACAAACAGCCATGCTGGGCGACAACAAGGCTGCGCATCCTTCTCGATGTGCCCGCCAACTTTGCAATGCGGATGGATTTCGAGCCTGGTTCGGCGCCCACGGGCATCGATGAAATCGACCGCTCGACAGCGGCCGCGCCAGCGCCTTCCGTAGCGAAGGATGCCAGCTCCGTGCGAATCCTCGTGGCCTCGGCGTCATCGAAGCTCGCGCCATGACCGTCAGGATCGACCCGATACAGCGCGGATAGACCCTTGGTGCCGCGATAGACATCGGGCTCCGCGTAGAGCGGGTCCTGCAATGCGTCCTGGAGGGAGATGAATTGCACGCCGTGCTCGCGCAGATCCAGCAAGAGGCGGTCCAGATGATCGTCCAGGAGCGCGTTGGCATGCAGCAGCAGGATCTGAGCGGGGCGCCGACCGAAACGCTCGCGGGCAAAGCGATCGGCATGATCAAGGGCAGCGAGCACATGTGCGCTCAGCATTCGCCCCGCGCGCAGACGATCCGAGGCGCGCCCTGCGGCCGCTGGATAGGCTGCGGCGATCAGCCACTCGGAGGTGTCCACGCTGACCGGCGCCACCCGGATTTGCGCGGCAGCAAGTGCACGCCGCACGGTTCGATGCTGTGCCTCGCCCAGTCCCTGATGCAGTAGCGGAAATCGCAGCAGTGGCAGATAGGCGCTGCCCAACCGTTTCAAGGTTTGGTGGCACTGCAGCATTTCGTCCAGCCATCGGGAGGTATCGCTGCCATGCAGATCCCGATGCGATTGAGTGTGGTTGGCGACCGACAAGCCCGCATCCACCCAGCGCTCGACGACGCCGGGATGGCGCCTGGCGCTATCGCACACCACCATGCCGGTCGCCGGTACGCCGTGCACGTTCAAGGTCGTCGCAATCCGGCCCACCGCGTCGACAACCGTGCCATCAACCGGTGGGGCCCCGACCCAGGGCAGATCATCGATGGTGATGGCCAGTTGGATCGGGTCCTGGCTTTCGCTGCAGCAGACGGACAGGCTGATCGAAACACCGCAGAGCGCGGCAAGCACCCTCGTGGCCGGCCTGCAAGCCCTCATTCGATGGTCAGGACAGAGGTCGTCGCCAGAGCGCGCGCCCACGCCATCGGGCTGCCTCCCGCCCTGTTTGCCCGAACGGCTAGCGAACGCGAGCAAGGTCATCGATGATCTCAAGCACGCGAGGATGCATTCGAGGCGCACCCGCTTCGTCGACGATCAGCAGATCGTGCGCCACACCGGGTATGACTTCGACAGTGACACGCGGGTTTCCCAGGGAACGAATGATCCGGGCCGACTCCTCGGTGGGTGTATTGCGGTCCAGTTCCGCGAGAACGACCCGTGAGGTCACCTGCACATTCTTCCAGTAGGACGCGGGATCGAAGTTCCCGACGGCCTTCCAGAACCTTCGCTGTCGGAAAGTGCGCAGCGTCCATGCCGATATCGCCGCGCCAGGGCGCGCCAGCCACTTTGGCACGCCGCGCCCAGTCAGGTTGTTTCGCTCTTCATGCTTGAGCGCGGCATGCAGCGGCGTGGTGGAACCCACGAGATTGACTGCGAAGCCAAGCTGGGGGTGGTCTTTCGCGACGATCGCCGTGATCTGTCCGCCCTGGCTCACACCCACCACGCCGACGTTCCTGAAGTCGAGCGCGCACCGATTCGACAGGTCGAAGATCACCGCCGAGGTGTCGCCGGCGAGTGTCTCGAAGGAGGCCGTTTTCCAATCGCCCGCAGACCGCCCCGACCCTCTCTTGTCAGGCAGTGCAACCAGATATCCGTGTTGCAGCAGATCCTGCGACAGACGCGCATACCAGGCGTTGGATCTCGATGACTGACCAGATCCGTGAACAATGACGATAGCCCGTCCGTTGGCCGACTCGGGAGCAAACATCTGATAGGTGATCTTCGCACCATCAGCCCTGCTGTCCACCCGCCATTCGCCGGCGCAGGTGACGGGCGTCGCCTCCGCCGAAACGACAGGAGGATTCAGTAATGCGAAGGCGAGGAGGCAAGCCGAGCGCCAGTCTGCTGTCATGTCTGGTCCTTTTGAATCACGGATGCACCCAGGGCAGCGTCCGAAACATCGGGACCGCCGAGCGCGGAAAATCCAGGATTGGAGGGCATCTTCCAGTTCCCGGCTGTCATTGACTTGATGGTGGTTCGCTGCCGCGCTTGAGGATTCGCAGGTTGATCAATCGTTGCGTCATCCATCCTGCGAGCAGCATCGTCAGGAGGAGAAAGACCGAGAACCGGATCCAGGCGCCGTCGCCGTGCAGCAACTGGGGCATTCGACGGGTGACGAATTCTGCTACGAAGGCGATGGCCAGTCCGAAGTAGGTCCAGCTCATGAAGATGCCGTGCGCGACGCGCATGCCTCGACTAGCCTCCACTCGCGCTCGCCAGGCGCAGTAGGAAGCCGGGATCAAGGTGGCAAGACTGGCCAGCGCAGCAGCGTGGAAGAGGTTGAACCCACCTGTCAGACCGTATCGGGCAAGCGCGGCGACGTTGGCAATGACCATGGCCACAACGTACCCATAGCCGAGCACGCGGTGAGCGCGCGTTCCCTTGCGCCGCAGAAAGAGCAAAGGCCCGGTCAACAGGGCCAGCATTGCCAAGCCCACATGTAACAGACCGACCGGATGGTGGCTCCAGGTTTCCAGATAGCCGCTCATGCAGCGCCACCTCGCATCAGCCTGCGACCGCGCCAGCCAAGCAGGCTGGCAGACATCGCCAGCAGAACGGCGGCCGGCATGGCCAGGGCCGGCGGATCGTGGGCCAGGTGCAGACCGACTGCAACCGCCATCGTGCTTGCCAGCATGGCCGGACCGGACAGGCCCCACAGACCGGCTCGCCAATGCAACGCCAAAGCACCAATGAGCTCACCCCAGCAGTCACCCAGACCATGACATGGGGCAAGCCGAAGCGTTCGAAGGCCTCGACGGCAGCGCGGTCGCCAGCCAGCTTTGCCCCTGCTGCAGCCAGGAAGGCCAGACTCAGAAGCCAGGTCAGCACAAGATCTGTGCGCGACGCCTTCGGATGCATGGTGCGCTCTCCTCGATTGTCTGTCGTTGTTTTATTCTATGATGGACTAATTCATCGGGGAGTAGAATAGGCGATTGGTCACGGGGGGATGCAGATGCAGGAGCCACGCATGATCGTCCTGGCCCTTGTTGCGCAGGGGCGGGATTACGGACTGGCGATGGAAGAGTTCGTCGAACGCGCTCGAATGCGCCTGTGGGCGAAGATCGGCACCTCGACCATCTACAAGGCGCTCAAGGATCTTGAGGCCGATGGTTGCCTGACGTCGCAGCGCGAGGATGCCAAGCGAGGTCCGGGCAAGAAGGTCTTCGCACTGACAGCCAAAGGCCGCGAAGAACTGGCGTCGCGGATAGCCGATGCCCTGTCTTCCGAAGAATCCGTGTATTCCGACCGCATCGCCGGTCTGGTCTTCTCGCTGTCGTTGGGACCCACCGAAGCCAGCACCCTCATCAGGCGCGCCATCGACGGGATGGAACTGGCACTGGATGGCGTTCGGCAGGAACAGGTCAAACAGGCCGGAAACCCGATGGCGAGCATCATTCTGGATTTCTACACCGCCGTGTATGAGGCTGAGCGCAAGGCGATGCGAGCGGTACTGCAGGCGAATCCGGAAGCATAGGATCGCGGACGGAGTCCGCTCCATCGACGTGCAGTCGCGCTGGCACCCAAGCCTCGGCTACAGCCGTACTGTGGGAGCGGCTTCAGCCGCGACTGCGGCCCGGTGGACACTCGAATCGCGGACAGAGTCCGCTCCCACAGGGTGCAGTCGCGCGGGCACTCAAGCCTCGGCTACAGCCTTTGGGAGCGGCTTCAGCCGCGATCGCGGCCCGGTGGACAGTGGAATCGCGGACAGAGTCCGCTCCCACAGGGTGCGGGCTTGCAGGGGTACAGGAAGAATCCCGGGGCGCGTTCGACCTCACGCAGGCTGGTTGCCATTACCCCGGCCCACCCTTGACGATCTCCCCGGCCTTCATCACGAAGGACACCGACTGCACTGCCTTGATGTCCTCCAGCGGATTGGTGTCGACCGCCACGATGTCAGCGTGCCAACCGGGCTTGAGCTGGCCGAGATGGTCAATGCGCAGCAACTCGGCGGCGACGATCGTGGCGGACTGGATAGCCTGCAGTGGCGTCATGCCGCGCTCGGTCATCTTGACGATCTCGTAGGCATTCTGACCGTGCGGGATCAGTGGGGCGTCGGTGCCGAGTGCCACCTTGACCCCGGCCTTGATGGCTTCTGACAACGACTGGTTCATCCTTGGACTGACGTACTCGGCCTTGGCGCGCTTCTGCGCCGGCAGCAGATCGAACTTGATCAGATCCATCAGTCCATTGGTGGGGACCAGGAAGACATTGCGATCGACCATCATCTGGATCGCCTCGGCGTCGAGCATGGAGCCATGTTCGATGGACGACACGCCTGCCCGAATCGCCGCCTTGACGCCCTCGGTGCCGTGAGCGTGCGCGGCCACCGGGATCTCGTGGCGATTGGCTTCGCTGACGATCGCCACCATCTCCTCATTGCTGAGCTGTTGCGCGCCCACCGAGGCCTCCAGCGACATCACGCCGGCGGTGGCGTGAATCTTGATCACCTGGGCACCATGTTTGATCTGGAAGCGGGTGGCCTTGATCGCATCGTCAACACCGCTCACCACGCCATACTCCGGACCAAGCTCCAGCCGACCTTCAGCCAGGCCTTCGGCCATCGCCAGATCGCCGTGCCCGCCGACGATGGAAATCATGTGCCCAGCCGCAATGATCCGCGGCGCCCGGATCCAGCCCTGCTCGGCGGCATGCGCCACAGCCACGTCGATCAAGTCCAGCGAGGGATGGACCTGTCCGACATTGCGCACCGTGGTAAACCCGGCCATCAGCGTGCGTTCGGCGTTCCTGGCGCCGCGAAGCGCGGCCTCGGCACCGCTTTCGGTCACCACGATGCCGAAATTCGCCTTGTCGAAGTCCAGGTCCAGATGCACATGCATGTCCATCAGACCCGGCAAAAGCGTCTTCCCCGGCAGCGCCACCGTCTCGACCTCGTCCGGCCACTGCTCGCGGTTGATGGCCACGATCCTGCCCTCATCGACCAGAATCTCTGCAGGCTTGATCAGCTTGCCACTCTGCACATCCAGATAGGCATCGGCCTTCAGCAACAGCGGGCGCGCGTCAGCGCCCAGTGGCAGGCAGGCAAGGAACAAGAGGACGAGAAATTTGGGCACTTGAGCAGCTCCAGGCGGCTTCGACTGGGCCATCTTGCGGGCCCGGAACACGGGAGCCTAACACCCCGCCCCGAGGAATCCCCGCGGATGGGCACGCATTGTTGCAATAGCACCACGGCGTCGTATGCCCTGCACTATCGGGATGTCTGGCAAGCGAATCCGCACGTCGGGTTCGCCGTAGCCCAGGCAAGCGCGGCGCACCTGGCCCCCCGAAGCAAGGCCCCGGGTGCCCATCTGGCTTGCCCGGACTACCACGATTCACGGTGCTCGACCCGAGCGCAAGGCACGGCGCACACGCGCCTTGCCGAAGAGGTTGATGGCGACCGACCAGCACACGATGCGCAGATCGAGCGCCAGTCCGCGCCGGCTTCGGTAGAGACGATCGATGCCCCGCGTCCAGGCGGCGCCGACGCCGCCGTAGAGTTGCGCCAATCCGGTCATGCCCGGGCGGATGCGAAAGCGCGGGTCGTGCTGGCGGCCGGTCCAGCCCAGTCGCTGCACATCGGCCTCGGTCAAGGGCCGCGGTCCTATCCAGCTCATCTCGCCACGCAGCACGTTGAGCACCTGCGCGGTTTCGTCGAGGCCGGTGCGCCGCAACCAGGCTCCGCTCCGGGTCACCTGCTGATCGCGCATGGTTCTGAACTTGAAGATCAGAAACCGACTTCGATGCAAACCCAGCCGCTCCTGTCGGAACAGCACCGGACCACCATCATCAAGCCGGATGGCCAGCGCGATCAGCGCAAACAAGGGCAGCAGCACCGGTGCGCTGAGGACACAGCAGGCCAGATCACCGACTCTGTTCATGCCTCGCCTCCGGTCGGTTTGGGGTGCACGAGCGCCGTCGGCGCTTGCGGAGCAGGTCGATCCAGGATGCTCTCGAGCAGCGGCAGCATCCGCGCCAGCCGCCGCGTGCGGATGACCACATCCCACAGCGGCTCGAATTTCTTCCAGCCGGCCGCGTAGGCGAAACGCCGCAGCCGGTGCGACAGCGCGCCGCCATGGCTGGCTGCGCGGGCAATATTCGACCAGCGATAGAAGTCTTGATAGGCGCGCCAGTAACCCTGCTCCAGGGCCTCGGCGCTCATCCAGCGGGGTGCGAACACCGCCTGGCGGGTGTCGTAGCGGCACCAGTCGCGATGCAGCAAGCGCCCCTCGGCCTCGATGCGTGCGTGATATGCGGTGCCGGGATAGGGCGTGGCCACATGAAAGGTGGCCGTGGTCAGGCCCTGGGTCACGGCCCATTCAACCGTACGTTCGAACACCTCGCTTCGGTCGTCGTCGAGGCCGAAGACAAAGCTGCCGTTGATGGCGATTCCCAGTTGCTGCAGCCGGTTGATCGCCTGGGCGTAACTGTGTCGTAGATTCTGGGTCTTGTTCGAGGCCGCCAGATTGGCATCGGACAGACTTTCGAAGCCGATGAAGATGCTGCGCAATCCAGCCGCTGCGGCGTGCTCGATGGTGTCGCCGCGCAGGATCGCATCCACGGTGGAGGCGCCCTGGAACAGCCGACCCATGCCGCGCATGCCGGCAAACAGGGCTTGTGCAAAGCGCTGATGTCCGAGCAGATGGTCATCCAGGAAATACAGATGCCGACCCGGCAGACGCTCGATCTCGGCCAGCGCGGCGTCCACCGTTTGCGTGTAGAAACCCTTGCCTCCGGCGAAAAACGCGTCCTTGTAGCAGAAGTCACAGTGGTGCGGGCAGCCGCGCGAGACCACGATGGAGTTCGGTACCAGATAGCGCGAGCGCTGGATCAGATCACGCCGTATCGGTGGCGCCCCCAGCAAGGTGCGTGTCTGGGCCGTGTATCGAGCCTGCAGCTGACCGGCGCGCGCGTCTGCCAGCAGGCGCGGAAAGATCTCCTCACCCGGCCCCAGGCACACGGTATCTGCATGCTGCGCGGCTTCGTCGGGCAACGAGGTCACATGCAAGCCACCGAGGGCGACCCTGCAACCGCGTGCGCGGTAGAGATCGGCAATCTCGTAGGCCCGATAGGCGTTGGTGATGTACACCTGGATCACCACCAGTTCCGGATCGTCGTCGAAGCGCAGGGTTTCCACATGCTCGTCGACCAGGGTCAGTTCATCGGTCGGCTCGCAATAAGCCGCGAGGGTCGCCAGCCCCAAAGGCGGAAACAGCGAATACTTGACCGGCCGGAAGAAGGGGCTGGTCGCTTCGGTCAATGCCGGCAGGATGAACTTGATACGCATGAGGCCATGCTGATCCCTGTTGTTGCACAGTTTGCGCCACAGTCGGGCCGAAATCGGACCAGTTGGGGCGACGCAGAGGCGCTGCGATGGTGGCAGGACAGTCAGCCAAGGGGAACCGCCAACGCTTGCCGTGCGTCACCCGCAAGCGAATCGGGTGACTGCAGGACGCTCGGCACGCCCTTGGTCATGTGATGACACAGGACGCTCAGGACAAGCAGGACCCTCAAAACGAGTCGGGTGAGCCGCATTGCGAGTCAAGATCGCTCGCGGCCGCCGGCGCGATTGACCTCTTGGCCAGCCCGATCCTTGCGCGCGCCGGAGCCGCGCTACTGGGTCTGCTGGCATGACCGCCTACTCCGCCAGCGCAGAAGGGGCAGGTATCCGTCCACCAGCGCACCAGCACCACCTTGCCGCGCAAGTCTTCCAGTGTCAGCGGCGCCGAGTTGATCCAGGCATCGAACTTGAACGGCGGCGCGGCCACACCCACGCGATCGGCGCCAGCTTCCCGGTCCATGTCGCGCAGGCTTTCAAGGCTCTCGGCGATGTCTGCCCTGGCCTGCGCACCCGACTGGCCGCGTTCGATCAGCGCCTGGTAGTAGTCGTCCCAGGACATGACCGGGCGGATGGTGTCCGCGGCCTCAGCCGTGCCACCGATGAGAGCCATCGACAAGAAACAGATGCGCAACATCAGAACCTCCCCCATCGGTGTGGCATCGGACTTGCTGCCCGCATGGCCAGCGAGCAGGGTCCGGCATTGTGCGCCAGGATCATGGGTGGTGTGACCCGGCAGGGTTGGCCACAAGTGACCGACCGCTGCCGAGCATGCGCGCCAAAGGTGCGAAGCGCCGCACGAGGACCTCATATCCCAACAGCGAAAGGCCGAAGGTTGCCGCCACGGCGAGCGCGAGTTTCCCGGTCCAGTGCAATTCCGCATCCATCAGCCGGTACTGGATGGCAAACAGGATCGGCAGATGCACGAGGTAGACCCAGTAGGACGTCTGGGACAGATAGCCCAGCCAGCGGCTGCGACGGTTCAGCAGAGCGCGACCGACCAACAGGCAGGACAGAGTCATCCAGACGCTGATGGCAGCGGCCAGGCCGGCCTGCAGCAGCTGGATAGTCCCGTGCAGGATGTCGCCATCGACCTGCGTCACGACCAGCGACAGCCACAGGGCATAGCAGGCGATGCTGGCCGCCAGCAGTTTGGGGAGATGCACTCGCCAGGCATCCATCCGTTCGATCTGGCCCTGCAGGCCGTAGCCGAGCACGAAGAAGGCCCCGAAGTACCCGAGTGCCCAGAATTGGGGCAGCAGGCTTTCCGGTGCCGGATGCGGTGCGCTGACCGTCGCCAGCGGCAGGGCGATGGCCAGTGGCATCAAGGTCAACAGCAGCACCGGGCGTATCTGCGCCATCCGGGCGGCCCATCGCTCGACCCCGAACACGCGCGCCGCCCAGACCAGCACGTAGAAGTACATGAGGTAGTACAGAAACCACAGGTGCGAAGTGCCGGGCGGCATCGGCGGCAGGCCGTCCTGTTGCTGGAACTGACGGATCAAGGCCAGTAACGGTGATGGATGCTCAGCCGTATCCACCGCATGCAGGGTGCTGGCCGACAGGCACAGATGGACCAGCGGCCAGAACAGCAGGAAAGGCAGCATGACCCGGAACAAGCGATTGCGGAACAGGCCGCCGAGGCCGCGGCGCTGGACCAGCAAGGCGGTGAAGAATCCCGCGATCAGGAAGAACAGCGGCATGCGGAACAGGTGCGGAAACCAGACCAGCACATCGACCAGTGCAGAGCTTTGGCGATCGGCGGTCGGAAACAGCGGATGCGCCAGCGGGCTGTAAGCCAACGCGGCGTGGAAGAGCACACCGGCCAGCATGGCCAGCGCGCGCAGGTTGTCGAGGTAATGCAGACGCTCGGCGGCAGGCATGGATGAGGATCCTTGGTGCGGGTGGGTCGCCGGGTAGGAGCGACCTTGTGTCGCGACCCACCGCTCAACGGTCGCGCCGCAAGGGCGCTCCTACGGTGCGGGTGGGTCGCCGGGTAGGAGCGACCTTGTGTCGCGACCTGCCGCCCGACGGTCGCGCCGCGAGGGCGCTCCTACGGCCTGCGAAGCGGATCGCGTTGCTGCGCGCGGGCTCAATAGAACGAGCGCTTGCGGCTGTGTACCCAGCCGGTCAGCACCAGAATGGCCAGACTCAACAGCAACTGCGCTGACAGGATGGCGATGGCCGGTCCGCTCCAGACAATCTGTTCCGACTTGAACTGCGCCTCGAAGCCGGGGATCTGGCCGATGCCCATGAGGAAAGGATTGATCAGCACCATGCTGGCGATCATCACGAAGGTGTTCCAACCTTCCGATTCCACTGCCATCGCCATACCCAGCGAGACGCAGTAGGCCAGACCGATGTGGCCAAAGACCAGCACGGCGAGCACCACCAGACCATCAGGCAAGGGCGTGAGCAGGATCACGGCCAGCGTGCCCAGCGAGATGATCAGGAACGGCGCCAGAAAGGTGATCAGATTGCCGAGCAGCTTGGCCAGATAGAAGTCCAGCGGCGATACCGGCAAGCTCATGATGAAGCCCAGGGTCTGCTCCTTGCGCTCGACCAGCAAAGAGGTCGAGATCGAGAAACAGGCCGCCGCCACCATGACGATGATCAGCAGCAGGGAGCCGAGGTAGAAACTTACCGGCGTGGCCATTCCCAGCAGGCACAGCGCCACGATGCCGGCCACGACATAGGCTGCCAGCTGTTTCTCGAACAGCTGCCAGTCCTTGGTGATCAGCAGCTTGATGATGGGCAGATTGGGTTCGAAGGCTTTCATGCGGCAACTCCGGCGCGAACTGTGGTCACGAAAATGTCTTCCAGGCTCATGGCATGCGAGCTCTTGATGGCCAGACCGCGCGCTTCCAGACGCGGCGCCAGTTCCTCGCTGAATCCCTTGATCTTGAGTTCCAGCATCGATCCGTTGCGACGCACCATGGCCACCTCCGGAAACGCCTGCCGATCGAAATCGGCATCGGCCTGGCACACCATGCGCCGCCAGCTGTCCAGAAAGTGCTCCTTGTCCTCGGAGGCAATGACCCGGCCCTGGTGCAGGAAGGTGATGCTGTCGGCCAGCTGCTCGATGTCATGGGTGTTGTGCGAGGAAAACAGCACGCTGCGGGCCTCGTCACGCAGCACATCGGCCAGCGCATCCAGCACTTCGGCCCGCGCAACCGGATCCAGCCCCGTGGTCGGCTCGTCCAGCAACAAGAGACGCGGATGCCGGGCCAGGCACAGCAACAACAGCGACTTCACCCGCTGACCATGGGAAAGGCCAGCCATCAGCTGCTCGGGGCGCAGATCGAATCGGCGTACCAGTTCGGCGGCGTAGGTCTCATCCCAACCCGGATAAATGGCGGCGACCAGATCCATGTGCCAGCGCAGGCTGCGGCCCTTGTACAGGCGCATGTCTTCGGAGGCGAAACCGATCTCGCGCTTGGCCGCCACCTGTTGCGCGGGCATGGCATAGCCCAGCACTTCGACCTGACCGCTGTCCGGCTGTGCCAGCCCGGTCAGGATCCGCAACAAGGTGGTCTTGCCGGCACCGTTGACGCCGACCAGGCCCATGATCTGGCCTTCGGGCAGGCACAGGTCGATGTCCTGCAGCGCGAAATGCGGATAGCGCTTGTGTATGCCGGAAACCGAAAAAGCGTTGCTCATGGCGTTTCCTCAGGTGTTGCGTTGGAGTCGACGGTTGCGGACTCGTCGAGCAGTTGTTTGATGTCTTCGATACCCAGGCCCAGCTTCGCCGCGGTCAGCTGCAGGGCGCGCAGGTGTTCGACGAATTCGGTGTGCAGCAGGGCCCGCTGCATGTCCGGAGAGTCGGCGACAAATGAACCCTTGCCCTGGCGCGTCACGATGACCCCGGCGCGCTCCAGCTCCTGGTAGGCCCGTTTGACCGTGATCACGCTGACCTGACTCTGGCTGGCCAACTCACGTATCGATGGCAGCGCGGTCCCGGCCGGCCAGTCGCCCGCCATGACCTTCATGGTGATCTGATCGATCACCTGCTGGTACATGGGCGCGCCACTGCTGGCGGAGAGGAAGAGTTTTGCGTCCACGATCATCTGTGCATATTTGGTATGCACAGTATGCACAGCTGGCGGTCGCTGATGCAAGCACCGCTTTGTCCAGACCGTCCTTGACGCAGGTCAAGGTGGTCAAGGCAGACGCGCCTAGGCTGAAAACGAATCCAGAGATCCTCCGAACAAGTTCCGCGAACTGCGTTGCCAGCCGGGAACACTCGGGCGCATTCCGAAGGTCGGAGCCGCCGCACCGATGCCTGGCGGTGGAATCACGGCGCAAGGCATCCCGGGCCGACTCAGCGGACTGCGCTTCTCAAGCTCGTCGCCGAGGCCCAACGGGAGCATTGAAATGATCAAAGCATTCACTCGTGCGCGAAAGACTCGGGCGGTCACGACCGCCCTGCCCGGCTTGCTGTTGACGGTGCTGATCGGAACGGCGGGACCAGGCTGGGCTGAGGTGCCTACGCACCCGGTGGAATCGAGCTTCCTGATGGAAAAGATGTGGGAAACCCCCCGGAGCTCAGCCGAGATTCGAGACGGGATCGAGGCGGCGCTCAAGATTCCGGACTGGCAGCTCACAGGCACCACCCGGGCCGCCACTCAGTGGTCGCGGGTTGGCGGAACCATCATCGACACCTCGATCGAGCACGACAAGGTCGGCCGGGTCCGCAGCGCCGCCTGGGCCTGGCACAACGGCCTCGCCGAGACCACCCTGTGGGCCGGCGCGTCTTCGGGCGGACTCTATTTCCTCGGCCGTAACCCGATCATCCCCGCCTGGCGGATTTGGGTGCCGGTGAGCAATACCCTGCCGGGTTCGCCTTCTGTGGGCGCGTTCCTGGTTCGCGCGGGCAATTCGAACCGGATTCTCGTCGGCACCGGGGACTGGGGCCGATCCGGCGACGAGGGCACCGGCCTGTACCGCACCGACGACGGCGGCGCCACCTGGATCCACGTCAGTCTCAACCCGGAGCCATCGCACTTCTTCAAGCTGATCGCCGATCCCTCGGACCTGAGCGGTGAACGCGTTCTGGCGGCGACATCGGAGGGCGTCTTCATCTCCTCCAATTTCGGCCAGAGTTGGGCTTTCGTCTACGACGGGCCAGCCGGCGGCGGCGTCACCGACATCATCCGGGCCACCGCGTCTTCCGAGTGGATTCTCGGTGTACCGGGTACCGGTGTCGTCCACTGCAGTATCCTGACTTCGCTGTTTCACACCTGCACGGTTGGGACGGGCATCGTCGGCGAGATCAGCCGCGTCTCGGTCGCCGTCTCGCCAGCCAATCCCTCGTGGGTCTACGCTCTGGTGACCGGACCGCCGCGCAACCTCAACGGCATCTACCGTTCCGCCAACGCCGGCGCCAGCTTTGTCGACATGGACCCGCGCCCGACGACCGACCCCATTGCCTGGAACGAGGGCCATCACACCCACGCCATCGCCGTTGACCCGGCCGACCCGAACCGGGTCATCGTCGGTCTGGCGGCTGCGCAGATGACCCTCAACGCGACCACCGCGAATACCAGCAACATCTGCTGGCGCCGCAATGTCGGCGTCACCGGTTCGGGCTGCGACACCACCGGTCTCGACGCCGGCCACGTCGACCAGACTTCGATGGCCTTCATCCCGCAGAGCGTTGCCCCCGGCAACACCGAGGTGCTCATCACCAACGATGGCGGGATCACGGCCTACGACTGGTCCGCCGACAGCCACGACGACCGCTACAACGAGTGGGGCTTGAACATTTCCCAGACCTACAACCCGCCGACTTTTGATCGATCACTCAGCAATCCGGACCGGCTTCTCGCGGGCCTGCAGGACAATGGCAACATCCGCATCGACCGGCAATCGACGACCGAACGCTATCGCTACCTCTTCGGCGGCGACGGCGGTCAGGTCAGCATCCACCCCAACAACGACACCCAGTTCGCGATGACCAGCGGCTTCGCCTACAACCGCTACTTCTGGCAGGGCGAGGGTCCCCAGGTCGGCATGAACGTCAACCTCCCGGGCGGCGGCACGCCGACCATGGTCTACAACCACATCATCAATCTGCCGGTGGTGTTCACCCATGACGGCCGCTATGTCTACTGGCGCTGGACCTGGGAGGGCAGCAGCGTCAACTGGCGCTACGTCAACCCCAACCACCCCCTGCCCGCCGGAATCAGCATCCAGAGCATCGAGGCCGGGAGCATCGACCCGCTGGTCATCTACATCACCGACTGGAACTCTGTCAGCAACGGCACCGCGCTCTATGTCATGGAGGAGGGCGTCACCGGCACCCTCGGTGACATGAACTGGGAGGATCGCACCCCGAGCGGGCCATTCGTGCCCGACGTGCCCACCGGCGGCTGGGCCTTCGCCGACCGATCGTCTCAACACGGATCCTATGTCTATTTTGCCACTGGCAGCCGTCGGCCATCGCGCGCCTATCTCAGCACCAACAAGGGCGGTGCCTGGTGGGACGTGACCGGCGACCTCGCGCAGAGCCTTCCCAACGTCAACTACTGGCAAGTTCTTGCCCACCCCCTGGACCACCGTCAGCTGTTCCTCGCCACCGAGGCCGGCATCTTCCGGTCGGACAACAGTGGCCGCAACTGGTACCGCTACATGGACGGCTTGCCAGCGGTCGTCAAGGTGCGGGGCATGCAGATCCACTCCACGGGCCCCGATGATGTGGACCTCATCATTGCAACCTGGGGGCACGGTTTCTGGGAACGCACCGTGGAGTTCGCCGATGCGCTCTTCAGCAACGGATTCGAGAGCTGATCGACAACGCCCTGTGAACGCCGGGGAACGCTTCCGGGCCGATTGCGGCAGCAGGCAGGCCAAGGGGCCGACAGGCGCTGGATGGCGTCCGGAAGGGGCTATCGCCAACATCCGGCGTCCTCATGCATGCCGATAACCAGAAGCCCGCTCCTGCTGCCCAGCCCAGCACCGAGCAGGAACCGGCGATCCCTGAGTTGAGCGGAGAGACGAAGGCCGACGGGGCATTGCTGTCAGACATCTACTTCCAGGTCGCGGTGGCCTTTGAATCCAGCTTCGAGTGCGCGCCCGAACACATCACCATGTCGGTGGAACGGGTCGAACGCACTGCCGAAGGCGCGATCCGCGAAGTGGAAGAGACCTGGGTCGCCCAGGGCTGCAGCCGGAAACAGGCCTATCGGATCCTGACCCGTCCCAGTTCCGCAGGCGGCGTCGACCTCTCGGTGACCGAGCGGAAATAGGCCGATCCAGCCGGGGACTGACGATGGACCAGCGCCTCTCAGGCCGCAGGTGTTGGTTGATCTTCCCAGATCAGCATCGAACGTCCCCATCCTGAAGTGAGCGCAGACGATTCGTGCAAGGTGCTGATCCAGATGCGCCATCGCCTCGCCCGGTTTCGGGCGATGCAAGGCGCATCGGCCCGCAGATACAATCGGGGCAATCCTGGAAGAACGAATCACCGCCATGAGCGCAGGCCCGATCACCCAGCTCTTGCGTGCGCGGGTCGCCGGTGAGGGTGGCGCTCAGCGGGTCGAATCGGCCAGGTCGGCTTGGCCCGACATAGCAGGAACAGCGTGAGGATCACCTGGATCCACGTTCGCAGCGAAACGCCAGGAATGGGATGTGGCCCCGGGTGGTCATTGCGCGTGCAAGATCACGGTTGAACTGTCCTGATCAGACGCAACGCAGACGATACTGTGGTCGCTCTGGTTTGCGTCCTTTGTGGAAAATCTTATTGTTCAATTGCTTGCGATATTTTTGGCGGGCGCAGCTTCAACTGCGATCGCTATTTCCAGTCACCTGGATCGCGTACTTGTAGCCGGCTCCATACACGGTCTGTATCGGATCGGCCTCCGGCGCGACTTCCTGCAGCTTGCGCCGCAGATTCTTGATGTGGGTGTCAACCGTGCGGTCGGTGACGACACGATGATCGAGGTACAGCAGATCCAGCAGTTGCGCCCGGCTGTAGACCCGCCCCGGCTGCTCAACCAGTACATACAGCAATCGGAATTCGCCGACGGTCAGTGTCAGTCGCTGCCCGCGGAAACTGGCCTCGAAACGCACAGGGTCGAGCATGAATTCGGTTTCGGCTGCCGATCCAGCAGACGCCCGGCGCAACAGCCCGCGAACCCGCACCACAACCTCACGCAGACTGAAGGGTTTGCAGATGTAGTCGTCAGCGCCCAGATCCAGCCCCAGCAGGCGGTCGATCTCCTCGACGCGGGCGGTGATCATGATCACCGGCACGGTGGAAAAGGTCCGCAGCTCGCGGCAGATCGACAAACCATCGCGTCCCGGCAGCATCAGGTCGAGCAGCACCAGATCGGGATTCTGCTCGCGGATCCAGGCGATGACCTCAGTGCCTTCGCTGAGCACACTAACGCGATGGCCCTCGCTGCTCAGAAAATCGCGCAACAGCGAGGCAATCTTGGCTTCGTCTTCGACGATCAGGATGTGAGCGCTTTTCATCAGGCAGGCTCCAGCGGAATGCTCAGCTCCACGCGCAGCCCGCCCAGCGGCGAGGCGGAGGCTTCGATACGCGCGCCATGTGCTTCGGCGATGGCCTTGCAGATGGCCAGTCCCAGTCCGGCGCCGCCGCCGGCACGGCTGCGCGAACGCTCGACTCGAAAAAAGCGCTCGAACAGTTGTTCGAGTTGCTCAGGCTCCACGCCCGGCGGCGTGTCGTCGATGCGCAGCCGGGCCCAGCCGCCCTCGCGACTGGCGCACACTTCGATGCGGCCGCCACGATCGCTGTAGCGACAAGCGTTGACCAGCAGGTTGTCGCAGAGTTGTCGCAAGCGCCTGGGATCGGCGCGCACCGGCAGCCGTTCCGGCCCCGCGCTCAAGGACACGGCAAGCCCGGCTTCGTCCAGGGCACGCTGGTGCGCGGCCACGGCATCACCCAGCAGTTCCCGCAGGTCAATGGTATCGAAGCGATATTCCAGCGCACCAAGATCGGCCAGACTAAGCTGAAACAAATCATCGATCAGCGCCGACAGCTGCTCGGCCTCGGCGCTCAGCGAGCGCAGCGCATCGGCATCAGGCGCGCGCACGCCGCAGGTCAGCGCTTCGAGCTCGCCACGGATGACCGTCAGCGGCGTGCGCAGCTCGTGGGAGACATCGGCCATCCACTGCTGACGCAGATGGCGGTTGCGCGCCTGCAGTTCAGACAGCCGGTTGAAGTCCCGGGCCAGCTCGGCCAGCTCGTCGCGCCCGCGCACCTCGACCGGCGGCGCGTCATTCCCGGCTGCCAGCGCATGCGCGGCCTTGACCACCGATCGCAGCGGACGCGTGAACTGCCGCGCCAGCAGCAGCGACAGCGGCAGGGCCAGCGCCACGACGCCGATGGCCGTCAGCGTCATGGCCTGAGTCTGCTGCCGGGCAAAGGCCAGATCGGCAGCGTCGTTGAGCTGCGGCAGAGCGGCCAGTACCAGGTGTCCGACCACGGCTCCATTCACTGCGACAGCGAGCGCTTCTCCGCCTGCAAGGCGCAGATTTCCGGCGATGTCACGGCCCTGTCCATCCTGCAATTTGAGTCGGGCGAAGAAATCGATGGCGCTGGACTTCGGCGGTGGCGGACGGATTGGCCCGGCCCCTGGCGAACGCTCAGCCCGCGGCGGCCGGCGGCCATCGCGTTGCCGCGCGGGTGCTTCCATCGGGGCTTCGCCCTCCGCCGCGCTGCCCGCTACCGCACGCAGTACCTGACGGCGAAAACGTCCCTGGGTGCCCGCAAGCGATTCGAAGCTGCCCTCTCGCAGGTACAAAGCCGAGAGCTGCTCGACCACGGCCTCTGCCCGGCTCCGGTCCAGACCATTGACGTAATCGAGCAGGCCATGTCCAAACACCCGCTGCTGCGCCCACAGAGTCAGCAGCTGGCTGCCGAGCACCAGCGCCGTCAGCACCAGGAACAGACGTTGCCATACGCGCAGTCGCATCGATCGGTATCCGGGTCGGTTCTCGCCTGCCGAGACAGTAACCACTTGTTCCTCTGCGCAACAGGCGGCGTCAGCAAACTCCACAATTTCCTCACCGCGTGCTCGAATTCGAAGCACAGAAGTTGCCGATCGTCTGCTTGCCGGAGATCGCCGGCCCAAGCAGGGACATCACCATGTTCAACTCCGCAAACAGGCTGCACACCTTCGCTGCACTGCTGCTCGCCAGCTCCATGAGCTGGGCTGCACCAGCGGCTCCACGACCGGCCCTCGACGAGCTGGTACAGGCGCTGGAATTGACGCCGGAGCAGCAGGCACCGGTGCGCTCATTGTTCGAGCAGGCACGCGCTGACCGCGAAGCCAGCAGACGATCGACTCGCGCCGAGCGGATGGCCAGACGCGAATCGCTGGATCGCGAACTGGCCACACTGTTGTCACCGGCGCAGTTCGAGCGCCTGCAGGCCTGGCGGCAAGCGCATCCACGACCGGATCGGCCGCAGCGACCCCAGAAGCCGGGAGCAGCGCAATGAAAAGCCTGTGGATTCTGCCTGGCTGCCTGCTGCTCCTGACCGCCAGCCTGGCCCAGGCGCAGTCGGCGCCGGTTACCGTGCTCGTGCATGAGCCGGCCAACACCAGCAGCGACGACTACGCCCGCTTCGAGTTCAGCGCCGGCGCTGTGCAGGGCTACGAGTGCGCGCTCGATGATGCCGCGTTCGCCCCTTGCAGCAGCCCGCATACGCTGCTGGCGCTGGCGCAGGGCAGCCACCGTTTCGCCGTGCGTGCCTATACCCTGGACGGTCAGCGCGGACCGGCCATCACCCACAGCTGGACGGTCACCAGCGTGTATGCCGGCGCCAACAGTGATCTGATTCCCACCACGCAACAACCCGCCGCTGCAGCGCCCAACAGCTGGCGCGGCATCTTCCGCATCAACTGCGCCTTTGCCCACAGTGCCTACGACGATCCGATCGTGTTTCCGGGCCAGGCCTATGCCGCCCACCAGCACAGTTTCTACGGTTTTCTGGGTCTCAGCTACGCCACCACCATCGAGTCGCTGTACGCCGCCGAGGACGTTCACGATGGCCACGTATCCAGCTGCCAGGGCAACCGCCTGAATCGCAGCGCCTACTGGGTACCGACCCTGCTGGCGCCGCTGTACACCAACGGCGAGCGCGCACTTGACGAGCGCGGCCAGCCGGCCTGGACTGTGGTCCCGGCGGTGGTCGGCAATGACGAGGAGGCGCACGAGGTCTTCTACTACTCCGCCGGCATCGACGATCTCAGCGCGATCCAGCCGATCCCGACCGGCCTGCGCATGATTGCCGGCGACATGCGGGTGATGCCGGGCGGCACGCCGCAATCAAGCAGCATCGTGCGCTGGCACTGCCAGTCCTGGAACTCCAGTGATGCCGGAAATCCGCGCTGGTCGGCGACCATTCCCGAATGCGTGGCGCCAGACCGGCTGCGCTTCGACATCTTCTTCCCCAGCTGCTGGAACGGTGTCGATCTCGACAGCGCTGACCACAAGAGCCACCTTGCCTATCCAATCACCGTCGGGCAGACCACGCTCTGCCCTGACACGCATCCGGTGCCGATCCTGCGCGTGAGCTATCACTATGCCTTTGGCGTGCGCCCCGAGAACGCCGATCCGACCACCCGCAGCTCGCGTGGCTGGCGACTGGCGTCGGATATGTACACGGTGACGGCCACCGACGCCGGCGGCCTGTCGCTGCACGGCGACTGGATGAACGGTTGGCACCATGAAGTGCTGCAGACCGTGCTCGATTCCTGCGTCAAGCGCGGTCTCGACTGCCACGACGGCAACCTGGCCAACGGCTATCGACTGTCCGGAACCACCGACGGCAGGGGAGATCTCCCCGACGTCATCGCGGAGGGCCTGGGGCCCAAGCATATGACCACCGCTGCACCCACACGCGGCTTGTGGTGGGACCGTTCGCGGCCAGGGCACGGCTTCGATCTGCAACGGGCCGACGATCAGTACGCGCTGATCCTGTACACCTACGGCGGCGATGGCGCCCCGCTGTGGTACCTCGGTACGGCCGCGATGCTGGGTCAGGCATTCGCGCCGGAACTGCACCGTTACGATTACGCGCTGACCCGTGCGCCGAGGCAGCGCTCACTGCCGGACAGCGCCACGCTGCTGACGCTGCGTTTCGACAACGCGGCATCTCATCCCAGTTGCCGCGACGGCACCGATCGCAGCGATGCCAGCGAACTGGCGGTGCTGGACCTGGTGATCGACCAACGCCGGGTGAGCTGGTGCGTCGAGCCCATCCAATATGCTCAGGCAGCGGCACTACCCGATTACACCGGGCTGTGGTTCAGTCCGGACGACGCCGGCTGGGGCTTGTCGCTGGCCACCGGCGCCAATCCCGGCGCCGTGGTCGCGGCCGCCGTGCTCTACGCCTACGACAACGACGGTCAGGGACGCTGGCTGATCGGCAGCACCCAGGCCACTGCAGCCGGCCTGCTTCCGGCCATCGAACTGACCGGCTTCAGCGGGCCGTGTCCGGGCTGCCCGACCACGCCGCTGCAGTCCTTTGCCGCGGGAACGCTGCAGTTGCATCTGTCTGATTCGGCCGCGGCCAGCAGCATCGACGTCCATGCCCTGATGCGAGCCACGGACGCCACCCGCTGGGCCCGGCAAGCGACGCCCATCTCGCGCCTGAGCGACTGAGGCCACAACGGCTGGTCGACCTATCCACGCTCAGCGTCGCCGGCTTCACCTTCTCCCCGGCCGCGGGGAGAAGGTCCCGGGCTGGCACATCCGCCGCCCGAATCACTCAGCCACTCGCGAGCCTGGCGTCCAGGGCCTTGATCGCCGTGCTCAGCAAGGCTTGTTGCGCGGCGGTGGGCAAACGCTCCGCACTCTCCGCGTCCGTAGCCAAGTCGGCGAGAATGCCGGCCCAGGCCTTGAGGCCACGTTGTCCGGATCTGCCGTCGAGTTCGGCCTTGATCGCGGCGATATGCGCCTCGATGTTGGTCTTCGCCGGCGCCTTCGCGAGCGCGTCCAGATCGGCGTTGAGCTGGCGGATGCGCTCGATCGCGCTCGCCAGGGTTCGCCCGATCTGCTGATTGAAGGCCAGGATCTGCTGCAGCTCGGATGCATCGAGATCCAGGCGCGGATCGAGTTGCACCGACAGCGGTGCGCTCTGCTTGCGGCCATCGACGATCAGCTCCACGGTGTAGCTGCCGGGCAGAGCCAGCGGCCCTTGCGGCAGGCGTTCGGTGTCCATGCCGGGTACGGCGGCGATGGTGAAGTCGTAGTTCAGTGCCAGCGGTCGCGGATGGCGCAGATTCCAGACCCAGCGATGGCTGCCGGCCGTGAGCGGCAAGGCGCCACGCGGTCGCCGGTAGAGGTCGGAGAAATACTGCTCCGACGGCAGATCCTCGGGCTGATCCTCACTGCTGAACTGGCGGACCAGGCTGCCGTCGGCCGCGAGGATACGCAGCTCGACCTTGCCGGCCGGCTTCGGCAGGTAGTACTCGATCAGCGCGCCGGTGGGCGGATTGCGCCCCAGCGGAATCTCCGCGGCCAGCGGCGTGTCCTTGTTCTGGTTCTGGCGCAAACGGGTGGCCGGCGCCGGCGGATACAGCCGCGGCGCGCCCAGGTCGGCATCCTGCGCCAACGCCCGCAATCGGCTGATGTTGTCCAGGATCCACAGCCCGCGACCCTGGGTGGCGATGGCGAGATCAGTGCCGACGACGCGCATATCGCGTACCCAGGCCACCGGCAGCTGGCTGTTCAGGGGCTGCCAGTGCGCGCCATCGTCGAGGGAGGTGTAGACGCCGCGATCGGTGCCGACAAACAACAAACCCGCCCGCTCGGCATCGGCCCGGATCACACTGCTGATCTCGCCCGGCGGCAAACCGGTGCTGATGTCGGTCCAGCTCTGACCGCCGTCATGGGAGCGCAGGATCATCGGCGCGAACTGGTTCAGCCGGTGGCGATCCACAGCGAGATAGACCGTATTCCGATCCAGCGCCGACAGTTCGATACGGCTGATGATGCCCCATTCGGGCACGGCCGCGGGCGTCAGATTGTCCCAGCTCCGGCCACCATCGCGCGTACGCTGCAGCAGACCGCTGTCGGTGCCCACCCAGACTTCCTCGGCGTCGTGCGGGGAAGGGGCAATGGTGTAGATCACGCCAAAGCCACAGGCCTTGGCATCGGCCTGGGCGACCTCGCCCTGGCAATCGGCAGCCTCACGGGTCTTGCCGGTCAGATCGCCACTGATCACGCGCCAGCTCTGGCCGCGGTCATCGCTGCGCCACAGGATCTGGGCGCCCAGATAGAGCGCGTGTGGCGCCTGCGGACTGATGGTCAGCGGCGTCATCCAGGCCCAGCGGTGTTCGATGGTGCGCGGATCGCGGCCGTAGGTGTTGATGAGCGAAGGGCCGATGTTCTGCACATCGCCAGTGCGCGCATCGAAACGCCCTACCCGGCCGCCGAGGCCACTGCCGTAGACGATGTTGGCATCGTCCGGATCGGGCACATCACAATCGCGCTCGTCGGCGCCCACCGGATGCCAGTCACGGAAACTGATGGCACCGTAGTCTGAGCGGCTGGTGATGGCGACCGAACCATTGTCCTGCTGGCCGGCATACAGCCAGTAGGGAGAGCGCTGGTCCACGTGCAGGCAGTAGAACTGACCGGTAGGCTGGTTGTACCAGTCGCTCCAGGTCTGGCCGCCGTTGCTGCTGACCACCGTGCCCTGATCGCTGGCGGCGATCATGTGTTCCGGGTGCTGCGGGTTGATCCACAGGTCGTGATAGTCGTCGCCGCCGGGCGAACCACGCAGCCAGCCCAAGGTCATGCCGGCATCGTGCGATACGCGGATCGAGCGATCCATGATGTAGATCGTATCGGCGTCATTCGGGTCCACCGTCACCCGGCCGATGTAGCTCGAACCCAACTCCGGATTGGCCTGTACCCGCTGCCAATGGGCACCGTCGTCATCGGAGCGGTAGAGGCCGCCCGATTCCTCCGAATCGACCACGGCGTAGATGCGGGTGGAGTTGCCGTGGGCGGCCACCGCCAGACCAATGCGGCCCAGAGCGCCTTCGGGCCAGCCTTCGCCCTGCAGTCGCGCCCAGCTCAGGCCACCGTCCTCGGATCGGTAGATGCCACTACTCTTGCCGACCATGGGCGTGAAGTAACTCATCCACGGATAGTTGCGCCATTCCCACGCAGCCGCGTAGATGCGCTGCGGATGAACCGGATCACGCGCCAGATCAACCACGCCGGTGGCATCGTCGATGGCAAGCGTGCGTGTCCATGAGCGGCCACCGTCGCTGCTGCGATAGACGCCGCGATCGGGGCTCTGTGCATACAGCGGGCCCAGCGCCGCCACCAGCACGGTATTGGCATCGGCCGGATCCACGGAAATCGCCCCGACATGACGCGTCAGCGACAGACCAAGATGGCTCCAGGTCTGTCCGCCATCGCGACTGCCGTAGACGCCATCGCCGGCCGCGGTGTCGTAGCGCGCCTGCGGCTGACCGGTGCCGACATAGATCACCTGCGGATCGCTCGGCGCGATGGCCAGACCACCCACCGATGCGGCCTGCTGATCGAAGATCGGGTGCCAGTTCTTGCCGCTGTCGGTGGTCTTCCAGACCCCGCCACCCGCCGCACCGAAGTAATAGGTATCGGGCGCCTCGGGCACGCCGACCGCAACGGTGCTCCAGCCGCCGCGAAAAGGTCCAACCAGACGCCAGTCCAGATCATTCAGCGCCGTGTCGGGAACCGGATTGGCCGCCAGTGCCGAGCTGTAGACCGCCAGAGCCGCGATGCAGGATGCGCGCATGTTTCCGCCCGATGCCATGAGAGGGGACTAGGCTACCGCGTTGACGAGGCGCCGGCGCGTCGCGCACCGCGGCTCTGGTAGAGCGGAGCTTGCTCCGCTGCTTTGGCTGGTCTTGTGCTTTACCATCCCGGCCGAAGTGCCGCACTCCCTGCCGAGCAAGCTCGGCACTACAACAGCTTCGCGCACTGCCGCTCTGATAGAGCGGAGCTTGCTCCGCTGCTTTTGCTGGTCTTGTGTTTTACCATCCCGGCCGAAGACCCGCATTCCCTGCCGAGCAAGCTCGGCACTACAACAGCCTCGCACACCGCGGCTCTCGTAGAGCGGAGCTTGCTCCGCTGCTTTGGCTGGTCTTGTGCTTTCCATCCCGGCCGAAGAGCCGCATTCCCTGCCGAGCAAGCTCGGCACTACAACAGCTTCGCGCACCGCGGCTTTGGTAGAGCGGAGCTCGCTCCGCTGCTTCCGCTACGCCGGCTGATCCTCACCCACGGCATGCAACAACTCGGCATTGACCTCGGCCTCGCTGCGCAGCTGACCATCCCAATGCGACACCACCGCGGTGGCCACGCTGTTGCCGATGACATTGGTGGCCGAGCGCGCCATGTCGAGGAAGTGGTCCACGGCCAGCAGCAGCAGCAATCCGGCCTCGGGGATGTTGAACTGCGACAGCGTGGCGGCGATGACCACCAGCGAGGCCCGCGGCACGCCAGCCATGCCCTTGGACGTCACCATGAGGATCAGCAGCATCGTCAGCTGCTGCCCGGCGCTGAGATCGATCCCGTAGGCCTGGGCGATGAACATCACCGCGAAGGTGCAGTACATCATCGAGCCGTCGAGATTGAAGGAATAGCCCAGCGGCAACACGAAGGAAGCCACGCGATTGCTGCAACCGAATTTCTCCAGCATCGCCAGCGTCTTCGGATAGGCCGCTTCGCTGGAGGCGGTGGCGAAGGCCAGCAGCGTGGGCTCGCGCACGGCCTTGAACAGGGCCACCGCGCGCCTGCCGATCACTGCCCAGGCGGCCATGAACAACAGGCACCAGAGCAATACGATGCCGAGGTAGAACTCGGCCATGAAGCGGCCATAGACCAGAAACACCTCGGCGCCGCTCTTGGCAATGGCCGCCGCGACCGCGGCGAATACGGCAAAAGGCGCGAACCACATCACCAGCAGGGTCATCCGCAACATCACATAGGACAAACCCTCCAGCGCATCCACCAGCACCTTGGCTTTCTCGCCCACACCGGCACAGCCCACGCCGAAGAACACGGCGAAGACCACGATCTGCAGGATCTCGTTCCTGGCCATGCCGTCAACGATGCTGCTCGGCACCAGATGGGTGATGAAATCCTGCAGGCTCATGCCCGTGGCAACGATGTCGGTCTGAGCCTCGGCGCCGGGCAGTTCGATGCCGATGTGTGCACCGGGCTGAAACAGATTCACCAGCACCAGGCCCAGCAGCAGGGACATCAGCGAGGCACCGACGAACCAGACCAGCGCCTTGATGCCGACACGGCCAACGGTGCCGACGTCGCCCATCTTGGCGATACCCACGACCAGCGTCGCGAACACCAGCGGCGCGATGATCATCTTGATCAGGCGCAGGAAGATCGTCGTGACCATGCTGAACCAGGGCACGGTGGCTCCCGGATCGGCGACGCTGCCGTTGATCACCAGACCGGTCAGCGCGCCCAGCAACAGCGCGATGAGGATGTACACCGTCAGTTTGTTGCCAGAGGCCATCTCGGCTGTCCTCGAACGCGTCTTCGGCGCGCCCACGACGGGCCCGCAGGCGCGCCGATGCTACGCCGGATTTCACGCAATTTTCATCACTCCGCCAAGGATTTTTTCGTCGGCCGGCGGAGCACCGATGGCGGGCACTGACCGCGTCTGCACAGCGCAGCATCGATACTCTTCCCTGATGAACCGCATGTCCGCGGAAAGAGGCCGGCCGGCCCCGGCCTGCAAAGAGGACGGCGATGAATCCATGCCCGACCTTCTGGAGTGAACGATGAGTGCCCGCCAGGGATCAGTGATGTTGCTGCTCACCCTGGCGGCGCTGCCGGCGGAGAAACTCATGGCCACCGAACAAGTCCCCTACCAGGTCGAACAGGTACTTGGCGACCAAGCCGAAGTCCGCCGCTACGACCGCGTCATCGTCGCCGAGACGATCGTCGATGGCGGCGATTTCCGGGATGCGGGCAATGCCGGATTCAAACGTCTGGCCAACTACATCTTCGGCGGCAATCAGGACCGGCAGAAGATCGCCATGACCGCGCCGGTGGCGATGGCGCCCGACTCCCGCCCCTATCCGGAGGCGGCCGATGCCATCAGCAGTCAACCGGAGGGCGAGGGACGCTGGCGGATGAGTTTCTACATGCCGGCCGATTCCAGCATCGCCTCCCTGCCGCGGCCCGACGATCCACGAGTGCAACTGCGCAGCATCGCGCCGCGACGGGTGGCCGCGATCCGCTTCTCTGGTCGCGGCACCGAAGCCCAGTTCGCGAAGGCCGAGTCCAAGCTCAGGCGGCAGCTGGAAACTGCCGGAATCGCCACTGCAGGCGATCCCTGGACCGCGCGCTACAACGCGCCCTGGGTATTGCCGCCGTTTCGCCGCAATGAGGTGTTGATCGAACTGGCGCCGGAGTAGCCCTGGCCGCGGGATGTCCACTGGCTTCGCGGTGGCTGTAGCGCCAGCATTTCGCCCGTCAATCCGCAGTTCAACATCTTGCCGCTGACGGCGCATGCAGGCAGTGTCCGCGGCAATTCCTGACGATTCCGGCCGATGAACTCCAGCGCTGCGCAGCACCCGCTCAAACGCCTCTATGTCTACGCCGCGCCGCACCGGGCGCGGGCTTTCCGGGCCAGCCTGTATTCGACGCTCAACAAGGTCTTCGACGTGCTGCCGGAGATCCTGATCGGCGTCGCCGTCGACGTGGTCGTCAACCAGAAGGAGTCCTTCCTGGCGCGCCTGGGCATTGTCGAACCGATGACCCAGCTGCTGTGGCTGACGGCGCTGACCATCGTGATCTGGGCGCTGGAATCGCTGTTCGAGTATCTGTACGCGGTGAACTGGCGCGGGCTGGCGCAGGATCTGCAGCATGGCTTGCGGCAGGCGGCCTACGAGCATCTGCAAGAGCTGCCACCCGACACCATCGCCCGCGCCCGCAGCGGGCGGCTGATGGCGCTGATGAACGAGGACATCAATCAGGTCGAGCGCTTCGTCAACACCGGCGCCAACGACTTGATCCAAGTGTTCGTGTCGTCCCTGCTGGTCGGCGCGGTGTTCTTCGTGATGACACCCACGCTGGCGGTACTGGCGATCCTGCCGATACCGCTGATCGTGATCGGCGCCTTCTGGTTTCAGGCCCGACTGGGTCCACGCTATGCCGCCGCCCGCGAGGCGGCGGCGACGCTGTCGGCGCGTCTGGACAACAATCTGCGCGGCATGGCCACCATCCAGGCCTATACCGCCGAGGATTTCGAGGCCGGCCATCTGCGCGCAGCCTCCGACGGCTATCGCGCCAGCAATGCCGAGGCCATCCGCTTCTCCGCTGCGATCACGCCGGTCATCCGCCTGGCCATCTTGATCGGTTTCGTGGCCACGCTGCTCTACGGCGGCTGGTTGACGTTGCAGGGCCAACTCGGTGTAGGCAGCTACTCGGCGCTGGTCTATCTGACCCAGCGGCTGCTGTGGCCGATGACCCGACTGGCCGACATGACCGATCTCTACAACCGTGCCATGGCCTCGGTCAATCGCGTGCTGGACCTGCTGGCGACACCGGCGCCTGTGCGCGCGACCGGTCAGCTACCAACCCCTGCACGCGGCGAGCTGCAGTTCGAGGCCGTCGAATTCGCTTACGGCGAGCGCCCGGCGCTGGCGGGTGTCAGCTTTGCCGTGCCTGCCGGCGCCACCGTGGCTCTGGTTGGCAGCACCGGCAGCGGCAAGAGCACACTGCTGAAGCTGCTGCTGCGCTTTCTCGACCCGCAGTCCGGACACATCCGGCTGGATGGCGCGGACATCCGGGGCATCGATCCGGGTCAGTTGCGCCAGCGCATCGCTTTCGTGGCCCAGGAGCCCTTTCTCACCGACGGCAGCGTGGCCGACAACATCGCTTACGGCGATGGCGCGCCCGACCCTGCCCGGATCAAAGCCGCTGCCCGCGCCGCCGAGGCCCACGACTTCATCGTCGCCCTGCCCGGCGGCTATCAGCATGCGGTCGGCGAAGCTGGCTCGGAACTGTCGGGCGGGCAACGCCAGCGCATCGCCCTGGCCCGCGCCCTCTATCGCGATCCGCTGATCCTGGTGCTGGACGAAGCCACCAGCGCCATCGACAACGAAACCGAAGCCGCCATTGCCCACTCGCTGCGCAGCGCCGCCCAGGGCCGCAGCGTGCTGGTGGTGGCCCATCGGCTGTCGACCGTGCGCCACGCCGATTGCATCCACGTACTCGATCACGGCCGCATCATCGAATCGGGCAGCCATGAGGAGTTGCTGGCACGCGACGGTCAATATGCCAGGCTGTGGCGTTTGCAGACGGGCGAGATCTGAGAGCGCAGCGTGGCCGACCGCGAACACTCAGAATCAGAGCGGGCCGACAACAAGAACAGGACGCAGAGAACGCGAAGGAAAAGCAGAAAACAGGCGAAGAAGAGCAGAGCATTCCTGGATTTTTCTCTGCGTTCTCTGCGGTCCTCGACGCTCTCAGCGTTGAAGCCCCCCTTCCACCATTGGACGAGAACGAACGTGTGTCGCGACCCGACAGGCACAGGTTGCCGTGAAAGTCGTTCAGGCGAGTGCGCCGTTCTGCCTTGCGAGGCAATCAGGCGCGGCCGCCCAGGCGCGCATCCCTCCTCAGAGCCGCTCCGATTGCGCAACGTCGTTCATGGCCGGCGCGCAGTGTGGAGCTGATAAAGGTGCCTCTCCATGAACCCATATCGTAAGCTATTGATTTGTCGTCCCCATAAGCGCAGCGACGGCTTCGTCCACTGGTAGGAGCGCCCTTGTGGCGCGACCACCGCTGCGGATCTGCGGCTTGGCGGTCGCGACGCGAGGTCGCTCCTACAGGCAGCTTGTGGTTCATGGCCCCTGGGCAGTTTCAGGCCGAAACAGGTGCCTCTCCATGAACCCATATCGCAAGTCATTGAATTGACTAAGTTGACGCAAAACCGCCTGTCGTAGCCCGAAGTGCGTGCAGCGCTCTGCGGGCGGTGACGCGAAAGCGCCCCGCTGAGCCGCTGCGCGGCACAACGGGCTACGCACGACCGTGTTCCGGGGAGATCGAAGATGTTCACGCTTTTCTTCGTGTTCTCTCTGCTCTTCCTTCGCGTTCTCTGCGTCCGGATTTTTTGCCGCGACCTGCCTCAGGACGGGGTCGTCGCGGTGCCGGTCGCGACGCGAGGTCGCTCCTACGGGCGAACTTGCAGTTCATGGCCTGTGCGCAGCGTCGGGCCCACACCCGACACAGGTGGCTCGCAACGACGCATCAACAGCTCACGATGTGGGTGGGTGCATGCAATCGGAGACCCGCCGATCCCTTGCTTGACAGACGCCAGGGGGCATCTGCTCGCGCAGGTGTGAGAAATGCGGGCTAGCGCTCCGGCCAGCGCCAGGCCGGCACGTCCATCAGATCCTGGCCGGCGACGCGGGTCTCGCCGAGTTCCTTCTCCAGGGTGAGCGTGGTGCAGCCGGCACCGCGTTCCAGCGCGGCGATCAGCCGGGGGCTGTGCGAGATCACCCAGACCTGGGTGCGCGTGGCGGCATCGGCGATCAGGCGGCCCAGCGCCGGCAGCAGATCCGGATGCAGGCTGGTCTCGGGCTCGTTCAAGACCATCAGCGGCGGTGGCCGCGGCGTCAACAGCGCGGCGATCCACAACAGATAGCGCAAGGTCCCGTCGGAGAGTTCGTCGGCGCCAAGCGGCCGCAGCAGGCCCGACTGCCGCAAGCGGATCTCGAAGCGCCCCTGCTGCGAATGCACCTGAAGTTCAGCTCCGGGAAAGGCGTCCTCGACGGCAGCCTCCAGTGCCGAGGCATCGCCAATCTCGCGAATGGTCTGCAGGGCAGCTGCCAGATCGCGCCCATCGTGCGCCAGCGCCGGCGTGCGCGTACCGAGTTGGCTTTGCCGCGCCGGCGCATCCGGATCGGTGCGGAAGTGATCGTAGAAGCGCCAGTTGCGCAAGCGTTCGCGCAGGGCCAGGAGCTCCGGCGCAGCCTGGGGATCAAAGGCGCGCGACAGCATGCTTTCGCCCGTTGGCACATGCGCCTCAAGCACCCGCCAGTCGCGGCCGGCGCGGGCCCGAACCATCCGGGCGCGACGCTCGACCAGCACGCTGGCGCTGCGCAGCACCGGGCCCGCCCAGAGGCATTCCAGCTTGATCTCCGGATCCAGGTTGAAGGCACTGACACCGGCGGGAGGTATGCCGAAGTCGATGGCATAGCCAAAATCCTCCGAGGCGAAGCCCAGCAACAGACGCTGTCGCTGCTGCCGCGGACCGCCCTGCACCGGCACTTCGCCGGCGCGCATGCCGCGGCTGAAGCGCTCGGGACCGGCCCAGAAGGTCGAGGCCAGCCCTCCTTCGCGCGCCAGTGCACCCACGACATTGCCCTGCGCGGTCTCAGCCAGCAAGCGCAATGCCCGATAGAGATTGGACTTGCCACTGCCATTGGCCCCGGCGATCACCGTCAGTGCCTGCAGCGGCAGGGTCAGGTCACGCAGCGAGCGATAGTTGGCGATGGCCAGCGTAGTCAACATGGATCCGTACCCGTTCCTTCCTCGATGGGGCCAGGCGTTGCCAAGGAAGCACGGGCAGCGCATCGCCAAGTGGCGCGCGTTGGCGCCGCAGATTGCTATCCTGCGCCACCGTCGCGAAAAGCGGAATGTTGTCGCCCGTGCTCAGTTCCCCGATCTGCCCATCCAGCCTGCTCGATCCGGTACCCGCGCTGGCCGCGCAGGAATCGCTGCGCGCGCATCTGAACGATGCCGTCAATCGCGCCCGCGCCCATTCGGTCACGCTTGCCGTGCTCTGCGTGGATTTCAGCGAAGCGGAACGTCTGCGTACCACCCTCGGCGTAGCGGCCAGCGAACAGGCGCTGCAAGCCTTCGCGGAACGTGTTCGCCGTTGCGCCCGGCGCAGTGATCGCGTGGATCGCTTGAAGGACTCGACCTGGCTGATCATTGCCGAATACATGCAGAACCCCTTCGCTGCACACCGCCTGGCTGATCGCATGCTCGAAGCGCTGAAGGAACCCCTGCAGCTGGGCGGCAAGCCGGTGCAGGCCGGCGCCCGAATCGGCATGGCCACCGGCAGCGGCGACGAACTGGAATCCAACCGGCTGCTCAGGCGCGCGCATCACGCTCTGCAGCAGGCGCTCCGTCAGGGTCGCAGCCGCTGCAGCGATCGCGATTGGGCTTAGGTTCGCGCCAGAACCGGGAAGCGTTGCGGCGCGGCCGGCGCGAATCCTCTGACAAAGAGATGGGCGTCGTCGTCTGTACCTACCTTGCAGTCCTGCCGCCACCAGAGTTCTGGCGTGAAGCCAAAACGAATGCTGCGGATGGGCGCGTTGATCAGGCGCGGCAGCGCTGCGCCGAGATCAAAGGGCTTCGCTGCGAGGATGTCGTCAAGCACCAGGCAATCCCCCTCGGTCCGACAAAACACCAGCGTCTGTGGATCCAGCTGCCGCGGATCGGGCACCCATCGATTGGCCAGATACCAGGTCAGCGTGCGCCCGTATCCGCTCGCACCAAAACGCCCGGTGCTGGTCACGCCCGATTCGGCCAGATGGTGGATCAGTTCGCGCGTCGTGGGCGCCTCGGCCGGAAGCGAAGGGGCCGGGCAGTCGTCGGGATCGCACGCGTGGTCGGCCACGAAGGTCGCCGTCGTGCAGGGAGCGAAACCGAAGCGTGGATAGAAGTCACGCACCTTGGCATTGGCGAACAGGAGCACGGGATCGCTGGAGGTCATCGTCAAGGCCGCTTCCATCAACTGCCGCGACAATCCTCGGCCGCGCCATGACGGAAGCACACCAACCGCACCCAACTGCCACGCTCTCACGGTTTCTCCCTGCAGATGCAGATTCATTCGAGTCAGAGACACGTTGGCGATGATCTCGGCGTCGGCCACCAGAGCCAGCGCCCGATAGTCCTCATTCCACTCGCCCCAATCCATCCAAGCGGCAAAGCTGGCACGCGGGAACACCTGCCGCACATAGCCCTCGAAGGTGGCCATTTGCGCGCTTTCTGGCTGCTGGATCAGGGTCAATGCAGGCATGATCGGGTCTTCCGAATGTCAGGGCCTGTGGCCCTCGGGGGCAAGCGATGTACGTCGTGATCTTCCGCGCAGAGATCAATCAGCTCGACGCCGAATACAGCGCCACGGCGGACCGGATGCGGCAGTTGGCGCTGAACGAATTCGGCTGTCTGGAGTTTCACGCATTGACCGAAGGCAGTGAGGAAATTGCACTGTCGTACTGGCCTGATCTCGATTCGCTGGCGCGCTGGCGTGCTCACCCCGAGCATGTGCAGGCCCAGGAACGGGGCCGACGTGAGTGGTATCGCCGATATCGAGTCGAGATCACCCGGATCGAGCGCAGCTATGGTGTAGAAACTCAGACGGCGCGCCCGAACTCCAGGTAGACCAGCACGGCCAGCGCCAGCAAGGTGACCACGGCGGCGGTCATGATGATCCAGTCCACCGCGCTGTTCTCGCCATCGTCTTCGTTCGCCTGGGCGCGCGCCGCAGGTGGCGGAATCACCAGCGGCCGCTGCACCTGGGTGATCTGGCCGGCATTCATGGGTTCATCGCCGGGCATCTGCACCAGGTAACCCGGCGCCTCGATCAGGAATCGGTTCTGGTCAAAGGCCAACTGGTCGCCGGGCTTGAGCACGGTGTCGCGCACCGAGGTGCCGTTGACGAAGGTGCCATTGGCAGAGCTCAGGTCGCGCAGGAACAGGCCTTCGGGCGTGTTCTCGATGAGTGCATGACGACGACTCATTTCCGGCTCGTTCAAGACCAGATCGCAATCGCTGCCGCGGCCGATGACGGTCTTCGAGCGCAACGGAATGACCTTGCCGAAATAGCCGCCGGAGACGCCGCGCAGCACCACCCGAGGCGGCGTGTGGCGCTGCCGGGTTTCGTTGTCCGAGGCGGCCTTGGGCGGCTTCTCGGTGCGGTCCTGATCGGGGCGCATGACCATGCGCACATCGCCGGCGCCGATCATGTCTCCCAGTCGCAGGATGGCTTTCTCGCGCACCGGTCGGCCATTGACGTGCACCGAGGCCTTGGCATCGCTGACACTCAGCGTGATGCCGCGCCGGGGTTCGACCCGCAGCTCCAGGTGATGTGGCAACACCTGCTTGGCGGCCGGCAGCACGATGTCGTTGTCGGCCGCCGAACCCACGCGCAACACGCCTTCCGAGGCCTGGAAGTCCTGTCTTTCTCCGCCGGGAAAGCTGATCTTCATCGGCTGCGTCAGGGGCTCTGGAAGTGGGTCATGGGCGAAGACTACCAGCGTGAGCGCAGGTCGAGCAGCCAACGATCGGTATAGTCGCTGACTCCGTCGCGGCGCTCGATGAAAGCCGAGGCCTGCAGGGTCAGGCGCTCGCTGAAACCATAGGCCACCCAGGGCATGGATCCGCGCGCGAAACTGTGGAACCACCAGTCGTCTTCCGAGAAGGCGGCCAGCACGGCATCGCGCCCGGCACGCTGGTAGGCATAGCCGAGTTCCCAGCCGCCGAGTTGGTCGGCATCGCCCCAGATCAGACTGAAGCGGGCGCCATCGCGTTGATCGTCTGCGCCCAGATTGCGCACCAGATCGAGCCGCGCCACCAGCGGCGACTCGAAGGCCTGCACCCGGCCGATGAACTGCAGATCCAGCAAACGATAGTCGCTGATGAAGCGATTGCCGATGCGCCGATTGGTGCGCCCCAGGCCCTCGCGCGCCAGCACGTCGATGTCAGTGAAATCAAGGTAGCTCAGAAAGGTGCTGAAGCCGGTCTCACCGCCTTCCAGCCAGCCATATCCGATCTGCAGGGCGCCGATCCGTGATTCGTCTCCGTAGAGGTGATCGCCGGCAAAATAACCGGCGGTCAGGTGGAAGGCATCGAAATCGCGCACCGTGGCCGAATACTCGATGCTGGCGCCGATCGGGCGCAGATCCCGATCCCAGGTGAGCGGCGTCAACACCAGCGGCATGCGGCCCTTGCCCAGCCTGAACAAGGTGCTCTCGCCGGCACTGTATGCGGCATACAGTTCATCAAGGCCGGCACCGTTGGACTTCTCGTTGTCCAGATTGCGGCGGTTGTCATCGTTGCTGTCGCTGCCGGCGCCGAGCTTTGCGGCGGCGGCGAACTCCCAGCCGCTGTCGCTGATGAAGCGAGCGCCAAATCTCACCGCGGCACGCACGCGCTCCAGATCATCGGCACGCCCGGGGATGTCGGTGGTTCGTTCCCCGCGCACTCGCAGGTCGCCGTACCAGTCGACCACGGCCGACGCCGGTGCCCGCTCATCCTCGACCCCTGCTGACTGCGCCGATGCCGAGCACGCAGCGCCGGCCAGACCGATGCCCAGTAGAATGACGCCCAAGCTCGACATTCGCATTCGTGCCCCCTCAGGCCCGCAGTCCGGACAAGGCCACCAGCAGGTCCGCAGACGAAGCGTATCGATCCTCGGGCCTTTTCTCCAGACATTTGAGAATCACCTCTTCCAGGGCCCGCGGAATGTCGGGCCACATTTCGGAGGGCTTGATCGGTTGCTGCTGCAGATGGGCGACATAGAGTTCCATGGTGTTGCTGCCGGTGAAGGGCAGCTTGCCGCAGAACATCTCGCACAGCATGACGCCGGTGGAATAGATGTCGGTACGTTGATCCAGATCCGAACCCGACAGCTGTTCGGGCGAGGCGTAGTTGGGTGTGCCGAGGAAGGTACCCGGCTGGGTATGCCTGGAATCCGAGCGCCCGGCGGAGCGGGCAATGCCGAAGTCCATCAATTTGGCATTGCCGCTCTGCTCGATGATGATGTTCTCCGGCTTGATGTCGCGGTGGATCACGCCCATCTGATGCGCGGCGTCCAGGCCCATGCAAAGCTGGCGGGCAATGCGCAAGGCCGCCGAAAACGGCAGTCTGCCGGCCTGCTGCAGCAGATAGCGCAAAGTCAGGCCGCGCACATATTCCATCGAGATGTAGGGCACGCCCTGAAACTCGCCGAAGTCATAGGTGCGCAGCACATTGGGATGGGTGATCTTGCGCGCCAGCTTGAGCTCCACCTTGAGCGCGTCCAACTGCTCGGCATCAATGACCATCCCCGGGCGCAGCATCTTCAGCGCCACCACATCGGACAGGTCGGTGTCGCGCGCCTTGTAGACCATGCCCATGCCACCGGCGCCGAGCACGGCGAGAATCTCGTAACGACCGGCGAAGCGCATACCCAGGGCCAGACGGGTCGAAGACTGATCCGCGGCCATCGGAGAGGCAGCGCCAGCGACCTGGGTAGCGGCGCCATCCACCCCCAGCATGACCGTGGCCTGGGATAGTCCGGGCGCCAGCCGCGCCACCTCGCCCAGGCTGGGACGATCAATCGACAGAAAGCGCTTGCCGCTGCTCTGACCCTGTGCAGCACGCAGCACGCCGGTCTGGCCGATGCGCTTGATGCGCTCGCCAAAGGCTGGCGACAGCAAGATCTGGCCCACCGGCGTCTCGGCCAGCAGACGCTCGACCTGCAGCACCGGCAATCCGATGGTGGCGCTCGATTCCGGTCGCGCCGGCAATGAGCCATGGACGATCTCGCCCAGCGCCAGCGCTGCAGCCGCGCCGTTGTCGCTGGAACCGATGCGGCCCTCCCACCAGGCGCTGACCGCCGCCAGCGCCCGCAGTTCGGAGGACTCGCCACCAAAGCCGAACAACAATCTGGGGCCTTCCTGCTCCAGCAGTTCGCCACCCGCCGCCTGGGCACGGGCGACCGCCTCTTCAATCAACTGGCCGAGAGCGGTCAGCGTGATCGCCTCCTCACCCTTGGGGGGCGCACGCAGGAAACGCCGCAGCTCCAGACCCACCAGCGCGCATTCGCGCCGGGTGACGGGCTTGGGAGCCGGCGCCGCCGACAGCACCTGAACTTCAGCGCCCGGATCCGGCAGGAAGCGCGACAGATGGCCGACGTAGCCTTCGATGTCCTTCTTCTCACGCAGATCGCTGAGCAGGGAGTCGAAGGCACGACCGAGCCTCGCCACCTCGTCGTTGCCTTCGATGGTCAGCTGCTGGTGATAGTTGCCCCCAGCCGCCTGTTCAGCGGCTTCGATCAATTCAGAGACGGGTCGCAACACACGGCGCGCCAGCCACCAGGACACCGCCAACGACAGCAGCAGCGCAATCAGTCCACCCAGCAGCACGGCGTTGCGGATGGACTGGAACGGCGCCATCGCGGTGTCGATGGAGGTCATGGTGATCACGCCGCCCACGGTATCCCCGGGCTGTCCGAACAGGGGAGCCAGACTGGCTGCCAGGGTCTTGGCTCCCAACGAGAGATCGCGCACCCTCGGCAACGAACGGCCGGCCTGCAAGGCCTCCACCAGTTTCGGCTCGATGCGGGCAATGGATTCCTTCAGCAGGGAAGCCGCGTTGTCGTCGACCGAGGTGGCGATCAACCGCAACTTGTCCTCATCCATCACCCAAAAGGCGACTTCGCCGCCGCTGACTTCGCGGACCTGCTTGACCACGCTGGCATCCACCGGCACGCCGATGACCAGAAATCCGACCAGTTCGTCCTGCAACACCATCGGCTGCGCCGACACTTGGAGCAAGGCCAGACCGTTGCGCCAGTAGCCGGTGACCCCGACGATGTCCTTGACCATGGTGCCGAACAGGGGATCGTCGGAAAGATCATCGGCAAAGGCCTCGCGCTCGTCGGTACGGGCGACCACCCGACCGTCGGCGTCGAGCACCATGCCAAAGCTGACGTCATAGCTGTCGCCGAACTGCGTCAGCAGATCCTTGACCGATGCGCTGTCCGCATCCGGCTCCGGGGGCGGCAGGCTGGCGGGCTGTTCGGTACTCCCTGACTCATCGGGTTCCGTCGCCGCTACCGCCGGAGCGTCCGGCGCTGACGCGATGCCAAGCTCATTCAGTCCGCTGCTGCCCACCGTCGCCGTGGCCACGTACCGAACGAAGCTGGCATCGTTGATGATTGTCTTGGCCACGATGTCGAGCTTCTGGAAAGACAATGCCTCGAATCGTTCCTGGGCATTGTTGGCCGCTTCCAGGCTGTGATCGACGGCGTCTTCTCCGGCCTTGCGGCCGTACTGCAAGGTCACCAGCGCCGCCAGCGCCACGGCGATGGCCACCATGATGCCGCTCGCGAAGAAAATGCGCGCGGCCAGAGGCAGCCTGAATCCGCGTTCAGTACTCATCAGCACGCGTCCTCCGGTAGGGCTGACCGGTCTTGTTGAGGTGGGGCGGCACCCGCCGTTTGCTCAAATCCAGCTGCACCTTGACCTCGGTATCTGCACCATCACTGATCTTACTCCGCCAGAGCTGCGAACGTTCATGCCATACGAACAGTTCACCGGGGCCGGCAGGAATTCCTTTCAGGCTGAATCGCCCCTGGGCATCGGGTTTGCCGAAAAACGGCGTGTCGAGCACCAATACGTAGGCGACCATGGCGTGATGCACATTGCAGAACACCCGTATCACCCCTGGCTGAGTGAAGTGATAGCTTTCGCCTTCGCTGCGCCCGTAAAGACCGAGGTCGAAACTCGCCTCCCGGGTGCTGGAAAAGACATTGTGCAGGATCGGATCATTGTTCGGAAAACGCACGCTGGCCCCGACCGGTATCGGCAGCACTCGGGGCACAAAGGTCTTGCGCTCGGTGGCAATGACGAAGGGTGTCGTCGGCACGATGGGGGCGATGGCCGAGTCCGGGCGAAAGTAGACAACTGCGTCCTGGGCTTCTTCACTGCGCAGCGGTCGGCCGCCACTGCTCAGCGACAGTTGCCCGCTGAGCGTCATCGTCGTCGCTTCAGCCTTGCCCGCGGCGCTTGCCGCTGCCTGGCCTGACCTGATTTCCGTCACCGCCGCAGCAGGCTGCGGACGCGGCTGATCCTGTGCCAGAAGTGGCCATGCGGCCCCCAGCAACCACACAGCAAGACAGATGCGCACAGAATGCTCCCCACGGGACTTGGCTTTCATCATAATCAACCCTGACCTGATCCGGGCAAGGGAGGGCTCGATATGGCCACTATACGCATGCATCGGCAGCACGAACTGGGCGTCACCAAGGCCAAGAAGGCCGTCGACAAGGTCGCCAGACACATTCGCGAGAAGTTCGACATCGACGCTCGATGGAATCGCAACACCTTGGAGTTCTCGCGCACGGGCGTGGAGGGCGAGATCGCGGTGGAGGCCGATTCGGTGTCAGTGCATGCCGACATCAGCTGGTTGCTGCTGCCGATCAAGTCGGCCATCGAGCAGGAGATCGGGCGCTACCTGGACCAGGAATTCGGATCCTGAAGTCGCAGCTGGGCATTGCCGTCGAGCACGCGGTCGATGGCGCGCATGAAAGCACGCTCACGCAGCAGGATGGTCCCCAGGAACACATTCGCGCCACCGAGCTTGCCGAAGGCGTCGAAGCCGCGCTCGAGGAAGCTCTGCAGCGCCCCGAGACCAGCCATTCGCGCCGGCCATCGGCACAGGTGCAGCAATTCCGAGAGCATCGGCTTGCGCACCAGCCGGTCGAGCTCGCGCCCCAGCACCAGCAGCAGGGCGAGCTGCCTACGACGCGCCTGACGCTCGGCTGACAGCGCATAGGCGGCGGCGTAATCAACATCGGTGATGGCATCGGCGTGGACGCAATGTCCAGGCAGTGCTGCGGCCATGCCGTAGTCGAGCTCCTGACTGAGCGCATTGAGCTCGATCGCGCGCGCCAGACTGGCGAGCACACCTTCAGGCAACAGCCGCATCATGATCGGCACGACGCGCTCGACCGCCCGATCACGGTCGGCAAAATCACCTTCGCCGTAAAGATCGGCCAGGAAGAACTCGCAGGCCGCAGCAAATCGAGGCTGCAGGCGGATGTCGGCATAGCTGGCCGCCAATCGGCGCGATTGCCAGGCCCGCAACGCCGCCAGGCGCCGGGCCACGTCGGGATCGGCACCGGATCGCTGGTGTTGCTGCTGCAAGCGGTTGAGCAGCGCGCGCAGGCGTTCACCGATGGCGCTCATGGCCGCGGCGCCTTGTCTGCGGGCATCGATGGTGGGGCGATTGATCTCACGGCGCTGGCTCCAGACTGGCTTCGATATCGCCCAGCGCACGCAACAACCGGGCGCGCGCTGCAGGCGCGGCGATCAGCGCCATGTGGCCGTGGCCATGCAGAGCATCCTCGGGCGTGGCGGCCAGCTGCGCGCTGCTCGCGGGCAGCACGATACTGTCGTCGGCGCTCCACAGATTCAAGGCCGGCACGGCGATTCTCTCCTGGCTGCCGGCGTTGTACGCCTGCAACCAGCGGCAGCGCGGCGACGGCGGACCGCCCTCCAGCCCGTGGAACCAGTCGCCGAGATAAGTGCCGTGATGCGGCGCCGCCACACAGATCACGCCTGCGCAGCGCTGCGGATGGCGATCAGCGTAGGCCCGTGCCAGCAGCCCGCCCATGCTGTGCCCGATCAGGATCAATCGCGAGGCGCCCGTGGCGGCCAGCCACATCGACACCGCAGCATCGAGATCGCGCAGCTGCTGTTCAAACTCGCGGTAGCTCGGCTCCAGGGAAACGCTGGCGAAACTTCGCCCCGCCGCCCTCAGATCCGCTGCCAGCGGATTCCAGACGGCACCATTGCAGAGAAATCCGTGCACCAGCAGCAGCGGCAGGCGTTGCTCCCCAGGGTGCAGCTGCATCGGCGCCCGTCGCCAGGGATGCTCGATCAGGTAGAAGCGCGTCATCCAAGCGGCCTCCACACCCAGCGTGCGCAGCATCTGCCGCCAGGATCCCCGGATCGTCGAGGGCCAATCTCCCAACCACCACTTCAACAGGTAGGGGAAGGCCAGCAGCGATCCCTGCAGCAGCACCCAGAACAGAACCACGCCCAACGTGGCGCCGAACCAGGTCCATCCATGGGCATGCAGCGTCTGCGCCACCCACACCAGAATTGCCAGCTGCGCCAGCCAGACGCAGCGAAGAGCCCACTTCAGCGTGGGGCGACGCGCCTGCGGCGGCAAAAATTCTCGATCGTTCATGGACATAGTTTGCGCCAGCGCAATAGATCGCACACTCCACCTGCGGCAGCATGCAGAAGGTAAACAAGCGCGCACGCCGAGCGAACTGTCAAAGCCGGCACGACTACAATCGGGCGCGATCAGAATCAGGGATGCACCAGAATGCTGCATTTGCAGGAAGCGCGTCGAACCCGTTCATTGAGCACGCCCCACCGGATAGGCCTGGCGGTGGCCGGCGGTGGCCCGATCGGCGGCATCTACGAAATGGGCGCCCTGCGGGCGCTGGACGAGGCCATAGACGGGCTGGACCTGACCCGGCTGGACGTTTACGTCGGTGTGAGTTCGGGCGCCTTCCTCGCCGCAGGCCTTGCAAACCGGGTCGATTCGGCCGAAATGTGCCGCATGTTCATCACCGAGGAATCACCCGAGCATCAGTTCCGTCCTGAGCACTTCCTGAGGCCGGCTTTCTACGAATACATCAAGCGCCTGAGCTCGGTGCCGGGAATCCTGGCCGACTGGCTCGTTGATCTGGCCCTGCATCCGCGCTCGGTACGCTGGAGCGAATCCCTGGGCCGTCTGGGCGCGGCCATTCCCACCGGACTGTTCGACAACGAGGGGATCGAGCGCTATCTCAGCGGCATCTTCAATGCACCCGGCCGCAGCAACGATTTCCGCAAGCTGGATCGCCCGTTGTATGTCGTGGCCGTGGACATCGACACCGGCCACGCCGTGCGCTTTGGCACGGGCACCGACAACACCGTGCCTATCTCCAAGGCGGTCCAGGCCAGTTCGGCGCTGCCGGGCTTCTATCCTCCGGTGGAAATCAATGGTCGCTACTACGTCGACGGCGCCCTGCAACGCACACTGCATGCGTCGATTGCCCTGGATGAGGACATCGACCTGCTGCTGGCATTGAACCCCCTGGTGCCCTTCGACGCTTCGCGCATGCGTGATCGCGGCGATGAACCGCCGGCCAGCCTGGTCGATGGCGGCTTTCCCCGAGTCATTTCGCAAACCATCCGGGCGATGCTGTATTCGCGCATGCGGGTGGGCTTCGGCAAGTATGACAAGGCCTACGATCACTCCGATCTGGTGCTGTTCCAGCCAGATCTGGATGACGCCGAGATGTTCTTCACCAACGTCTTCAGTTTCCGCAGTCGGCGCCGACTGTGCGAACACGCCTATGCCACCACGCTGGCCGATCTGCGAGCCCGTCGCGAACAGCTGACACCGGTGCTGGAGCGCCATGGCCTGAGCCTGCGCGAGGACATCCTCGAAGACACCGAGCGCACGGTATGGGACGGACTGGAAGGCACCCGGCCGCCGAACTCGACCCTGCTGTCACGCCTGGACCGTTCGCTCAACGAACTCACCCGAGCGTTGGAACGGACTCGGCGCCTGCAGGAAGGCCGCAAGCGCGCGCCCATTTCACGCCGCAAGACCGCCCATATCGAACAATTCACTGAGAATGCAAGCGCGATTTGAGCGAAAAACCGCGTCAAATGGCCTTTGCATAGTGTGAATATTCTAGCCCCGGGCCGCACCATGCCCCCACATTCCTGCGCTTCGCACCTGGCGAAGCGGGGCGAGGCTGGAACGAGCAGAGGGTCAAGATGAAAACTTCCAAGGGTTCAAAATTCAAGGCCAAGGGCAAGGATTCCGCCAGCGACAATTCGCTGAAGAACACCGCCAAGGCCGTCATGGAACAAGCCGAGCAGATCTGGCTGGCAGGCCTGGGCGCTTTCTCCAAGGCACAGGAGCAGAGCGGCAAGTTCTACGAGACGCTGGTCAAGGAAGGCGCAGTGCTGGAAAAGGCAACGCGCAAGCTGACCGGCAACAAAGTTGAGGAAGTGCGCGGCATGGTCGAAACCACCGTTACACAGGTCAAGGAACGAGCCTCTGACACTTGGGACCGCCTCGAGCAGGTGTTCGAGAATCGCGTGTCCAAGGCGCTGGGCACGCTCGGCATTCCGGGTCGCGAAGAGCTGGAAGAACTGGCCAAGCGAGTGGACGAACTGAGCAAGGCCGTGCGTTCGCTGGATGCGGGCAACCGCGCCGCCGCACCGAAGAAGGCTGCCGCTCCGAAGGCTGCCGCTCCGAAGGCTGCCGCTCCGAAGGCTGCCGCTCCGAAGGCTGCTGCTCCGAAGGCTGCTGCTCCGAAGGCTGCTGCTCCCAAGGCTGCTGCTCCGAAGAAGGCTGCTACGCCGAAGAAGGCTGCTGCCCCGAAGGTCACTGAAGCCGTGGTAGCGGCTGCAGAAGCCAAGCCGGCCGCCTGATCCAGGCTGATATCAGGTCGGCGAGCAATTCGCCGACCTGCGGCGCAATCCCTGCGCCCCATTTCCATGTCCGCCAGCCAACGTTTTCTGCCGATCGCCCTCCCCGACCGGCCGGCTGGCGGGCACCTTTTTCCCGCGTGACCCTACTCGAACCCATCGCGAAACAAGGCGTCGGCGGTGCTGACCGGCGGCTGCCCGTTGCGCAGCAGATTGCCGCGGGCGGTACCCCAGCGAATGCGCGTGTTCGCCGAGCCCTGTAGTTCGTAGACCACCACACCCGACTGGCTGGTGCCGATCACAGCTTCCCAGTTGGGATCGGCGTCCAGTTGCACGAGGGTCGGCGCGGCCAGGCCACCATTCCAGTTGCCACCGCGTGGTGCCGGCAGATCGACCGAGGTCAGCAGCACGCCCTGATAGCTCAGAATGATCAGCTTGCCGACCGCATTGCCGCCTTTTTGCGGCCAGGTGGTGAAGATCACCTCGGCATGGCCGTCACCGTCCAGATCGGCCACCGCCGGCTCGGCGCCGAAGCGGAAGCCGCTGCCGGGAATGGTGTAGGGCCAGCTGTGCTTCTCGGTCTTGTCCAGCCACCAGGCGTGCAGTTTGCCGTCGTAGCTCTGCATCAGGATTTCGCGCTGGCCATCGCCGTCCAGATCGGCGGCCACGGCGTTGACGACCGCGTCCTCGATGGTGGCGAACTGGCCCTGGATCAGCGGACCGCCACTCTGGCCGGGTGCCGGGATCACGGTCCAGTCGACGCTGGCATTGCTCCAGCGGGTGCGGTCGCGCTTCAGGATCCACGGCAGGTAATAGAGATCGCCAGCCGGATCACCGATGCTGCAGTCGTAGACATCGCCAGGCACGATCAACTCCAGCGTACCGTTGCCATCCATGTCAGCGATGGCGGGCGCCGCATTGGCGAAGTTGGGCCGATGCTGAACGCCGCAGTTGGCAAAGCCCTGCAGATCGGCGGCCTGATCCACATGCACGCCGACCTGAGCCCAGGTCTTTTGCAGACCGCCGCTCAATCCGTACAAGGTGCTGGCCAGCAACTGATTGCCGTTCGGATGCAGCGCGGTAATGTAGTGCGTATCGGTGGGCGCATAGATCTCGCTCTGCCCATCGCCATCGAGATCGCCCACCGCCAGATTCTCGTTGTACATGCCGGCACCAAAGCCAGGTTCGCCACTGCGGCGCGCCGGCCAGCCCGCGCGCAGGCTGCCGTCGTGCTCGTAGACGCTGACCTGACGGTCGCCACCGCTGGAGGCCCGGCCGACCACGATTTCCAGATCACCGTTGTCGTCGATATCGGCCGCCGCGAGGCTGCGCACCTCACCGTTGGCAAAGGGGCTGCGTGTCCACAGGATGTTGCCGCTGGCGCTGTACAGGGTCAGCTGATTGCCACCTCGCCCTACGGCGCTCTCCAGTCCCGGCGAGGCCGTATCGAAATCCGCCACGGCAATGGCCGGCCACACCCGCTGCGCGTTGGCAGCGCGCCACTCGACTGTGCCATCCACACTGAGTGCGACCACGTCATAGCTGCCCCAGACGATCTCCAGCGCCCCATCGTTGTCGATATCGGCCACCGCCGGGCCGCTGTACCAGCCGGTCTGGCAGCTGCCCGGACTGCAACCGCCGTAGGCAAACTGCAGCTGTGGCGTGGCGACCTGGGCCGCGGCAGGCGTCGCCAAAAGCAGAAGGATCGGCAGAATCCGCAGGCCCATGATTACAGCTGGCTCCAGATGACGGTATCCGGCAAGTGTCGCCCCTGGATCAGCACATGGCCAATAGGGCCCATCCGCAGCCGGTCACAGATTGACGATCTTGTAGTCCCGAATCCGGGGATGGGCAAGCCTCAGCCCTCGTAGCCCAGGTAGGCGCAGCGCACCCGGGAACCACGCGCCACGCCCCGGCTGCGCCTGCGGCTTGCCCGGGCTACCGGTCGAGCTCCTGGCTGGCGTCGAACCAGACTGCTGCCGCCATCACTCCAACGAACAATCGACCAGGCGCTCGGGAATGTTCGAGAGTCGCTCCGGCTTGGCCTTGGCAAAGTAACGGCGAGCCAGGGCTTGCCCCTGTACTTGAGCCTGCGCGTCTTGCGCGGGTGTCAGCTGATCCTGGGTGCGCAGCAGCCAGCGTCGCATCGTCGCCTGCGTGTGGCTATCGCCCACCATCAGAACGGCGTAGGCGTGGACGCGTGCCTGAAAGGGATCAGGCGGAAAACCACCATAGCCGCCGACGGTCGGGAGGCCTGCCAGATCCCACCAGAGCAGGTACAAGGCAAAGGGCTCGCCCGCTTCGACGCCTCGCTGCAAGTAGGGTCTCCGCACTTGCAGATAGCGCTGCCACTGCGCCTGATCGCGCAGAAAGTAGCTTTCATCCAGCGGTGGCCGAGCGGCAAGCCCGACCATGGCGCGGACATCGCCGCGCTCGGCCGCCAGCAGCAGGAAGTCCCAAGCCTCATGTGGCGATTCGGGCGTAAAGCCCTTGCAGATGGCTTCCAGCTGCTCCAGATCTCGCGTTTGTCTGGCAGCACGAGCGATGGCCTCGGCTTCAATGGCCGAATCACGCTCGGCGATACTGGCTTCACGGGTGATGGACTGGAGGTAGGAGCGTTCACGCTCAAGCCGCGCACAGCGCCCGATGTCAGTTGCCAGCCGGCAACTGGCGCGATTGTCTCCCGCCTGCGCGCGGCGCTTGAGCTCGACATAGGTCTGCGCGAGCGCAGCGCCGGGCGGCGGCAACGCGGCATCGCTGGATTCGATGGCGTAGCTGGCGATGTTCGGGCCGTCATTCGACATCGCTTCCTGGCCTGCCTCGCCCGGAGTCGGCGGGTCCGCCGGCACTGCGCTGTCTGCCACCGGCTGTGTCGCATGACCTTCCGCATCGGGGAGATCGGATGCCGATCTGGCATCGACGGGCTCGCGGCTCAGGTAGCGCCAACCCAGCAAGGTGATGAGCGCCAGCACGAGGATGAACCACCAGGCGCTGCCGGACCGGATTCTCATCAAGCACAAGCCCCGGATTGCCGCGAGTCCATCAGCATAATCGTTCACAAAGCCGGCCACCATCCGCGGCGACGGACCCGGCACCAGCGCCCTGTTCGGGCCCGGTGCTGGATGCGCAGAGCCGATTGTCAATCACACCCGCCCATTGACTCCCCGACAAATGCCGGGCAGCGTCTGCGGCATTGTTCTGGAATCCTACTGCCCATGATCGGTCGATTGCGCGGCGTCATCGCCGTCAAACAACCCCCTGCCCTGCTGCTGGACGTCGCCGGCGTCGGCTATGAGATCGAAGCGCCGATGAGCACCTTCTACGAGCTGCCGGAGGTGGGTCGCGAAGTCACGCTGCACACGCATCTGGCCATCAAGGAAGACGCCCATTCGCTCTACGGCTTTGCCCAGGAAAGCGAGCGCACGCTGTTCCGGGCGCTGATCAAGGTGTCGGGCGTGGGCGCCAAGACTGCGCTGTCGGTGCTGTCGGGCATCTCGGTGGACGATTTCGCCCGCGTGATCCAGCGCGGTGATCTGGCTGCGCTGCAACGGGTGCCGGGCATCGGCAAGAGAACCGCCGAAAGGCTGCTGGTCGAGATGAAGGACAAGGTGGATGGTGCTGCGCTCGGCCCGGCCAACCTGGGCGGACCGCGCGCGGCCGTACCCAATGATCCGGTGGCCGAGGCCAGCGTGGCCCTGCAGTCGCTGGGCTACAAGCCGCAGGAAGTCAGCAAGCTGGTGCAAGCCGTCGCCGAAACCGGAGACAGCGCCGAAACCATCATCCGCAAGGCGCTGAAAAGCGCTTTGCGCACGGGCTGACGGGCGCCCATGACACTGGATGCCTTCATCGTTCTGGTGATTCTGGTGAGCGCCACCGTGGGCTTCATCCAGGATCGCTACCCACCCGAGGGCATCGCCTGCGCAGCCCTGATTGCGTTGACGGTCAGCGGCATCCTGACCGTTCCCGAAGCACTCGGTGGATTCTCCAACGAAGCCACGATCACGGTCGCGTGCATGTTTGTGCTCAGCGCCGGTTTGATGCGCAGTGGCGCGCTGGCCTGGCTGGGGCGCTGGCTGATCCGCTTCGGCACCACCCGTTTCCGGCTGACGGCGATCACCGCCCTGACCGCCGGGCCGGTGTCGGCTTTCATCAACAACACCGCCACCGTGGCCGTGTTTCTGCCGCTGTTGCTGGAGGCCACCGAACGCCACAAGATCTCGCCGTCCAAATTGCTGATTCCGCTGTCCTATGCCACCCAGTTTGCCGGCGTGTGCACGCTGATCGGCACCTCCACCAACCTGCTGGTGTCCTCGATTGCCGTCTCCTCCGGCATGGAGCCGCTGCAGATGTTCACGCCGACGCCGCTCGGCATCGTGCTGTTCGGCGCAGGACTGCTGTACCTGCTGCTGATCGCGCCGATGCTGCTGCCCGGTCGCCGTGGCACCGAAGTCATGACCCAATACGGCCTGACCGACTATCTGGCGGAGCTGCGGGTGGGACTGGAAAGCCGCGTTGCCGGCCAGCATCTGCGCGTGGCCGCGGTAGAGGGACAGCACGGCGTGCGCATCGTTGAAGTCATGCGCGATGAGGAAAAGCTGCTGGCCCCGGGCGATCTGGTGCTGCAACCCGGCGACATCCTGCTGGTCAAGGGTTCGGCGCGGAATCTGTTTTCCTTCCGCGAGCATCTGGGGCTGACCATGACCCCGCACTTCGTGCCCAAGCTGGAGATGCTGGAGAGTGGCGACATCGAGGTGGTCGAGGCCCTGATCCCGCCGAATTCACGCTTCATCGGCGAAACCATCGCCGCACTGCGCATGGAACTGCACCAGAACGCGCTGGTGCTGGCGCTGCATCGACGCGGCACCTCGGTGCGCGAGAAACTCGGCGACATCGAGATCGCCATCGGCGACGCCCTGCTGCTGCTGGTCCGCCGTGCGGAACTGCCGGACCTGCGCCGCGAGGGCGACCTGATCCTGGTCGAGCGTTCGGCACGCCCCGCCGCCGCCCGTCAGGGCCGTACCGCGCTCAGCATCGTCGCCGCCGTGGTCATCGCCGCGGCCATGGGCTGGGTGCCGATTGCCATCGCCGCCCTGGCCGGCATCCTGATGATGGTCATGACCAAGGTACTTACGCTGGACGAAACCTACGCCTCGATCAACTGGCGCGTGGTGGCCATGCTGGCAGCGATGATCCCGCTCGGGCTGGCGATGCAGAAGAGCGGCCTGGCCACGGTGCTGGTGAGCTATGTGGTGCAGGGCTTTGCCGCAGATTCACCCTGGGTGGCGCTGTTCCTGGTGTACATGGTCACGGCCATCCTGACCGAGATCATGAGCAACAACGGCACCGCCGTGCTGCTGGCGCCAATCGCCATTTCGATGGCGCGCTCGCTCGAGGTTGATCCCATGCCCTTCGTGATGGCGGTCATGTTCGCCGCATCCACCGCGTTCTCGACGCCGGTCGGCTACCAGACCAATCTGATGGTCTACAACGCTGGTGGCTATCGCTTTCGCGATTTCCTGCGGGTGGGCATCCCGCTGAACCTGCTGTTCATGGCCATCGCCACCCAGCTGATCCCGCGCATCTGGCCGTTCTGATGAGTGGGCTGGCGCGACACCTGTCCAAGCTTGGCGTGTGCTCGCGCAGCGTCGCCGCGCAGTGGGTGCGTGCCGGGCGCGTGAGCATCAATGGTCGCGCCGTTCTTGACCCCGAATGCCCGGTGCCGGCCAGGGCCCGCATCGAGATCGACGGCGCCGCCCTGACGCCGCCGCGCCGGGTCTATCTGATGCTCAACAAGCCCCGCGGACTGGTCACCAGCGCCAACGACGAGCAAGGCCGCGATACCGTCTACCGCTGTCTTGAAGGCCTGGACCTGCCCTGGGTGGCACCCGTGGGTCGGCTGGACAAGGCCAGCGAGGGCCTGCTGCTGCTCAGCAACGATCCCGAATGGGCCGCCCGCATCACCGATCCCGACCAGGCCGTGCTCAAGCACTACCACGTGCAGATCGACCGAGTACCCGACGAGGCCCAACTCGCGCGCCTGCGCGTCGGCGTCGTCGACCGCGAAGAACACCTGAGCGCGGTCCAGGTGGAACTGCTGCGCAGCGGCGGCAAGACCGCCTGGCTGGCCATCACTCTGGACGAAGGCCGCAATCGCCAGATCCGGCGCCTGCTGCAGGCGCAGGGCATCGGCACCCTGCGACTGATCCGCGTGGGCATCGGCGGATTGGTATTGGGCGATCTGGCGAAGGGCAAGTTGCGTGAACTCAAGGCCACCGATCTGGCACGCTTGAGCCCACAAGCCGCCGCGCATGCGCCATAATCCGCCGCGCGCAGCTTCAGGGCCCTTTGCAAAGCGGAGCTTGCCCCGCTGCTCTAATGCTGGTGTAGAGCGGAGCTTGCTCCGCTGCTCTAACGCTGGTGTAGAGCGGAGCTTGCTCCGCTGCTCTAGCAATTGTAGAGCGGAGCTTGCTCCGCTGCCTTTGCTTCGGGTAGAAAAGCCAAGCCAAAGCAGCGGAGCAAGCTCCGCTCTACAAGAAGCAAGGCGCGGCCCCGGAAGCAAGTGCGGAACAACGGAGGGATGGCAGAGCGGTTGAATGCACCGGTCTTGATTCGATTGCCGGGAGCAATCGAACACGAGCACGATGCGAAGCATCGCGCGCAGCCCGAAGGGCGAGGCCCATGGATGGGCCGAGTAACACCGGCGTGACGCGCGACAGCGCGCGGCCCCGGAGGCAAGTGCGGAACAACGGAGGGATGGCAGAGCGGTTGAATGCACCGGTCTTGAAAACCGGCGTGGTAGCGATACCACCGTGGGTTCGAATCCCACTCCCTCCGCCATGTCGCTCGCTGGCGGACACCGGCGCCGTCGAATGCGTGCGGAATGCTCAAACGCGAGCTGCAAGGAATCCCGCCAGATGCTGAGCCTACGCGAGAACGATCCGATTGCCGTGGACCTGGTCCGAGCCATTCGCCAAGGTGATGCAAGCGGCCTTCGGCAGCTGCTCGAAGACACCCCCGGTCTCGCCCGGGCCAAGGTCGTAGACCAGAAGGGCGTCGCTCGCTCGCTGCTGCACCTCGTGGCCGACTGGCCGGGTCATTTCCCCAACGGCGCGCAGTGTGTCGCGGTATTGGCGGCGGCGGGCGCGGATCTGGATGCCGTTGTCATCAACGGCCCCGCGCGCGAAACTCCGCTTCACTGGGCTGCCAGCAGCGATGATGTGGCCGTGCTCGATGCGCTGCTGGATGCCGGCGCGAATATCGAAGCGCCCGGTGCGGTATTCACCGGGGGGTCGCCGATGTCCGATGCGGTGGTTTTCGCCCAGTGGAAGGCTGCCAGGCGCCTGGCGGAACGCGGTGCCCGGACCGAGATCTGGCAGGCGGCGGCATTGGGACAACTCGCGCAGGTGCAGCAATTCGCCACCGCCAGTCCGGGCCCCACGGCGGAGCAATTGACCAACGCCTTCTGGCACGCCTGCCGAGGTGGGCAGCGGCCGGTGGCCGAGTACCTGCTTGAACGCGGCGCTGACCTGAACTGGCTGGGCTACGAGCGGCAGACGCCGCTCGATGCCGCGCGCAAGAGTGGTGATGCCGCGCTGTTGTCCTGGCTGGCGAGCGTGGGTGCGCGCTCGGCTGGAGCTTGAGAGCGCAGCCGGTGCGACCCCTTGGGAGTCCCGCTCGCTCCCTGGCGGTGCGCTTGTTCGTGCATCAAACTGTCCGCGATCTCGGGGTTTCATTTCTTGTCCGCAAAGGACGCCAAGGACGCGAAGATTTCAATGGTTGTCCGGTTGAGCGCGTGGTCTCTGGCGATACCGCCAATCGAAATCTTGGTATCGCTCTACTTTGCGTCCTTTGCGTCCTTTGCGGAAAATGTCTTTGATTCAAATACTTGTGGCAGGTTTGGTCAGAGGCGAATTCCATGAAAGCCATGTTCCTCAGCGGGCTGCTGGGTTGGGTGCTGTTGTCGGCACCGAGGGGATCCTTCGGCGCGGAGCTCGCGGATGCATCGGCACCGACCGCGATCATCGGCATCGATCATATTCCGCTGGTGGTCGGCAATCTGGACTGGGCTGCGGCTCGCTACCGACAACTGGGATTCGCGCTGAAGCCGGGCCGAGCTCACGACAACGGCCTGCGCAACAGCCACGTCAAGTTTCCGGATGGCTCGGGCATCGAACTGATTTCGCCACCGCTTGTAGCGGTCGACGATCTGGCGCGGCACTACGTCGAACTGCTGGCTCAGGGTGAGGGCCCGGCCTTTCTCTCACTTCATGCGCGGGACTGGCCGGCGCTGCAATCGATGCTGCGCTCAGGAGATTTCGGCTTCCGCGACGAGGGCCTGCTGACACTGGAGGACCCGGATCTCGACTTCTTGTTCTTCGTTCAGGACAACCGCTCTGCGACCGACCAGCCTGAGCATTTCAGGCACGACAATGGTGCGTTCGCGATGACCGGCGTGTGGCTGGCCTTGGGCGACGGCGCTCGCGCCGGCATCAACCGGCTGTTGCTCGCGCTCGGTGCCGATCACCACATCGAGACCATACTCGCTCCGGATTCGATCGAAACCGATGTCTACCGGGTGCGCAACGGTCGCATCGTGGTGTTGCCCGAGCGCCATCAGTTGCGCCCTGGACGCCCGGTGATCGGCGCGGAATTTCGCGTCACTGATCTCAGCCTGATTCAACAACGGTCCGGGTCGATCGAGATGGAATCGCCGGATGGCGATCAGGCGCAGAGGGACCTGTTGCCGCCCGAGGCCGCCCACGGAATCTGGCTGGAGTTCCACCGATCACCCTGAGTGCTCTCGTCGGTCGGTGGACAGGCCGGCACTTGAATCCATCCGCTCCCGCCGCCTGCTAGGTGACGGGATCGGATGGCGCTGTCGGGTTCAGCTGTCCGAATGGTGGTCGATGTTGAAGTCGAAATGCTTCACCGCATCCTTGCCGTACCAGCGACCCTCCACCAGCACCAGCTCCACTTCCTTGGAGATCGGGGCGTCGAACACCGTGATGGTGGTGCGCACGCGGGCGGTATCGCCCTCGATCGCGAGCACTTCAACCGCCAGGGTATCGGCGATGGCATCCAGATCCAGGCCGTAGATGCGCACCGCCTGCTTGGCAGATGCCAGCACCGAGCCGGCCTGCGCCAGCGCCTCTTCCAACGACAGCATGCGCAGCTCGTCGATGCTGTCGAGACCCGTGCCGCGGATGGCGTCGGTGACCAGGGTCAATGCCTGGCGCATCGACAGCGAACTCAGAAAGTCGGTCGAGGTCAGCCAGCGCTGCAAACCCGGCATGGCCTGCCGCAAAGCCGCGCGCTGTTCCTCGGTGAGTTCGGCATCGGGCGAACTCAGCGCCATCTGCATGGCACCCAGACCCATCATGATGGCGCCGGGTGCCTGCGGACGCGCTTCGACCAATTTCGGTTCGATTTCCTGCATCAGGCGCTCGACGGCATCGGGCGCGGTGAACTTGGCGATGGCCTCTTCGAACTCGGCACGGTCCTCATCGCTGATCGGTTGCGAGCGCCCCTCGTCATATCCCTGGCGCAGCAGCTGCAACTGGGACGGCGGCACTGTGGCGCGCAACAGTCCCATCAGGTCATTGTTGCGAAGCAAGGTGGCGGCCGCGCGAATCTGCACAGCCGGATCGGGAATGGACGTCGATGCGGAGATCGCCCGGACTTGGGCCGGCTCCTGCGCCAGCAAGGGCTGGGCGGCACCAAACAGACTGGCAAGCATCAGGGACATCGACAGCAGATTGCGTTTCATGGCCGTACTCCTCGAGTGGGACTTTAGTGTGCTAGTTAACTACATCACTAAATAGTGTCGAAAGTCAGGGGCAGGGCAAGTGCTGTGTCTGATCATGGGGTGTCGCTGCCAGTGCATGCTCATGCGCCGGATCGCTCGCAAGAAAGGCGGCGCCACCGACACCTCAGGCGATCACGAATACACCGACTGGCAGCAAGTCAGCCAGTTCGAGGAGAGTACATCGAGACGGCCGGCCTGAAGGCGGGAGCTAAGCGCTAGCCATGTCATGTTCCACCGAGAGCGAGAGGGTAATAGATGGTCGGCGCAAGCCGCCTTTTCGCTTCTTCCCGCCCTCGTGCCCCGACGCCGAACTCAGCCCAGCTCGGCCTCGGGCCAACCCAGTTCCTGATCAGCGGGGATGTCCTCGCTGAGCACGCTGCTCAGTTCCTGCTTGCTGCCGGTGTAGTCCTCGAAGCAGGCACGATGCGATGCGAGCGACATGTCGTCATCGCGGCGGTAATAGCTACTGACCCACGACAACAGAAAAGGCAGGCGCTGGTCCTGCTCAGCCTTGCTTGGATACTTGTGCGGTTCCCAGGGACGCTCCCGGCAGTTCGTCAGGCAACGCTCCTCGCCTGGGTTGAGGAAGACCAGTCGCGGCTGAAACTCGAAGGACACCCGAATCAGGCTGGCATAGCAGCCTTCGATCACCCAGCGCCGGTGCGTGGTACAGAAGCGCCTGACATCCTCGGCGGCCGCATGCGGCGAGCGCGGCACGGCGATCTGACCAGGCTCCCAGGCAATGGTATCCAGGTCCAGGCATTCCAGCTGCATGCGCTGCACCAGGCGCCTGGCCAGCGTGGATTTGCCTGAGCCGGAGTTTCCAAGGATGGCGATGCGCATGGAGGGGCACCAACAGCAGCAGAACGGACTGATCCGATGAGAGCACAAGCCGGCACACCCTGCCGAGCAGGCTCGGCACTACAAAGGCCTCGTACACCGACGCTCTCGTAGAGCGGAGCTTGCTCCGCTGCTCTGGCTGGGCTTGTGCTCTTGCTGCTACCGGGCGCTTTGCATGCCTTCAATTCATGGTGACGACGACCTTGCCCCGGGCGCGGCCGGTCTCCAGATATTGCAAGGCCTGCGCCACCTCACTCAGCGGAAAGCTGCGGTCGATGACCGGCGTCAACTGGCCGCTCTGCATCAGATCGGCCAGCGCCTGCAGATCTACCGGTTTCAGCTCCGCCAGCATGAAGCCCATCTCGTGTTTGCTGAACGGTGCGCGCAACTCGGCCCACAGGGCACCGGAGAGCGGGCCGATCCAGCGATTGCTGCTGGGCCCACCGACAATCGCCACCGATCCCTGATCGCTCAACACCCGCTCCAGTCTGGACAGGGGATGGTTGCCGACCATGTCGACAATCAAATCGTAGCGCTGCGGCCCTTCGGTGAAGTCGGTCTGGGTGTAGTCGATCACCTGATCGGCCCCCAGCGATCGAACCAGTTCGGCATTGCGACCACTGCAGACGCCGGTGACCTCGGCGCCCAGGGACTTGGCAATCTGCACGGCAAAGGTACCGACGCCGCCCGACGCGCCATTGATCAGCACCCGCTGCCCGGCCTGCAGCCGGCCGCGGTCACGCAGAGCCTGCAGGGCGGTGACGCCGGCGATGGCCACCGAGCCGGCCTGTTCCATGCTGATGTTGGCGGGTTTGTGCAGCACATTGCGGGACTCGGACACCAGCACGTACTCGGCCAGCGCCCCACTGCGGCCACCGAAGACTTCGTCACCCGGCTTGAAACGTGTGACCTTGGGACCCACGGCCTCGACCACGCCGGCAAAGTCGACTCCAAGGCGGCCATCCTCGGGCGTGCCGAGGCCAGTGGACAGCCGCATGACAAAAGGCTCGCCGCGCAGATAGTGCCAGTCCAGCGGGTTGACGGCAGCGGCGCGCACGCGCACCAGCACCTGATCCTCCACCGCGCTCGGCTTCTCGACCGACTCCAGCTTGACCACGTCCGGAGAGCCATAACAGCGATGCGCAGCGGCCTGCATGGTCGGCGTTCCTTCCGGGAGCGTTGGGGCTTCGACGCAAGCGGAGTCATGACTCAGAACCAGACCGAAGGCGATGGTCGCCACCGCCAACATGGCCGCGAGCCCACCCAGAATCTTGTAGCGCAATTTCATCGTTGCTCTCCACGCTTCCGTCACGGGCTTCGACTATGAGCGCGGCTGCTCATTCCAACCACCCGGACCGAAGGCAACAAGTTGCCGGGCGTTCAGCCCGGGCACGACCGCCGCGGATCGCCACCACCGCGCCCGAACCCTGCCACAACTCTGAAATAGCGTAGCGAGGTATCGAAGACCGACACCGAGGCCAGCCCGATGCAGATCCCCGATCCACACCGTCGCCGCGCACTGCGGTGGCTGGCCTGCGGCAGCCTGCTGCCGATCGCAGGTCTGCACGCGGCGAGCCCGACACTGCGCGCCACTGCGATGACGCTGTCCGAACTGGAGCGCCGATCCGGTGGTCGCCTGGGCGTGTGCGTGCTCGACAGCGACAGTGGCTTGCGCCTGGAGTGGCGCAGCGAAGAGCGCTTCGGCATGTGCTCGACCTTCAAGCTGCTGCTGGCCGCCATCGTGCTGCGCGAGGTTGACGCCGGCCGGCTGTCGCTGGAAACGGTGCTGCCCTACAGTGAGGCCGACATGGTCCCGTACGCGCCGGTCACCGAGAAGCACCTGGCCGCTGGCGGCATGTCGATCGATGCGCTCACCGAAGCCACGCAGACCACCAGCGACAATGTCGCCGCCAATCTGCTGATCAAGAAACTGGGTGGGCCGGAGAAGATCACCGCCGCCCTGCGGGCCATGGGTGACACGGTCACCCGTCTGGACCGCATGGAACCCGAGATGAATCTGGTGCCCGCCGGTGAGGAGCGCGACACCACCAGTCCGCGCGCCATGGCCCAGACGGTCGCCGGCCTCTACACCAACAACTGGCTGTCAGCAGAGTCGCAGGCGCGACATAAGCAGTGGATGATCGCCACCAACACCGGCGCGCGCCGCATCCGCGCCGGACTGCCCGCCGACTGGATAGCCGGCGACAAGACCGGCACCGGCATCGCCCCGATGATGGCCAACAAGTACAACGATGTCGCCGTGATCTGGCCGGAAGGGCGCAAGCCGGTGGTGATCGCGGCTTACCACGAGGCCAGTGGCTACTTCGAAAACATGCGCGATCAGGATCAGGCCGTACTGGCCGAGGTCGGTCGGATTGCGGCAGCGTGGATGGCAAACGCGCCTGCGGCGTAGCTTTGCTTCGCGCTGATGGGGCTTGAGTCCAGCCACTGTCAAGAAGCGGGACGCGAAGGACACGAAGGAAAAGCAGAAAGGGCACGAAGAACAGCGGCCTGAATTCTCTCGATCTTCCCTTCAAGCCTGCTGATTCGGCCGCGGGCCAGACTGTGGGAGCGGACTTCGACCACGGGCCAGACGGTGGGAGATGACTTCGTCCGCGACCGGGGCTGCGGTGTGCCCGGAGCCGATCATCGCGGCTGAAGCCGCTCCCACAGGGGCTGCCAACCAGCAACCAGCACCAGTCTTCGGCGCCGCTTGCCTATACTCGGCGGCATGAAAACCCTCTCGCTCACGCTTGCAGCCTTGCTGGCTGCCTCGCCGGCCCTTGCGCTTGATGGCAAGTGGACGCCCTCACAGGTTCTGGAAATTGATCCGGGTTGGCTGCAGGATCAGGGTCTGGAACTCACGCCCAAACAGCTGTGGGATGCGAAGCGTGGCACCGGATTGTTGACGGGCGCGGTCAAGATCGGTGGCTGCTCGGGTGCCTTTGTCTCGTCCGAGGGGCTGATCGTCACCAATCACCATTGTCTGTTTCCGCTGATCCAGGAACACAGCACGCCGGAGCGCGATCTGATCAGCGACGGCTTTCTGGCGCGCAAGCGCGGCGAGGAACTGGCCGGCAGCACGCTGCGAGTGGAGATTCCGCGGCGCTTCACCGACGTCAGCAGCGCGATCCTGAAGGCGGTGCCTGCCGAGGCCACGCCGGAGCAGCGTATGGACGCCATCGAAGCGCAGCAGAAGGCGCTGATCCAGCAGTGCGAAAAGCAGCCGGACACCAAGTGCACCGTCGCCGTTTTCGATGAGGGCGTGAGCTACACGCTGATCGAATCGATGGAACTGCGCGATGTGCGCCTGGTGTATGCGCCGCCGCGCGCCATCGGCGAGTACGGCGGTGAGATCGACAACTGGATGTGGCCACGTCACACCGGCGATTTCGCCATTGCCCGAGCCTATGCCGGCAAGGATGGCAAGCCTGCCGATCACGGCCCGGACAACCAGCCCTACCGCCCGGAATTCATCTTCCCGATCTCGCGCGACGGTGTGGTCGCCGGCGATTTCGTGATGCTGCTGGGCTATCCCGGCATCACCTGGCGTTCGCTGCTGGCCGAAGAAATGCGAGAGCGTCGCGAGCGCTTCTTCGTTCGCCGGGAAGAGATCTTCGGCGAATGGATCGAGATCCTGCAAAAGGCCAGCGCCGGCGATCCTGCCGGATCCATCGCCGTGGCCGCCAACGTCAAGAGCATCCTCAACAGGCACAAGAATGCCCAGGGCCAGATTGCCGGACTGGATCGCGGGCAGATCGTGCAGAAGCAGCTCGCCGCCGACAATGCCGTCGCAGCCTGGGCCCGCCAGCACCGTGAGCACGCCGGTGCCCTCGATGCCCGCGCGGGACTGCGGGCGCTGCTGGCCGAACGCGAACAGAGCTGGGAGCGCGATTTTCTGCTGAATCTGATTCCCATGGGTGTGGAGTCGGTCGCCGGCGGCATTCCGCCGCTGCCCAAGAGCCTGTATTTCGGCGCCACGCTGGCGCACAACGCCATCGAACAGACCCTGGCCGATGAAGCGCGCGCCGAGGGCTTCAGGACTGCTGACCAGCAGAAGCTGCGCGATCGCCTGCGGCGCGAACAGCAGAACTACTACGGGCCCGCCGATCAACAGCTGTTCGCAGCACTGGTGCGACGCGCGCTGGCGCTACCCAAGGATCAACGCATCGCTGCCGTGGACCGTCATTTCGGCAAGTTGAGCCAGGACCGGATCGAAGCTCGGATTGCCGAACTCTACGAACAGAGCGCACTGCTCGATGCCGACATCCGCGAACAGATGCTGACGGAGAGCAAAGATGCGCTGCGCGCCCGCGGCGACGCCCTGCTCGATTTCGCCATCGACTGGAATCAGGATCTGCGCGCCTTGCGCGAGCGCGAACACCAATGGGCCAGCCGCAGTGCCATTCACAGGCCGATCTGGCGCCGCGCGGTGCGCGCACAGGCCGGCAAGCCGATCGCGCCCGATGCCAATGGCAGCCTGCGCATCAGTTTTGCCCACATCAAGGGCTATGTGCCGCGCGATGGCATTCGCTATACGCCGTTCACGACCTTGTCGGGCGCTCTGGAGAAACACACGGGCAAGGATCCGTTCGATCTGCCGGCGGCTGTCAGAACAGCGGCGCGCACACCCGGCAAGCGCTGGCTGCAAGAGGATCTCAACGATCTGCCGATCAATTTCCTGGCCGACGGCGATACCAGTGGCGGCAATTCCGGCAGCCCGGTGGTCAATGCCATGGGCGAGCTGGTCGGCATCAATTTCGATCGGGTCTGGGAGAACGTGGCCGGCGATTTCGGCTTCAATCCGGCCCTGTCACGCAATATCAGCGTCGATATCCGCTATCTGCTGTGGCTGCTGGATCGCGTGGAGCATGCCGACGAACTGCTGCGGGAGCTGGGTGTGGAGCGCGAACTCTGATGTAGCCCAGCCAAGCGCAGCGCACCTGGGGGCTCTGGCGCACGCCGTCCCGGGTGCGCCTGCGGCTTGCCTGGGCTGGTTGTTGATCAGTTCTCAGATAAACGGAAATCCATCGGAAACAGAGCCCAACCGCAATCGCCTTCACGATCCGGAAGTGCCGTCAGGAAAATGAACTCGCGCGCAGTTGCCAGAGCACTTTCGTCAAATTCCAGGTGACCGCTCGACTTTTCGATCTCGACCTTGATTGGACTGCCGTTGCAGTGCACGAGCATTCGGATCCAGACGACGCCTTCCACACCCCGATCGAACAGAGACTCAGGGTAATGCGGGCGCGCCGCCCGCGTTGTTCGCAACAACTTGTTCCCGGACTGAGTCGTTTGCGTTCCATCAGGCAACACATTGGGAACAGTGATGACGACCCCGCCGGATTCCGAAACGTTGACGCGGAACGGCACGTCGGAATTTGCCTCGCCGTCTGGGTCACACTGGAGCCAATGTTCGCCAACAGCCACGGGAAAACTACGCTCTTCCCCGGCTCGCAAGTCGCCCAGACTCCGGTCATCGACACTTAGGCGACAAGCGCGATCCCCGATGACCGTGAGCACGCCGGCAGCATCCTCGCCCGGCAGCGCGACGAGTTGATCCTCGGCGGACACTTGTGCAGTCTCGCCGCCGTTGGTTGATCTCGGGGCACCGGAATTCCCGTCATGAATGGCGGCACTCGCGGCAGACTCGGCGCTGGCCGCACAGCAGGACCAGATACAGAACATCCCTGTCAGAGCTGCACGCGATACGGGCCGGGAAAGCGAGATGTCTCGCATGATCTGAAGTCGCTGCTGATGTAGGCGTCAGGCGAGCATAGCGCTGGCTCTAGCTCAATTTGGATGTTTACCCCGCACTTGGCTCCGATCGCCACGCCGCCCTTCCTCGAACGGGCGTCGCAGGTTGTCGTCTTGACATCAGGAGACAGCGGTCTCCAGTTGCTATAGACGACACGCAGCGGCGCCGGACATATCAGGCTAGCCCGCATTTCTCACACTAAGTAGTGCACCGGGGTTCTCAAATCAGATAAAGTTGAGTTGCGAGAACAACTTAGCTGAGATTTGCGGAGAACCCCGATGCCGACACAGTGTAGCGCGACGAGCACGATTTTTGAGCAAGTGGATGGTCGTCAGGTGGTTGCCGGATTTGATGGCGGCGAGATCACGTCGGATGCGGGCGCACTGCTTCTGGGTCGCGTCGATGATTCGATCAAGCTCATGGATCGGCTGGCCGGGTGCTTTCAAGATGGTCGAGATCCCGAGTTGATCGAGCATTCGGTGCGGACGCTGGTGATGCAGCGTGTGGTTGGGATCGCACTGGGCTACGAGGATCTGAACGATCACGATCAGTTGCGGCACGATCCGGTGTTGGCGGTGCTGGCGGGCAAGCTCAAAGCGCAGCGCAAGGACTGTGCGCCGTTGGCGGGCAAGTCAACGCTGAATCGGTTGGAGCATGCGCCGAAGGCGACGCCGGGTGAGCGTTATCGAAAGATTGCGCATCATCCGGAGCAGATCGAGTCGTTGTTTGTGGATTTGTTTTTGGAGGCGCACGAGACGCCGCCGGAGTCGATCGTTCTGGATTTGGATGCGACCGACGACCCGCTCCATGGGGATCAGGAGGGGCGGTTCTTTCACGGCTATTACGATGGTTACTGCTACCTGCCGTTGTACGTGTTTTGCGGCAAGCATCTGCTGGCAGCGAAGCTGCGCCGGTCGAACATCGACGGCAGCGCGGGCGCGGTTGAAGAGATGGATCGGGTGGTGGGACAGATCCGCAAGCGCTGGCCCAAGGTGCGGATCACGCTTCGGGCGGACAGCGGTTTTGCACGCGAGGAGCTGATGGCGTGGTGCGAGAGCAACGCCGTTGACTACGTGTTTGGACTGGCCAAGAACGCGCGTTTGATCGAGGTGCTCGAGCCGGCTTTGGCGCGGGCTCAGGCGCGCCAGGCGCGCAGCGGAAAGGCGGAGCGGGAGTTCACGGATTTCCGTTATTCGACGCGCAAGAGTTGGAGTCGTGAGCGCCGCGTGGTGGGCAAGGCAGAACAGTTACCGGGTCTAAGCAATCCGCGCTTTGTGGTGACCTCGCTGACATCCGAGACGTGGTCAGCGCGAGCGCTGTACGAAGATCTGTATTGCGCTCGCGGGGAGATGGAGAACCGCATCAAGGAATGCCAAGGGGACCTGTTCGCGGATCGCACGTCGACGGCCACCATGCTCGGCAACCAGTTGCGTCTGTGGTTGTCGTCGTTTGCCTATGTCCTGATGGACGCGCTGCGGCGAAAAGCACTCGCCGGCACTGAATTGGCTCAGGCAACCTGCGGCACGCTGCGTTTGAAGTTGCTGAAGATCGGCGCCTGGGTCGTTCGGAGCGTTCGTCGGGTTCGTATCGCGATGGCGTCGAGTTTCCCGTACCAGGACTTGTGGAGCGCCAGCTACGCTCGTCTTGCCGACAGCGGCTGATTGAAACCAGCGATCCTGCGTCAACGGCCCCTTCCGGGGCTACGGCCGTCGGCGGCGGGCAATAAAGTCAAACAAATCAGCAAGAAAAGCCACGGCATCCCGCGCCAAAATGAGCGGAAATCGAACACCAAGCGCCGTTCTGCCGCCGGTGCGGACGAACGATCTTCAACCACCGCAAGAAACAACGTCCCGCAACCGTTGAAGCGAGGGGGTGTGAGAAATGCGGGCTAGGTACTTCACAACGCCACGATTTCGGCTACGGACGATCAGGCTGGTGGCCCTATGCTCCAGCTCTGTCCCCTGATCTGACCAGCCGATGACGACGACCGCCGTACCCGAACAGCGTTCCGCCATCCCGCTGCTGTCGCTGGGTCAGGGCCTGTTGCTGACGGGCAATGCCATGCTGATCAGCGTCAACGGGCTGACCGGGTTGCTGCTGGCACCGGATGTGCGCATCGCCACGCTGCCGGTGACCTGTTTTGTGCTCGGCGGCGCGCTGTCGACGCTGCCGATGTCCCTGTTGATGCAGCGCCGTGGGCGTGCTTTCGGCTTTGCTCTGGGTTGTCTGGCGGCCGTGATCGGGGCCATGCTGACGGCGCTGGCGGTGTCCCGTGGATCCTTCTGGTTGCTGTGCCTGGGCACTTTCATCATCGGTTTCTACAATGCCGCAGGACAATATCTGCGCTTCGCCGCGGTGGATCTCTCGCCCCCGGGCAAACAGGCCCGGGCGATCAGCCTGGTACTGGCCGGCGGCTTGTTCGGCGCCTTCCTCGGTCCGGCCCTGAGCCGCGCCACCATCGATCTGGCCAGTCATCGCTATCTGGCCACCTATCTCAGCCTGATCGGGCTGGTGCTGCTGTTTCTGTGGGTGACCCGCCTGGTGCGCTTCCCGGCGTTGCCGGCGCGACCGGCGGTGCGTCAGAGCGGCGAGCTCAGGAGTTTGCTGGGAAGACCGGGCTTCTGGCTGGCGGTGGCCAGTTCCGCTGGCGCCTGGGCGACGATGAATCTGCTGATGACCGCCAGTCCGCTGGCCATGCAGGCCTGCGCCTATCCCTTCAGCGACGCCTCGTGGGCGCTGCAGTGGCATATGGTTGGCATGTACACGCCGATGCTGTTCAGCGGCTGGCTGATCGAACGTCTGGGCTCGCGCATGGCCATCGGCATCGGCATCGTCTGCATCTCGGCCTGCGCCGGCGTCGCCCTTGTCGGCACCAGCGTGGCCCATTTCGTCACCGCCCTGGCGCTGCTTGGCGTGGGCTGGGCGCTGATGTTCACCGGCGGCAATGCGCTGCTCACGCTGCAGTATTCCCCCGAGCAGAAGGGCCTGGCCCAGGGCATCCACGACACCCTGATGTTCTCGGCGATGGTGTTGTCCTCACTGCTCGCCGGCCGCGCCGCCACGCTGGATGGCTGGCACGGGCTGCAATGGGGCGCGCTCGGGCTCATGGCAGCGTTGATGGTGCTGCTGCTGGCAATCGGTCCGCGGCTCAAGCAGGCGCGTTGAACAAGCTCATGCCGATCATCGACAGCAACACCGAGCCGAGAAACACGGCGAATGCCCTCCACACGCTGCGTGGACCCTGTTCAGGACCGCGCGAACGGATCAGGTAGTAGGGCATGGCAATGGCGGCCACCATGATCATCGCGAAGTTCAGCATCGGCGTGCGTGGATAACCGCGCTGGTCGGAATCAAAGCGGTACCAGAGGAAGATCAGCAAAGCCATGCTGAAGATCAGCAGGGTTTCGATCGTGGGTGCGGAAGGCGTGTTCAGCGGCCGCGCGCCGGAGACGAAACTCAGGGCGAAGAAGGCCGCCAGCACCTGCGTCTTGAGACGTTGCAGATGCCCGGCACGAGCCGCCTGGCCATCCGAGACAACCGATTCGGAATCCGGAAGCTGAGGTGCATCGGCGTCGGCACCCGAGACCAAGCCACGCTCCTCCATGACCCGCAGGATGTCTTCCGTCGCCACCCCGTACAGATCCAGCAGCTCCTCGAAGTAGCCGCGTTGCTGCAGTTCCCGATTCTCCGGGTTGGCCAGGCAGATCAGCATGCGCGCCAGAATCATGCGTTTGTCGCTTGAGCGCGCCTGGCCGCCGTTGGCGTCTACCCACGCCCACAATGAATCAGCGACCGCCTCCAGATCGGTGGCAGCCCGATCGCGCCAAAAGGCCTGGATCTGCGGCAAGGCGTGCTCGGCGACGGGCAGCGATGGCCATTCCAGGGTCTGCACCCAGTGCAGCATGTAGTCGGCGTAGGCTTGGTCGGCGTTGGAAGTGCTCATCAAGGAGTATTCCCGGGTGCAGTCGGATGCAAGGTCCCACAGGATACGGCCCTCGACGTGCAAGTGACCTGAGCAAGGCACAGACTTCCGTGCCGCCAGCTTCCGTTTGGTGTTCCCGCGAACCGAAGCCATGACGGGTCCCGGTTACACTCGTGATCTGTCACACCCGACGGCGAGGGCTCATTCCATGTACGGATTCACCACGACGCTCACTGACATCTCCTTCGATCCGCAGATCATGGTGGGCCTGGTGGGCGATCCAGCCGTCAAGGCGGTCGCCGATGCCGCGGAACAATCGCTGCGACGGGTTTGCAGCAGTCTGGGCACGGTCTCGCATCCGACCTGAGCCAGGCACCGGCAAGTCAGCGGCGTCCGCCCGGCGCGGAGCTACACCAACATGTCGGCGCCAGGATGAAAGGGTTTGATCACCTCGTGCACGAACTGGATCTTGCGCAGCGCCAGATAGGGCAAGGCGAAGGGATAGGCATCTTCGTGACCCAGGCTGCGATTGAGGCTGTTGGCGACCAGGGTCAGCGGCGTCCATTCGCGCACCATGGCGACGAATTCGGCGGACAGCGGGACCTGGCCCGGAAGCTGAATCTCGATGCGCACCTCCTCGACAGTGCCTATGCTGAGCTGCCAGAAGCGCGCGGTATTGAGCAGATCGACCATGTGCAGATAGTGGGCCCAGGTCTCTGCCCAGTCCTCCCAGGGATGCATGGTGGCGTAGCCGCTGACGTAGGCTGACTCCCAGCCAGGTGTCGTTCCGAACTCATGGTGTTGGGCCAGCGCATCGGCGTAGCTTGCCCGCTCGTCTCCGAACAGCGCACGAAAAGGCTCGATCAGCAGCGAGTTCCTGATCAGCAGATCCCAGTAATAGTGCCCGGATTCATGCCGGAAGTGACCGAGCAGGGTTCGATAGGGCTCCATCAGCGCCTGCTTGCTGCGCGCGCGCTGCACCGGATCGGATTCGACGGCGTTGATGGTGATTTCGCCTGCAGCGTGTCCGGTCAGTACCGGGCGCGAGAAATCGACCTGGCGCAGGAAATGAAAGCTCAGGCCATGCTCGGGATCCGCGCTGCGCGAGCGCACAGGCAGGTGCAAATCCAGCACCGTCGCCAGCCAGTTGCGCTTGGCCGCTTCCAGATCACGCCAGGCCTGCTGGTTGTCGGCGTAGTTCTGATCGGGAATCGTGGCAGTCAGACGGCAGGACAGGCACAGCGCGCTGGCATCGTCGCTGCGTACCAGCCAGGTGCAGGCGCAGGCGTTCTGCGCATTGGCGCAATACCGCCACGACATCGGCGAATCCACACAGCGCCGCAGCGAGCCGTCATCCCGGGCGAAGAAGGCGCCCATGGCACGCTCCTCGGGAATGAAACCGAGCCGGGCATGACAGTTCACGCACTCGACGCTGCTGAAATAGACCAGCGCCTGACAATTCTCACAGCGAAAAACGCGCACGACAGCTCTCGATTCCGGATGCCTGGCGGCGGTGGTTGGCGCGGCAAGGGTAACAGGCAGCACCGCCTTCGGGCCGGCGGGAAGCGCCGATGCCGAAGCGGAGTGGAAGCCGCGGAGCCAGCTGCAACCTGAAAACGGCGCAAGGCGCCCGCAGTCATGACTTCCACCCCATCACGCCACAAGCCCGGCCCGGCTATGCTGCGCGCATGGATACTGATAGCGCCAAGCACAGCAACACCATCATCCGCGATGTCCTCATCCTGCAGTGCAAGCTGTTCGTCGAGGCCTTGCGCGATGTGATCCTCAGCCCCATCGCGCTCGGTGCGGCATTGCTGGACCTGGCGATGTCCAAGCAGCAGGCGCCGCGCTATTTCCATCAGGTGCTGCGCTGGGGCAAGCGTAGTGACGAATGGATTGATCCGTGGTCAGCGGCAGAGAAGGCCGGAAGCAAGCATCAGGATGGACTGAATGCCTTGTTGGCACAGGTGGAAGTGGCGGTGAGTGACCCCGCCCAGGGCGCCCGCCGGGCCCGCGTGCTCAAGCGCTGGGCCGAGCGCCAGCTCACCCGCGCGCGACGCCGCATCGAGAACGGCCAGACAACGCCGCCGTCACCGCCTCCGGGCTGAAGTCGCCCGGCGGCAGATCCCCCCGCGCTGCTGCCCAGCCAGGACTCAGCCATGCACGCTGGCTTAGAGCCAGCCATCGGCCATGATTTACCCGCCACCTGCGGACATCAGCACCACCGCAAAGTGCTCCTGACGGTCAGTCCAGATCTGCTGCAGGTGCAGGCCGGCCTGCCTGGCTATGCGCTGCATGTCACTGTGATCGTATTTGCAGCTGACCTCGACCCGCACCGGTTCATCGGCGGCAAAATCGAAAACCCGACCGGCAACGCGCACCCGCTGGGCGCGACGACTGACGATGTCGGTCTCGATCCGACCGACGATCGACTGATAGCGGGCGCGATGCAGGAACTGATCGATCTGGAAGTCGGCATCCAGTTCCCGGTTCATGCGTGTCAACAGGTTCAGCGTGAAGGCCGCGGTGATGCCGGCCGCATCGTTGTAGGCCGCGTGGATCAGCGCTTGATCCTTCTTCAGATCGAGTCCCAGCAGCAGAGCGCCATCGACGCCGGCAGCGCGGCGCATCTGCTGCAGCAGCACCACGGCCTCGGGTTCCGGGAAATTGCCGAGCGTGGAGCCGGCAAGATAGAGCACCGTTCGCCGCGGCGTCCGCCGTGTCGTGGGCAGCTTCAAGGGCACGGTGAAATCGGCTTGCAGCGGCAGTATCTCCAGCGCGGGAAAATCGCGCTGCAGCTCGGCACAGCTGCCCGTCAGCGCACTGGCCGAGATTTCCACCGGGATGTAGCCGACCGGATGTTCCAGCGCCTGGAGCAGCAGCCGCGTCTTGAGGCCCGAACCATTGCCGAATTCCACCAGACGGATGTCGGGACCCAGGGCCTCGGCCATGTCCGCCACCCATTCGTGCATCAGCGCCAGTTCGGTCCGCGTCAGGTAGTACTCGGGGGTGTCGCAGATCTGCTCGAACAGCTCCGATCCGCGGGCGTCGTACAGGTACTTGGAGGGCAAGGACTTTGGCCGGCCCGACAGGCCAGACCAGGCATCAACGACAAAGTCGGATTCAGATACGGTATCCGATCGTCGCTGCGCGATGATGCTCGACATGGTCAGCGATCCTGAGCCAGGCGCAGGCCGCTGAATTGCCAGCGGTCTCGCGGATAGAAGAAATTGCGATAACTGGCGCGCACATGGCGTGAGGGCGTGGCGCAGGAACCACCGCGCAGCACCCATTGCCCGCACATGAACTTGCCGTTGTATTCGCCGAGGGCGCCCGGCAAGGGCTTGAAGCCGGGGTAACTGACATAGGGACTGGCGGTCCATTCCCAGACATCGCCGAACAACTGCAGCAACTCACCTCGGTCAGCGGCCGCCTGCGGATGCAGCAGGCCAGCATCGGCGTAGTGGCCAGAAGCCGGATCGTGGCTGGCGGCCGCGTGCTCCCACTCGGCCTCGGTGGGCAGGCGCGCACCGGCCCAGCGGGCGTAGGCATCGGCCTCGAAATAGCTGATGTGGCACACCGGCGCGCCCGGATCGATCTCGCGCACGCCACCGAGGGTGAATTCGGTCACGGCGCCCGCATCCCAGTACATTGGGCCGGTCCAGCCTTCGGCCTTGACCGTGGCCCAGCCCTCGCTCAACCAGAGTTGCGGGGTGCGATAGCCGCCGTCGGCGATGAAGTCCCGATACTCGGCGTTGCTGACCGGCCGTCGCGCCAGCGCGTGCGGCTGCAGCAGCGCGCGGTGGCGTGGAGTCTCACAGTCAAACACGAATCCGGAATCGGCATCGGCACCGATCTCGACGATGCCCTCGCGGCCATCGACATAGCGCTGCGCAGGCGCTGCCCGGCGCGAGGCTGGCAGATCACCGCGATAAGCCGGCAGCAGCGGATTGCACGACAACAGATGTTTGATGTCGGTAAGCATCAGCTCCTGGTGCTGCTGCTCGTGATGCAAGCCCAGCACGATGCGCGCGGCCAGATCGTCATCCGGCCCGCGCTCGATCAATCGCGCCATCGCTTCGTCGACTACCGCTCGATAAGCCAGCACCTGGTCCAGTCCCGGCCGGGTCAGCAAACCGCGCTGACCGCGCGTGTGCATCGGTCCAACCGACTGGTAGTAGGAGTTGAAGAGGAATCGCCAGTGCTCGTCGAAAAACCGGTAATCCGGCAGCTGTTGCAGCACGAATTCCTCGAAGAACCAGGTCGTATGCGCCAGATGCCATTTGCTCGGGCTGGCATCGGGCATGGACTGCACTGTCGTATCTTCGGGCGTCAGAGGCGCCACCAGTTCGACACTGGCCTGGCGAGTGCGCGCGTAGTCGCTGAGCAGCGATGGCGCGACCGGCAGGTGGGCATGGACTGAGCTCATCATTTGACCCTAGCAGAGTTGAACGACAGTAAAAACCGTGAGCGATCGAAAACCAGACCGGGATATGGCCAAGGGGCTGGCAGCATTCGAGCTGCCGGCCGATCTGCTGTATCTGAACAGCGCCGGACAGACGCCGCGACTGCGCGCCGCGCTGGCGGCAGGCGCCGACGCCTTGCGCCGATCAGCGCAGCCCTGGCGCGAGTCGATGTGCGACTGGCTTGCCCGACCCGAGCGCGTGCGCACACTGGCGGCCGCTCTGTTGCGCTGCAAGGCCCAGGCGCTGGCACTGGTGCCCAGCGTGGCCTACGGCATGGCCGTGGCCGCGCAGCAACTGCAGCCGCGTGCGGGTCAGACGGTGCTGGCACTGGCCGACGAACACCCCTCCGGCCTGCATGTCTGGCAATCCACGCCTGCACAGCTGCGGCTGGTCCCGCGTGCGCCGACCGTAAACTGGACCGACGCGGTGCTCGCCGCGATGGACGATCAACTCGCGGTGGCGGTGGTGCCGGCCTGCCACTGGCATGACGGCAGTCTGCTCGACCTGGATCGGGTGGCGGCAGCAGTGCAGGCGCGCGGCGCGGCGCTGGTGGTCGATGCCACCCAGGCGCTGGGCGTGATCGATCTGGATCTGCACGCGCTGGACGCCGATTTTGTAGTCGCCGCCGGCCACAAATGGCTGCTCGGAGCACCGGGACTGGCCTATCTGTACGTGGCCGAGCGTCACCGCAGCGGTCAACCACTCGAACACAGCGCCTGGTCACGCGTGGGCGGACTGGGCGCCGCGATCATCAAGGACGGCCCACCACCCCTGCTCGACGGTGCTGCCCGCTTTGACGGCAGCGGCATCTACAGCCATCCGGCCCTGGCGATGGCCGAGATCGGACTGGCACAGTTGCAGGACTGGGGCATCGCTGCGGTGCGCGATCGTTTGGGCTGCTGGCAAGCCGAACTGCTGGCAGCGCTATCGACGGCCGGACTGGCCGACTGGACCGTCACTGCCCAGGCACCGCACCTGAGCGCCGTCTGGGCGCCGGGCGCAGACGCTGCGCAGTCGGAAGCCCTGGCCCAGGCCTTGCTCGATCAGGGCATCGTGGTGGCGGCGCGCGGCGCCGGCATTCGGGTGTCGCCGCACCTGCACAACAGCAGTGCCGATGCCCGGCGACTGGCGCAGGCGCTCGGGCCAGCGTGGGACCGGCTCAGGGGCTGACGGTCACGCCGCGCCAGAAAGCCACCCGCCCCTTGATCTCGGCGGCGGCCGACTTGGGTTCGGCGTAATACCAGGCCGCGTTGGCGTTGGTCTCGCCGTTGACGATGACATTGTAGTAGTTGGCCACGCCCTTCCAGCCGCAGACCGTGGTGTGCGTGCTGGGCGCAAAGTGTTCAAGCCTGAGCGCGCTCTCGGGAAAATAGTGGTTGCCCTCCACCACCACGGTGTCATCGGACTCTGCGATCACCACCTGATTCCACACAGCTTTCATCTCGGCTTTCCTTCCTGCAGATCTCCAGCTGGAAACGGTACTACCGCAAGCAGCAAGCTGGCGTGAGCCGAGCCAGTCCTGCAAGAACACGTCAGTCCGCCCCCGGAAACAGGCCGCGGGTGTCGCCCAGCGGCTCCCCGGCGCTCTTGGGTACGGCACGCGCCAGCGGCGCGCACCCTCGCTCTACGGATGTCGACAGGGTCCCGACTCGCGTGGACGCTCCTCACGCACGACCGAAAAAGCGTCCAGACAAGTCTGGACCCACACAAGCCCCGAGCTCAATCAAACCAGGTCAGGCTGACATCGCTGGGCACGCTGGGAAAGCGCAGCGGATTGCCGCTGACGTTGATGTAGGCCTCCACCGTGTGGGTACCGACCGACAGCGGCCCGGTCGCCGTTCCCGGTGCGCTCAGGTACGAGGCGCTGAGCGTGCGACTGGCCTGACCGGCGCCCACCGCCAGTTGCTGCAGGCCCAGCGCACTGACCGGCTGGCCATCGACTTTGATGCCCAGGATCACGGTGGCGAAACCGTCGTCGTTGCCCGCCTGGATGCGGGTGCGAGCGTTGAACAGCACGATGCCGTCGTGGCCCAGCGGGATCTGCACCTGGGCGCTGCCAATGACCACATCGGTGCCGGCCTGCGGGCAACCGGCCTGACCCAGGGTGGTGGCCACGCAACGCCAGGTGTAGGTGGCACAAGCGGTGTCGGGGCCGGAAACCGCAGCACCAGTCACGGCACCGGCGCTGGCGGTGAGCATGCGCGCACTGCCCAGACCCCAGCACACCCCGTTCTCGTGCGCACCGCTGGGTGAACCCGCCTGATCGCTGCCGAAGGCAAGTTCGCTGCCGACCAGACTGAGACTGCGCTGCTGACCGATGCCCAGTCGATGCACGCCGTGCAGCATCATGCCCGCCTGCAACTCGGCATCCGGATGCAGATCGTTGACGCTCCACGAGGCGCTGTGCGTGCTCTGGCAAAGCCCGTCGGCAAACAGTCCCAGCAACGCATCGCCGAAGCCATTGTCGATGCCGCTGTTGCACAGGTAGTAGCCGCGCCCCGAGGCCAGAGTGATGGCATCGACCGGACGGCCGCTGCGATTGCGTACGCTGTAGCCCAGCAGCGGCAATACCGGCCGGTTCATGTCGCCCTCGCGCACATCGATACCCTGCGCTGGCGCATAGGTGGTGAGGTTGATCTGCGGACTCTCTCCCGGCAGTGCCGCGGTGGTGATCTGCGACAGCGGCTGCACCAGTATCGACAACGCACTGGACGACCCCACGCTGAAACGCCCGGGACGCGTCGGATGGGCGCTGGCGATGAGTTCGATGGTGTGCTGCCCCGCATCCAGCCGGGCATCGGCCAGCACGTTGAAACCATGCATCACCGGGTGGGCCGACGATCCCCAGTCAGTGATCGCATAGGAGCTTTGGTCCTCAGCACCGTCAATGCGGATGCGTACCGAACCGGCGGGGGCATCGATGGGGTAATAGCGGCCATCGGCGATCGCCAGCACCTGCGCTGGAGCAGGCAGGCTGAAGCTTCGGGTGAGCACGATCTGCGGCGCGGTATTGTTGATGGTCAGATCATCGCCGAGCTTCTGAAAACTCGACAGCACACGGGCGCAGTTTTCGAAGCTGTCGGCGCGGATGACCTCGGCGGAGCTGAGCGGGCAGGCAGCCACCGAGCCGGCCGCAAGCAGCCCGCAGAGCATCATCGTGCAGCATCGGAGGCGCAGGCAATCAGTCATGTCGCAAATGCTATCGCAGGGTGATCGAGACAAAGGTCAAGAGCGCAAAGCCCGGCTACAGCAGCGGAGCAGGCTCCGCTCCACCAGAGCGCCGGTGTACCAGGCTCTTGTAGTGCCGAGCTTGCTCGGCAGGATGTGCGGCTTCTCTGCGCCTGGCGTCAGAGCCGAAAAAGCCGAGCAACAGCAGCGGAGCAAGCTCCGCTCTACGAGAGCGCCGGTGTACCAGGCTCTTGTACTGCCGAGCTTGCTCGGCAGGGTGTGCGGCGTTTTAGGCCTGCCGTCAGAGCGAAAAAGCCGAGCAGCAGCAGCGGAGCAAGCTCCGCTCTACAGAGGCGGCGGGCCCCAGACGGTGATCGCCCAGACCGCACCGGCACACAGGGCAAACAAGACCAGCGCCAGCCACGGTGAACGCCAGCGGGCGTCTCGGCCATCGCTGCGTTGCTTGCGGCCGGTCAGCATCGGCTGCACCAGATCCTCGTGCTTGACCAGCCGGTAGACGCTGATCGCCGCCAGGTGCAGCACGATCATCAGCAGCAACAGCTTCTGTCCCAGATGATGCCAGTCGGTCCAGTCGGCGCTGGCCGAGGTCGAAATGCGCTCCGACAAGGGTCCGAACCACTGGATCTCGTCGTTGCTGAACAGACCGCTGACCGCCTGCGCCAGCATCAGCAGCAGCATCGCCAGCACCGCCAGGGCACCGAGCGGGTTGTGGCCCAGCGCCGGGCGGTAGTCGGCTCTGCCCCAGGACTCCAGATAGTGCAGGATGGCTCTGGGCCCGCGCACGAAATCGGAAAAGCGCGCGTGTTCGCTGCCGACCACACCCCAGATCAATCGGAACAGGATCAGAGCCAGCGCGGCGTAGCCGAAGCGGAAATGCCAGTCCATGCTCAGCCAGCCGTATTCGCCGGTGGCGTACAGGGCCAGAATGCAGAGTACCAGTGCCCAGTGAGTGAGGCGTACGGGCCAATCCCAGATGCGGATCCGCCGTGGCTGCTGCTCAGTGCTCATAGGCCGATGCCCTCGATGCGCTCGTCGCGCACCTCGAAGCCTGCCAACTCGGCGAAGCGCCGACCACGCTCGGAATAATCGCGGAACTGATCAAAGCTGGGCGCGCCCGGCGACAGCAAGACCACGCCGCCGGCAGGCACCATCTGGGTGGCAGCCGCCACCGCGGCTTCCAGATCCTCGACCAGCTTCAACTGAGGCCGACGATCACCCAGCTGGGCGATGGCCTCTTCGATCTGGGCGTGGATGCGGGCACCGTTCTGGCCCTGGGCGACAATGCCGGCCGGGGCTTCGACACTGATGGCGCGGGCGAATTCGCCCCAGTCCAGACCACGATCGAAGCCACCGACGATGACCACCGTGGGCCTGGGTGCCAGACTGCCGAGCGCCGCCAGCGTGGCTTCGGGCGTGGTCGCGATGCTGTCATCGATGAAACGGATGCCGTCGCGCGTGCCGACATCGGCCAGCCGATGCGGCAATGGCTTGAAGTCGCGCACGGTCTGCAGCAACTGCCTGGGATCATGGCCGAAGGCCTCGACCATGGTGAAAGCGGCGGCCACATTGCTGGCGTTGTGGGCACCGGCCAGATGGGTGTCCGACAGATCGATCACATGCTCTTCGTCGTGCCATACCGAGGCGCCACGGGCATGCCAGAAGCCGCGATGATTGAACAGCGTGCGGCGCTCGACGCCCTCTACATGCGCCATCAGCCGCGCATCGGCGGCATTCAACACCGCCAGATCAGCGTGCCCATCGCTGATCACCTTGAGCTTGTCGCGGTAATAGGTTTCTTCATCGCCGTGCCAGTCCAGGTGTTCCGGCGACAGGTTGAGCACCGCGGCAATCGCCGGATGACCGATGAAATCCGCCGCCTGATAACTGGACAGCTCGATCACCCAGTAGTCTGGCTCCGGATCCGGCTCCATGACATCCAGCAGCGGCAGTCCGATATTGCCGGCCAACACCACCTTGGCACCGGTGGCACGCAGCAAGGCAGCGGTCAGCGCGCTGGTCGTGCTCTTGCCCTTGGTGCCGGTGACGACAATGGTCTTGTCGTGGCGGTGCTGGGCAAACCACATCGAGGTGCCAGAAATGAAGCGAGTGCCGCGAAAATGCGCCCATTCCATCGCCCGCGTGTGGCGATAGGGGCTGATACCCGGCGACTTGATCACGATCTGGTAAGGCCCGAAGGTGCCAGCCTGAATCTCCTCGGCCACCACCTCGATCTTGGGATCACCCGAGAAATCCCAGGACGCGGCCTCTTCCGGCGTCAGGATGATGCCGATCTTCTTTTCCGGGAAGATCGGGCGCAGGAAGCGCAAAGCCGCCTGACCCTCCTGGCCAAAACCCCAGATGGCGACCTTGCGCAGAATGAAAGCTTCGAGGCTGATATGCATGATCGATGGCGTGGAAAGCGATGCCGGGATGATGCGGGTGCGAGCGTGAAGTTGCACTGGCTGAGCCACCGGGCGTGAAGGTTAAGCCGCCACCCGACATCACCAAGCGCCGTGAATTGACATTGCGAGCGTAGGCCGAGGGTGCCGCGGAGCGGCTCCCCGGCGCCTTTTGCACCTCAGTCGAAGGCCGATTCGCGCTCAATGGGCATTTCGCAGTACAGACAGGCAGCGTGACGTCCACTGTTGTTGCGACCACAGGAGCCACACACCACCGGCTTCGGGCGGACGCGACCATCCCGTTTCCCGTCCTGCAGATCCACCTCTTCCATGCGCTTGATCAGATCGTGTTCGGTCAGCCCGCTGGTGTCCTGAAGCAACGACCGCATCGAGCGGCACACCAGCCGCTAGTCGAAAGCTGAAAGGCGCTCAAGCGGATGCTGGCAATACAGGCAGAAGCGCTGCTTGGGGCTGCAGGCCCGACCACAACCCGGGCAAGGCCGCACCGCAGCCCGGACCCGACCGTTCAATGAACCATCCTGGGCGTCGATCTCGTCCACACGGCGCAGCAGATCCTGATCACTAAGCCCTGCGCTTTCTTGCAGCAGGGAATACATGGCTCTACACACCAGCGACAGCCGGTCGAGATCGATCCGCAGTTGCTCGAGTTCACTGTTGGCCCGCCGCAGATCCGATTTGGCCTTGACCAGGTCACGGCTGTCGTCAGCATTGACGTCCATGAATTCAGGATCACCACTGCGGGAAAGATCTGAATGTTAGCAAGCTGCCGGCATCGCGTAGCCCGAACTGCGCGTAGCGATGTCCGGGCGGTGACGGGCAAGAGCCCCGGTGAGCCGCTACGCGCCAAACCGGGCTACGGGTCTTCGCCCTACCGGTCGCGACGCAAGGTCGCTCCCGCCGGTCCCGCGCCGCGTCCTATTCCGGCCTGTAGATCTCCAGCCCAGCCTCGCGGAATTCGGCGGCCTTCTCGGCCATGCCCTGTTCCAGTGCGGCGGCTTCGTCGGCGACACCCTTCTGGGCGGCGTAGTCGCGGACGTCCTGGGTGATCTTCATCGAGCAGAAATGCGGGCCGCACATGGAGCAGAAGTGGGCGACCTTGTGGGCTTCCTTGGGCAGGGTTTCGTCATGGAATTCCTTGGCCTTCTCCGGATCCAGGCCGAGGTTGAACTGGTCTTCCCAGCGGAACTCGAAGCGTGCCTTGCTGAGCGCATTGTCGCGCACCTGAGCGGCGGGATGGCCCTTGGCCAGATCGGCGGCGTGGGCGGCGATCTTGTAGGTGACGATGCCATCGCGCACATCGTGCTTGTTGGGCAGGCCGAGGTGCTCTTTCGGCGTGACATAACAGAGCATCGCAGTACCGTACCAGCCGATCATGGCGGCACCGATGGCGCTGGTGATGTGGTCGTAGCCGGGGGCGATGTCGGTGGTCAGGGGCCCAAGGGTGTAGAAGGGCGCCTCTCCGCACTCGCGCAGCTGCTTGTCCATGTTCTCCTTGATCAGGTGCATGGGCACATGGCCCGGGCCCTCGATCATGGTCTGGACATCGTGCTTCCAGGCGATCTGGGTCAGCTCGCCCAGGGTCTCCAGCTCGCCGAACTGGGCGGCATCATTGGCGTCGGCAATCGAGCCCGGACGCAGCCCATCGCCCAGCGAGAAGGACACATCGTAGGCCTTCATGATCTCGCAGATTTCTTCGAAGCGATCAAAGAGGAAGCTCTCCTTGTGATGCGCCAGGCACCACTTGGCCATGATCGAGCCGCCGCGACTGACGATGCCGGTGACGCGCCGGGCGGTCAGCGGGATGTACTTCAGGCGCACGCCGGCATGGATGGTGAAGTAGCTCACGCCCTGCTCGGCCTGCTCGATCAGGGTGTCGCGGAAGATCTCCCAGGTCAGTTCCTCGGCCTTGCCGTCGACCTTCTCCAGCGCCTGGTAGATCGGCACCGTGCCGATCGGCACCGGCGAGTTGCGGATGATCCACTCGCGGGTTTCGTGGATGTGCTTGCCAGTGCTGAGATCCATCACGGTGTCGGCCCCCCAGCGGATCGACCACACCATCTTCTCGACTTCTTCGGCAATGGAGCTCGACACCGCCGAGTTGCCGATGTTGGCGTTGATCTTCACCAGGAAGTTGCGGCCGATGATCATCGGCTCCAGTTCCGGGTGATTGATGTTGCACGGGATGATGGCGCGGCCGCGAGCGACTTCGTCGCGCACGAATTCGGGAGTGACGATCTTGGGCAGACTGGCACCGAAGCTCTCGCCAGCGTGGTGCCGGAGCAGATAGCCTTCTCGAATCTGGTCGATCAGCTGGTTCTCGCGGATGGCGATGTATTCCATCTCCGGCGTGATGATGCCGCGGCGGGCGTAGTGCATCTGGCTGACGTTGGCACCGGCCCTGGCGCGCCGCGGCGCGCGCAGATGCTCGAAGCGCAGATGTCGGGTCTTGGCATCCTGCAGGCGATCGTGTCCGAACACCGAGGTCGGTCCGTTCAGCTGCTCGGTATCGCCGCGCTCGGCAATCCACGCGGCGCGCATCGGCAACAGGCCTTTGCGCAGGTCTATGTTCACGGAGGGATCGGTGTATGGCCCGCTGGTGTCGTAGATGGCCAGCGAGGGATTGATTTCGGCGCCAAAGGATTTGGCCGTGCGGGCCTGCGCCACTTCGCGCATGGGCACGCGCAGATCGTCTCGCGAGCCATGCGCGTAGATCTTGCGGGAGCCGGGGATCGGGCGGGTCAAATCAGCCGAGAGCTGCTCGGCCTGCTGCATCATGTCGTCGGTCACCGCATTCATCGTCGCGCTCCAGCAGGGGAAGGACGAAGCGGCGGCGGCGGATGCACTGCTGTGGCGGCACACCCGAAGCTTCCCTACACCGGTCAGGGTGTGCTGCCCCGCAATCAACCTGGGCGATTTCCGCGTATTTCAACCCGACTGCTGCGTTGCTCGTTGTCGCCATGGTGCTGCCATGACTCCTCCTCGCGCCTTGCCTCGGGCTGAAATCCTCTGGAAATCCCTCCACTTTGATTGCGGGGCAGCACACCAACCGATCAGGTTCGAAGGGTCTTTCTCAGCCCGGCCTGCGCCCGGCACCCCCGCTTCAGTGCGGCGATTGTAGCGCAGGCGCGCGGGCACGGGGCATGGGAAAGGCTGCGCGCCGTTGATGTTGTAGGTCACGTTGCTCGCGTAGCGAGCTACGTGACGCAAATGGATGTCACGTAGTCCGCTGACGCGGACAACATGACCTACGACGGCGGGTTCATGGCCCGTTGGCAGTTTCTGGCCGATACAGGTGGCTCGCAATGACGCATCAACAACTCAGGAGCTGCCGAGTACAACTCGGCGATCCAGAGTAGCCGCGGCTTGCCCAAGACCAGCCGCTCTTCCCTTTTCCCTTTCCCGTTTTCCCTTTTCCCGCTCTTTCAATCTCCGGCCCTGGTCGCCAGATTTGCATCCAGGAACTTCAGCACGCGCTCGTAGAGTTCCTGGCGATGGGCCTGACGGTAGAAGCCGTGGCCTTCATCGGCTTCGTACATCCATTCCACCGTTTTCCCGGCCTTCTCCAGGGCAGCTTTCATCTGCTGGGCGTGGATCGGCGGTACGCGCTGGTCTTCGCCGCCGTGGATCAGCATCACCGCGGCCTTGATATCGGCCGCATGATGGACCGGCGAATAGTCCTTCAATTGCGCTTCGTCCTTGCCGATGGCCAGCTTCAGGTAATTCTCGCCGTAGGCGGAATCACTGATGTCGCCACGCTTGTACATCAGCGACAGATCGCTGAGGCCGGCGTAGCTGATGGCGCAGCGGTACATGTCGGGCTCGCGCGCGGCGCTCATCAGGGCGGCGTAACCACCGTAGCTGGCGCCAAAGATGCACACGCGCTCGGCATCGACATGGCCCTGCTCGGCCGCCCAGCGCACGGCGTCCGCCAGATCTTCCTGCATGGCACCACCCCACTGGCGATAACCGGCCACCCCGAAGTCCTGCCCGTAGCCGCCGGAGCCGCGAAAGTTCAGTTGCAGCACGGCATAGCCGCGACTGGCGAGCAGCTGTGACCACAGTTCCCACGACCAATCATCACGGATGCCGTGCGGGCCGCCATGGGGCAGCACCACCAGCGGCGGCTTTACGCCCTCTGCGGTCTGTGGCGTGGTCAGATATCCGTGCAGCGTCAAGCCGTCGCGGGCCTTGAGTTCGATCGGCTGGCGCGGACGCATCAGGTCCGGATCGGCCCACTCGTCGCGCGCCAGCAGAAAACGGGCCTTGCCGGTATCGCGGTCGTACAGATAATACTCGCCGGAGTTGCGATCACTCTCGACATGGACCAGCGCTTGCTTGGCGCCCAGCGACCAACTCACCGGCAGTACCAGCGAGCCGGCAAAGCTCTTCGCCATCAGCGCCTGGATGCGGGCTTCCGGAGCATCGGCATCCATTAGCACCACGTCGCTGCGGTCGTCGGCGGTGATCACGCCGTAGAGTTTGCGTGCGTCGGCGGTGAGCAGCGCGCCCAGCGGCTCGGCGACCTTGGCCTGGTGCAAAGTCTGGCCGACGCCGCTGTCAGGGTGCCAGAGTACGATTTTCCCAGGGCCTTTCGGGCCCAGGATCTGCATGGCGACGCTGCCATCGTCATCGGCGATGGCCAGCGGCGTCAGTTCGTTGCCGCTTTGCTGCTCGTCATCGACCAGCAGCCATTGCTCATCGGCGGTGCGTCGGTACAACTGATGCCAGCCTTCCGGCGTCGCGCCCCAGGCGTAGACCGGATTGGCCTTGGCATCCAGCAGGAAATCAGCACCGCCGATGGGCGCCTTGGCCAGCTTGGTGCGCTTGCCACTGACCACATCGACCGAATAGAGCTCGGTAAAGGGCAGGTCCTGGGCCCCCGACCACACGGCGATCACCGCGTGCCTGTCGTCAGCTGGCAGGGGCTCGACCATGGTCGCGAAACCGGTGTCATTGGCCCGGGTCTTCATGCGCGTGCCGGCCTGCATGGCGCCGGACGTACCGTAGATGGTGCGGACGCGCTTGCCGTCAGCATCGACGGCAATCAACTCGCCGGTGAACAGCGGCTCGTCGAGTCCGCCAAAGCGCCGCGACACCGCCAGCACCAGCCGATCGCCCGCGACCCACCAGAAATCACCGACCAGCCGGCGCTGCGCCGAGCGCAGCCCGCCCACGGCCTTGAGCGTGGTGCTGTCCAGCACCACCAGCATGGTTTCGTAGTCGCTCTGCTGCGTCACCATGGCCAGATAACGGCCGTCGGGCGACAGCTTCATGTTGTCGACCGAGGACGGCTTGGCAAAATCCGAAATCGGAATGGGCGCGGCCGACGCACTGAGCGCCAACGCCAATATCAAGGGAGTCATTAGTTACGATCCATCACAAAGATGGCGGCGAGACTAGCAGCTGGCATGGGCTGAAGAAACCGACTCGCCGATCAGGGGCCATGAGCCCATGACCGCACGAGCCCCCAAGCGGCGCTGCCGGCGACGCCAGACTCTCGGTCGGGCCATGAATCCGGCCCGGTAGGAGCGGCTTGCGCCGCGATACCGGGCTCCCGGCACGTGCAAGCCTCGATCGCGGACAGAGTCCGCTCCCACAGATCGGTTACTTCGCGACCGCTCGTGATCTGCCGACTAGGCAAAACGGCGCCGCAGCGCGGCGCCCTTTACAGGAGGGACACGCAGTACCAGCCTCAGGCGATGCGCTCTGCCCCGCCCATGTACGGTCGCAGCGCATCGGGGATGGTGATGGACCCATCTTCGTTCTGATAGTTCTCCATCACCGCAATCAGCGCCCGACCGATGGCCACGCCCGAGCCGTTGAGCGTGTGCAGCAATTCGGGCTTGCCGGTGGCCGGATTGCGCCAGCGCGCATGCATGCGCCGGGCCTGGAAGCTTTCGCAATTGGAGCAGGAGCTGATTTCGCGATAGCTGTTCTGGCTCGGCAGCCAGACTTCGATGTCGTAGGTCTTGGTGGAGGCAAAACCCATGTCGCCCGAGCACAGCAGCATGGTGCGATAGGGCAGGCGCAAGCGTTTGAGGATGTTCTCGGCGTGGCCGGTCATTTCCTCCAGCTGGTTGTAGCTGTCTTCCGGCTTGACGATCTGCACCAGTTCGACCTTCTCGAACTGATGCTGGCGGATCATGCCGCGGGTATCGCGTCCGGCAGCCCCGGCCTCGGCGCGGAAACACAGTGAATGCGCGGTCAGCCGCTGCGGCAGCGTGTCGGCCTCGACAATCTCGTCGCGATAGAGATTGGTTAACGAGACTTCTGCCGTCGGAATCAGGTACATGCGGCGCCACAACCAGCGATGCAGCGTCGCCACCATGGCGTCGGAGTTGTGCAGATCGTCCCACAGTGCCGCCGGCATGCGGCCCAGGGTCTGCAGTCCGAGGTCACTGGCAATGCCGTTGATCAGGGCCAGCGCATCGTCCTGATCGCGACGGTGGATGGCGCCGTAGAGCGCGTCCTTGGCCTTGCCGTCAACCGCCAGATAGCGGGTGCCCACCGGCACCTCGAACAGATCTTCCTCGAACTTGGGCAGCTGACCGGTACCCTGCATGGTTTCGCTGGTCACCAGCACCGGGACGTTGACCTCGGTGTAGCCGTGATGGGTGGTGTGCACATCGAGCATGAACTGCGCGAGTGCCCGGTGCAGCTTGGCCAATCCACCACGCAACACGGTGAAGCGCGCGCCGGAGAGCTTGGCACCAGCTTCGCCATCGAGCCAGCCGTTGCGGGCACCGAGTTCGACATGGTCCTTGACTTCGAAATCGAAGGTACGGGGAGTGCCCACCCGACGCACGGCGACGTTGCCGGTCTCGTCGGCCCCGACCGGAACGCTGGCGTGCGGAATGTTCGGGATGCGCAGCACGATCGCCGACAGCCGCTCCTGCAGTACCGCCAGACGATCTTCGGCCTGCTTGAGCTGATCGGGGAGCGCCTGACTCTGGGCCATCAGATCATCGGCATTTTCGCCCCGACTCTTGCGCATGCCGATCTCTTTGGCCAGTCGGTTGCGATTGGCCTGCAGCTCCTGCGTTTCCGTCTGCACCTGCTTGCGTTCGGTCTCGAGCGCTTCGAGGTCTTGCATCGGCAGGTCCAGACCGCGCAGACGCTTCAGGCTTTCGGCAGTGGCTTCCAGGTGATGGCGGAACAGCGCAGGGTCGAGCATGAGTACACCTCGCAGAGAACGGCAAAGACTCGGGATTATGCAGCCGCCACATTGTGGCCGCTTCGTCGGGCAATGAATTTGTTCGAGATCATGGCCGGCGACCTGAAATCAACCAGAAATCCGTCGGAAGCAACAACAGCAGTTATCCGCAAAGGACACGAAGGACGCAAAGATGGCTATGGACGAAAAGGGGGAAAGCACCGGGACACCCTAGCGTCCATTGCGGAGAAGGAGACTCCCGATCCCGCTCGCGTCAAATGCCACACAATTAGGTAGATCAGAGCCCCTGGCGGCGCGCTTGTTCGCGCATCGAACAGGGGCGGGGGGCAGGGGACCCACGTCGCGGCACGGTCAGATCATGCGTCGAGGTTGGACCCCTGCCCCTCGCCCCTCGCTCCTCGCTCCTCGCCCCCTGCGGCGGGCATACTCCGATCTCATCGCCTCAGCAAAGGACAGCACCATGGGACTGGAACGCGTACCCGCCGGACGCCAGGTACCTGATGAAGTGAACGTCATCATCGAGATTCCGATGAACGCCGAACCGGTCAAGTACGAAGTCGACAAGGACTCGGGCGCCATCTTTGTCGATCGCGTACTGACCACGCCGATGCGCTACCCGTGCAATTACGGCTACATCCCGCACACCTTGTCCGGAGATGGCGATCCAGCCGATGTCCTGGTGGTGATGCCGCTGCCGCTGATCCCGGGCTCGGTCATTCGCGTGCGTCCGATCGGCCTGCTGGCCATGGAGGACGAGGCCGGCGAGGACACCAAGCTGATCGCGGTGCCCATCGACCGCATCTACAGCGCCTACGCCCATATCCGCAAACTCGAAGACGTGGCCGAACCCACCCGCGACCGCATCCGCCATTTCTTCGAGCACTACAAGGATCTGGAGAAGGGCAAGTGGGTCAAGGTACGTGGCTGGGAAGACGCCGCCGCCGCCAAACGCGAGATCGTCGAATCCGTAGAGCGCTATGAGGCGCTGCCGGTAAAGCCGGGATACTGAAGAGCGGGACAGGGGAAAAGGGAAAGGGAAAAGGGAAGAGCCGTGGCTCGTGGGGCCGGCGTCTGGTGCGGCGATGGTTTCAGACTTGTGCCCGGTGAAGTTTCTGTGGCTCCAGACTTGTGTGGACGCTTTTCGGCTCTGCGCCGGGCGTCACGGCGAGGCGGCTGGCTTGCTTCGCTGGGCTTTTCATGAATCCGCGCCTTTGTTGATGCGTCATTGCGAGCCAGCTGTGTCGGGTGTCGGCCCGACACTGCGCACGGGCCATGAACCCCCGGCGTCATTGCGAGCGTAGCGAAGCAATCCAGGGGCGTGCGGCGCTACCGTGGATTGCTTCGTCGCTGCGCTCCTCGCAATGACGCATCAATAACTTACGATATGGCTTCATGTAGAGGAACGCAGTGACCAAGCAACCCAGTGCTTCTGAGGAGGTGCGTCTGGATTGCTTCGCTACGCTCGCGATGACGCCGGCCGCTTCCGATCATGACCCGCGTCAGGACTCGATCGTCGACGTGCGGGCTCTGCCGACAACCGACAACCCGCAACCCGCAACCGACAACCAGCAACCAGCCCCTCTATGATCCGCGGAAACCCTTTCGGACTCTCCCTCCACCATGATTGATGCCATCAACCTCGCCGAGCTGCGTGCGGCCGGCTACACCCGTGTGCCGGTGGTACGCCATGTGCGTGCGGATCTGGATACGCCGCTGTCGGCCTACCTGAAGCTGGTCGATGGTACCGATGCCTATCTGCTGGAATCGGTTGAAGGCAGCGACACCTGGGGGCGCTATTCGATCATCGGCCTGCCGGCGCGCGAGCGTATCGAGGTGCGCGGCCGGCAATGGCGGCGCCTGCTCGATGGCGTCTGTGTCGAGGAGCGCGAGGTCGCTGACCCGCTGGCCGAAGTCCAGGCCTTGATCCACAGCGAGAAGGTGCCGATGCAGGAAGGTCTGCCCGCCTTCGCCGGCGGCTGGGTCGGCTATTTCGCCTTCGAGACCCTGGCCTACATCGAGACCAAGCTGGCCCGCGATGATCGTCCCGATCAACTCGGCACACCGGAAATCGTGTTGCTGCGCACCGAGGAACTGGCGGTGTTCGACAACCGCAAGGGCAGGCTGTCGCTGATCGTGCACGCTGCCACCGACGAGACGGGCGCCATCGAACGGGCCGAGCGCCGGCTGGATCGACTCACCTATCGGCTGCGCGCACCGGCGCCAGGTTATCCCGAAGTGCTCGACCCCCAGGCACTGGACGAGGCCCATTTCGTGTCCGGTTTCACCCGCGAGGAATTCGAGGCGGCGGTGCGTCGCTGCCAGGAGTACATCCTCGCCGGCGACGCCTTTCAGATCGTCATCTCGCAACGCCTGTCGGTGCCCTTCCGGGCACGTCCCATCGATGTCTACCGCGCGCTGCGTTCGCTCAACCCGTCACCGTACATGTATTTCATGGACCTCGGCGACCTGCATGTGGTCGGCTCGTCCCCGGAGATCCTGGTGCGGCTGAAGGCCGGCGAGGTGGTGGTACGTCCAATCGCCGGCACGCTGCCGCGCGGCGCCAACAGCGCCGAGGACGATGCCAACGCCCAGCGCCTGCTCAGCGATCCCAAGGAATGCGCCGAGCACCTGATGCTGATTGACCTCGGCCGCAATGACGTTGGCCGGGTCGCGCAATCGGGCACGGTCCAGCTCACCGACCAGATGGTGGTCGAACGCTATTCGCACGTGATGCACATCGTCTCCCAGGTGGTCGGCCAGTTGCGCCCGGAACTCGACATCATCGATGTGCTGCGAGCCACCTTCCCGGCCGGCACCCTCTCCGGCGCGCCCAAGATCCGGGCGGTGGAGATCATCCAGGACCTGGAACCGATCAAGCGCAATCTCTACGGCGGCGCCGTCGGCTACATCAACTGGCAGGGCGAAGCCGACCTCGCCATCGCCATCCGCACCGCATTGATCAAGGACCAGACCCTGCACGTGCAGGCCGGCGCCGGCATCGTGGCCGATTCAGATCCGGGCATGGAATGGGAAGAAACCATGAACAAGGGCCGCGCCGTGTTCCGCGCCGTCGCCGAGGCGGTGCGCGGGCTCTGAGGCTGGTTGCTGGTTGCTGGTTGCTGGTTGCTGGTGTGGGAGAGAGCTGTCTCACGCGGAGGCGCGGAGATCGCGGAGAAAAGCAAAGACGCCAAAGAGCCCCGCTGAGCCGCTGCGCGGCACAACGGGCTACAATAGCTCCTGTAGCCCGAACTGCGCGCAGCGCTGTCCGGGCGGTGACGCCAAAGAGCCCCGCTGAGCCGCTGCGCGGCACAACGGGCTACAAGAGCCCCCGATCAGTCCCTGTTACAACTTCGCCGGCCACACTGAGGCCCGATTCGGTGGCGACGGGATTTGGGAATGGCTGTAAGGTCCGCACGTCGGTGGCTGCTCGCTGCTTCGGGCTTGCTGGCGCTGGCGCTGCTGGCGCTGAGCCTGCGTACCCACCTGCCCGGTCCAGGTGAGACGCCGGTCGAGGCGCCACCGCCGCTGGGCATGACCCTGCCGCAAACGCCGGTACCGGACTCGCTGCTGCTGTTGCCGATCGAGCTCCAGGCCGCCGCTCTCGCCGAGATCGCAGATCAATTACCCGAGCACATGCCGATTCCGCCGCGGCGCGAACGCAAGAAGTTCCGCTTCGGCAGTGTGTCCATCGAGACCGAGGGCGATGTCTGGCTGTCGTCGACCACGGTGCGAGCGCACGACGGCGCCTTGTGGGTCAGCACCGACGCCGATGCCGAATTGCGCGCGGAACTGGCGGGACGGCGCAAGACCGTCCGTGGCCGCGCGGCCATCGATGCACGGATCACGCTTCAGGTCGGAGCCGACTGGACGGTCAAACCGGACATCGAGCTGGACTATCGCTGGCTGCAGGCGCCGAGCACGCGGGTCTTTGGCATCGACGTCGGGCTACGGCGCCAAGCCGATCGGGCGCTGCAACCGCGGCTCGATCAACTCGAACAGCGCTGGGCCGAGTCGATCCAGAAGAAGCTTGACCTGCGTGCCCGCGCCGAACAGTGGTGGACGCGACTGCAGCAGCCGTTCGTGCTCTCCAGCCAGCCCCCCCTGTGGCTGCAGGTGGATCCATCCAGCGTCTACTGGCAGCCGCCGCGCACCGAAGACGAGAGCCTGCAGCTGCTGCTGGGCGTCAAGGCGAAATTGCAACTGGTGCATGGACCCGTGCCTGACGCGCGCGAGGCCACGGCGCTGCCGGCGCTCAGCCTGCAGGCTCCCGAGGATTCGCAGCTGCGACTGAACCTGGATGTCCAGGCCCAGTACGCGGCGATGACCGAGGCGCTGCAGGCTGCGCTGGGCGGCAAATCGCGCACGGTGAGTTACGCTGGCGGCAGCGCAATCGTGCAGTTCGAGGAGTTCCGGGTGTATCCCTCGGCACCCGATCTGGTGCTAGCTGCGCGCCTGCGCATCGAGGGCCTGGGCTTGCGCGACAGCAAGGGCTGGGTCTATCTGCACGGCCGCCCCGGTTTCGACCCGAAGACCCGAACGCTCAGCATCACCAACATCGATTTCGTCAGCGTCAGCGACAACCCGCTGCTGCAAGCGGCATCAGAGCTGCTGCGCGACCAGATCAGAGCGCAGCTGGCTGCAGCGGCGCGCATCGACCTCAGCGACCGACTCACGCAGGTGCAGGAAACGGCCCAGACCCAGCTCAATCAATGGGTGGAGCGCGCGGTCCGTGACCGCGACAACGCATCCGGGCAGGCCGAAAAGCTGGCGAAACATCTGCATCTGGCCGCCAGCATCGATGATCTGCAGTTGCTCGATCTGGCACCCGGTGATGACGCCCTGATGCTGCGGGTGTCCCTCAGCGGCAAACTGGCGCTGGAACTTCGCTGACAAATCCGCTGGCTTTCGCGGTGACAGGGAAGAGTATCTTTGTCCGCAAAGGACGCAAAGTACGCAAAGAAGAGCCTTTCCAGGGATGGCATCGAGTCCATCGCCGGCCCGACGGCCAATCAAATTTCCGCTTCTACTTTGCGTCCTTTGCGTCCTTTGCGGACGAAAAATCTTTGCTCCACTCCGCCACATTTCCAAATCACGCGCGGGCAAACTCGCGGAACGCCGCCGCCACCTCGTCCACGGCCTCCAGCTGCGGGTAATGACCGACGCCGGCCAGTTCGACGACATCGGCATTGGCCACGAGTTCGCGGTAGCGCCGCACCAGTTGCGAGCCGGAGATGGGATCGTCGATGCCGTCGATCAGGCGCATCGGGATGCGGCTTTGTTCGAGCGCGCCGACCCAGCGCGAGCGCATGCGCCGGCGCTCGGCCATGTAGCGGATCAACCGGGGCAACACGGCGCGGCCGTTGTTGTGTTCCATCAACTCCCACATCGAGCGCAGTTCGGCCTCGCCCAATGGCCGCTTGCAGATCTCGTTCATGGTGGCGGCAAAGCGCGGGAAGCGGGTCATTCGCGCAATCAATCCGCCCAGGGGCGAGGCCAGCAGCTTCTGGATCAGGCGCGGGCTGTGGGCTTCAGGGAACAATCCACCATTCAGCAGACACAGCTGTTGCATCGACCACACCTGGCTGCCTTCCAGTTGCCGCGCCAACAGCTCCTGCGCCACCGTATCGCCGTAGTCGTGTGCAAGCACCCGGCACGCCCGTATGCCGAAATGCGCGAGCACGGCTTCGGCCAGATCCGCTTGCGCAGCCATGGTGTAGTCGAAGGTCTTCGGTTTGTCCGACCAGCCGAAACCCAGCAGATCGAAGCTGATGCAGGTGAACTCGTTCTCCAGCCGCGAGACCAGCGGTTGCCAATCCCGGGAGGCGGTCGGAAAACCGTGGATCAACAACACCGGATCGCCCTGGCCGCTGCTGCGCACGAAGATCCTGTGCCCCCGCCAATCCAGAAGCTGCCCTGTCGACTGCCAGCTTGCTGCACTCAAGTCACTCACCATCATGCTCCGCACCAGGATTCGCTGGCAGTATCCCAGAGTAGGACCAGCGCGGCAGGGCTGCCGCGCCAGCCGACAGTTCTGACAACCAATGAGCCAGCTGCCGGGCTCGCGAGGGAGACCATGATCGTGAAGCGATACTGGATTCGTTGGAGTGTGTGCCTGTGCCTGATGCTGCTCGCCAGCGCGGCGTCCGCTGCGCGGCCGCTGCCGCGCGCACCCGGTACCGATCTGCGGGTACTGGTCTGGAATGTGTCGGGCGAACAGTTTTTCGAGCACCAGAAGGGCTACATCAAGGCGCTGAGTGCTGTCGATGCCGACTTGCTCATACTCGATGAAATGCCTGTGGGTCGCAGCACTGAAGACGTGCGAGCCGTGCTGACGCAGATCGAATCCCGCCGCCAACCTGATTGGCAGATCGCCTATGGCAGCAGCGGCTACAATCAAACCACGGTGTTTGCAGCGCGTGGACACGTGCAGGCGTTGCCGGAGTTCGCCTTTCTACCCTATCCGCAGAACGCCCGCGAGCAAGTGCTGGCGCCACTCACGAACGCCGACAAGCAGCTCCGCATGAAGCAAAAGCTGGATGGCGGCGTTGCCAGTTTCGGCGTGGAGGCTACTTTCGGCAAACGCCGGGCATTGCTGGTCGGGGTAGACCTGACCTGCTGCGGCGACAGCGATGATGCTTGGGAAGAACGTCTGCGACTGGTGGAATCCACGGAAGTACGGGCGGCACTGGATCGGGCCTGGTCGCAACGGCAGGTGCATGCGGTGATCGTCGCTGGCGACTTCAACGCGGTACGTGGCCGCAAGCCATTGCTGCCAGTTCAGGGTGATCCTGGCAGTGGCGACTCCTATCTGCGCGTTGCCCCGGCGGCGCATGCCAATGGCATCGACGACTGGACCTGGGATGGCCGCGGCACCCCCTTTCCGTCTCGCCCACTGGATTTCATCCTGCACAACGAAGGGCTGACGCTGCTGCATGCCCTGGTCTTCGACCCGGAGACCATGGCCCCGCGCCAGCGCAGCCGGCTCGGATTGCGCCGCGACTCGCTGATCCCGTTGAGCGAACATCGACCGGTGATAGCCGACTTTTCCTGGCGCTGACGCATACGTTTTGCCCACCGGGCCGGGTTCACCCTATGGCAGCACGCGCGTGGGCGAAGCCGCCTGGGCCTGGGTGCGCCACCGGTATCAGACCAGGAGCAAGTCATGAGCGACAAACCCCGATTGACGGCCGCGGATTTTGATCCGGCGGTCATGCGCTTGTTTGACGAATACGTGCACGGGATCATCGACCGTCGCGCCTTCCTCAAGCGGGCTGCCGGCTTCGCCGTCGGCGCTGCCGGCGCCACCGGCCTGCTGGCCGCGCTGAGTCCGCGTTTTGCCGAGGCCCAGCAGGTCGCGGCCGATGACGCCCGCCTGATAACCGAGTATGTGGAGATTCCATCACCGACGGGCTACGGCAGCGTGCGTGGCTATCTGGCCAAGCCCCGTGCAGCAGAAGCCGCGCTGCCGGTGGTGCTGGTGATCCACGAGAATCGCGGCCTGAATCCACACATCGAAGACGTGACCCGCCGCCTGGCGCTGGAAAACTTCATCGCCTTCGCCCCGGACGCACTGTTTCCGCTGGGCGGCTATCCAGGCGACGAGGACTCGGCACGGGCGCTCTTCGGCCAGCTCGATCAGGCCAAGACCCGCGAGGACTTTCTGGCCGCCGCGGCCTGGCTGGAGACACTGGAAGGCGGCAACGGCCAGCTCGGCGCCGTCGGCTTCTGCTACGGTGGCGGGATCAGCAATTTTCTGGCCACGCGCCTGCCCCAGCTGAAGGCTGCCGCGCCCTTTTATGGCAGTGCACCCACCCTGTCGGAGGTGCCCGCGATCAAGGCCGAACTGCTGGTCGTGCTCGCCGCCAACGACGAACGTGTCAACAGCGGCTGGCCCGACTACGAGGCGGCGCTGAAAGCGGCGGGCACGCGCTACCAACTGTTGCAACCTGCTGACACCGTACACGGCTTCCACAACGACACCACCCCGCGCTACAACGAAGCCGCCGCAAAGCTGGCCTGGGCGCAGACGCTCGCCTTGTTCAAGCGCACACTCAGGTCCTGAGGCGATGCCAATGCGTGGCTGGGCCTTCGCTGGCCAGCGAAGGTCCGAGCCGACAGTCATTCGCCCGAATAGCCTGCCGCCGCGAAGGCGCGAGGCGGGAATCCAGCATTTGAGGCACGAACCCAAGCCTGGAATCCCGCCTTCGCGGGAATGACGGTTTCCGATTTGTTCGGAGGGTTTCCAATGCGCATCGCGTAGCGGAGGCCCGCGGGGAAAAATCGTTCCACGGGCAACGAATAATAATTTATTTTGGTTGCATAAAGGTCACCAATTAATCATGGTGCAGCGCACCATGAAATGCTTGAACGAGCGACTGCATGAACGGGCTGGCCACGGCACTCGCAACAGTCCTGGCCTCATCCGTCCTGGCACGGGTCGCCCTCCTTTGCAGGACCCGAGGCTCCCGACTTGCGCATCCGGCGAGCTTCACTGTGGCGTCCCGGAGTCCGGATCCAGGCTGGGTTTCCGCGCTCGATAAACCGTTTCTACCGCAACAAATCAAGCGTTTGGCGTGTCTGACCAAAGAGTTGTGACTTTTCGAATCAGTTTGAATCTACCCCAGGCAAGTCCAGGCATCCGGCTTTGACCGGACAATGTCGACGCCCCCGGGCAGCAACATGCAAGCTCGCGTAAAACAAGACAATTGTGTTTACGCAGCGTGAATGTGAAGTTAAACGATCGCCATGAAAATGATGCTGCGCCGCAACAATACTTCCGACCAATCGCGGTGATAGCTTGGCTCGTCGCCGTCGGGAGGGGAGTCCCGCCGTGCGCTCCGGGGTTGTCGATTCTTTTGCCAACTAAAAGCATGGCTGCGGCTCCACCGCAAGGAGGAGCGGCTTGTTGTGTGCCGGAGGTAATCCCGTCTGGACATCCGTCCGGGCGTCACATTGCAGCCTGGGGTACCTTTTTGTGATCACGATCAACATGCGCCGCAAGGCGCCGATTGCAACTTCGGTTTTGGCACTGGCATTACTGGCAGGCAGCGCGCAGGCGGCAACACGCGCCGATCTGCACGGCTACAACATCGACAATCTCAACCGCGCCTATCAGGCAGCCTCCCGGGCTTCGGGGCCGGCGGCCTCGGCCAGCGAACGCCATGCCGAGTTCCTCGGCCTGGATGCTGAATCAACACTCAGCCTGATCGGCAGTGCCAAGGATGCCGACGGCACCAATCACTACCGCTACCAGCAGAACTTCCGCGGTATCCCGGTATGGGGCGAACACGTGGTGGTCAGCGAAAACACGGACGGCAGCGTGCGCAGCCTCTTCGGTCGCTCCGTCGGCGGACTGGCCGCAGACATCGCCAGCACCCGCGCCCGCGTCACCGATGCCTCGGCACTCGGCATCGCCAAGACCGCGAGCATCGGCAGCAGCGATGCCACGCTGATCACGCAGCGCGAAGAGAGCCGTTTGATGATCTATGTGGATGACGCCGACAGCGCCCACCTCAGCTATGTCGTCTCCTTCTTCGCAGACAGCGCCAAGGGCGGCTCTCCGACGCGCCCCTTCGTCATCGTCGACGCCCAGTCCGGCGCCATCCTCAAGCGCTGGGAAGGCTTGACCACGGCCAACGGCACAGGTCCCGGCGGCAACAGCAAGACCGGTCAGTACCAGTGGGGTTCGGGCGGTCGCTATGGCTACCTGGACGTTACCCAGAGCGGTACGACGTGCACGATGAACAACACCAACGTCAAGTCGGTGAACCTCAATGGCGGCACCACCAGCACCACCGCCTATTCGTACACCTGCCCCAACAATACCTACAAGGCCATCAACGGCGCCTACTCGCCGATCAACGACGCCCATTTCTTCGGCGGCGTGATCCAGAACATGTACACGGCCTACACCGGCGCCAAGGCCCTGACCTTCCAGCTGGTGATGCGCACGCATTACAGCAGCAACTACGAGAATGCCTTCTGGGACGGCAGCACCATGAGCTTTGGTGATGGCGCTTCGACCTTCTACCCGCTGGTCAGCGTCGATGTGGCCGGCCACGAAGTCTCCCACGGCTACACCGAGCAGCATTCCAACCTGACCTACTCCGGTCAGTCCGGCGGCATGAACGAGGCCTTCTCCGACATGGGCGGCGAAGCCACCGAGTACTACTGGAAGGGCAGCAATGACTTCCTGGTGGGACCGGAGATCTTCAAGGCCTCCGGCGCACTGCGCTACATGAACAACCCGCCGCAGGATGGTCGCTCCATCGACAATGCTGCCAACTACACCAGTGGCCTCGACGTGCACTACTCCTCGGGCGTTTACAACAAGGCCTTCTACAAGTTGGCCACCACGGCCGGCTGGAACACGGTCAATGCCTTCAAGGTCTTTGCCCGTGCCAACGCGCTCTACTGGACACCCAGCAGCACCTTCAACAGCGGCGCCTGCGGCGTGCAAACCGCTGCCACCGACCTCGGCTTTGCGGCCTCTGCCGTGACCGCCGCGTTTACCTCGGTGGGCGTCGCCTGCTCCACGGGCGGCGGCGGCGGCGGTGCCAGCACCGGTGGCCCCTTGACCAATGGTGTGGCCGTGACTGGCATCAACCAGCCGACGGCGGGCCAGTCGGTCAATTACACGCTGGCCGTGCCGGCCGGCGCCACCAACCTCAAGTTCGTCACATCCGGCGGCACCGGCGACATGGACCTGTATGTGAAGTTCGGCAGCGCGCCGACCGACTCGGTCTACGACTGTCGTTCCAACGGCGGCACCAATGCCGAGACCTGCAATATCGCCACGGCGCAGACCGGCACCTACTACGTGCGCCTCAAGGCCTACAGCGCCTTCTCGGGTGTCTCCCTGACGGGTAGTTACACCGCCGGCGGTGGCGGTGGCGGTGGCGGTGGGGTCCAGACCTACACCAACAACACGCCCCTGGCGATTCCTGACCGAAGCACGGTGAGCAGCACGATCACCGTCTCCGGGCGCACCGGCAATGCTCCGACCACCAGCAAGGTCAGTGTCAACATCACGCATAGTTACCGCGGCGACCTCAAGATCGATCTGCTGGCACCTGATGGATCGGTCTATCTGTTGAAGGCATCCAGCGGATCCGACAGTGCCGCCAACGTGATCGCCACCTACACGGTCAATCTCTCGGCAGAAGCCCTGAATGGTGCCTGGAAACTGCGCATTCAGGACACAGCTTCCGGTGACACAGGCACGCTCAACAGTTGGAGCTTGCAGTTCTGACGAACAGCAAGTTCGGTTGGTACAGAACCCCGGCTCCGGCCGGGGTTCTTTTTTGGGGCTCCGCGCCATACAGGAATCGGGCCAGGCACGCTGAGCCACCCCCGACCAGCGCTTGCCGGCGAGCCATGAGTATCCCCGGCAAACAAGCCTCCCCGTCGATTGCCTATAGCATCGTGACGTTTTGCACCTTGTTCGGATCCCGCCTTGGCCGGATGACCGCGACTGCTCCGCGTCGGCGCCGCAGCTGACAATTTCCCCGTACAGAAAGCGAACAAAAACAGTCGCTTTTGTGCATGAAGCGTGAATACGTCCGTACAAAATCCCGGCATCCGGCCATGCTGCGTCGCAACAATACTTGACGGGAATGCGGGTGTTACGGTTCACCGCCGCGATCGGGAGGGGAGTCCCGACGCGCGCACTGGGGAAACTGATAGCGCAGACCAGCAAGCTGAGCCGGAGATTTTCGGCTCACGGCCGACTGTTGCCTCCAGTTTCCGTTTGGAAGCCCGTCCTGGCCTTCACCCGGACGATTTCTTGACCACACTGGGGATTCAAACACGTGAGCAATCATTCCAAGCGCCCTCTGGCGACTATTGTGGCATCGGCTCTGGCACTGGCCATGGCCGCCGGTTCGGCACACGCCGCCAGCCGAGTTGATCTGCATGGATACGACGTCGCACGACTGAACAGCGCCTACCAGGCCGCCACACGCGCCGCCGGGCAGAACCCGAACACGACCGAGCGTCATGCCGAATTCCTGGGCCTGGACGCCGACTCCAGCCTGAGCCAGATCGGCTACCTCAAGGATGCCAACGGCACGCAGCACTTCCGCTATCAGCAGAGCTTCCGCGGTGTGCCCGTCTGGGGTGAGCATGTGGTCGTCAGCGAGCTCGCCGATGGCAGCATCCGCAGTCTGTTCGGGCGCGCCGTGAGTGGTCTGGCCGCAGAGATTCCGAGCACCGATGCCTCGATTTCCAGTGACGCTGCGCTGAATATCGCCCGCGCCGCCGCCATCGGTAGCAGCGACAGTGTGCTGCTGCCGCAGAACGAAGAAAGTCGTCTGATGATCTACGTGGACGACAATGATCATGCCCGTCTGAGCTACGTTGCCTCATTCTTCGCCGACACCGCCAAGGGCGGCGCACCCACGCGTCCCTTCGTCATCGTCGACGCCCGCACCGGCGTGGTGCTGAAGCGTTGGGAAGGCCTGACCACCGCCAACATCGGCACTGGCCCGGGTGGCAACAGCAAGACCGGCCAGTACCAGTGGGGCTCGGGCGGTCGCTATGGCTTCCTTGATGTGTCCCAGAGCGGCAGCACCTGCACCATGAACAACACCGATGTGAAGTCGGTGAACTTGAACGGCGGCACGACCAGCACCACCGCCTATTCGTACACCTGCCCCAACAACACCTACAAGGCCATCAACGGCGCCTACTCGCCGATCAACGACGCCCATTTCTTCGGCGGCGTGATCCAGAACATGTATTCCTCCTATGTGGGCGTGAAGGCACTGACCTTCCAGCTGGTGATGCGGGTGCATTACAGCTCGAACTACGAAAACGCCTTCTGGAACGGCTCGACCATGAGCTTTGGCGATGGCGCCTCGACCTTCTACCCGCTCGTCAGCGTCGACGTGGCCGGCCACGAGGTCTCGCACGGTTTCACCGAGCAGCATTCGAACCTGACCTACTCCGGTCAGTCCGGCGGCATGAACGAGGCCTTCTCCGACATGGGCGGCGAAGCCACCGAGTACTACTGGAAGGGCAGCAATGATTTCCTGGTCGGCCCGGACATCTTCAAGGCTTCCGGCGCACTGCGCTACATGAACAATCCGCCGCAGGATGGTCGCTCCATCGACAATGCCTCCCAGTACACCAGCGGCCTCGATGTGCACTACTCCTCGGGCGTCTACAACAAGGCCTTCTACCTGCTGGCCACCTCGTCTGGCTGGAACACGATCAACGCCTTCAAGGTGTTTGCCCGTGCCAACAGCCTGTACTGGACGCCGAGCAGCACCTTCAACAGCGGCGCCTGCGGCGTCGAGACGGCGGCATCGGATCTCGGCCTGTCGGTCGCCAGCGTCACCTCGGCTTTCTCCTCGGTCGGCGTCAGCTGCTCGGGTGGTGGCGGTGGCGGCGGTGGTGCCAGCACCGGCGGCCCGCTCAGCAATGGCGTGGCGGTGACCGGCATCAACCAGCCGACGGCGGGTCAGTCGGTCAACTACACGCTGGCCGTGCCGGCAGGCGCGACTGGCCTGAAGTTCGTCATGAGCGGCGGCACCGGCGATGCCGACATGTACGTGAAATTCGGCAGCGCGCCGACCGACTCGTCCTATGACTGCCGTCCGTACCTCAGTGGCAACAACGAAACCTGCAACATCGCCACGGCCCAGGCCGGCACCTACTACGTGCGACTGAAAGCCTACAGTGCCTTCAGCGGCGCTTCGTTGACCGGCAGCTATACCGCGCCGTCGGCCAACAATCCGCCGGTGGCGAACTTCAGCTTCAGCGTCAGCGGTCTCGGCGCCAGCTTCACCGATACCTCGACCGACAGCGATGGCAGCATCGCCTCGCGCTCGTGGACCTTCGGTGACGGCAGCAGCTCGACCAGTGCCAACCCCAGCCACACCTACGCGACTGCCGGCACCTATTCGGTGAAACTGACGGTGACCGACAACAACGGCGCTTCAGCCAACATCACCAAGTCGGTGACGGTCGCCAGCGCCCCGGGTGGCACTCAGGTCTACACCAACAACACCCCGGTTGCCATTCCGGACCGCAAGACCATCAACAGCTACATCACGGTCTCGGGCCGCACCGGCAATGCACCGTCGAACAGCCAGGTCAGCGTCAACATCACCCACACCTATCGCGGTGATCTCAAGATCACGCTGTACGCACCGGATGGCAGCGCCTATCTGCTGAAGGCCTCCAGCGGTTCCGACAACGGGGCCAACGTGATCGAGACCTACACCGTCAACCTCTCCACCGAGGGCTTGAACGGCACCTGGAATCTGCGTGTGCAGGACACCGCACGCGGTGACGTCGGCACCCTGAACAACTGGGCCATCGAGTTCTGATCGATTGCTTCAGGGCAAGACCTTGAACCCCGGCTTCGGCCGGGGTTCTTTTTTTTTGGGCCTCGGAACCCCGCGCTCCGCAACAAGGCAAACCAGTCCCGAGCGGATCAATCCACTGTTGAACAGCGTCCAGACAAGTCTGGACCCACAAAAGCGCGCGCCTTGGTGCGTCCAGACTTGTCTGGACGCTCTTCGCCCGATGGACCTCCAAACTCAGACCTCAGTTCGCCCCAGTCAACTGCCCGCTGACTCGAACGATTTCCGCATCTGCACCCCAGCGCTGTGCGAGGCCAGCCTGCCACTCCCGCTCCGCCTCGGTGGGCTTGCGGTGCTCCACGCGCGCCAGCTTCAGCTCCACGTACTGCGCCCAATCCGCATACAGATCCGGGCGCTCGGGACCCAGCACCCGTGCTAGCGCCTGAAGATGCCGGCGGGAGGTCGCAACATCGCCATGATCAGCGGCGAATTCGGCTTCGCGCAGTTCGAAGTTGCGCAGCAACCAGGGCAGCGGCTGCGCCACGCCTGCCAGCAACTCTCGGGCTTCGGTGAGATACGCCTCGGCCTTCGGATGCACGCCATCCAGCGTCGCCGCGCGATGCGCCGTCAGCAGGGTCATGATCAGCTCCTGCGGCGTCGGCGCGGCTTGCGCGCGGCGTATCGCCAGCGCCTGATCGATCTCCGACAGGGCGCGGTCAACATCGTGATCGCCCTCGGAAGCGATCACCGCCAGCGCCTCATGCATGCGCGCGAGGTTGCCGGGGTTGTGCTCGGCATCCGACTCCCACAGCGGTCGGATCAACTCGATCTGTTCGCGTGCTTGTGCATGGCGTCCGACCTGAACCAGTTCCTTGGCGTAGTTCAGCCTGAACACCGCGGCACCGAAACTGGCTTGTGTCTGCCGCGGCAGATCCGCCAGCACGCGCTCATGCACGGCCAGGGCCTCCAGCTTGCGACCGCTCGCACCATAGAGATTGGCCAGGATCTGGCGCAGATAGTTGGCATTGGTGCCCTTGGGACCTTCGATACGTTCAAGCAGGGCAATGCTGGCATTGGTGTGATCCAGCGCATCCTGGAAATGCCCCAGGTAGAACTCGGCCATGCCCAGATTGCCCAACGCCGCCGCCGTCTCGTGGTGTTCCGGGCTGTAGTAGCGCCGCGCCAGCGGTAGCGCTTCGGCGGCATGGGCACGTGCGGCCTCGTAGTCCCGCAAGGAAATCTGGGCAGCGGCCAGATTGGTCAGCGTGGTCGCCCACAGACGGCAGGCCTCGAGTTCCTGCCGATCGCAGTTCTGGCGCAGCAGCGGCAGCGCCCCGGTCAGCAGCGCCATGCCCTCCGGGCCGCGACCATGCTGACTGAGCACCGCACCCAGCGTGATTCTGCGGTCGATCGCGTCGGTGCTGTGATCGTCTGTCGGCGTGTCCTTGACCACTTGCTCCATGTCGGCGAGAGCCGGCGGGTCGCCGGCGCGCTCGCGCAGGCGCGCATCGGCGAAGGCGATCTTGCGGTAACTGGCACCGGATGTGCCGAGGTGCTGGGCGGCATAGCGTACCGCCGTGGCGCTCAAGCGCAGACTGGCGGCCTGATCGCCCATGAGCTGATAGATCTGCGCCAGTCGCCGATACAGCTCGACAGCCGCTTCCGGGGCATCGGCGAGATCGGTCTCGACCCGCTTTTCGGCCCCGAGGACCAGATCGCGCACGCTGGGCTCCTGTTCCTCGGGCACGCTGGGCACCGCTTCGTCGAACATGCCGGTGAGAAAATCCTGCACCGATTCGGACACCTTGAGCGCGGTCTCGGCGCGCTGCCGTGCCTGCTCGGCGTCGGCGCGCAGGGCCTGCGCCAGCTCGGCCTGGACGCGCGCCTGCTGCCCAAACCATAGCGCCAGCACCAGGCTGGCCAGGGTGGCCATGGTCAGCAGCGCGGTCACGATGACACCGCCACGATGACGTAGCGCGAACTTGCGCATCAGGTACCAGCGCGATGGTGGGTGCGCACTGACCGGCTGGTGGCTCAGGAATCGGCGCAGATCGTCGGCCAGCGCCTGGGCGCTCTGGTAGCGCCGATGCGGCTCATCAATCAGACACTTCTGCAGGATGTTGTCCAGATCCCCGCGCAGATAGCGCGCCACGCTGCGCTGGGTGAGCGCCAGCGTGGCGTCGTCGGCATGCACTTGCAATGCCGATTGAGAGGGCTTGCCCTTGCGCAACTCCGGGCGCTTGCTGCCGATCAGCAACTCCAGCGCCATCACCCCAAGCGCGTAGACATCGGTGGCGGTGCTGATCACGCCGTCCAGCAACTGCTCGGGTGCGGCGTATTCCGGGGTGAAACCGGCACCGCCCTGGCGGGTCAGTTCGGTTTCCTCGCTCAGGAACTTGGCGACACCGAAATCCAGCAGCTTGCAGCGACCTTCGGACGTGACCAGCACATTGGAAGGCTTGAGATCGCGGTGCACGATCAGCTGGGCATGGGCGGTAGCCACGGCGTCGCAGACTTCAATCAACAGCGCAATGCGCGCAGCCGGCAGCAAACCGTGTTCGCGCACATAGTCGGTGATGGGTAGCCCCTCGACGTACTCCATCACCAGATAGGGTTCGTCGCGCTCGCTGACGCCGCCATCGATCAGACGCGCAATATTCGGATGCTCCAGACTGGCCAGCGCCTTGCGCTCGCGCTCGAACAGACGCCGATCCAGATCCGAGAGCACCGTGCGATGCAGCAGCTTGACCGCCACACGCTGGGCGAATCCGCTGCGTTCGGCCAGAAAGACGGTGGCCATGCCACCCTGCCCCACCGGCCTGATCAGCGTGAAGTCGCCGATGCTGCGTCGTTCCGAAGCAGGCCGGTCAAGCTCGGCATCCAGCGCTGCGAGGCGCTCTTGCGGATGCACCGCGAGCGGATCGAGCGAGCGCTCCTGGGCACGCAACAGCCGGTCGACGCGCTCTCGCAGGGCCGCGTCCGGACAGTGCTGGTCCAACCAGGCCGTGCGTTCGTGCTCGGGCAGCTCGATGGCAGCGTCAAACAGCTGCCGCAGATTGAGGGGCGCATTGCTCACGTCGACGACTCCGCAGTCAGCCACAGCTCACGCATCATCGCACCTGCCACTGGGCCTTGATGAAGGCTTTGGCGAACTCCAGATCGCGCAAGATGGTGCGTCGGTTGAGGCTCAACATTTCGGCGATCTGCTCACCGGTGAGTCCGCCGAAATAGTGCAGTTCCAGTACCTCCGCACTGCGCGGGTCTTCCACCGCCAGCTGCCGCATCAGCTCATCGAGTTCCAGGGCGGCGTCCACGTGCACGAACATGGCGTCATCGCGCACTTCGTTCCAGTCCATCGCCTGAGCCCCGCCGCCGCGCTTGATGCGCAGACGCGCCCGCGCGCGATCGACCAACAAATGGCGCATGGCGCGCGCCGCGTAGGCGAAGAAGGCCCGTCGGTCGGCAAACTTGAGATCCTCACGTTCAACCACGCGCACATACAGCTCATGCACCAGTGCGGTGGTGTTGAGGGTGTCATTGGGGGCGATCTGGGCCTTGGCGATGCTGCGAAGATCCTGGTACAGATGGCTGAACAGGGCGTTGGCGTCGTCCGGGATAGCGCTGCTCATGCGGGTCTCCATTTCGCGGTGTCACTCCATGCCATCGTAGAACACTCGCTCACCTTCCAGCGCCCCAATATCGACATGCGCGCCTTCCAGGCGGCGCAGGTGATTGGCGTCCAGCGCTTCCGGCACGCCTAGCGCGCCGGGTCCCGATTCGCCCCGCGCCGTGTCGCTGCCGGCGTCCATGACCGGCGAACCCGGCAGTGGCATGCCCTGGGTCGACAGCATCGGATCCAAGGTCAAGGTGCCAGGCGCCACAGGCCAGCTGGACGGTTCGGTCATGCCGTGGATCAGGTTGCCGCGCTGCAGGAAATTGCCGGCCGGCGCTGCACCCTCGTAAAAGCGAAAGCCGCCGCTGACCAGGTTGTTGTCGAACTGGCCGCTGCTGTTGGCATAGAAGCCGAGCACCGTATAGGCATTGACAATGGTGTTGTTGAGCACGCGCGCGCTCATCTGCCCCCCTGACCCGCCAAGCAGAATGCCGTAGCGACCGGCGCCCGCGACCTGATCCAGCAGCAGCAGATTGTCGTGCAGCATAAGGTTGACGCTGGCCGAATCAACGCTCACCACTTCGACGCCGCTGGCATATCGACGCGACGGCGTGGCGACAGCGGGCAGCATCTGGTTGCGACGGATGATCGCCTCCCATGTGCCGCTACCCCCGAGACTGCCGAACAGCGCCTTGTGCGCGGATTGGACCATCACCACGTCCTCCGGGCGGAAGCGGTTGTCTTCAACGAGGATCTGGCCGCCACTGCTGCCACTGCCGACAGCAGCAACGGAATTGGGCGCGGCATTGTCGGAACCGATTTCGAACTGATTGCGACGGATGCGGACCTGGGATCGCGCGCCGCCGCTCTGATTCATGCTGACTTGCAATTGCGTGGAAGCGCCAGTCGCGTTGCCGCGAAAGGACAACTGCTGCAGCGTCAGCTCACCGGCCTGCGCCCCGTTGACCGCAAAGAACCAACTGCCGCCGACGATCTGCACACCGCTGACGGTCACCGCCCAGGGCACTGCACTGTTGATGCTCATCAGATGCGATTCGGTCGATGTCAGGCTCAGTGACACGCCGGGCGCAGTGATGATCGACAGCGGCTTGAAGATCTGCAGTCGCTCGCTGACGCTGGCACTGCTGACGATGTGCAACGTGTCGCCCGGCTGGGCGAAATCGATACAGCTCATCAGTGTGCTGTTGCACGGCGATGGGCCGGGCCAGTCCAGCGTGGCTGCCGATAGCGGCGCGGCCGAAATCAGGGCAAGCAGCATTGCCGCAAATTGCAGGCTGTGTGGGCTTGGGCGCATGGCGACACTCCGATTCGATCTGACCAGTCCACCCAAGCGCTGTCTGGCGGCCAAATGCGACATGGCGCACAAAACAGACCGATCGCAGGCGGCGATGTCGCAATCGGTCACCTGACAGCGCTTGTGCAGGCAATCCCCGAATCCGGAGCTACCTGCATGTATTCCTGTCGATTGCTACTCTGCGGCCTGCTCGCCCTGGGCAGCAGCGCCCATGCCGATGTATTCACGGTGGGCTCGGGCGCCGCCTGCACCCATGCCTCGATCCAGGACGCCATCACGGCCGGGCTCGCCAATGGCACCGGCCTGGATGTCATCAATGTCGCCCGCAACCGCAGCTACACGGCGCAGGCCCTGGTCGCACAGAACGACACTCTGGTGATCCAGGGTGGCTTTGCCGACTGCAGCAGCGCTACCGGTGACCCGAACAATCCGACGGTGCTCTCGGGCGCCGGCGGGGCTGCCGCCCCGGTGCTGCGCATTCAGGGTAGTGGCAACGTCACGCTGCGCAATCTGGTGCTGCAAGGCGGCGATGCGCCGGCCAATGCCGATGGCGGCGGTCTGGCGATCGTCGACGGGCCGCATCAGATCACGCTGAACAATGTCCAGCTGGCCAGCAACCACGCTGGACGCGGCGCCGGGATGGCGGTGACCACGGGCGTCAGCACCATCAGCGTCACCTTCCAGGGCGACAGCCGCATCTACGGCAATCAGGCCAGCAGCGACGGTGGCGGCATCTATTGCCGGAGCGCCAGTCTGTCGCTGGTGACCGAGAACTTGATCATCAACTCCAACACCAGCGGCCGCGACGGCGGCGGTGTCTATGCCGAAAACTGCGGCATCGATCTGGCCAGCGGCCATGCGCTGGGAGCGCTCTGGAACAATCAGGCGGTGCGCAACGGCGGTGGCATATATGTGTTCGGCGCTTTCGGCGGCACCCGTATCTACTCGCTGTTCAGCGATGCACTGACCCGGCTCAACGCCAATAACGCCACCGTCGGTGGCGGCGCCGTGTACGCCGCTGATGGTGCCCGCGTGGATATCCAGAACATCGAAGTGGTCGACAATTCCGCGCAGGATGGCGGCGCCATTCTGATGCGCGGCAGCAGCGGCAGCATCAACAATGATCTGACGATTGCCTCCAGCGGCGTTGCTCCCGCTGCTGTCGCCTGCCCCATCGGGCGCATCTGCAACCGCTACATCAACAACCGCAGCTCCGTGGGCGGGGTGGTCAGCAATGGCGCCGCCGCCATCGCCTACCGACTGGAAAACGGTAGTGCCGGTCGCGCCCACATCCAGCGCGCCAGCTTCGAGGGCAACCAGGGCGGACGCGTCATCCACAGTTTCATCCCCAGCGCAGGCGCCTTCAATCAGATGGAGTTGATCAATATCGCGCTGTTCGGCAACCAGCAGACCGACCCTCAGGGCGCACTGATCTATGGCCAGAAGATGACCCTGAATTTCGTCAGCATCGCCGGCAACACGCTCACTGGCAGCGCCGTGATACGTGGATTCGATCTGCAGACCGTACTCGGCTATGTCGCCGCCTTCCAGCCAGGCAAACCGCTGCTGCTGCAAAGCGGCGGCTCGGTGCTCAGCGGCTACCTGATCGCGAATGATCTCAGCGGCATTCCACCCACGGTTAATAACCTCGAGGCCGACCCGCTGTTCGTCAGTGCCAGCGATCTGCACCTGCGCCCAGGGTCGCTGGCGATCGACTACGCGACGTCTTCAGCGGCTCTGGCACCGCCTTACAACACCGACATCTTCGGCCAGCCGCGCCCGGTCGACGACAGTCAGGTACCCAACGCCTTCGGCCCCATCGATGTCGGCGCCTACGAGTCCGAGGCCGACGCGCTCTTCGCCAACGGCTTTGAACCCTGTTTCAGCTGCTAGCGCCGGACCGAGAAGCAGCCTTTTGTAGGAGCGACCTCGCGTCGCGACCGCTCTCGCGAGGCAACGGTCGCGCCGCAAGGGCGCTCCTACCAGGGCCATGCGCCACGACGCCAGCCACCTTGCACGGAGTCACCCGCACGCGCGGGTGCTTGTCCCACCCACCAGGAGACCATCATGAAAGCCACGATCCCCCTGGCGCTGCTCTGCGCCAGCCTCTGCACCCAGGCCCTTGCCGACAACGAATTCAGCGTAGGCACTGGCCCGGGCTGCACCCATGCCACGATCCAGTCAGCATTGGACGCCGCCGCCAATGACGGGCCAGTTCCATCCCTGATCAAGATCACTCGCACGCTGAGCTACACCCAGCAGGCACTGCGCATCAACGATCGCGAGTACGTGGAATTGCGCGGCGGTTACGCCCGCTGCACGGACACCCTGCCCGACGCCGGCTACACCCGCATCGACGGCAGCGGTGGTATCCCGCAAACGGTCATTGCGGTGGTCGGCAACTATCCGTCCACGGTGCGACTGGCTGGCCTGGAGATTGTCGGCGGCGATGCCGAGGACCATGAATACGGCGGCGCCGTCTATGCCCGTCATGGTGGCTTGCTGGTCATCGCCGCCAGCTCCATCCACGACAATCGCGCCGGCTACGGCGGCGGCATCGCCATCGAAGGTCGCGGCACCGAACTGGCCTTGCGCGACGATGTGCTGGTGTACAGCAATTCGGCCATGTACGAAGGCGGCGGCGCCTGGTGTCGCGACGGCTCGGTGTACGCCAACGCCCGCGGAACCGGCTTCTTCAACAACAACGCACTCAACGAAGGTGGCGGACTACGCCTCAGCCATTGCAACGCCGAACTGGCCAGCAACGGTCCGTTCAATGCCGGGATACTCTATGGCAACACCTCGTACAACGGTGCAGGCCTCAGCGCCACCGATTCGGTCATCAAGGTCTACAGCACCCAGAGCAACGCCCCCAACCGCATCGCCTACAACCGGGCCACCAACAACGGCGGTGGCTTTGCCCTGCGCAACGCCTCGTCGATCACCCTGTGGGATACCTTGATCGAGGGCAATGCCGCCAGCACCGGCGGCGCCGGCTGGGTCTATTCCAGCACCGCCAGCGATCCACGCATCCGCTTGCGCAGCGCTCGCAACCGCGACGCCGAAACCCCGATCACCGCGGTGGCCTGCGCCAGCGGCATCAACTGCAATCGCGTCACCGGCAACACCTCCCGCGCCACCGGCAGCTCACCGGGCGATGGCGCCGCCTTCTATTACGACTGGAGTTCGCCGACCGGCTGCAACTTTCCCTTCAGCTGTGCCTGGCCCACCGGCTTTGTCGCCGATGCCGACATCCAGGACGCCCAGATCGACCGCAACAGCGGCCATTCGTTGATCTACTACCGCCAGCACTACAATCATTACGCCATTACCCAGTCGCTGATCTTCGCCAACACCGTCAGCGATGCGCTGATCAAGACCGGCGATGACGACAAGGTCTGGATTGCCCAGACCACCATCACCGGCAACAGCATCGGCAGCGCCGTCGTGCGTGCGCCGCAACTGGATCTGCGCTGCGCCATCGTCAATCAGGCCGGCATCATCCGCCAGGGCAACGGCAACCTGACTGCGCAGTTCGTGCTGGTGCCCAGCACCAGTCAGCTGCCCAGCAACACCAGCATCTTCCAGGGCACGCCGCGATTCATGTCGATCGCGAACGACAACTACCGACTGTTCCCGGGTCAGTTCCGTTTCGATCCGGTTCCTTCGCCGGGGATCGACATCGCCAGCAGCTGCGGCGTGTTCCAGCGCGGCAACGACCAGGACGGCCTAGTGCGCCCCGCCGACATCGCCGCCGCGCCCAATCAGTTCGGCACGCTGGATCTGGGCCCGTACGAGGCGCGGATCGTCCTGTCCACATTCTGAGAGAGGCGCCTGGGCCGCGGCGAGGCGCTGCTTCCCGGTGCAAACTGCCTTTCCCGGCTCCGGCGACGGGATCGGCTGAGTGCTACCACCGCAGCGCCGATGGCGCTGTGGATTGGTCGCGGCAGTGGGCGCGATTACCGGATCAGATCACAGCCTGAGTTGATTTCGATCAACGCGGCGGTCAAGATCAGTCGCCATATAATGCATTGTACTAATGTAGGTAGTGCTCATATGAATGCGACCCTACAACCACCGCTGGCGCTGCGGGTAAGGCAGATCCTCTGGCTCGCCAGCATTCTGATGCTTGCCTCGGCATCGGGCATGGCCCAGGTGGCGCCGGTCACCGGCGTGGTGACTGACGCCGCCAGCGGAGCTGTGCTCGAGGGTGTGCGCGTGCATGTCAGAGCGTCCCCGAATACCGCCGTCGCAGTCACCGGTGCGGATGGCCGCTTTGAACTTGCGATCGATCAGGGCTCGGGAAGCAGCTTTCAGGTTTCGGCGGCACTCGCCTACGACAGTGCGGCGGCAATCAACTACGAAACTACCGCCGTCTCGGCCTCACCCGGCGCCACGCTGGCCATTGCCTTGCGCCGAATTCCAACGCTGCAGAACAACAGCTATCAACCCATTGCCGCCGAAGGCGCATGCGCAAGCTGCCACACTGAGCAATACGCGCAGTGGTTGAGCAGCAATCATGCCCATGCTGCCGTCAATGCGCTGGTGCGCGACTTGTACTCAGGCGATGGCACCGGTTTGGCGACGGGCCCCAGTGGCGATGGTTATGTGTTTCTGGACAATCACGCGGCACCGGCAACCGGGTTGTGCGCAACCTGTCATGCACCGAACGAATATCCGTCCGATCCGGCATCGGTGCGCTTCAACGAGGTGAGCACGGCGGCCGGACATGAGGGCGTGACTTGTACGAGTTGCCACCAATTGCACGAGGTCAACGAGAACATCGAAGCCATCCATCTGCTCGGCAATGCTGCGTTCTCGTTTCCCGCTTCCATCAACGGCTCCGGGGCCAGCCTGACCCACCAACACGTCTGGGGGCCACTGGATGACGTACAGTTTCCGCAGATGCGCGCGGCTTACGCGCCAATGTTCGCCACTTCCCGCCTGTGCGCCAGTTGCCATCAATACGAGAATCCGGACAGCGGAGCGCCCGGCCAGGAAACCTACAGCGAGTGGTTGACCTCACCCGCGGCCGCTTCGGGGCAGCAGTGCCAGGACTGCCACATGCCGATCGCCACGAGCCCGGGGCGGCTGGCCAGTGTCGGTCAGGCACCGATCCGACCCGGAACGCAGCGTCATGACCACAGTTTTCCCGGAGTCTATTCCGGTCGCCTGGTGCAGCCGGTTGATCTAGGCCTGACCGCCGAGCTGGTCGCCGGTGAGCTGGTAGTCGACGCGGCCGTCGTCAATCGCGTGCTTGGGCACAACTTCCCGACCGGCGTGGATGTGCGCAATGCCTTTCTGCTGGTTGAGGCCACGCTGGACTCTGTGCCGATGAATCAGCTGGAGGGCGATCAGCTGCCATTCTGGGTGGACGACGCGATACCCGGCAAGCAACCCGGGGATTTCGCTGGCTTTGCGGGTCGCGGCTACGCCAAGGTGCTGCAAGGACGTATCGATGGTCAAGGCGCACTGCTCAAGCCGGTCCCGTTCATTGATGCCGAGTCTGTGTTCAGCAACACGACGATTCCCCCGGGCGCCACCGATTTCGCCCGGTTCACCTTTGCCCTGCCGGCCACGGCACAGATCGGACAGACGATTCGCGTCCAGGCTCAGATCTACTACCGACGTGCATGGCGAGCGATAGCCGTCACCAAGAACTGGGTGCAGAACAGCGATGGCGAGCCCTGGGAGCGGCTGGTCACCCAAACATCAGCCGACATCGTGATCGATGCGAGCATGCTCGACCAGCAGTTCGCCGACGGCTTCGAGGCCAGCCTACCCTGATCGACAGCGGTGACCCGACCTTCGGCGTGCCTGGCCGGCAGCGCGACCGATCCGGTGGCGGTCGGGCGCGCAATCGCGCTGGTCACCGCCGATTCCAGGCCCTCGCGGCGGTAGCGGATGCGCTTGCACGACGCGCGGGCTGGCGCACGTCGAGCACAATCTGTGCGTTCGCGATCGCGAACGATTGGGTCCCCCGAAATTCCGGTCCGCGTTCGCATTCTTGTACGCGAATCACCGAAAAAGGCCGTCACGGCGCGCTCCGCGCGCTGGCACGGGCTTTGCTGAGCACGGGCATCTTCGTTGTCCGTGGAGCCCCTCGATGAATCGATCCCTGGATAGGTACGCGCTGGTCACTGGGTTGCTGCTGTCAGCGACCGTTTACGCGGCGCCGACCGATCTCGACACCAGTTTCGGAGGCAGTGGCGATCGTCTGGATCCCTTTGTGAGCGCGAATCTGGTCACTCGTCTCGACGGCCGTGCGCTGGCTGTCTCGTCTGCCCAGCTCAGCTACATCGCTGGCGGCGCCAACGGCGGCGCAGGCCTGGAGGAGGGCTTTCTCGGCGTACTCAACACCAATGGCAGCATTGCCACCCAGATCAATGGCAGCGGGCTGACCCTGCTGCCCCAGGCGCGCTTCGAGGATCTGTTGTTGCTGCCCGATGGCAAGGTGCTCGCCTGTGGCTTGAGCTACGTCAGCCAGACCGACTACCGCTGGCTGGTGGCGCGCTTCAATGCCAACCTGAGCCTTGATGCGACCTTCGCCGGGCAAGGCTTCGTGGTCGGGGATTTCGGCCCCTTGTCGATCTGCGAGACCATCGAGCAGACCAGTGATGCCCGTATCGTCATCGGCGGACGCCGCGGCAGTTCCAACCAGGGTCCGCAGGACAACGGATTCATCGCCGTGCTGACCCAGTCCGGCACGCTGGACACGGCTTTTGCCGGGACCGGACTGATAGAGACTGCGGTCGACCTGCCGGGATTTTCCGGGACCTTCAGTCCTCGCGTCGCCAGCCTGACCGAAGGCGCTGACGGTCGCGTGGTGATGGCCGGTGGACTCGGCATCTCGGGCCCCGATGGGCTGATGGACACGATCAATCGCGACTACGTGATGAGCTACGCGCCCGGCGGCACACGGGTACATCTGCGCAACCCGCGTGACACCGCCTTCTACCTGCCCTGGACCCGCAGCTGGGGCGAGCTGCACGCTGCCGCGACGGCGAAGATCCGTCGAGGCTACCAGTTCGTGTACCAGCAGTTGCCGCCCAACCGGGCCTACACCTACGTCGGTGGCTACGAGGCCGACCTCAGCAATCCCGCCGGCTCCACAACCGGGATCTGGGGCGGTCTGGCCTGGCCCAACACCGAGGGCGAACTCGATGGTCATTTGTACGGCGCCTCGGTGCTCCTTCCCAACGACCAGATGATCGTGGCCGGCAGCTGGCGTCGCAGCGGGCAGAGCCCGGCACAGGCCCGGGTGTTTCTGCAGCGCGTCGATCAGAACGGCCTGGACAGCAGCTTTTTCCCGGTGGTCGGCTTCAACCAGGACGCCTACCTCCATCGCCCCGCCGGCCAGCCCGAGACCGGCGCGACCCCTTTCCCGATCGTGCGTGACCTGGCGGTGTCGCGCAACGGTCGGATCACGATACTGTCGCGGCGCTCTTCGGGTCAGAACGGCATCAACGTGATGCGCTTCCTCGGCGACCCTATCGTCAATTCCATCATCGATCTCGATCCGGATCCTTCGGGCCTCGTTCCGGGATCCGCTAGCGTGTCGCCGAACGTGATGGCCACGTCGGACCTGATGGCGATCTTCGGCCTGGCAGCAGGCGCGCGCGTGCCGCTGTTCGTGCTCGGCGGCGAGTATCAGGTGAACTCGGGCGGCTGGCGCAGCCAGCCCACCTTTGTAGGCAACGGCGATTTCGTGCGGGTGCGCGGTCGCTCGCCCGCCACGCAGGGCGCGCAGCAGCTTGTGTCGCTGTTCGTCGGTGGTTTGCGCGCCAAGAACAGCTGGGACGCCCTCGGGGCTCGGCAGCGCGCGGATTTCGTCATCACGACCGCTTCGACCAGCCTGGTCGGCACGCGTTGCTCGGCGGTGGCCGGCGCCACGAACTGCATGGCCGCGATTCCCGACAATTCCGGCAGTGTCACCAGTGTGCTGCCACTCAATTACATTGTCCCGGGCCAGTGCAACTTCATTCGTCGCGTGCGTGTAGGCCTCGACATCGACCATCCCTACGTGGGTGACTTGCGCGTGGTCCTGCAGGATCCGAATTTCGACAGCTTCGGCGGCCCCGGCAATGTCACGCTGCTCGATCGCACCCGCAACGGAGTGAACGGGACGTCGGGCTCCTGCGGCGCCGACGACATCGAAGCGATCTTCTGGGACGATTCCCCGGTCGGGCCGGACCGCAGTTGTGGACTGATCCCGGATCGTCCGGCGCTCAACGGGTACATCGCACCGGTGCAGCCCCTTTCCGGGCTGATCGCGCGCCGCAGCACCGACAACAACGGCAGCAGCACGGTCGGGACCTGGCGCCTGGTGGTGCGTGACCTGGCAAACGGCGATGTCGGCCAGCTCAACGACTGGTCTATCGAAGTCGATTGCTCCAGCACGCCCGTGCTGGAGGCCGATATCGAGGTGACCACCATTGGCAACACCAGCGGCATCGCCGGCACGCCTTTGCTCTTCGGCTTCCAGGTGCGCAATCTCGGGCCGCAGGCCTCGGGGCCGGTGCGTTTCACGGCGCCACTGCCTTCAGGGGCGGTCGCCGGTTACACCGATGTGTCCTGGAGCTGCACCGCCACCGGCGGCGCCACCTGCAATTACCCGCCCTTCTGCGGTCCGCTGTCCTGCAGCAGCAGCACCCTCGAATCCGAGCTGTCCCTGCCCGCGGGGGCGATGGTCGAGTTCAACATCACGGCCACGATCGGTGCCGCGCTGGCGCCTTCGCAGGCCGTGGACACCACGGCCCTGGCCGTCATCACCGGCGGCAGCAGCGCCGACCCGATCGTCAGCAACAACAGCAGCACCCACAGCCTGGCTCCGATCCATTTCGCCGATCTGCGGGCAGAGGCCCTGAGTGCGCAGGTGGTGCCGGGCAACCAGATCGAGATCGTCGCCACCTTCGCCAGTCACGGGCCCTCGTTCACGCCCAACAGCGCGCACACGCTGACTTTGCCGGCCGGCTACAGCTTCGCCTCCGAGTCCTGCGCGCGTGCCGGATCGGCATGCGGCGGCGTGAGCTTCACGAACGGCCAGCAGCTCGTGCGCGACACCCTGCCGCTGCTGGGCGACGGCGCCGCCAATGTCTGGATCATTCGGGCGTCCTACGCCGGCGCCACGCCGCCGGTCGGGCAGATCGTGCTGGCAAGCAGCCTGCCGGGTGGCATGGGGGTGGGTGATCCCAATTTGTCAAACAATACCCAGACCATCGCAACGCCGACGGGAGGGTTGCCTGACCCCGTGTTCGCCAATGGCTTCGAGTGAACCATGGGCACCGATCGCATGACTCAGATCGACGATGGAACCGAGCGCGCCCGGAAGAACGGTGGCGAGAACGCCTCGCGTCGGCGCGGTGACGGGCCACAGCCCTCTGCCACGGGCCAGGTGCGCGATATACGCTACCAGGTGCGGCTGGCCGAACCTGGAGATTCCGAACCTTGGCTTCTGAGCCCCGGATCTCATGCGATAGGGCGGGACCACCGATCCGCAATCTGCCTCACGCATCCGACCGTCTCGCGCCGCCATGCCGAGATCGAGATCCTGGCCGAGGGCGGTGTGATCGTTCGTGATCTCGGCTCGACCAACGGAAGCTGGCTGGATTCGAAAAGGATCCAGCGCGTTGCATTGACCGGCGATTTCGATCTTCGCGTGGGCGCCGTCGCGCTCGAGTTCGACCAGCAGCGCGAGTTGCCGAAAACCGCGTGTGTCATTGACGGCCGCGCGGAACGTGATGTGCACGCCGCGCGAAAGCCCACAGGGCCGAGGACCACCATGGAGCAAATGCCGTGAGCCATACTCTGACAACGCCCCCCGCCCAGGCTTGCGAACATCCAGGCTCGTCGTTCCAGCATGTGCCCGAGTCCAGTCACCTGAACGGGGGACAGACTGAGCCGTCCGGACACTGTTGCCGACGCGTCGGCGTGCTCTCACTTGCTGCTCTGTTGGCGTTCACCGGCCTGGTGGCCAGCGCCGCCGGCCTGCCGCGTTTCAAGCCCGAGATCATTGCCGGTCACACGATGAACCTGCCGCTCGGCTGGCAGCGCCAGCAGGACGAGGCCAGCCTGATCCTGACCGAGGACCCAGACGACGAGGATTCGCCGGCTCTGGCGCTGTTCGCCATCAGAATCGATCCCGAGCGCTCACCGGCGCCGGCCGCCCTCGCAGATGCGGTTCTGGTGCAGCTGAACCTGCCGGCTCAGGGCGTGACGGCCGTGCTTGCCGAAGAGCGCTGGCAGCACGGCGCACTGTACCGCCTGCACCGACTCGACGAATCGGGGCAATTCGGATACCTGGCCAGCTACACCAACGTCGACCGTGCCCGGGGCAACCTCGTGCACATGATGTTCTCGGCCCGTGATCGCGATTTCGTCGAGCTCGGCGGGCCTCTGCTGCCGCTGGTGGTCTATGCCGGCGTCGATCCCGACGTGCTCGACGCGACCTCGCACGCAAGTCGAGAGGCACCGGCCGCCACGGGCTGCGAGGCATCCTGGGCCTGTGCGGACGGGATGAGCGCCGAAGAGATGGCGCTTGCCAGCCAAATCTCGCGGATGAATCATGAGGCCAGCATGAAGATCCTGTACAACATGGATTCTGGGTGGTGCCACGGCGGCGAGGCGGTATGCGAGTGAAAGTGACGGGCACCGCCCGCAGCACTGACGGCTCGGACACACTTCGCAGCCCGGCGAACATCGCTTCCTGATGGTGGCCTGCGAAATCCATCAGAGATCTCTGCAAGCTAATGACGGAACACCACCCGAGCATCCTCGCCCATGGACACCTACGACATCTCGAACGATCCCGGGCGTCTGGACCTGGATGCCATGCATGCCTATCTGTCCAGCTCCTACTGGTCGCCCGGCATTCCCAAAGCCACGCTGGCCAAGGCCGTGGCGCATTCGATCTGCGTCGGCGCCTATTGCGGTGCCAAGCAGGTCGGCTTCGCCCGGATGGTGACCGATCGCGCCACTTTCGCCTATCTGGCGGATGTTTATGTGCTGGAGCCCCATCGCGGCCGTGGGCTGGCGCAACGACTGATCAAGGCACTGCTGGCGGAGCCCGACCTGCAGGGCCTGCGGCGCCTGATGCTGGTCACCCGCGACGGACACCGGCTCTACCAGAAATTCGGATTCCAGGCGCTGGCGGCGCCGGAGCGCTTCATGGAACGTCATGACCCACGGGTCTATCTCGCCGCAGATGCTTGAGATCGTTCCCTACCAGCTCGATTGGCCTGCGGACTTCGAACGCCTCGCCGGCTTGCTCCGCGCGGCCCTCGGGCAGCGCGCGCTGCGCGTCGATCACATCGGCTCAACCGCCGTGCCCGGCCTGAGCGCCAAGGATGTCATCGACATTCAGGTGACTGTTGAGGTCCTCTCGGCTGATATCGCACTGGAATTGCGACCTGCCGGATTCGAGCAGCGCGGGGACGTCCGCGTGGACCATGTTCCCCCCGGTGAAAACGCCGATTGCGACCAGTGGTCCAAGCTGCTGTTCACGCCGCCCGAGAGCGAACGCAGAGCCCATGTGCATGTCCGCGTGGCCGGTCGCCGCAACCAGCGCTATGCGCTGTTGTTTCGCGACTACCTGCGCGCCCACCCGGCCACTGCCGAGGCCTACGCGGAACTCAAGCGCCGACTTGCCGCCAGCCTAGCGGATCCGAAGGATTACCCGGAAGTGAAGGATCCGGCTGTCGATCTGATCTATCTGGCGGCGCAGGCCTGGGCCGCGCAGTGTGCCTGGACACCGGCCCCGAACTGATTGACAGCACCGACCGTCGGCCAAGTCCATCGAGCCTCCAACGCAAGCCGCCGCCAGATCCAAGGGGCCGGATGCGGTCGATTTGCATCTGGCCCGCCGCTCAAGACAGCCGACTGCGACAATTTGCGCGGTGGGCACTCCTTATGAAAGCACCAATTGCAGCATTGGCCGGTGAACCGGCGTTCAGACCGCACCCACCCATCACCAAGGGAGCCTTTACGTCATGACGGTGGCCCAACCAACCCTCTTGCGCAACACCGGTCTGAGCGGGCGTGTCTGTACAGCACCGCAAGTGCAAGAATCGCTGAGCTTCCTGGTGAAGTTTCACAGTTGCTCCGCAAATACCTCCGCGGGCATCGGCATTCTGGTGGCACCCGATCTGGTGTTGACCTGCCAGCATGTGGGCTCGCCGCGCTCGAAGGACTATTTCTGCAAGTCGGTGATCGATACCGCCGCCCCGTCCAGACGTGTCATCGAAATCTATGAGGAAGGCGAATCCAAAGCTATTCCGTTTTCAGATTTCCTCGCCTATTTCCCGAACAAGCCGATAGACGGTCTGCAGGAGCGCTTGGCGATCGCTCGATTGTCGGAACCGATGGCCAATGCCGGATTTCCGTCCATGGTCGACTGGGTCGATGGCATGACCTATACCCATACGGGTGTGCTCGGTGGCCAGAGTGGATGTGTCCCCAGCTTGCTGGAAGGAATCCTGGTGCACCCAGAAACCTGGACGAGCAGTCTGGTCTGCGAATGGCCAGGCGCAGCGGGCGTATTGACACCCGTTCCCGGCGACAGCGGGGGCGGCCTGTTTGAAGCCGATTCCAATTTCGGGCGTCTGATGGGCGTTCAACACGCGATATGCGGTTACAAGGACTCTCCCAAGATTGTCTCGCTGCATATTCCGATCACCCGGGCGAAAGCCTGGATCAATGCCGTCCTTTCGGCAAAGTAAACAGGAGGTCAATGTCATGTCCAAATTTGATTTCTGGCTGGTCCACGGAAACAAGCATGCTTGTGAATCCATTGACAGCGCCGCTGATCTGGTTCCGCCTGCCGGAAAGACCCATTGGCGCGCCAAGTGGATCATGGGCACTCAGCTGCTGGCAGACGACGATCAGATCATGATCACGTCGAAGGGATTGAAGGGCCGATATGCCGATCTGGTCATCACCCAAGGCAGCAGTGACGTGGTTCGACATCAGGCGGAGCTGCATTGCGAGCAACCCCCGTTCCCCGGCGTCAAGCAGGGCTATCACTACATGACGGGCTACCTGGGCAACAACGATGTGGTCTACGTCTATCGCCTGAAACCCGCTAACGGCAAGCAGAGAATTCTGCTGCAGCGATTCGTGATCGGCGGCAGCCACGAATCCCATGAGCCGACCAATGCCTCTGCGATATCCTACAGCCCGCCAGCCGAAAAGGCCGAGTTTCGCGCCTACACCGACCGTCCGGATATTCTGATTTTCACCCAGGATGACGAGGGCAGCGGCGAAGAGCCATGAGCGTTGGCGCGAATTCATGACCGGAGCAGGCACCTGAGATCCACGAGCGGGTCCCTGCGGGGACCCTTTGGATTTGCCAAGACAGCGCTGCGTCAAGGCTGAATCCGCACGAAATCCATGGTCCAGTTGGTCTCCCAGGTCTGCCCGGCATCGGCAGAGAAGGCCTGCTCCCAGCGTGCCGCGTCGGCAGTCACGGGCAACCACAGGAAGCGCACCCGGATCGGACGCCCTGCCAGGGTATCCTCGGCATAGAAGCTGCCCTGCCCCTGGTCGAAGCGCCCCACCACCGGTGTGTCCAGTTGGTGCGGCGATCGACCATCCAGCCACCATATCGCCCACTGGCCACTCGCTGCATCCAGAGAGCGGACAGCGGCCGCGCGATAGGGGCCATCGGGCAGGTGCAGCAGATTGTCCTCGACATTGCCGCGGCCGCCCAGAATCTTGCGGGTGGACGAGATTCCCTCGAATTCCTGCCATTCGGCGCAGCCCACCAGTCTTTCTTTGAGCCGGCGATGGCGCACGCGCCAATCACCGATGATGAAATCAAAATCTGATGCACACGTGGACGCTGCTTGGGTATTCATCGATTGACTGACTCCGACAGGCATGGAAGTGGTCGACGCGCCTGCGCAACGCCCAGCGCGCCGAGACTGAAATACGGTGTACCTGAGTCGCATGTCGCTGTCGCCTGTCGGCGGTGGCCTTGCTGACAAAGCCTGTCAGCAGCGCGATTCAGGCCGGCCCCGACTCGCAGCAACAACGGCGCCGCTCATTCCTCGGACTTCCCTGTTGAAGCCGACGCCCTCGCCGCGGCACACAACGACCTGATTGCGATTTTTGCTTGGCATTGCTACAACTGAAGGTAGGGCGGTTGTTAGACTGACGCCGCCGAGCCGTCATCTATCAAGGGATCCAGCGATGAGCCACTCTCAGAACCTTCTACGATTGGCCGTGGCGCTGCTGCTGGCGTCGGCCACAGTGCCTGCAGTCGCGCAGTACGAGGACACTCAGCCGCCTCCGAAAGAGCGTTTTGAAGTCACCAAAGACGGCAGCGTGCGCGACAACGAGACCGGATTGCTCTGGGCCTCCAAGGACAACGGTGGCGATATCGACTGGCAGGGCGCGCAGAACTACTGTCAGTCGCAAGGCGGCGGTTGGCGCGTGCCGAGCAGCGCCGAGTTGCTCAAGATCTACTATCCCAGCGACGATCAGATCCAGGACTGCATCGGCAAGCTCACCTGCAGGGTCACGCCCTTGATCCTGTTGTCCGGGTTGACGCCCTGGAGCAGCGATCGCAACGGCGCCACCGAGGCCTTCTACGTTTATTTCAATGACGGCCAGCAGTACTCATATGCCATGACCAACACCCAGGGCAAGCGTGCGCTGTGCGTGCGTAATCCGTAGGCGGGGCACGGGGCACGGGGAAGAGGCTACGGCCTTCGGGCGGTTGTAGGTCCAGACCTGTCTGGACGCTCTTGGCGACGTCCCGAAAGAGCGTCCAGACAAGTCTGGACCTACAAGAGCCTGAGCCGGCGTCATTGCGCCCCCGGACTTGATCCGGGGGGAAGCAATCCGGAGGCGGGGTCGCAAGTTCCTGGATTGCTTGGTCGCTACCCTCCTTTCCATGAATCCGTATCGTCACTTGTTGATTTGCAGTCGCCAGACGTAGCTTGCGCTGGGCGCGGTGTGCCCAACAGCCGGCGTCTTGAGCTGGATTGACCTCGCGTCGCGACCCTTACCCGCCATAATCCATAATCAGGGCGGGTCGACATCAGAAGCGGGACGCAGAGAACGCGGAGGAAAAACAGAGAGTGCGCGGAGAGAAGCAGAGCCGTCCTGGACGGGCTTTTCTCTGCGTTCTCTGCAGTCCTCGGCGTTCTCTGCGTTAAAGCTCTCGTCCACCGTTGAGCGAGAATCGCCGGCAGTCGCGATCCGATGGCGCCGGTCGCGCCACGAGGGCGCTCCTACGACACCGGGTTCATGCCCGTGGGCAGTGTCAGTCCGATATGGGTGGCTCGCAATAACGTATCTTGAGGAAACTGCGGCGGCTCCGTCGCGCATTCCGCCTTCCCTCTCGCGCTGCCCGCCCCCGGCCATGCTTTTTCCAGCCGCGCCCGAATTCGGCCTCAGGTCGTCTCAATGTGCCTGAATGCAACTGCTAGTCTGCGGAAAAATTCCCGGAGACTCGCCATGTCCAAGCATCGCTCTGCCCTCTGGTCTCGCGTCGCCTTCATCGTCCTGGCCAGTCTTCTCGGCCTGTATGCCGTCGCCCAGGTCATCGCGCCCACCACCGAATTCGCGGTGATCGGGGTCAGCAACGAGAACACCAATGGCCGCCCCACCGCGGTGCTGCGCTTCAACCGTCCGCTGGACACCAGTCAGGTCTTCGACGCACTGGTTCACCTGAGCACTCCCGAAGGCGGCAAGGTCGATGGTTCGTGGATGTTGGCACACGATGCGCGCACGCTCGAATTCCCCTTCCTGCAGACACTGTCGACCTACCGGATCAGGGTCGACGCAGGATTGCGCGCAGCCGACGGCAGCACGCTTGTCGGCGCATTCGAGCAGCAGATCAGCACCCAGGTGCTCCCCGGCAGCGCCCGCTTTCTGAGCAACGGCAGCGTGATTCCGCGCCATGCCCATCAGGGACTGCCGATTGCCAGTACCAATATGGCATCGGTGGACGTGGAGTTCCTGCGGGTGAACCCGGCGAACTACCCGAGCTTCTTTCTCGGCTACGAGCTGCCCTACGGGCGCTGGCCGGGTGTGCGCCGCCAGGCCAAGCGCGCTGGCGGCGACTCTGAAGAGGAATACCACTGGAAGAGTGAGCTGGAACGGATCACCGATTTCACCGAATCGGTGTACCAGCAGCGCTTCACGCTGGACCATCCGGGCGACCGTCAGGCACTGACCTATCTGCCAGTGCACCGGATCAAGGAGTTGCGCGCGCCCGGCGTGTACATGGCGGTGATGAAGCAGCCCAACAGCTTTCCTGGCAGCTGGCACAGCGCCTACTTCGTGGTCACCGACCTTGGCCTGCATGCGCGCCGCTATGGCGATTCGGTGTGGGTACACGCTGCCTCGCTGAAGACCGGCAAGCCACTGCCCGGCACCCGCATCCAGGCCCGCGGCGACGGCGGCAAGGATTTGGGCTCGGCTGTCACCGACGCCCAGGGCAATGCCCTGATCCAGGTACAGCCGCAAGGCTCGGGCCAATACGACGATGGCACGCCGCAACCCAAATCCGACAGCACCGAGCTGCTGCTGCTGAGCGGCGAGCACGACGACGACGTGGCCATGCTGCCCTTCAATCAGCCGGCCGTGGACCTTTCAGCCCTGCCGATCACGGGTCGTCAGCAACAGCCTTTCGACATCTACAGCTGGGGTAGCCGCGATCTCTATCGCCCAGGCGAAACCCTGCGCGTGCATCTGCTGGTGCGCGATCACGACGGCCACCTGCGCCAGCAGAACACGCCGCTGATCGCGCAATTGCTCAATCCCGAGGGTGAGAAGGTCGAGAACCGTGCGCTTGAGGTCGGCCCGGGCGGCTATGCCAGCTACAGCTACCAGCTGGCCGACAACGCCGTTACCGGACTGTATCTGCTGCGCCTGTCCACGGATGGCAACAGCGAGCAGGCGCCCTTCAGCATGGATCTGCATGTCGAGGAATTCCTGCCGGAACGGTTGAAGATCGATCTCGGCAGCGACCAGGCCACACTGTCGCCGGGCGAGAACCTGCGGCTGAAGGCGCAATCAGCCTATCTCTACGGCGCTCCGGCCGGCGGCAATCGCTTCGTGGCCTCGATGGTGCTGGCGCCGGCCGATCATCCGGTCGAGCTCTACAAGGACTTCCATTTCGGCGACGCCAGCGCACGATTTGATTCGACACCCACCGAAGTGCTGGACGAGGTCTTCGACGAACAGGGCGAGATCAGCGCCGAAATCGATCTGTCGCGGGTCGCCCGTGACAAGGGCCCTGTCGAGGTCAAGATTCTGGGCGAAGTGCAGGAAAGCGGCGGTCGCGCCGTCAACAAGATCCTGAAACGGGTGATCTGGCCGGCGCCGGTGCTGCTGGGCCTGCGCCCGCAATTCGATGACGACAGCGCTCCGGGTGACACCACCGCCAAGCTCGATGTGATCGCCAGTGACGTCAGCGGCCAGCGGCATCCGGTCAGCGGCGTGCAGGTGCGCATCTTGCGCGACTGGCGCGATTACAGCTGGTACTACCGCAATAACGACAGTTTCGACGTCAGCATCATCAGCTCGACCACCGTGGAGAGCACCCAGACCATCGATCTGAGCGCCGACGGCCGGCCCTTCGAGTTGCAGGTGCCGATCAAATGGGGCGGCTACTGGGTGGAGCTGATCCACCCGGATTCCGGCGTGGTGACGCGGTACCACTTCCAGGCGGGCTGGAGCTGGGGTGGCGACAGCCAGATCGCGCGCGAACCGCGCCCCGACCAGATCAAGCTGGAGCTGGACAAGGCCGCCTATCGCGTCGGCGACAGCGCCAGACTGAGCATCCACGCGCCCTATGAAGGCCCGGGTTTCGTCGTGGTCGAGAGCGATCAGCAACTGTTCTACGCCGAAATCAACGCCACACCGGATGCCGAAGTCAGCATTCCCATCGACGAGCGCTATCAGCGCCACGACATCTACATCAGTGCCGTGGTGCTGCGCCCCGATGGCAGCAAGGACGCGCTGGTGCCTTCGCGCGCCGTGGGCATGCTGCATCTGCCGCTGGATCGCTCTGAACGCAGTCTGGCCGTGGCCCTGAAGGTGCCCAGACTGAGCCGCCCCGGTGCCGACATGCGCATTCAGATCGACGCGCCGCAACTCGCCGGCCAGCAAGCTTCCGTGGTGCTGACCGCCGTCGATCAGGGCATCACCAACATCACCCGCTACAAGGTGCCGGATCCGGCTGGCTTCTTCTTCGGCCAGCGCCGTTTTGGCCTTGACCTCTATGACATCTATGGCCGCGTGGTCGAGAACTACGCCGGTGCCCGCGCCGGGCTGCGCTACGGCGGTGATGGCGAATCGCCAGAGTTGCCGGAGATGCCGCGCGATCAGCTCAAGGTGCAGTTGATCGATCTGTATCAGGGGCCGATCATGCTGGACGCCAAGGGCCACGCCACGATCAAGCTCGTGGCACCCGATTTCGACGGCACGCTGGATGTGACCGCGCTGGTGTTCAGTGATGACCGTTTCGGCAAGGCCACGTCCGAACCGATCGTGCGCGCGCCGGTGGTGGCCCAGCTATCGGCACCCAGGGCGCTGGCGCCGGGCGATGTCTCCACGCTGGCGCTGGATGTGCGCAACATGAGCGGCAGCGCGCAGGACATCGGCATCAAACTCGACAGCGAGGGTGGTATCCAGCTGCGCGATCTGCCGAAGGCACCGCTGGCGCTGGCGGACGGTGCCAAGCAGGTGCAGATCATGGGTCTGGACGCACTCGGCATCGGCCCGGCGACGATCAGTGTCGAAGTGAGCTCGGCAGAAGGCAGGGTCAGTCGCAGCGTGTCGACCGTGGTTCGCCCGGCCTATGCGCCGGTACGCCGCATCGAGCAGAGCAGCGTGACCGGGCCCATCACCATCAAGCCACCGGCCAGTCTGGTCGCCGGCCTGCTGCCGGGCGCCAAGCTGCAATTCACGGTCAGCAATCGACCGCTGCTGCCGCTGGCCGGCGCGGCCCAGGAGGTCACGGAGAAACTCTGGTGGTACTCCTACCTCAAGCTCAATGTGCAGCGCGGCTTTGTGCATCTGCTGCTGGACAGCCACAACCGCCAGCTGTTCGGCGTGCGCACGCTGGACGAGAGCTCGCGGCAGGCGCTGATCCAATCGGTGATTGACGACTCGGTGGCGCAACAGACGCCGCTGGGCCACTTCTTCATGTGGGGCAAGGACAGCTGGATCGATACCCAGCTGACGCCCTATGTCGCCGAGTTCTGGATCAAGGCCAGACAGGCCGGCTTCCGGATCGACGATGCAGCCCTCAACCGCACACTGGCGCGGATGCGACAGGACCTGCAGAACGGCGGCAACGCCTATCTGGCCCACGAGCATCATGAAGCGATCAAGTTTGCCAACAACGCGTACGCCGCCTATGTGCTGTCGCTGACCAACGCCGCCCCGATCGGTACCCTGCGCACGCTTTACAACGAGCACGCCAAGGACGCCAGGACCCTGCTCCCGCTGGTGCAACTGGGCCTGGCGCTGCGCACCATGGGCGACAAGAACCTCGGCGATCAGGCCCTCGCCCTGGCGCTGAACGGAAAGTGGGACAGCGCCTGGGGCATCGGCGACTATGGCTCCACGGAGCGCGATCTGGCGTGGTCCCATGCCCTGCTGGTCGAGCACAAGCTGATGAACCCGGCCTGGGAAGCGAAGGTGCTGCCGCTGGGCCGAAATCTGACCGGACGCAGTCGCGACCAGCGCTGGAAGGGCAGCTATTTCAGCCTTGACGAGGCCGTCGCGCTGGTGCGTCTGGGCGTGCAATTGCTGCAGCAGCCGGCCGAGCCGCTGCAGGGCAGCTTCAGCAGTGGCGACAGCCGCCAGCCCATCGCCAGCAAGCGCCAGTACAGCGTCGAATTCGCCGCGGCCGACCTCGCGCGCACGACTGCCGCGCTGGAATCGAATGGCACGCTGTACGTGGAATGGAACAGCGTCGGCTTCAGCAAGACGCCGCCGCCCGCTGATCAAAGTCAGGTCGCCATCAGCCGCGAGTACTACTCCCTGGATGGCGCCGCCTGGACCGGCACGGACCTGAAACAGGGCGATCGCCTGCTGGTGCATCTGCGGGTGCAGGCCGAGCGCGATATCCGCGACGCCGTACTGGTGGACCTGCAGCCCGGTGGGCTGGAAGTCGAGAACCTGAATCTGGGCGATTTCAGCGAGCTGGCCGCGGTCAAGATCGAAGGCCGCCCGGTCACCGACTACACCTACGGAGCCACGCTGCGGCGTCAGGAATACAAGGACGACCGCTACCTCGCCGCCATCGACTTCTCGGCCTGGCACGGCGACAATATCAATCTGTTCTACATCGCCCGCGCCGTGACCCCGGGCGACTACGTGGTGCCGCCGCCGTTCATCGAGGACATGTTCCGTCCCCAGGTCAAGGGCCAGGGCGCCACCGTGATTGCGCGGTTGAAGGTGGAGTGAGGTGAAGCCGAACCGATGCGCTGGCGCCCGCCATGAACTCGCTTGGTGTGTGTAGCCCGGTGTGCCGCGCAGCAGCTCGCTGGGGCGTTCTCACTGCTGCTCTGGAGGGCGCCGCGCTGCGGTGCAGCTTTGCGCTCGCGGAAGATCAACAGCGGCCGCGCAGGCGCGCGGCCCTCCGGAAGTCCGCTTCGATCAAGGCATCGGTAGCGCGGCTCCGGCGCGCATGGGCTTGGGGAAGCGCCTCCAGGGCATTCGCGCCGGCAGCCGCGGCTCTGCGTCGGGCGCAGTGGAGGGCGCCGCGCCGCGGCGCCGCTTTGCGCCTTGTGAAAATCAACAGCGGCCGCGCAGGCGCGCGTCCCTCCTCAAAGCCGCGCCGATCCAGCGAGACCGCTAACGACCCGCGGGCAACGCCTGGCCCACCCAAACGGCACTCGATGAACGTGCTTACAGAGCAACGCGACGATCCAGACGCTCTTCTTCGCGTACTTTCTGCTTTTCCTTCGCGTCCTTCGCGTCCGGCACTTCTCTATGACTTGCCTCAGGGCCTGATCGTCGCCTCACCGGTCGCGCCGCGAGGGCGCTCCTACAGTGGGCGCTTCATGGCCCATGGCCCATTCCTGGCCGAAGCAGGTAGCTGGCCATGACCCGCCTGCGCTGGTCATTGCTCGCGCTGATCCTTGCCGTGCTGACGGTCTGGGCGCTGGATGCCTGCTTCCCGCCGCCACTGCCGACGCTGGCGGAAGATCTATCCACAGTGGTGGTCGATCGCAACGATCGACCTTTGCGCGCCTTTGCCTCGCGCAAGCGCGTGTGGCGCTTTGCGGTCACGGCCGATCAGGTGGCCCCGGATTATCTGCAGGCGCTGTTTGCCTTCGAGGACCGCCATTTCTTCCGCCATCCGGGGGTGAACCCGGCGGCGGTCGTTCGCGCCGGCTGGCAGGCGCTGGCCTCGGGGCGGGTGGTCAGCGGTGCCTCGACCCTGACCATGCAGGTGGCGCGCATCCTGTCGCCGCAGCCGCGCACCATCGGCGCCAAGCTCAAGCAGATGCTGCGCGCGCTGCAGATGGAGCGGCGCTTGAGCAAGCGCGAGATTCTGGACCTGTATCTGAACTACGCACCCTTCGGCGGCACCGTGCAGGGCGTCGAAGCGGCCAGTTTTGCCTACCTCGGCAAGTCGGCACGCAGCTTGAGTCTGGCCGAAGCCGCGCTGCTGGTGGCGCTGCCGCAGGCGCCCTCGCGCTTGCGCCCCGATCGCCATCCGGAGGCCGCGCGAAAGGCCCGCGACAAGGTGCTCAGGCGCATGGTCGATCTGGAAGTCATCACTGCCGACGCCGCGGCTGCCGCCATGCGCGAACCGGTCGAAGCGCGGCATCTTGCGGTGCCGATGTGGGCGCCGCACCTAGCGCAGCGCCTGCGCAGCCAGCATCCGCGCGAGGCGGTCATCCACAGCACCATCGACATCGAATTGCAGATGGGCCTGGAAGCGCGGGTCGCCGAGTACTTCGGGCGCCTTGATCGCCGGGTGTCGGCCGCCGTGCTGGTCATGGACCATCGCGACGGCGCTGTGCTGGCGTATCTCGGCGGCGTCGAATTCGGCGATCCCAAGCGCGCCGGTCATATCGATCTGGTGCAGGCCCAGCGCAGCCCCGGCTCCACCCTGAAGCCCTTCATCTATGGACTGGCGCTGGACGAGGGCCTGATCCACTCCGAGAGCCTGCTGCTGGACGTGCCGCTGAACTTCGAGGGCTACACCCCGCAGAACTTCGATCGCCGTTTCACCGGACCGGTGGCCGCCAGTCTGGCGCTGAAGCGCTCGTTGAATCTGCCCGCGGTGCAGTTGCTGGATCGGATCACGCCGAATCTGTTCGCCGCACGCCTGCAACACGCGGGTTTGCCGCTGGCCTTGCCGGCCGGCGGCACTCCGAATCTCAGTCTGGCGCTGGGCGGTGGCGCCGCCAATCTGGAGGCCCTGGTGCGCGCCCACTCGGCGCTGGCGCATGGCGGCAGCAGCCTCAAGCCGCGATTGCTGCGTGACGACCCCGTCGAGCAGCGCCAGGTGCTCAGCGCCGGCGCCGCGTACATCGTGCGCGACATGCTGCGCGACCGCGGCAAGCCCTGGCTCAGCTGGAAAACCGGCACCAGCTACGGCTATCGCGATGCCTGGGCGGTCGGCAGCACGCCCGACTACAGCGCCGGCGTTTGGGTCGGCCGGCCCGACGGCACGCCCCTGCCCGGCTCGATGGGCGCCGATACCGCCCTGCCGCTGCTGCGCCAGATCCTGCTGGCCATGCCCAGACACACGCCGCGCGAACTGCCGCCGAGCAGCGTCAGTCGAGTCGACATCTGCTGGCCCACCGGTCGCGCGGCGACGGACACACCTCCGGAGCTGTGCGCGCGCCGCGGCAATGCGCTGGTGCTGGATGGGCTGGTTCCGCCCACCCTGGCCGCGCCCGGAGAAAACCCCGGCTGGCTGCCGCTGGTGGAGATCCGCGTCGATCCGCAAAGCGGCCGCCGCCTGACCCTGGGCTGTGCCCCGGGCAGCGGCACCCTGATGCAACGTGCGCGCTGGCCGGCCGAACTTGGCCCCTGGCTGGACCCGGCCCTGGCGCGCACCCAGACCATGCCCGCCCGCCGCGCCGACTGCCTCGCCGACGGCCTGGACGAACTGGAAGCCATGCGCATCGACGGGCTGCCCGACAACGCCCATCTGCGCTCGCTCCCCGGCAGCCGCCGCGGCCCCCGCGCCGTACTCCAGGCCCGCGGCAGCGAAGGTCAGGTGCGCTGGCTGATCAACGGCGAACTGGCCGCAGCCCTGCCCGCCAGTGCCCGCTTCGATCACACCTTTGAACAAACCGGCCCGATCGACGTGCTCGCCATCGGCGACCACGGCCGCTACGCCAGACTCAGACTGACCATCGAGTAGCAGCGCCTCGCGCGCGACCGTCAAAGCAACCCTAGGAGACTTCCTCCGTCAACCCATGGTCACGCGGTGGTGGCCGGAGACACCGCGTTGCCGCGTAGCGCCTTCTGTGAGGTTGATCCAGCTTCCCAGTCTTGACCCGAATCGCCCGCGCTTTCAGACTGCCGATGACTGACCCAGCGGCTCGGTCGCCACGACTGAGGCGGTGGCGCAGGGTGTCTTCCACACGAGCTGGAGCTTGAGGCGTGAATCGATGGAATGCATCGGTGCGGCACGCAGCCGCTGCATTGCTGGCTTGGTCTGTTGTTGGCTGCTCTCACGACGACACAAAGATGGCGCTCAAGATCATCGACGGTGAAACCGATCGATTGCTGTATGCACAGACCATCCTCCGTGCGGCAGCAGACTTGCGAAGCAACGAGACGCCCCTGCGAGAAGATCAGATCGATGCGATCGAATTCGCCTGGTCACAAAGCCAGCACGCCTATGCCGAGATTCTGCGCTGCCAGGACGATGGCAACTGCAGACTGGTCTCGATGCGGTCGGTGTGTGCGGACGTCGATTCCCTACTGGCAGCCCGGCGGGCGCTCGCCGCCAAAGTCGACCTGCTGGCCGTCAGCGAGCTGCTGAGCGTGGACAAGGGACCTCTCAATGCCGACCGTTTGCGCCTGCTAAAGGCCGAAGCAGCGCGCGACGGGAGAATCAGCCCCTTGGAGGAGAATGTGCTGACCCTGGCGACGGCGGCGGCTGTGGCGCACGGCATCTGGTCACTGACACCCGAAGGAGAGAAGGAACGCCTGCGCAGGCGAGAGACGCATGCCGCAGACGAGTTCAAGCAGCGTTGTGATGCCGATGCCATCTGAACCCTGAAGTCACGCCATTGCAGGCTGTTCGATCTGGACACTGGCGCCTGCGCACAGTCTGTCCGACGTGCAAAGCCCATCTTGACTGCGGCAATTCCCGCACCAGCTGACTGGGCCGAACGCACCATGCCCTGGGCCCGACCGAGCAACATCAGGACGGTCAGGACACACTGCGATGCAACCCTGATCGCGGATGGAGTCCGCCCACAGGCGTGGTCGAGGACAGGTTAGCCCGCATTTCCCACACCTGTTGCGGAAGGTCGCGCAGGGCTTTGCGACTAGCGCAAGGCGCGACGACGAGGAATGGTGATTCCATTGCGAGGAGGAGCAACGCAGCGATAGTCGCAAAGAACCAGCGAGGTCCGCAAAGCGGGCAGATGCAGCCAAACACTCTGTGACTGGTGCGTGCCTCGGAATCCCCTTTTTTCACTAGAAGCTTGGGGGCATCTGCTCGCGCAGGTGTGAGAAATGCGGGTTAGCGCAGCTTCGCGCACCAGGGTGGCTGCGGTGGGTCGATGGCGGCCTCTTCGCCGTGTGACATCGCCTGCTGCAGGCGCTCGCGGGCCGCAGCGCTGCGCGCCAGGCCGGCGGATTTGAGGTCGCCGAGTTGGCGCAGCCGATCCTGGGCGCCGGTTGGATTGCCAGATCGATACAGGCGACGGGCACCGATCAGAGCCAGCTGCACGCGCAGCATGCGGTCCGCGCGGCCATCCAACTGCTGCCCGGCCTCTTCAATAGCGTTTGCAGCATCTTCCAGGCGCTGCTCGCGTAGCGCCAGTTCGGCTGCGATCAGTGCCAACAGCGCGTGTTCGCGTCTTAGCTGGACATGGCGTCCGTCGGCACTGGCGGTGGCCAATTGTGCGCGCGCGGACTGCAGATGAACGCCGGCCGCTGGATAATCGCGGCACTGCGTTGCCCTTCGGGCCTGTTCGCGCTCGATCTGCACCAGCGCCAGCGGCTGGTCGCTGCGCTCGGCGTAGGCGCGCGCTTGATCGAGTCGTTGCCGGGCCTCGTCCACCTTATTACTGGATAGCGCCAGATCGCCGAGCAAGCCCGACAGCGTGCTGGCCAGTTCCCAGTCCTGGTCCTCCAAGGAAATCGGCAGTGCGCGACCTGCGGCCGCCAGGGCTTCGTCTTCGCTTCCGGCCTGCCAGGCACTGAGCGCCCAGTCGGTCAGCGTCGTGGCCAGCAGCCCCGGGTTGCCGATGGCTTCGACTCGGCTGACCGCCTGGCTCAGCCAGTGCCGGGCAACGTCGATCTCGCCGGCATTCAGATAGGCCTGAGCCATGCGCAGACAGATGGCGACGGCAACATGCCGATCGCCGCTGGCCTCGGCCACCTGCAGCGACTCATCGGCCAGCCGACGCGCCTGACCCAGCTGCCCCTGCGCTTCCGCCAACTGACCCTGGATGTCCAGCACCGATGCCAGCTCGAACAGCGCCCCACTGCTGCGAAACCAGTCCGCGGCCTGCTGCAGACGCTCTGCCGCAGGGGCGAAGCGCCCGAGGTCCATCAGCAGGGTGCCCTCGACCAGATTCAGCTGTGCCTGCAGGCTGGCATCGTCGGTGTCGGCCAAGGCCCGCGCGCGCCCGAGTTGCTCCAGCCCGGGCTCGAATCGCTGCAACTGGCCCAGCGCCCGCGCCGCATTGAGGCGGGCCTCGGCCGCGATCGAGTTCCAACCCAGTATTTCGGCTGCGTTGGCGCTGGCCTCGGCAGCGGCCAGCGCCCGCTCGTGTTGACCGCGTCGCAGACTGATGACCGAATCCAGCAGGTCCACTTCCGGATACCCGGCGCCGAGTTCGCGCGCCACCTCGATCAACTGGTCGAAACGCGTGTTGCGGCCAGTGTGCCCGGCCAGCCGTGCAGCGGTCAGCGCTGGCACATAACGCATGGGCAGCAGCTGGTGCAGGGCCTGCGCGCGCTCATAGGCCTCATCAAAGCGCCCTTCAGCTTCGTCCAGTTGTGACTCCAGGGTCAGGCGCAATTCCGGCGGTAGCTGGGCCGAACGTGCCAGGCCCTGCCGCGCCACCCGCGCCGCCTCGGGATCACGGGCCTGCAGATAGTAGGCACGGGCCAGCAGGCTCAGCGCCGGAACAAAGCCGGGCTCTGCAGCAACCACCGGCTCCAGCAGCGCCGCGGCCTGCGCGCCACGCCGCTGCATCAGCAGGCTGTCGGCCTCGGCGTAGGCGCGCAGGCTGGGCCACTGCTGTGGCAGCAGCGTTTCGCGGCTGGCGCTCTGCGCCAGACCCGGCACCGGCAGGCCCAGGTAGGCGCGCACGGCGTCGGCGGTCTGTTGAATCTGGGTGCGCACATCGGCATCGCCTTCGAGCACCATCGTGACCTGCAGCTCGCCGTGGGGACGACCAATCTGCCAGCGCCAGCGATTCGGACCTGCGCTGCTCAGGTGTTGGGTCAGAACCGCAGGCGTCGTCTGATTCACCCCCTCACCCAGCCGCGCGCGCGGCCGCTCGTTCATGCCCAGCTCCAGAGCCAGGGCCGCGCTCAGGGCCTCGGCCACCCAGGGCGGCACATCGGCATCGGTTTCGGCGGCAGCCAGCGCGGTCGGCACCGACAGCGGCCGGTCCTCTCCCGGCACGGCCAGATCCGGTTCGGCGGGCCACCACTGGAGCCCGGCCAGCAGCAGCATCAGCAAGCCCAGCCCGCTCAGGCCAGGCAAGATCCGGCGTTGCCGGGGTGTGGGCAAGGATTCCGCCGCAGGCGGCTCTGGCGCGGCAAGCGCTGGAGCAGTCTGGGGAAGTCCAGCGGAAGGCGGCGCGGAATCGATCTCGACTTGCGCGCGCAAACGGTAGCCGTGTCGGGGTACGGTCTCAACCAGAGTCTCGCCCTCCGGCGCCAGCGCCTTGCGCACTTGCCAGATCAGTTTGCCCAGGGTCTCGTCGGCCACGACCGCACGCGGCCACAGACGCTGGTGGAATTGCTCGCGGCGCAGCAGCTGTCCACCGTTCTCGACCAGCAGCTGCAGGGCGTCAAAAGTCTTCGGAGCACAACCGCGCTCGGCCCCCTGCGCGTCCAGTAGGCGACGTTCAACCGAATCCAGGGTGAATCCCTCGAAGCGATAGCGCACCGCTGGCGTGCTCCTGAAATCGTGACTGACGGTGATTCTGCCAGCACTTGGGCACGCCTACCTCGCCATCGCGCGATCTCGGGCCAGAGGCCTTCAGCATCCGCCACGAAGAAAACATGAAGGAACGATCCGGGCCGGCGAGACCGCTGCTGCCTAGCATCAGCAACCGACCCCCGGGCCTGGAGTTCACCATGCGCTTTCGTCGGACGGCGGTTTTCGCCCTCTTGATCACTTCGATGCAGGCACTGGCAGCGGGCAGTCCGATCAAGGCGGCGGTCTATCTGGCCGAACTGCAAACCGAGAAACTCTATCGGGTGGCATTCAATTGGGACGGTCAGGGCACACTGAGCGTGGCCACGCCGGAACTGATCGTCACCACCGGCAATGGCGGCGGTGTGCGCTTTGCTGGCAATCGGGTCTACGTCACCGGCGCCGGCGTGGTCAGTCAGGTTGATCTGCGTACGCGTCAGCTGAGCACGGTGCAGTCGCTGAACAATGCCAATGCCTGCGCCCTCGACCCGACGGGCACGAACCTTTACTGCGGCTGGCGTTCGGGACTGAGCCGAGTACCGCTGCAGCCCTTCGCCAATGGCACGCTGCTGCCGCTCAGCGGTGCCGATACCGACCTCACCATCGTCGCCTTCACGCCCTTGGGCGAGGTCTATTACACCACCGGCACCGAGGCGTTCAACGGCGATTTCGGGCGTCTGGATCTGAACACCAACAGCACGGTGCGACTGCAGTCGGCCGCCTTCGCCACCGGCCTGGCCTGGGACGACTTCAGCCAGAAGCTGCTGATCGCCGGCCTGGGCCGTGCCCGCCTGGTCGACCCGGTTGCACCCGGCGTCATCGCCAGTCAGCGCGATGACAGTGGTGCGGGCGAGAACTATCTGTCGCTGACGCCCACCGGCCGGGGCCATGCCCTCGGCACCTTGTGCTGTCTCAACGAGGCACGTCTGGTCCTGGTCGACTACTCCGCCAGCGGCGATCTGTCATCGGTCCAGACGCTGATCGCATCGGTGACCGTGCCGGGCTTGAGCATGCTGAGCGGCGAGGCCGCCTTCGACAGCGATCGGATGTTCGATGGCGGTTTCGAGGACGGCGAGTTCTGAACCTGCGCTCACGAAAAAAGCATGAACTCCACGTCCGGGCAGATCGCCGACTCTCAAGCCACGATCCGATCCACCGGCACATCTGAAGGAATCAGGATCGTGAAAGTCACCGATACGGCCATTCGCTCGACCAGGCTGCGTTTGAGCGGGCTGTGCGGATGGCTACTCATGGCGCTGCCACTGATCGCCACGGCCGTCGATGGGGGCTATGACCCCAGCTTTGCCCAAGGCGGTCGACGCCTGATCGGATTGTCTGGCGAGGATGATCTCGTCGGCCTGCATCTGAAGCCGAACCGGCATCTGCTGATGGCCGGCACCTGCGAGGGTATCTCCAGTGCAGCCACGGTGGTGCCAACCCTCTGCGCCGCCGAAGTCGACGCCAGCGGCACGCTGACCGGCTACGGACCCACGCCCAGCGCCGGCGGCGCCGGCACGGTGATCCTGACCGATCTGATCGCGCAAGCGGGCAACGAATCCTTCTTCACCAGTGACTCGGCCATCGACGCCAGTGGCCGGCTACTGTTTGCCGCCAGGCGTCAGGCGCCTGGCTCATTTCGCGCCATGCTGTTCCGCTTCAGCACCAGCGGCACCCAGGTAGACGGCCAGTATCAGCGCCCGGTCGGCGTCGGTGAACAGGATGAGTCCATCTATCAGGCCATTGCCGTGGACCCGCAGGGCCGCATCGTCGTCGCCGGCCATGTGCGTCGGATCGGCGGCCGCCTGTCCTTGCTGCTGTCGCGATTCACCGCTGAGCTGCAGCCGGACGTGAGCTTCGGGACCCAGGGCAGCGTGCGCCTGGATTCGCCCACCCTGGACATGGAAGCCCGTGACCTGGAGTTCGACAGTCTGGGGCGCATCCTGGTGCTGGGCCATCAAGCCGACACCGATTTCCATGTCACCGTGTTTCGCTTCGGCAGCAATGGCGCAGTGGACACCAGCTTTGGCAACGGCGGTGCGGCTCAAGTCGCCGGAACCACCGACCCCCGCGCCGGCGGCCTGGCCATCGATGCCAGCGACCGTCCGGTAGTGCTGGGCAGCAATCACGATCCCTTCGAATTCGATTTCGATCTGTTTGTAGCCCGGTTCAACACCAACGGCACGCGCGATTTCGGCTTCAACACGATCCCGGGCCAGGGCGGCGGATTTCTGCTGATCGAAGTCGAAGATGTACTCGGTTTCGGACTCAATGAATCCCCGGGCGATCTGCTGGTGCAATCCAACGGCAAGATCGTGCTGGTGGGCGCCGCGGAACGCGCCGACTTCAGCGGCAACTGGTTCTACACCATGCGCCTGCTCAACAACGGCGCCAGCGATCCCGCCTACGGCGTCAACGGCTTGTCCGTCGGCAGCTACGAGGGCGCGCCGTTCACAGGCAGAAGTGATATTGGCAAGGCCCTGACCTTCGACCCGGCAGGCTATCTGCTGGTCGGCGGCCCCGGCTTGCCCAGCGATTTCTTCGGCTCACAGGATTTCGGCATCGCCCGCCTCGGCAACGTCGAGGTGCGCGCGGAGCTGATCTTTGTCAGTGGCTTTGAGTGAGCGCACTGCCGGGTAGAAACGAGCTCGCGTCGCGACCGCCGCGTCGCGCAAACCCCGAACCTTGGCGGCACCGACCAAACGCCGGACGCGAAGGACGCAGAGGGAAAGCAGAGAGAACACGAAGAAAGGCAATTTGTTTTCGAGAGCGATCTCGCGGCCCAATCTTTCCTGTGGGAGACGGCTGCGTCGGCGATCGAAGATTGCGTCACACCGTAGCCTTGATCGCGGACAGAGTCCGCTCGCACAGTGGCTGCCGCCCTTTTTTCTCTGCGACCTCCGCGCCTTCGCGTGAGCGCGCTCTTGCCGACACTGCCAGCGATAACCGACATCGGCCTCTACCCGGCAAGGATCAGCCACAGCACATCGAGCAGCATCAGCAACACCAGCACCGCACCCAGCGTGAAGGCCAGTCGTCGATGCGGCACATGGTTGCTGTGCGTGTGGATCCAGGCATGTACCACCCGCGTCGCCACGAATCCCCAGGCGAGCACCAGCGGCAGCAGGCCACCGGGTTGCAGCCGCCAGAGGATCAGCGCCAGCACCAGAAACAGCACCGGCAATTCGAACTGGTTGCGGATGTTGTTGTTGATCTGGCGCACGAAGTCGGGCCAGGCGTCTTCATTGAGGGCACGCCGCGCGTCGTCGACCAGGCCGGCCTTGCTGGCCCGCGCCTTGGCGATCTGCAGCGCGCCGTACATCACCAGCACCAGCAGGATCTGCGTCAGGATCGGCAGCAGCATCGCGTTTTGACCGGCGCCCATCAACCACCCGCAAGATCCTGGGAAGCCTATTGAATCACGAAGCGCCGGGTCGCGGGCTTGAATTGTTGCGTCCTGAGCCTCACAGCCAGGTCTTCCCCGATGCCGGTGCTGGTCCATGCTCCGAATTGCGTTGATCTGTCTCTCGCTGCTGTTTTGTCATGTCGGTTCCGCGGAATCCGCGGGCGGTCAAACCGAGTCCGCCGTTGATTGGTTGAACGCGCATGGCGGCGATGCGCCATTCATGCTGCTCGGCGAGAAACACGGCACGCGGGAAATTCCGCGCTTCGTGGCCGACTTCCTTCGCGCCCAGCCGGAAGATCAGGCACTGACCCTGGGACTGGAGTACCCCTGTAGTGAACAATCGGCCTTCGAGCGCTTTCTGGATTCCGATGGCGGTGCGGCGGCGCGCGCCGCGCTGCGGGCCTCGTCGTACTGGCAAGTAACGAATGACCAGCACGATGGCCGCCGCAGCGAGGACATGCTCGATCTGCTCGAGGCCGTCCGGCAGATCCGCGCGTCGGGTCGCGACATCGCAGTGCTCGCCTACGACCTGGCGCCGGGCACCAAGCACGACCATCATTCGCGCGACAAGATGATGGCCGAATCTCTGCGCGCGGCGCGTCAGGAGCGGCCCGACCGGCGCTTGCTGGTGCTGACCGGCAACGTCCACGCCATGAAAGCCAGACCCAGCTATGCCCCACCGGAAATGCAGCAGCCGATGGCCAGCTACCTCGCCGACCTCAAGCCGCTGGCGGTCAACATCGAGGCCAACAGCGGCGAGTTCTGGGGCTGCCGCGGCTCCTGCGGCCCAGTTGCGGCGGGCAACTCTGGCGCCACCCATCGGGTCGAGCAGGGCGGCCCCTACGATCTGCGCCTGGTCCTGCCTGAATTCAGTGTCGCCAGGCTGCTCGGCGGGAAGTCTGCTCAGAGCCAGAACCCACTTTGACATTGGCCCGCAGGGCAGACCGCTGCCGGAGGTCCGACCCTTCCTGGGAATCCCGAGCCGCAATGACCGCCTGAGCGACCGGACCATCGCCAGAACCATGGCAACCGGGTCGCGACGCAAGGTCGCTCCTACAGTGGCATTGGCGATGGCGATGGCGATGGCGATGCTGATCAGTCTGTGAAACCATCCCGTTCAGCGCAACGGACGGAAGGACTCGGTGAGCCGAATCTTGTCATCGCCACTGGCCAGCCCCATCAGACACCTCATCGGCGCGTTGATCCTGTGTGCCGCGATTGTGCCCGGCTCGCTGGCGGCCTTGCCGCTGTCGCAGCCTCAGGCCTTGTCCGGTGCCTGGTACGACCCGGCCAGCAATGGCGAGGGCTATTTCGTGCTGGTGGCGGAATCGGGGATGGTAGTGACCTGGTACGGCTATGACGCCCAGGGTCAGCGATTGTGGCTGGTGAGCGAGACCTTCACCGGCAACGTGGAGTTGGGTGTGCCCATCACGCTCAACCTGTTTCGTGGCAGTGGCGGCGTGTTCACCCAGCCGCTCGCCAACGTCGAGGCTTGGGGCAGCTTGAGCCTGCGCTTCGACGACTGCACCCACGGGCTGGCCACGCTGAGCGGGCTGGATGGTGCCAAGGTCTCGCAGCTGCTGCAGTTTGCCGGCGTGCGCGAACAGGGCCGGTGCGATGCCGCGCCGGCCGGCAGCGAGTATCTGGCTTTCGGCCATCCCGAGGCAGTCAGCATTCGCGGCTACACCGAAGACGCCATGGAGCCCTTCATCTCACGCGATGGCCGCTATCTGTTCTTCAACAACTCCAATGCGCCCGAGGTGAACACCGATCTGCAATACGCCGAGCGGGTCAGCGATGTCCTGTTCGACTATCGCGGCCCGGTGAGCGGCGCCAATTCGCCGGCGCTGGATGGCGTGGCCAGCATGGACGACGAGCAGCGCTTCTATTTCGTATCCACCCAGTCCTATGCGCAGACACTATCCACGCTGTACCAAGGCCGCTTCGATCAGGGCAGCGTCACCGGAATCAGTCTGGTGGCTGGGGTGAGTCGCGGCGTCCCGGGGCAGGTCAATTTCGATGCCGAGATCAGTGCCGATGGCCAGACCCTGGTCTTCGTCGATGGCGCCTTCAGCGGCTCGGCTTTTCCCGATGCCGCGGATCTGGTGATCGCCTCGCGCGACGGCGACGGCTTTGCGCGTCTGCCGAACAGCAGCGAATTGCTGGCGGCGATCAACAGCGCCGATCTTGAATACGCGCCCTGTCTGTCGAGAAACGGCCTGGAGTTGTACTTCACCCGTTACGCCAATGGTGAATTCGCGATCTACCGCAGCACGCGCTGGCGCGATGACGCCGCTTTCGAAGCGCCCCAGCGGGTTCGGATCGTGGACGACTACATCGAAGCGCCGGCGTTGTCGCCGGACGAGCGCTCACTGTATTTCCACCGCCGGGTCGGCACGCGCTTCGAAGTCTGGCGCGTCCAACGCTGATCACGCAGAGCGCAAACGCAACGCGCGCCCGTAGGCGCGCGCCGGGGTTGCCGAGAAGCCGGTACCGGCTATTTCTTGACCGCGCTGGGCTTGACATTGAGGTCATGCAGAGCGACGTTCAACTCGTGGGTGCCGTTCTTGAAGTCACCGGCCTTGCAGGCGGCGACGCCCTTGTCGCGACTTGCGGTCGCTGCAGCCAGATTCGGTGCCGTGGCGTGGGCAGCCTTGGCGCTGTCGAACTGGGCGCTCAGCTGATCGCAACGGGCCTGGTTGGCCATCGGCGCCGGCGTTGCAGCCATCGCCATACCGCTCAACGCCAGTGCGGCCAGGGTGGCGGTGAGTTTCAGGGTCTTGGTGCTCATGGATTCTATCCTCGGGGTTTGTTGGGTCCGGCGAGCCTCGCTGGCCGGTGAGTGCAGATTGATCCAGGCGCGCTTACCGGGAACTGGCGGGCGGGTTACCAATCAGTAAGGCGGCAGGAACCACCCCACGGGCGCCATCGATCACCCAGGGCACGAAGCGCAGCATGGCTTGGCGTAGTCTTCGCAGATGTGCGCCCGAGGCTTCCGCCCCGACCGATGAAACACCTGCTCGACAACATCATCTGGAATTCGCTGTCAGGCCCGCAGCAGGGCTTTTCCGTCGGCACGAGCAGAGCGCGTCGCTATACCCGCGGCTTTTCGCCGATCGTCGGTTTTGCCGACCCTGACCATCCGCATTTTCCCGACCTGCTTCCCTATTGCGAGCCTGATGAGCACTTCTACGTCGAGCGCTGGGCCGGTACGGCACCGGAGGGCTGGCAGATCGATGTCGAATCACGCATGCGCAAGATGACCTGGGAGGGGCCGACACCGGAGACCGACGAGGCGCCCGATGCCATCGCCCTCGGCGTCGAACACGCCGTACAGGCCATGGCGCTGGCGCAACTGACCCAGCCCGGGCCCTTCGGCCTGCGCACCATTGAACTCGGCGAGTATTACGGCTACTTCGAAGGCTCGCGACTCATCGCCATGGCCGGCGAACGCATGCACGCCGGCACACTGAGGGAGATCAGCGGCGTTTGCACCCACCCCGATTTCCAGGGGCGCGGACACGCCCGTCGCCTGATGCGCAAGCTGATCCGTATCCAGATGCAGCGCGGGCAGACACCCTTCCTGCACGTCATGAGCGCCAACACCGGCGCCCATGCGCTGTATGTGAAGATGGGATTTGTCGACTATCGCGAAGTGGTGGTTCGAGTGATCTCCAGGCGTTGAGAAGCCCGCTGGCGCGCCCTCCTCCGTGTTGCTGGAGAAGGGCGAGCCGCGAAGAGGCTATTCGAAGCCGTTGCTGAACAGGTTCTCGCTGACGCAGGTGACCGCCACGGTCGTCACATTGGCGCCCGTCACCGTGCCCGAGCCGGAGGACAACTGACAGACCTGCTGGAATGAGCCGGCCGGCTGAGCGAACACGGTCACGCTGTAGCTGGATCCATCGGCAAGGGCCGTCGCGAAGCTGAAAGCGCCATTGGCCGACAGCGCCAGAGTGTCGCCCCCGTTGTTCTGCAAGGAGACACTGGCACCCGCCGCCAGCCCGCTCAGCGTGCCGCCGATGGTGTAGGTGTTGGTGGTGCAAACCACGCTGACATTGCTGACATTCGCCCCGGCAACATTACCGCTGCCGTTGGTGACTACACAGGTCTGGTTGGGATTGGTCGGCTGCGCGAACACCGTCACCGCATAGGCGTTGCCATCGGTGATCGGCGTCGCGAAGCTGAAGGCTCCGTTGGCCGAGAGCACCAGGTCATTGCCGCCATTATTGCGCAAGGTCACGCTGCGACCCGCCGCCAGCCCGCTCAGCGTGCCGCCGATGGTGTAGGTGTTGGTGGTGCAAACCACGCTGACATTGCTGACATTCGCCCCGGCCACATTACCGCTGCCGTTGGTGACTACACAGGTCTGGTTGGGATTGGTCGGCTGCGCGAACACCGTCACCGCATAGGCGTTGCCATCGGTGATCGGCGTCGTGAAGCTGAAGGCTCCGTTGGCCGAGAGCACCAGGTCATTGCCGCCATTATTGCGCAAGGTCACGCTGCGACCCGCTGCCAGCCCGCTCAGCGTGCCACCGATGGTGTAGGTGTTGGTGGTGCAGACCACCGCCACATTGCTGACATTGGCACCGGCAACATTGCCGCTGCCGTTGCTCACCACACAGGTCTGGTTGGGATTGGTCGGCTGCGCGAACACCGTTACCGCATAGGCGTTGCCATCGGTGATCGGCGTCGTGAAGCTGAAGGCTCCGTTGGCCGAGAGCACCAGGTCATTGCCGCCATTATTGCGCAAGGTCACGCTGCGACCCGCCGCCAGCCCGCTCAACGTGCCACCGATGGTGTAGGTGTTGGTGGTGCAGACCACCGCCACGTTGCTGACATTGGTTCCGGCCACATTGCCGCTGCCGTTGCTCACCACACAGGTCTGGTTGGGATTGGTCGGCTGCGCGAACACGGTCACGGCATAGGCAGATCCGTCATTCAGCGCCGTGGCGAAGGTGAAGGATCCATTGGCCGACAGCACCAGATCGTCGCCGCCGTTGTTGCGCAAGGTCACACTGCGACCCGCCGCCAGCCCGGTCAGCGTGCCACCGATGGTGTAGGTGTTGGTGGTGCAGACCACCGACACGTTGCTGACATTGGCACCGGCAACATTGCCGCTGCCGTTCGACACCACGCAGGTCTGGTTGGGATTGGTGGGCTGCGCGAACACCGTCACCGCATAGGCATTGCCATCGGTGATCGGCGTCGTGAAGCTGAAGGCTCCGTTGGCCGAGAGCACCAGGTCATTGCCGCCATTATTGCGCAAGGTCACGCTGCGACCCGCCGCCAGCCCGCTCAACGTGCCACCGATGGTGTAGGTGTTGGTGGTGCAGACCACCGCCACGTTGCTGACATTGGTTCCGGCCACATTGCCGCTGCCGTTGCTCACCACACAGGTCTGGTTGGGATTGGTCGGCTGCGCGAACACGGTCACGGCATAGGCACCGCCATCACTGACTGGCGTGGCGAAGGTGAACGCCCCATTCGCTGACACCACCAGATTGTCGCCCCCGTTGTTGCGCAGGGTCACACTGCGACCCGCTGCCAGCCCGCTCAACGTGCCGCCGATGGTGTAGGTGTTGGTGGTGCAGACCACCGACACGTTGCTGACATTGGCACCGGCCACATTGCCGCTGCCGTTCGACACCACACAGGTCTGGTTGGGATTGGTCGGCTGCGCGAACACCGTCACCGCATAGGCGTTGCCATCGGTGATCGGCGTCGTGAAGCTGAAGGCTCCGTTGGCCGAGAGCACCAGGTCATTGCCGCCATTATTGCGCAAGGTCACGCTGCGACCCGCTGCCAGCCCGCTCAGCGTACCGCCGATGGTGTAGGTGTTGGTGGTGCAGACCACCGACACGTTGCTGACGTTGGCTCCGGCCACATTGCCGCTGCCGTTCGACACCACGCAAGTCTGGTTGGGATTGGTCGGCTGCGCGAACACCGTCACCGCATAGGCGTTGCCATCGGTGATCGGCGTCGTGAAGCTGAAGGCTCCGTTGGCCGAGAGCACCAGGTCATTGCCGCCATTATTGCGCAAGGTCACGCTGCGACCCGCTGCCAGCCCGCTCAGCGTACCGCCGATGGTGTAGGTGTTGGTGGTGCAGACCACCGACACGTTGCTGACGTTGGCTCCGGCGACGTTGCCGCTGCCGTTGCTGACCACGCAGGCCTGGTTGGGATTGGTCGGCTGCGCGAACACCGTCACCGCATAGCCGGCACCATCGCTGAGCGCGGTGGCAAAACTGAAACTGCCATTCGCGGACACCACCAGGTCGTCGCCGCCGTTGTTGCGCAGGGTCACGGTGCGACCTGCCGCCAATCCGCTGAGCGTGCCTCCAATGGTGTAACTACAAGGATTGCAGATAGACGTGACCCAGGCGCCGCGGCCGTGGGTGAAGGCATACAGCTGTGTCCCCGCCTGGTTGAGCTTCAGGGACTCAACCGGTGTGCGGGCAAAACCTGAATTTTCGACATTCCAGCTGGCGCCGCCGTCTATGGACGTGAACACACCGAGGTCCGTGCCGACAAAAACCTGCTGGGAGTTGTTGGGATTGACGACCACGGACAAGGCCGGAATCTGCGGCATCGCCGTGAGGCCGCTACCGACGCTGGGCGACCAACTGACGCCGCCATTGGTGGTCTTGAACACATTGTTGATGCCGAACGCCGAAACCGTCGCATATCCGACATTGACGTCGGTTGGATCCCAGGCCATCCAGGAGATGTAGCCGCTGACGATCGAACCACCCCCCGGCCAGCTGCCTGAATTGGGCGCAGACAAGGCTGCCGTGTTGTAGTGATAGCAACCGTCGGACATGCCGATGAGTACCCGATTGCCATCGAGTGGATGCGTGGCGATGGCCGAGATAGATCCAGCTCCGCAGGTACTGCTGGACCCGGTCGCCCGCGACCAGGCGTTGGTCTGGTTGACACTGCGCCAGATATCGAAGCCACCGGTCCAGATCTGCTGGCGATTGCTCTCGTTCATGGTGAACGGCGCAATGAAAAGAAAACCCGATCCGGTGATGCCGGTATTGGCAGCCACGAAGTTGGCACCGCCATCGGTGGATCGCTTCATCGAGTTTCCGGTGTTCGCCGCCAGCAGCACATCGTTGGCCGGATTGGCATCGCCCAGGGTGTCGACTGCGGCATAGGCACCGTCACCGCCGAGCAACGTGGTCCAGTTCAGGCCCGGAGAGACACCGCGCTGGGTGCCGTTGTCCTGCAGACCGCCGAAATAGGTGAGCCCGTCCGGATACACGGCGCCATCGTAGAACTGCGTGGTGACATAACCGTTGTTGCGATCCACCCAGGCCGCGCCGCCCGCCACCGGCGCACCGCAGATCTGGGCAAGGGTGGTGTTCACCGGCGCGCGGGCATTGTCGGTGCGCTCGACACCACCGTCGCTGCCTGCAAAGAGAATGCGATTGCTGGTGCCGTTGTACTGCGGATGGAATACCAGCGCGTGTTGGTCTGCATGGTGATACTCGGGATCGACACCCTTGTCGAACCACCAGAAGCTGGCGGTGCCCCAGTCCACACCGGCATTGTCAGAGCGCCAGAGGTCAATGCCGCCCGCCCAGAGGATGTCGGGGTCCACTGGATCTACAGCCAGCACGTTGTCATACCAGCCCTGGTTCGAGAAGCTGGACGTTCCGAAGCCACATTCGGTGAGTAGCGCAATGACCGGATTGCTGAGCAGCAACTGATTGATCTTCTGGGTCGTATTGGCTGGCGCGATATTGCCCTGACGCTGGGTAGTGAACGAGCCCGAGGCGCCGCTGGTGGTCGATCGATAGATGCCGTGCAATCCGTATTGCCCGGGACCGCCGCCTGCATTGCGCTGCGACGCCATCACGTAAACAACGTTCTCGTTCGAGGGCGCGATGGCAATCGAGCTTCGACCCTGCCCGGTGAGGCTGAGCACGCTGCTGAGCGTGGAGACATCGCTGTCGTCGGCTCGATAGACCGTGCCCTGAGATGAGGTTCGCCCGCAGGACACGAACAGGAAGCCCGACGCCCCCTGCAGCTGCATGGCCATGTCGGTGCAACCGCCCACGCTACTGGCATTCAGCACCTGGGAAAAGCTGGTGCCGCCATCGGTCGAACGGTAGACGCCGATACTGGTCGCGACCCAGATCCGCAGACTGTTGCGCGGGCTCACCAGGAGCTTGTTCGAGAAATTGAAATTGGAGTTGTTGGTGGCGGCCAGCTGCGACCAGGTCACACCGGCATCCATCGATTTGAAGACACCGGCGCCGCGTACCGCGTCTCCATTGCCAAAACCCTCGCCGGTACCGGCGTAGATCACGCTGCTGTTGCCCGGATCAAATGCCAGAGTGACCACAGCGAGATTGGCCATCTGATCGGTGGTCGTGATCCAGTTGGCGCCGGCATCCGTGGACTTCCACACTCCGCCGGCCACGCCGCCGGCATACATGATGTTGGGATTGCCCGGATCGATCAGGATCGCGCGGGTACGTCCACCCTGATTGGCAGGCCCCAGATTCGACCAGGTGCCCAGGGCATTGATGGGCGTTCCGGCGAAGGGATCAACCGGAGGGTCCTGCGCCCCGGACAGCGCCGAAAACCGCTGGCCGGTGGCGCTGGAAATACGTGGCATCTTGCGAATCTGTTGCAGCGCCGGGAAGTACATCTGCGGACTGAGCGTGCCCACGCCCACGCTGCGATTGGCGCCGCGCGTGATCAGCGGTCCGGTGCGGCTGTTCACGAAGAACTGCTCGGCGAGATCAGGATCGCCGAATCGGCGCTCGCCGAGATCACGGGCCTTCTCTGCCAGCAGCGCCCGCTGCGCCTCGCTGATCTTCACCAGCGGAAGGGCCGGCGCTTGCGGAACCGCGGTGGGCTCGGACTGCGCACCCTTGTCGGCCACGCGCTCCGAATCTTCGAGCGCATCCTGTGCAAACGCGACACTTGCCAGACACAACGCCAGCAAACCACAAATCCACTTGTTCACACCGACCCCCAATGTATGGGCACCCGATTCGCTTCGGGCAGCACAGCGCCTGATCACGTACCAGCCTGGATGACCAGCAAGGCCTGGCCGCGAAGCGTCAGTGTAGTCCCGAAGCCCGGGCGAAATTCGCCCCCAGACATGCCTGCAACAAGAAAATATTGCGCCGGTGCGGCTGTCCCTTAGAACAACGGCTCCATGCGCAGCACCGCGGCGCGCAGAGGGCTGCTTGCTGGTTGTTGGAACCGCCGTCCGAACCGCGCGTCCGGGCGGTGTGGTGAAAAGCAATCGCGGCTGAAGCCGCTCCCACAGGGGCGGCATGTGCCGAGTGGTCCATTGACTATGGCTCCGAGGAGGGCCGCGCGCCGGCGCGGCCGCTGTATGATCTTCGTCACGGCAAAGCGGCGCCGCGGCGCGGCGCCCTCCACAAGGCGGGTCCGCGATCGCCTTGGGAAATCTAGCCAGGTCGTGGAAAGCTCCGGTGGCTTCCCGAATTGGCCAACACCAGTCTTGCAGACGGGCCCATGCCTACGACTACGCGGCCCGCTCCGCCGACTCCAGACGCCAGTGCGCCACCAGCGCTCCGATCACTGCACCCGCCGGCGCGGTCACCCAACCGACGAACAGCAGGCTGAACATCGAATACACCGCGGCCGCCCAGAAGGCGCTCAGAGGTCCGATGGGGCCAGCATCGGAGGTGTCGATGGTCCCGGTCGACACGAAGGAAAACACGTAGTTTCCGAGCATCAGCAACCACCAGCAGGGATAGTGCGCAGCGACGCCCGCCAACGCGCCGGCGATGGCGGCCTGCTTCCGGCTATGAATGCCCGGTCGCTCCAGCAACGACCACCAGCACAAGGCAGCCGTGGCGTATGCGGCCAGCGGCGCCGCGATCAGGAACATCCAGTAGCCGTCACCGGCGCTGCCCAACGCCAGCCACGCGCCGGTTGCCAAGCCCACCAGGGCGCAGGCACCGCCCATGATGTTGCGGTCTCTGGACCAGAACCCCGTGCTCATTCGAATCCATCCTGGAACAGCGGCGCAGCGTAGCGTACATCGAGAAAGGGCTTGGCACTGCCGGTCACTTCGGCCAGCCCACGATGCACCAGCGCGCCGCCCATCACCGCGCGAGGACGAATCGTTCCGTCGGGCTGCAACTCATCGACAAAGTGGGTGGTCTGGCGCAGTTCGGCAGCGGCGAGCACGGCATCGCCATCCTTGAACTGCACCCGGTTCACGCCGGGATCGACTTGCGTGAAGGCAATCCGGAACTGGGTGATGCCGCCGCGATTGATGGCCGCCAGTCCGGCGGGTGTCAGGTCAATACGCAGCGCGTCATAGGGATTGTTGGCCGAGCCGATGGCACAGCCGACATCGCTGGCCGTGGCCGGTGCGGCGGCATCGGTCAACTCCAGTTCGGGCGAGCCGAAACTGGCGGCAACATCGACGCGCGGCGCGCCCAGGCTGCCGCTCACGAAGGGGTTGCTGCCGCTGCGACTCTCCTGCAGCAGGTACAGACTGGCTGACGCGATCTCGGCGCCCGGCGGAATGGCGCTGGTGTCGATCGACACGATACCGTAGCGCAGGCGGCTGCCGTCATCGCCCACCTGGATGCTGTCGTTGCCCAAAGCCACGCCATCGGTCCAGCCATCGAAGACACCGCCCTGCGAGCTCAAGCTGAGGGAGACGTCGCCGCGAAAGCGCGGGAAAAAGTAGTTCTCGGCCTGCACAGCCACCTTGTACTGATAGCCCTCCGGATCGAGATGGATCGGATCCGCCGGAATGCCTGAGCTGACCCGGAAATTCTCACGCAGACTGGGCAGGTTGGGATTGCCGCCCGGAAAAGGCAGATAGTCCGGTGCCAGCTGACCCGGGCGCGGCAGCAGCCCGGGTGCGGTCTGACCGTCGCCGTAGTAATGATGCATCTCGCCCACGCCATGGTCGAAATACAGGCGCGGGTGGCTGTTGGTCCAGGCGATGCGGCGCGATTCGACCGCCAGATTGAGGGCGTTCAATTCAGTGTCGGTGACCAGCGCATTGGCCGGATCACGACTCAGATCATTGCGCTTGGGACAGGCATAGATCCAGCACCACAGCGGCGAGACGTTGAAGTTCGGGTACTCGTAGCTGGACACCAGCACATCCAGGTTCGGGCGCACGGCGGTGAAAGCCGAGACGATGCTGCCGCTGTCGGCCAGGATGCGCTGGAACAATGCCGCTTCCGACCCCGGCACATCCAGATCCATGTCCTTGTACCAGCCGCCGCCGGACTTGCCGGCGAGCACGTCGTTGCCGCCGAGGCTGAAGACCACGGTGTCGATGCTGGGCAGTGCATTGAGCTCGGACACCACATTGGCGATCCATGGATAGCTCGCCGTATTGACCCATTCGCGAGCCTCGCTGCCGGACACCGCGTACTCCGGTCCGCTGTAGCCAGCGCCCGGATTCGAGCCCAGCGAGCGGCTCACGGCCAGCTTGTCGGCCTGACCGAAGCGATCGAAGATCTGGTTGTGGGCATCGTCATCCCACATGAACTGGGCCCAGCTGTCGCCGGCAATCAGTACCCGCGGCACGGCCGCGACCGCAGCGCAGGCGCCACTGATCACGGCGCCGCGGGTGCTGCGGCTCAGGGTGCCCGGGTAGTTCCAGGGATAATCGCTGCGGCTCGCTGACCACGATGGGTCTGCCGCCGATTGTGGGTTCTGGGCGATCGCCAACGGCGCCAGCCCACCATGGAGGAACAACACGGCGACGACCGGGAACAACCGCCAGCGCCAGGATTTCCGGCGTGCATCCTTCGGTGTTGCCAAGTACAGGGGCATCCGTCAGTCCATCTCCAAGAGCTTGCCACGGATCATACCTGCCGCGATCTGGATCGCCCCGAACGCGGTTGCGGATCACGCATCGCACGCCTTGACCGAGGTCACCTTGACCCGTCACCGCCCGGACAGCGCTGCGCGCAGTTCGGGCTACAAGAGCCGAGCTCTTCGCTTGCGTAGGCCGCGGGTACCGCGCAGCGGTTCCCGGGCGCTCGTACCGACAACCGACAACCGACAACCGACAACCGACAACCAGCAACCAGCAACCAGCCTAATCGCTGCGCAGCGCCGCAATCGGATCCAGCTCTGCCGCCTGGCGGGCGGGATAAACACCAAAACCCAGTCCCACCGCCGCGCAGACGACGGCGGACAGCAGCACCGGGATCGGCGCCCAGGCCACCGGCCAGCCGGCGAAGGTGGCAATGAGGTAGGCCAGCAGGCCGCCGAAGACCAGTCCCAGCAGGGCGCCGATACCGCAGATCAAGGCGGTTTCGCGCAGGAACTGATCGATGACGTGGCGCTTGCGGGCGCCGATGGCGCGCAGCAGACCGATTTCCCGACGGCGTTCAAGCACATTGGCCAACATGATGTTCATGATGCCGATACCGCCCACCAGCAGGCTGACGCCAGCGATGGCAGCCATCACGAACCGGAAGATGCGCTGGGTCTGCTGATGCTGGCGGTACAGCTGCGCCGGCACGATCAGGCTGTAGTCGGCAATGCCACCATGACGCTGATCGAGCAAAGCCGCCATCACCTGGGCGCCGCCGACGATCTGCTCAGGATCGGCCACGCGCAACCAGAAGCGATCGATTTCGTCCTCCATTGGCTGGAAACGCAGACGCTCGCGAGCGCTGGCCAGCGGCACGAACACGCGATTGGCCTCCAGCCCCAGTTGCACGCCTTCGAACTGATCCTTGGCCAGATCACGGTCGGCGAGTACGCCCACCACCTCGAACCAGGCGTGATTGATCTTGACCCACTGCCCCACCGCATCGCCCCGGGGGAACAGGCTGCGGGCTGCTTGATAGCCGAGCACCGCCACCGCGGCCAGAGCCTCCTCATCGGCATTGTCGAGCGCTCGACCCTGGTCCACCTTCAGGCTGGCCAGGTCAAAGTAGTTGGCCGAGACCGCACTGGCCTGTACATCACCGCTGCCCTGATCGCTGTAGACCTGATGGGCGCGGATTTCCTTTTCGGCGGCGATGGCCTCGGCACCGGGCACCACCGCCAGCGCCGCCTCGGCGTCGGCCCGGGTCAGACCCAGGCTGCGCAGGCGCACCTCGCGCAAGGCTTCGCTGTCCTGGGGGAGCGCGCGCACGATCAGATTGCGCAAACCCAGGCCTTCCACCAGCGACAGCGCCTCCTGGCGCGAGCCCTCGCCAACGCCGAGCATGGCGACGATACTGCCGACGCCGAAGATCAGACCGAGCAAGGTCAGTCCGGTGCGCAGCTTGCGCCGTCCCAGTTCATCCAGTGCCTCACGCCAGACACTCATGCGGCGGGCTCGCTCTTCGGCGTCAATATGACGGCATCACCGGGTTCCAGTCCTTCCAGGATCTGGCTGCGCGCCAGGCCGCGCTCGCCCAGGCGCACTGGCCGGCGCACGCGCTGGCCGTCCTCCCAGATTTCGACCTGGTTCTCGCCACCTTCGGTCAGCAGCGCAATATTCGGCACCGAAATGCCAAGCTCGGTGCGTACCGCATAGATGCGTGCCACGAGCGACTGGCCGGGCACCAGACCCAATGCGGCGACCTGATCCTTGGGCACCTTGGCGCGCATGCGCAGATATTTGATCGGGTTCTGGCGACTGATGGCCTGCGCCGCTGCCGCCACCCAACTGACCTCGGAGCTGAAGGTCTGATCGGGCCGGCCCAACGGATACAGCTCGACCGTGGCTCCCACCTTGACGCCAGCGGCATCAATCTGGGTCAGCGCGAACTGCACTTCCAGTTCGCTGGCATCGGGCAGGCTGCCGAAGTCATTGCCGGCCCAGAGCGCTGCGCCGACCCGCGGCTTCTCTCCCGACCAGTCGGCACTGAGCATGAACACACCATCGTTCGGTGCCACCAGTTCCAGTGCCGCCAGATCCGCTTCGCGCACCTGGGCCGTCTGCTGCTGGCTGGCGCGCTGACTGTCCAGCACCGCCAGTTCGGCCGAACCGCGCTCGCCGGTCTGATCGCGCTTCCAGCCGAGGAAGCCCTTCTTCTCGCCAAGGAAAGCTTGATCCTGCACCGCATCCAGCAATTCATTGCGGGCAAAGAAATCCAGGTCGGCGTCGGCATAGCGCGAGGCGATGCCCAGATCGGTATCCACCTGCGCCAAATCGGCATCGATCCTGGCCGATCCGGTCGCCAGTTCGGCCAGCTTGCCCTGCCGCGCCAGCGCATTGCGCAGCAGATTGGCGCGCGCTTCCAGCAGATCGAGCTTGCCCTGGGGCGCCGCGAAGCGGGCGATGGTCTGCCCTTGTTTGACGAAGCTGCCCTCCGGCGCCATCCACAACAACTGACGTCTGGCCCATTGGGTGCCAGGCACGTTCAAGGGCGTCGATTTGGCAGCGCGCAGCTCACCTTGCGCTTCCACCCGCAATTCCAGCGGCGCTGACACCACGGTCTCGACCGGCGGTGCCGTGTCGGGGTTATTGGCGCACGCGGCCAGTCCCGCAACTGCAAACAGCACACCGATCTTCAGCAAACATCTCATGTCGGCTTGGCCTCCAGATCCACTCTCACCGGCAGCCCGGGCTTCAGCTTGGCACCTTCCGGAATTCGATCCAGATCGATGCGCACATCGACCACCGGAATGGGATTGGCGCGTGAGCGCGAACGCACCACCCGGCCGATCTCGCTGACCGTGCCTGACAGCGCCGACACCGCCCCACCCTCGACACTCACCTGCACTCTCTGCCCGATCTGCACGCGTTCAATCTGCCGCTCGGGCACCTGCATGCTCACCGCAAGCCGCGACAGATCGGGAATCTGGGCGACGGCCATGCCGCGGAACACGCTGGAACCCACATCGAATTTCTCGCCCTGCCAGTTGCTCAGGTGCAGCATCACGCCCGCACGCGGCGCCTTGATGCTGAGCGCCCCCAGGCCCTCGCTGAGTGTGGCCACCTCCTGCTCCAGCAGATCGACACCGGCTTCCAGTTCCTCGCGCTCGGCCTGGCGCTGCCGCGCTGCAAGAACCTCGCGTCTGGTCACGATGTCCATCTCCGCTTCGGCCTGAACCCGCTCGATCGCCAGCTTGCGATAGGCCATGGCCGACAGCAGCGTGGCGGGTTGGGAGGCCTTGCGCCGGGCTTTCTCCAGCGCCGCCGCCTGCTCCGCCGTGGCGATGCGTTCGGTGCGCTCGCGTTCGGCCAGTTCCAGCCGCAGTCGCTCCAGCTGCGAGCGCTTCTCGTTGAGACTGCCCTGCTTCTCGGCCAGCTGCCGCATCAGATCACTGCCATCAAACTCGGCGACCACCTGGCCCTCGGTCACCACGCTGCCATCCGGCACCAGCTGAGTCAGCGTCAGCTGCCACAGATTCTCGATGGCCGGCGGCGAGATGGCGCTGGATTCCAGCGCAACGATCTCGCCCTCGAATCGGCGGGTGGCTGCCAACTCGAACGCAACCGGCGTGGGCGAGGTCTCGCCCTTGACCACGCGCACGCTGCTGCCGGAGCGCAACGGCAGATCGAAATTCTCCGGCAATTCGATGTCGATCTGAAAATAGCGGCCCTCGCCCCATTCGGCCTTGGCCTGCGGGGCGCCGGCGATCCGCGAGATCTGCGCGCTCTGCACACGCCCGGGCGCCGAGTCGAAATACAGCTGCACCGGATCGCCGACGTTGAAGGCACGGCGGTCCACTTCCAGGGCGTAGGCACGCACACCCAGACGCGCCTGACCCGCGCCGATCACATCGCCAACGCGTTGCCCGGGATAACTGGAGGAACCCTCGTCGAAACGACTACCGCGCCACTTGTCGAATCCATGCACGACCACGCCGTCGCGCTCGGCGCGCACTTCCGAGGCGTGCGCCTGCGCTTCCCAGTAGGCGATCTTCTCGTCGAACTGGGCCAGCTCGATCTGGCGATCCTCGCGTCGACGGTTGACCGCTGAGACCGCAGCGGTCCATTCATTGCGCGCGACCTCCAGCTCGCGTTCGGCCTGCTGCAAGGCGCCGCGATAGCGATCGAAGTCCAGTGCTGCCAGATGTTCCCTGGGAATCGCCGCGTCGATCCTGGCCTTGTCCAGGGTGGCTTCGGAGATCCGGAGCTTGCGCTCGGCGTCGATCGCGGCCACCTCCAGGGCAGCCACTTCCTTGTCGGCCCTGGCCGCAGCCTGCAAGCGCTCGGACTTGAACTGTCGGGTGTTGCTGGCAGCCTGACCGCCGTCGATGCTGAGCACCACATCGCCCTTGCGCACCGGTTGACCTTCAGCCACGAAACTGCGCAACACCACCGGCGAGGAATCAGACGGCGGCGTCAGGATGGGCTGCGCGTCGACGGCGTGGATTTCGCCGCTGATGACGGCCGGGCGGGTGGACGGCTCGGCCATGACCGCGCCGCTCAGCAGGAGCATCAGCCAGAGCCATCGCGGACCAAGTCCACTCCCACGGAAGGGCGGGGGCAGGGGGCAGGGGGCAGGGGACCCGCCATGCGCCGTCGTTCGAACATGCGGCAAGGTTGGAGCCCTGCCCCCTGCCCCCTGCCCCTGTTGCTTGCGCGAGGCAAGCCATCGCCAAACGCCAAGGCTGCGCTCACGCATTTCAGACACGCGCATCATCCTTCTCGATCAATCCATCCCGCAGTTGCACATGCCGCGGCGCCCGCGCTGCGACCTCGGCGTCGTGAGTCACCAGCACGATGGTCTGGCCCTCGGCATGGAGTTCGTCAAACAGGCCCAGCACATCAGCCGCACTGCGCGAATCGAGGTTGCCGGTCGGTTCATCAGCCAACAGCACCGCCGGTTGCCGGATCAGCGCCCGGACAATGGCAGCGCGCTGCTGCTGGCCACCGGACAACTCGCTCGGCCGGTGCCCCAGGCGTTCGCTCAAGCCCACCCGATCAAGCAAGGCCCGGGCCCGCAATTCCGCCTGCGGGTCCGGGGCATCGGCAAAGCGCAATGGCAGCAGCACGTTTTCGAGCACGCTCAAGCGCGGCAACAGAAAGAAGCTCTGGAAGACAAAGCCGATCTGGCGATTACGCAAGCCGCTGACGCGGTCATCGGCCAAGGTGGCCACGTCGGTGCCATCCAGCAGATAGTGCCCGCTGCTCGGACGATCCAGACAACCGATCAGATTCAGCAGACTGGACTTGCCCGAACCCGAGGGCCCGGTGATGGCCACGAACTCACCCGCGCCAATACGGAGGTCAATGCCCGCCAGCGCCATCACCGTGGTGCTGCCCATCTGATAGCGGCGCGTCAGCGACTTGAGTTCAATCATCCGTGATCGAGGCCATCTGGCTGAACAAGGGGCCTTGGATAGCACGCCGCCGACAAAGTTCCGGCAAGCGCGTGACCCATGCCGTCGGGTCGCGCCAGCCATGTCGGCCCGAACGATGAACCCGCCGTCGTAGGTCGCGTGGTCCGCAAGAGCGGGCGTGTGACATCGAACTACCTTACATTGCGGTGCGCAGCAAAGCCGACCTGCTGCGACCCTGTACCGACGCAGGTGAGGAGGCTATGATCAATTGTTACCAATTTCAACAAGCATTCCCATGACACCCGCTCACCGCTCACTCCTGCTGCTGAGCCTGATGTTGCTCAGCGCACTGCTGTCCGCCCCGCTGGCGCTGGCGGCGCCCCCGATCGGACCGCTGCGTCCGCAGTTGCTGGCGGATCTGCGCACCGAAGAGTGGCCAGCGTATCGGCAAGATAGCGGAACCAACAGCGTCGGCGTGCTGGAAGGCGGCAGCGGCGTACCCATCAGCTTGTATGTCACGCGCGATCTCTGGCGCAGCGACGGCACCGATGCCGGCACCTACCGGCTGGCGGACATCTACCCCGGACCGCAGTTCGGCGGCGGACCTTTCCTCGTGCCCGTCAATGGCCAAGCGGCCTTTCTGGCCGACGATGGATCTTTCGGCAAGGAACTGTGGTGCAGCGACGGCACCATTCAGGGCACGCGGATGGTGCGCGATCTGGTCCCCGGATTCCGGGGATTCTCGAGCCCTTGGCTCGAGGTTTTCGGCCAACTCGGCAATCAGACCGTGCTGCGCCTGGAGCATCCGGACTCCGGCGCCGAGCTGTATGTGTCGGACTGCGACTCCTTGACCCTGATCAGGGATCTCAACCCCGGCGGGTCGGGCGTGGACTATCGCGGCGGCGTGGTTTCCGGTGGCCGGATTGTCTTCGCCGGCAATGACGGCAACACCGGCGTCGAACCCTGGATCAGCGATGGCAGCGCCGCCGGCACCCATGTGTTGACCGAACTGAGAGCCGGCACGGATGGCTCGGAACCCTATGATTTCCGGGTCGGGGCCAATGGCACAGCCTGGTTTGCCGCGTGTCCGATGACCAACTTGTGCCAGATCTACCGGCTCGATGTGGCGACCGAAACCCTCGTTGCCATTGCCAACACCGAGGTCGCCACTTCGGCCGATCTGGCGCTGGTCGCTGAGGTGAACGGACGCCTGGTTGCCTGGCGCCGCGATGCATCGACCGGCATGGAGCCGCTGGCCGTCGATGGCATCACAGCCACCTCGCTCGGCGATCTCAATCCGGGTATCGAGGATTCCCGCTACGACGACGGGCATGCCGTCATGGCCAATGGCACGCTGCTGTTCAGCGCGAGGCTATCCAGCTCTGCGGTGGTCATGATGCGCACGGATGGCACGCCGGCTGGCACTGAAGAAGTCTGGCGAGTGCCGGGGGGCGGGCAGAGTTTCGTATCCTCGATTGAGGGTCCGATGGATTTTCCCGCGCTGAGCGGTGTGCGAGTTGTGTTCCAGGCTGGCGATGGCACATCGACGCATGTCTACCAGACCGACGGAAGCTTTGCGGGAACTGAGATATTGGCGGCCGGCACCATTTTGGGAAGTCCACTCGCTGGCCCGGTCGCCACTCCCGTGCCGAACGGTCAGCTGCTTCGAACCAGTCCTTCTGGTCTGCTCTTCAGCAACGGGAATCCGGCACAGAATCATGTGGTGATGGAAACCCGGGGTGACAGTTCAAGCAACGCCGGTCTGAGCGGTGCCTTCGGCCAGAACATCGTGGCTGGAGCGCTCATGGGATCAGGATACGAAACGATCTTCGGTGGAGCCCGGCCCGGGCTCTGGAGGCCATTGCGGCCACTGCTGCCCGCAGCGCTGACGAACCAACCCACGCTGCGACCGGTCACCGCAACCGGCGGGCTGATCTCGGTGCAACTGCCGGTCGCCGGCACCGAACCCTGGTACTACGATGCCCAAACCGAAACCACGCGTTCGCTGGGAGACCTGAACCCCGGCATTGCCGACACCGTGCTCGGGCTGGCTTTCCCCTACGGCGGCGGATTGATCGCCGGCGCTCGCCAGAGCGACACCACGGTACGCCTTCTGGTGACGGATGGCACGGCGTCGGGCTCGGAGGTCAGAAACACCGGTTGTGCCGAGGCTGATCCCAGCAATTTCGACAGTCGGGACAGGATTATTCTGGTGGGCGACCGCATCGTGTTTCCCTGCGTCTTGCCCATGCTGGGGACCGAGCCCTGGGTCTATGACATCCAGTCACGCTCGGCCGCCATGCTGGCCGACCTTAATCCAGGCAGTGGATCCTCAACGCCGGTGCCCATCGCCATGGACGGTCAGCGCGCGCTGATTCTGACCAAAGCGCCCTATGCGTTGTGGATGACCGACGGCACCCCCGCTGGCACGCAACAGATCTCCGATCTCAGTGTGCTGCCGAATCCGGACTCTGCGCAGATCTATCCGAGCTATGCCAGTGCCGGCAGTTTCGGCATCCTGGTACTCAACCGCTTGGATGGCCAGCCCGGAGAGGGAATCGCGGCGGTATTCCGGATCGATGCCACCGGCGCGCAGGTGCTGGCGACAGCGCAGCGCCCGTCATTGGCCTATTTCAGCGCCGCTCCGGTGCTCTTCGAGGACAAAGTGTATTTCCCCTTCCACGACGATGCCGAAGGCCTGGAACTCTGGGAAAGCGACGGCACCGTGCCGGGAACGCACAGGGTGGCCCAGGCCCTCCGTCCCGGACCAGCCAGCGCCAGGCCCGATGTCCTGACGGTGGTCCCCGGCATCGGCATCCTTTTTGCTGCCCATCTGGGGCTGGAAGAAGGCGTCGAGCCTGTGTTGTGGTCAGGCGGCAATTACTATCCGGCCGTGACCATCGCTGGCCCCGAATCCGGGCTATCGGACGGTACGTTCCCATTCATGATTGCCGGAACCCGAGCCGTGTTCGCAGCCCGCCACCCCAAGGCCGACAACGAGCTGATGACGGTCGACCTCAGCGGCGACAGCCTGTTCGAGTGGGGAATGGAATAGGCCCGCGGGTCGAGGATGCACACGTAAGCCGGGGCGTTTGGGCCACTCCAAGACGAGCAAAAGGCCGCCTGTGGTAGCCCGCGGCGCGAGCGGCGCTCTCACCGGGCGGTGACGCCAAAGAGCCCCGCTGAGCCGCTACGCGGCACAACGGGCTACGCGCAAGAGGTCTCATCGCTCGTGGGCACAGGTGGCTCTCCATGAACGCATGTCGCAAATTGTTGATTTGATTTGTTGATTTGTAGGAGCGCCCTTGCGGCGCGACGGCTGCTTCGAACGTGAGGCTTGGCGGTCGCGCCGCAAGGGCGCTCCTACAGGCAGCTTGTGGTTCATGGCCCGTGCGCAGTTTCAGGCCGAAACAGGTGGCTCGCAATGACGCCGGGGTTCATGGCCAATGGCGAGGGCACCGCGGCTCCGACGGCATGCATGTCACGAGCTTGACCCGGCAGGCTCCACGAGTACGCGCCGCCTACCTGATCGGCGCAGTCCTTCAAGGCGCGCTGGAGTTGGCGACGGTCCACGGTCGCCAACTCGAATCAACGTGCTCAGGGGCCTTCGAATCCATCCGCAAAGATATTGGGCCCAGCCACGGTGAGATTGATTTCCCAGATGCCGCGACCGTGGGTGGCAGCGCGAAGCGGCCCGCGACCGCCCGGATTGCTCGGGCCGTTGAAAGCCAGACCGAAGACCGGTACACGCGGCAGACCGCTGCCCAGCGGGCTCCAGGTGGCGCCGCTGTCCGTGCTGCGATAGACGCCGATGTCAGTACCCGCATAGACGGTGGCGGAGTCGGCGGGATCAATCAGCAGGGCGTTGACCGGCACATTGGGGATTCCGCTGGCGGCGGCGCTGAAGGTGGGCGTGGCGGACAGGAAATTGCTGGACTTCCAGACATTCTGGCCAGCTCCGGCGAACCCGGACAGCGCCACGTAGACCACGTTGTTGTCGTTGGCATCAACGGCAATCCGGCCGATGTACTGGTTGGGAATGGCATTGCCGGTGTCGAACTCCTCCAGTGTCGTCGCTCCGGTGAGCGTGCGGTACAAACCGCCATCTCGCAGACCGACCACGCGCAGATTGTCGTCATTGGCAGCAATGGCGATGGCCGAGATCGGAACACCGGAGCGAATCGGGTTCTGACTGACCACGGTGTGGTTGCTGCCGGCGTCGGCCGATCGATACAGTCGGTCGCTACCGTAGTAGACGGTATTGGGCGAGCCAGGGCCGAGCACCAGCGGCGCATAGAACAGGATCGAGCCGTTGCAGGTGATGCCGTTGCCGGTCGCGTTCGTGGACTGGCAGCCGACAAATCCCCAGGACGAGCTGACCGTGGAACGGGTGGCATAACCCTGAAGGTTCCCGGCGTTGAAATAGGTGTGGTACATGCGCACGTTGACGCTGTCGGCGGCAGTCTGGTCAATACCGGTAAAGCCGCCGTCGCCGCCATCCACCCGCAGCCAGGAACCATTGCTCTGCTTCTGGTTGGTGCCGTTGTCCTGAGTACCGCCGATCATCAGCTCGGTGTCGGTGGGATGCGTGGCAATGCTCATGAACTGGGTGGCACTGAAGCTGCTGTTGTTGAGCGGTGTCCAGTTCACGCCCTTGTTGTTCGACCGGTAGATCCCGCCATCCGAACCGAAATAGACCACGTTGGGATCCGACTGGGACACGGCGATGACGTGTGAATCCACGTGCAGACCGTTGTCACTGTTCGCGAACGAGGTGCCGCTGTTGGTGGAAATGGCGAAAGGCGTGGACGGCGCACCGCCGATGTAGACGCGGGTGGGATCGACTGGATCGACCTCGATGGCAATGTTGTAGAAGCACTGCGGCGTGCAGAAATTGTTGTCGATCTGCTGGGTCCAGGTGGCACCGTTGTCATTGCTGATCAGCACCCGACCGCCGCCGTCGCCGACGCCGGCGTAGATCACCGGGTTGGGGTTGCCGGAGACGCGGCCGATGGCGAATTCGGAGGTCAGATCACTGGTCCCCGAGCCGGGAAAGACTTGCGTCTGGGTGAAGGTCGGGCTCGCGGAGAGCGCATTGGTCGAGGTGTAGAGACCGCCGACACCGCCCGAGGCCACCACGCCTGCGATCAGCAGATCGGGATTCCCCGGATCGAGCACGATGTCGCGCACGCTCGAATTCGCGTTTCCGGCCAGTCCGGTGAGTTTCTCGAACACCGGATTGGCCGATGTGGCGTTGACCGATCGGTAGACGCCTCTGGACGGCAGGGTTGGATTGGCGGCGGCGCCAATGCCGGCGACGCCGGACGTGGTGGCCACGAAAATGATGTCCGGATTGCTCGGATGCACCTGGATCTCACTGATGCCGCGCCCGGTGAAGACATCCTGAGCGCTGCCGTCAAGGTTGAAGGGCCCGGAAATCGTCGGATTGGCCGAAGTGGAATTGGTGATCCGGTACACGCCAACGCCGAAGAAACTGTCCAGAGAGAAGTTGTGTTCGCCAGTGCCGACGTACAGCGTGTTCGGCTGCGTCGCCGGAATCGCCAGCGCACCGATCGACAGGCTAAGGGCGTTGTCCATCAACGGCACCCAGGAGGTGCCGCCGTTGCTGGAGCGATAGAGCCCGCCGCTGGCCGTACCAACAAACACGATGTCGGGATTGCTGGGATGGATGGCAATCGAAATCACGCGGCCGGAGACCGGCGTGGTGGTGCCGACTGTCTGACCGTTGGGAATGGGCATGGGACCCACCTCGGTCCAGGTCGGCCCACCGCTCACGCTGCGCATCTGCGCGTCCAGGCTGCGGACGGCCTGCACGCGCCATTTCGGATCTATGGCCTTGCCCTCCTCGACGCCACGCATGGCGCCGATCTGCCGGGCGCGTTCAAGCAGATACTGTTCCTTGTCGATGCCACGGCCGCGCAGAGCGGCTACCGGCGCATCCGGTTCATCATCCGGAACCACTTGAGCATCCACGCCGGCAGTGAAGACCATGGCGGTGAGCGTGATCGAGAAAATTGACAGCGAGCGCAATTTCATGACAATCCCGGGGATGGTGAGCAGTCTTATTCAAGCCGCGGCCGATCGCCCGTGTCAACGCCAAAATAGTCATCTGAGCCATCGGATTTCGACCTCTCACGCGTTCTTTTCGATGTTTTCACACAAGCACCACTCCATACACACAAAACCGAAACAAGTCCTTCGTCAATTTCCCGCCACTGGGATACACCGGTCCATATTCGCCATGTTGGCCAATCAAGGCCTCGAGATCCGAGGCGCGAGGAGAGCAATGACAATGACTCGATATTCCTGTCGAACCATGACCCTACTGGCCGCCGCGCTGGTGATGGGCGCGTGCAGCACTGCGCCGACCCGGCCCGCTGCCACGGTGGCAGAGCAGTCTGCGCCCGCAGCCAGCGTTGACGGGGCAATCTGCACCGGCTTCGGCCCACAGACGCCGCGAGACATCGATCAAACCGGCGGCAGCAACCAGCGCCTGTTCTCGATGGCGCCGGACTACCCGAATCTGAATCTGTGCAATGTGCATTTTCATCAGAATGCTGAGCACAAGGCCAAGGATTTTTCAATCTACGCCGGCCCTGGCGACAACGGTGTGGGCGGCGGCTATCGCTGCAACATGAGCACGTCCTTGTCGGCCGCGGAACTGGCGCAACCGACCGGAAAGATTTGCCATGGCCTGAAGCCGGGTGACACCATCGAAGTACACTGGGTCTATTCCTCCTGCGAGGTCAAACCCGGCGCCACCCTGGGGGCTTGTCTGTCGGACAGCTGCGCAAACCCGCAACTGCGGGTGGAAACCCAGGTGTTCACGCTGGTCAACGACGCCTCGGCGATGAACTTCAACGATTTCGACTACGGCAATACCATCGTCAACGGTTACCACCAGGCCAAGGCACTGCCCCAGGGCACCGGCAGCCCGGTGCAGTTCCTGGGCTCCACCACCGGGCCAAAGTACAACGAATCGGTGTGTTCACCGCTGCAGGTCTCGTGGAGCGTGCGTCCGATGTGCGCCAAGCTGGACATCAACAGCGTCGGCCGCTGGTGCGAGAGCAATGCGTTTGACGAGGACCACGCCCACGGCGTGCGCGCGCTGGTCACCGAGCCGAGTCTGCTGTCGGAGATCAAGTAAGCCGGGAGTTGCAGCGGGTCCGGCCGAAGCCTGCCGACATAGCTGTAGGCCGGGGCGGCCGCCACTCCACGACACCCGAAGGTTCGTCATCACGCGTCATTGCGAGCCACCTGTTTCGGCCTGAAACTGCCCACGGGCCATGAACCCTGGCAGGCACGAAGTGGCCTTGAGGACGGCCGCGCGCCTGCGCGGCCGCTCTTGATCTCCGCTCAGCGCAAAGCGGCGCCGCAGTTCGGCTCCCTCCACCACAGCGACCCGATACCCCCGGCGCCCGGCGCGGGAATGCGGTTCATGGAGAGCGTAGCGAAGCAATCCAGGAGTGTGCAGCGCTATCCTGGATTGCCTCGTCGCTGCGCTCCTCTCCATGAACCCATATCGTAAGTTGTTGATTTGCTGTTGTAGGTCACGTTGCTCGCGTAGCGAGCTACGTGACGCAACTCGATGTCACGTAGTCCGCTGACGCGGACAACATGACCTACGACGGCGGGTTCATGGCCCGTGGGCAGTTTCAGGCCGAAACAGGTGGCTCGCAATGACCCCGGGGGTTCATGGTCCAGGGGGCAGCTTCAGTTCGAGGCCGCTGACGAATCCTGATGCAGACATCGCTTTCGCGGCGTCTGCGTATGCTGGCCCCATGCTCAGAGCCCTCGCCAGTCTGTTTTTCTACGCCCGCTTCTATGGTCAGTTCAGCGTCGCCGGGCTCCAGCGGCGGCGCGCGGACTGGACGCCCTACAACCAGGACCTGAGCGGCCAGACCTGGCTGATCACCGGCGCCAGCGGCGGTATTGGCCGGGCGATTGCGCTGCAGGCGCATGAGCGCGGAGCGACGGTGCTGGCGGCTGCCCGCAACCGTGAAAAGCTCGATGCACTGCGGGCGGAGGCCGGAAACTCGACACGTTTCGAGGTCCTGCCGGTCGATTTCTCGTTGTTGGCCGACACCCGCCGCTTCGCTGCCAAGCTGATCGCCCGGACATCGCCGGTCTCGGTGCTGGTCAACAATGTCGGGGTGCTGTTGAACCAATATCAGCGCACCGAGGAGGGCCTGGAATCGTCCTTGGTCAGCAATCTGCTCAGTCACTATCTGCTGACCGAAACGCTGGTGGAAGCGGACGCGATCGAGTCCGGGGGCGTGGTGATCAACATGAGTTCAGGCGGCATGTACGGCGCCGCGCTGGACCTCAAGGCACTGACCCGGGATGCGGCCGACTATGACGGCATGGCCGCCTATGCCCAGCACAAGCGCGCCCAGGTGGTGCTGACCCACTACTGGAATCAACGCTGGCAGGGCCGCCCGAAGGTGCATGTGATGCATCCCGGCTGGGTCGATACCGAAGGCGTACAGACCTCGCTGCCCTGGTTCCGGGCGACGCTGCAGCGCAGGCTGCGCACGGCAGCGCAGGCCGCCGACACCGCGCTCTGGCTTGGCAGCACGCGCCCGGCACCGGCGGCGGAAGGGATCTGGCTGGACCGGGTGCTGGACGATGAACACGTTTTTGGGTTTACCCGCAAACCCGCCGCCAGCGCCGATGATCTGGTCGAATTCCTGAGAGCACACGCGCAGGCTGCATGAGGCAGTGCGGCTGTGCGCATGGAACGCGGGGCGAGCGCCGGCGAACGGGGAAATCGTCATGAAGGGCCGCGGCCGCTGCCCCGCCGTTGTCGGCAATTCAAAACTGAGACGTTAAGGTACTGGCTCCCTGAAAACGGAGTGCCAGCAACGATGACCCTCGCTGCCCACCCTCTCAGCTGGCTTCGCTGCCTGAGCATTTTCACGACGAGCCTGCTTTTCGTCCTGGCAACGTCCAAGGCCTACACCCAGGATGCTTTCCAGCCCAGCGGCCTGCCCCCGGCGCTGCTGCCGAAAAAGGCACAAGTGGCGCCCGGCGCACCCAGCGCCATCGACGGCATCTGGACCATCTCCACCCTCGGCAAGCGCATCCGCATCGAGGCCGGGCGTGCGTATGCGGTCGATGCCTGGGCGCATCTGGGACTGCTGGAAGTGCAGCCCGACATGGTGGTGATCCAGAACATCCAGCGTGTGGATCAAGGCCGCTATGGTGGTGATGATCTGCCGCTGCTGGGTCGCCTCAGCGCCCAATTGCAGCCCGGCGCCATGGATGTCAGCGTGGCCGGAGCCTTCGGACCGGTTCGCTATCAGCTGATCGCCGTGCAGCTGGATGATCCGGACGCCTACCAGCGCGAACTCGGTGCCTCGCTGCCGGCACCGCCACCAGGGGTAACGCCCTGGCCGACACCGAATCCGCCGCCAGGAATCACCCCAGCTCCGCCGCCCAAACCGCGCCCGAATCCGCGGCCGTCACCCAGCCCGCGCGGCTGCGGCGGCATCGGTGAGCAGCCCTGCGAGATCGTACCCGCCCAGTATGTGGGCAAGGCCGAGAAACTCGGTTGCCCCGGCAAGCAGTCCTATTTCTCGTCGATCCGAGGCAGTTCCTGCTGGACCTGTCCGAAGGACTATCGGCGAAGCTCGCCGACCCGGAAGATGGATCATCCCAAGGCCTGCATCAAACGCGGCTCGTTGACCGGCCCCTGGAAGCCCGCGCGCTACACCCAGCAAGCCTGGGGTTGCCCCAGCGGCCAGTTCCATGTGGCACTGGGCGGCGGCAGCTGCATGAGATGTCCTGCGCATACCACGCGCATCCAGGTGGCCGGCGTTGACGCCATGAAATGCAAGCCCGACTACCGCTGCGCCGGCAATCTGAGGGTGGCCAAGCAGCCGCCGGAGAACAACCCGCTGGCGAACCTGATCGGCGCGTCTTCGGCCAAGGTCTGTGCGCCGCCCTTTGATCTCAAGGCCGCGGCCCGCGGCGACCAAGCCGGTTTCAGCGTCTTCGGCACCTACATGACGCAACTCGCGCAGGCACTGGTCAAGGACATCAAGGCGGACCGGCAGGGCAACCTCAAGCAGCTGATCAAGGCCAAACGCTGGCGCGACGTCTATGCCCTGCTGCGCGAGATGCCGGCCTACCGGGCGCTCGAAGGAACCGCGCGTGAAGCCGGCAAACATTCGATCACGGTGGGCTGGTCGGGCGATTTCCAGCTGATCGCCGGGGGCAACGGCGAAGCCGGCATCGCCATCGACCTGGTCGAGCGCAAGGTCAAACCCTACGAGTCGGCCGGCATCTCCAAGGGCATCGCCGCCGGGATCGATTCGGCATTGACGGTTGGCATCTGGAACGGACCTTTTGAAACGGGGTACTCGCAGGGCGTCGCTGCCTCGGTCAGCGGCGCCGTCAGTGTCGGCGGCGCGATCTGGTACAGCTATTACAGCCCCGAGCAGGGACAGGAACATTTGCTGGGCGTGACCGCTTCGGTCGGCCTGGGCCTGGGCATCGAGTTCGGCGAGTACAACGAAGTCGGCACCTTCCTGCTGCGGGAGGTCTTCGACCAATACTGAGCAGGTGGCACACCTGACTTCTGGCCATGGCAGCGAATCAGGGGCGCGGGTAGCCTACGTGCCCTCGCCCCTGCCATGGTTCGAATCACTGCCCATGACCACCCTGCGCCTGCCCTCATTGCTGACCGCGTTGGTCAGCCTTGCTCTTGCCACGCCGCTGCTGGCAGCTGACAGCGACAACTGGGAAATCCCGATTGCCGTCAAGACCCTGGACAACGGCCTGACGGTCGTGGTCTCCGAGGACCACAGCGCGCCAGTCATCGGCGTCAGCGTGGTCTACAAGGTGGGAATGCGGCTGGAGCCGAAGAACCGCAGCGGCTTCGCCCATCTGTTCGAGCACCTGATGTTCGAGGGCACACCCAACGCCGGCGAAGGCGTGTTCGACAAGGTCATCACCGGCGGCGGCGGCCGCAACAACGGCTCCACCCGACCCGATTACACCAACTACATCGAAGTGGCCCCGGTCTCGGCGCTGGAATCGATCCTGTGGCTGGAAGCCGATCGCATGAAGACGCTGGACTTCAATGCCAAGACCCTGAAGAACCAGCAGGACGTGGTCAAGGAAGAGATCCGGGTCAACGTCAAGAACCAGCCCTATGGCGGCTTCATGTGGATCGACATCAGCCAGCAGGCCTTCCAGAAATGGGAGAACAATCACGACGGCTACGGCAGTTTCGTCGACCTGGAAAACGCCAGCCTGGATGATGTGCGTGCTTTCCACCGCGACTACTACGGCCCCAACAATGCCGTGATCGGCCTGGCCGGCGACGTCAACCCGGAGCAGGCTTTTGCCCTGGTCGAGAAGTACTTTGGCGGCATCGAGGCGCGGCCGACACCGCCGCGCCCGGATGTGTCCGAACCGCTCAACACCGAAGAGAAGCGCATCACCCAGTCCGATGCGCTGGCGCAGGTGCCGGCCGTGGCCGTAGCCTGGAAGATCCCCGACCGCGGCAGCGATGATCAGGCCCCGTTTGCGGTGCTGGCCGAAGTGCTGGCAGGCGGCGATGCCTCGCGCATGTATCAGGGCCTGGTCAAGGGCAAGGAGATGGCCCTGAACCTGGACTTCCTGTTCGGCCTCACCGGACCCTTCGAATACGACGGCCCTACCCTGCTGACCCTGTTCGCGCTGTACAAGCCCAACATCAGCTCGAACGATCTGATCGAGGAAATGGATCAGCTGATCGCGGCGGTGGTCAAGGACGGTGTCTCCGACGAGGAACTCCGGCGGGTCAAGACCAGCATGCTGTCGGACTGGAACAATGGCATGGAGAGCTTCCTCAGTCGCGCCGACGATCTGGCCAAGTTCCAGGCCCTGTGGGGCGATGCCCGGGTCGCCAACCAGGTGCCGGGCTGGATCGAAGCGGTCAGTTCCGATGATCTCAAGCGCGTCGCCGCCAAGTACCTGACCGCAGCCAATCGCACGGTCATAGACCGCAAGCCGGCGGCGATGCTCGACGCCGAATCCGCGACCCAGAACTGAGGAGCCCGCCATGACCAGAACATTGATTGCATTGCTGATCGGCGCGCTGCTGAGCCCCGTGGCCCAGGCCAACACCGCGCTGCCCAAGGATCTGCCGCCCTACGGCGCCGACAAGCCGTTGCCGGTACCGGAGATTTCCCAGACCACGCTGGACAACGGCCTGAGCGTCTGGGTGGTGCCGCGCGAGGGCATTCCCCGGGTCGACTTCGTGCTCAGCTTCAAGGGCGCGGGTCTTGCCGCCGACGAGGCCTCGATGCCCGGTTTTGCCTCCACACTGGCCTCGATGCTCAACGAGGGCACCGAAAAACGCAGCTCGCGGGAAATTGCCGAAACCGCCCAGTCCTATGGCGGTTCGGTGGGCGCCTATGCCAGCAATGACGGCCTGACCGTGGCTGCCAACGCGCTGGCCTCGCAGGCCGAGCCGATGCTGGCACTGCTGGCCGAGGTCGCACGCACGCCGAGCTTTCCCGAGAACGAAGTCACCCTGGCCAAGGCCAATGCCCTGCAGGGCTTGAAAGCTGCCGAAGCGCAACCCGGTTTCCGTGCCGAGCGCGCCATCTCGGCCGCGGTCTATGGCGATCATCCCTACGCCCGCACCCAGCCGACCGAGGCCAGCATCGAGGCCATCACCCGCGAGCAGTTGCAGGCGGCCCACGCCCAGCGACTGCGTCCGGATCAGGCCTTGCTGGTGATCACCGGCCGCATCGATGCCGAGACAGCACTCAAATACGCCACCGAGGCTTTCGGCGACTGGAAGGTCGAGGGCAAGGCCGCTGCAGCCATTCCGATGGCCCGCACCCAGGCCAAGCCCTCCTTCGTGCATCTGGATCGCAGTGGCAGCGTGCAGTCCAGCGTGCGCATCGGCAGCCCGTCGATTCCTGCTTCGCATCCCGACTATGTCCCGCTGCGCCTGACCAGCACTATCCTCGGTGGCGGTTTCAGCAGCCGGCTGATGCAGAATCTGCGCGAGGACAAGGGCTATACCTATGGTGCTGGCGTCGGTTATCGCGCCGGGCTCTCGGGCGGCGGCATGATCGCCTCGGCCGATGTGCGCAATGAAGTCACCGGCGCTGCGATTGGAGAGTTCCTGCACGAATACCAGCGCATCGGCAACGAGGCGGTGAGCGCCGACGAACTGCAGATGAACCAGCGCTACGTTGCCGGTGGCTATCTGATCAGCAACCAGCTACAGGCCTCGGTGGCGTCCACACTCGCCAGCAACTGGCTGGTCGGCCTGCCGCCGGAATTCCTCGGCGAGTATGTGCCGAAGATCCGCGCCGTCGACGCCAAACAGGTGCAGGCCATGGGCAAGAAGTACTTCGACCCCAAGGCCCAATCGATCATTGTCGTCGGCGACAAGTCGGTGGTGGCCGAGCTCAAGGAATTCGGGAAATTCGAGGAGCAGTAGAGGCGGCTGTGGGTTGTGGGTTGTGGGTTGTGGGTTGTGGGTTGTGGGTTGTGGGTTGTGGGGGCACGGGGCACGGGAAAGGCTGCGGGCCTCGGGCTGTTGATTGGTCCAGACTTGTCTGGACCTACAAAGGCCATGAACCGGCGTCATTGCGACCCCGGACTTGATCCGGGGGAAGCAATCCAGATACGCGGTCGCAAGTCGCTGGATTGCTTCGCCACGCTCTCCATGATCCGCATTCCAGCGCCGGGCGCCGGGCGTATCGGGTCGCTGTGGTGGAGGGCGCCGTGCTGCGGCGCCGCTTTGCGCTGAGCGGAGATCAAGAGCGGCCGCGCAGGCGCGAGGCCCTCCTCAAAGCCGCTTCGTGCCTGCCAGGGTTCATGGCCCCTGGGCAGTGTCAGGCCGAAACAGGTGGCTCTCCATGAATCCACATCGTAAGTCTTTGATTTGCTTTGTTCACCCGTAGGAGCGCCCTTGCGGCGCGACCGCTGCTTCGGACGTGCGTCTCGCCCGTCGCGACGCGAGGTCGCTCCTACAGGCAGCTTGTGGTTCATGGCCCGTGGGCAGTGTCGGACCGACACAGGTGGCTCGCAATGACGCTCTCCCGAGTCCCGAGTCCCGAGTCCCGAGTCCCGTGCCCCGTTCTCAAGGCTTGCGCAGCAGCTTCAACACCGCCTGATCCGCCAAGGCCAACTGGGCCCGAATCTGCTGCAACAAGGCCTGCGAGCGCCTTGAGGCCACGGCTTCGATGCCGAGTTCCGGGCTGCCTTGGGCAAAGGCCTCGTAGTTGCGCTTGAGGGTGACGAATTCGCTGCCGATGCTGTCGACGATGGCGCCGCAATCGGTGCCGCGCCCCAGCGAACGGCGCAGGATGCGCTCGATCAGCATCATCTGCCGGGTCAACAGATAGATCGACTGCGGACTGGCGCCATCCTGCAACTCGATGCCCACCAGTTCGTCGGTCAGCGCCAGCATGGGAAACAGGCTGGAACCCACCGGATCCACCAGAGCATCGGCAAAACAGGCCTGACCGACGCCGCGCTCGGCAGCGCTGGCCATCAAGGGCAGCCCGCACAAGCCAGCCAGCAACAGGGCGCGACAGACTAGCCAGTGGCGCTTGAAGCGTATTGAAGTTTGCATAAGCCTTTCCGATCGATGAAAGCCAGACCCTGTTCCGGATCTCGGCAAGGCCTAAACATATCGCAGACCGAAGCCTCGCGAGGCAGCTGTTTCGGCCCGACAGTGCGCACGGGCCGTGTACCTGTGGGAGCGGACTCCGTCCGCGATCGATCCGCCGACCAACTCCAGGATCCCTGATCGCGGCTGAAGCCGCTCAGCAGCGTCGCGAGAGGGATTCGGATCAAGACTCGGGGCTCGCGGCGAAAGGGGCGTGGGATTACGGCGGACAAGATCCGGAGCGTGACTGGGCCAAGGGACAGGATGCCCCTCGCTGTGGGAGCGGCTTCAGCCGCGACGCTTCACTTTCAAGACATCGCTTACCAACCATGTCATGACCCATTGCTCTACTGAACCAAGAAGAAGGGGCAAGGGGCAGTGGTCCAACCTCGACGCGTGATCAGACCGTGCCGCAAAGTGGGTCCCCTGCCCCCCCGCCCCCTGCCCCGCCGTTTGATGCGCGAACAAGCACAGCGCCAGGGACGACCGGGACTCTCACCCCAGCGCAACGCGCTCAGCCCTTATGGTCCAGCGCATCAATGGCTCGTAATTCCTCGTCGGAGAACGACGCTGCCCCGGCCGCCGCCACCGCCTCGTCGATATGCCCGATCCGGCTGGCGCCGATCAGCACCGAGGTCAGCGTCGGCCAGCGCAGCAGCCAACTGACCGCCATCTGCGCCAGCGTCTGACCACGCTGCCCGGCAATCTGATTCAGCGCATTCAGATGCGCCAATCGTTTCGCGGTGAGCACTTTGGGCGGCAGGAATCCGCCCGGTATGGCCGCGCGCGAATCGCTGGGAATGGCGCCATCCAGATACTTGTTGCTGAGCTGACCCTGGGCCAGGGGTGAATAAGCGATGCAGCCGACGCCTTCGGCCTCCAGCGTCTGCAGCAGGCCCTGTTCCGGCTGCCGTTCCAGCAGGCTGTAGCGCGGCTGGTGCAGCACGCAAGGCGTGCCGCTTACGCGCAGGAGCGCGCAGGCCCGCGCCGTCAGCTCTGGCGGATAGTTCGACAGGCCCACATACAAGGCCTTTCCGCTGCGCACGGCGTGGGCCAGCGCCTCCATGCTCTCCTCCAGCGGCGTATCTGGCGTCGGTCGATGGTGGTAGAACACATCGACATAGTCGACGCGCATCCGCCGCAGGCTGGCGTCCAGACTGCTCAGCAGATACTTGCGCGATCCGCCATCGCCATAGGGGCCAGGCCCCATGCGGTATCCCGCCTTGGTCGAGAGAATCAATTCGTCCCGGTAGCCACGAAGCGCACCATGCAGCACGCGAGCCAAGGTCTCTTCCGCAGACCCTGGCGGCGGGCCGTAGTTGTTGGCCAGGTCGAAGTGGGTGATGCCCCGATCGAAGGCATGACAGAGCAGCTCCCTGGCGGTCGCGATACTCTGGCTTGCCCCGAAGTTGTGCCACAAGCCCAGCGAAATCGCCGGCAGCTGCAGGCCGCTGCGGCCAGCGTGCCGATAGCCGATTTGCTGGTAGCGGTCGGGATGGGGTTGATGGATCGAGTCAGTGGTCATGGTTGCCCTGCAGTCAGGAGTTGTCGTCGCCTATCCAATGATCAGCGCCCTCTTCCAGCATGGGATAGCGCCGGTGCGCCCAGTTGTAGAAACTCTGCCAATCCCTGATCGGGCTCTCGGACCCGAGAGTGATCACCACGCCTGCCTCCGCCGCACGGCGGATCTCGCGGAGTTCCTGCACCAGCAGGTTCCAGTGCGCTCGTTCGGCATAGAGGTCATCCAGGTTCTTGAGTTCACGCGCCGAGAAAGTGTGCTCGACCTTGGGTAGCTTGATGCGAATGCCGCTGTGGCGAATGGCCCGATCAAACTTCGCCTCTGATTCCAGCATCTGCGCCATGAAGGCCGATCGGAAAAAGAAGAACGGTGCCCGCCAGCCTTGCTGACCGGCCCACTTGCGCAAGGCCTTCGACTCCGGCCAATGGGTAAGGGCGTCAATCTGAGAGCCGAGCCGCTGCACCAAAGCCAGGTCGCCGGCCTCGGCCTCGCGCAAGGCCCAGTTCGGGCAGTGTGGGCTCACGGCAGCACTCCGGGAATCAGGCCTTGCAGGATATCGCGCGAATGCAGTCGCCGCAGCGCATCGGGCCATGCTGGCGATGAACAGGTTGGTGACTTCTCGAAGCTTCATGCCCAAGCAGCAGCGCCAGGGCGCACAACGCCCACGTCGCGCCCGCCCGGCACTTCGCGCAGCAAACCGGCCATAATCGCCGGGCCATGACGGCTCGCGCGTTGCTGGCCAGTTGACCCCTCAGGACAACCACGATGTCGGACAATCCCTACACGCTCGATCGCCTGCACGAGTTCCTGCGCCAGGCGCCGGTGGCCGGGCTGCTGAATCCGGCGGTCGCCAAGAGCCGCGGGCAAGCCCTGGAGCAGGTGCAGGACGAACTGACGGTGGTCGAGCGCAATGATCTGCGGCTGATCGACGTCGACGAGCTCTGCGGGCGTTTGCACAAGATCGGCGACAGCAGCGTGCGACCCGAGGTACTGGATCTCTACAACAAGCGCCTGAAAGCCACGCTGGTCGACTACCTGGCCTGGGTGCAGGACCCCAAGACCTATTCGTCGGTGGGCGGAGACCGTGTCAAGCGCAGTGCCCGCGGTGACGGCACGACGCAAGAGCATCTGCAGGAGGTGCGAGCGCTCGAGAACACCACGCTGGCCACCAGCGAGTGGGCGCCGGGTATCGTGTCGATTCCGCTGCGCGAGGGAAGCAGCGTGTTTGTGCAGAATCTCCCGTTGGACCTGACCCAGCAGGAAGCGCGCAAGATTGCCCGGGTCATCGAGGCGCTGGCTGCCGATCGGAGCACCGACGGCTGATGCGTTCCGGTCGTGCCATGCTGATTGCACCGATGGCCATCTTTGGCATCGGCGGCATCTGCCTGCTGATTCTGTTCTTCACGCCCGGACAGGAGGGTCCGTTTCACGACAACCTGCTGCCTGAGCTGATCGGCTTCTGCATCGAAGGCTTCTTCCTGGTCGGGCTGCTGACCCTGATCCAGAATTCACGCGAGCGGGCGCGGCGAAAGGAATTGTGGCAGAGCCTGCGCGGCTCGCTGCGCGGCATCTTGTCGAATCTGGACATCGCTTTCCTGCCGCCGAATGCCGAACCCACCGCCCCGGGCCAGCTGGAACGCGATGTCGGCATCGTTCCCCGCTTCATGCGCGAGATGCAACTGGTGCAGATCGATCTGCCGAACATGCTGGCGCTGAAGCAGGAAAGCATGGAAACACTGGCGCTGGCGCGCGATCTGGTTCCAGTTGCGGCCCAGCTCAGCGCCAGTCACATGCGCTGGTGGATCGCCATCGTCAACAGCATGCGCAAGCTGTCCACCGCGCAGTCACGCCCGGAGGTCGAGCACAACGTGTACCGACTGCTGGAAAACATCCGCGAGTTTGACCGGCTGTCGTACTGACGCCGGCGGATGATGGCACCGAAATCTGGCTATCCTGCTGTTCGCGGGCGGCCAGCGCCGGCGATTTTTTGCAAGCCAGCCCAAGCGCACGACGCCAGCAACAGCAGCGGGGCAGGCTCTGCTCTTCTACAAGAGCCGCGGTATGCGAGGCTCTTGTAGTGCCGGGATTGCTCGGCAGGAAATACCGAACAACAACTGCAGCGGAGCAAGCTCCGCTCCACGAGTGCCGCCTTGTACGAGGCTCTTGTAGTGCCGGGCTAGCTCAGCGGCTTGCCGCACTGGCCACAGAAGCGGGCACCTGGGCGTGTGGGAGCGCCGCAGGCCGGGCAGCCGCCTGCCTTGGTCGATTTCTTGCGTCGTGTCCCCGCCGGTCTTGCGCCACGCAGACGCTCGATCAAGTCGGCAGTGCCAAGCTCGACATCTCTGGGCATGTCGGCCTGCGCTGCTGCGCGAGTGCCCAGCAGATCGCCGATCAGCTGCGCCAGATAGGCCGGTCCGATCAGCAACAGGGACACGCGATTCTCGGCCAGCGCACTGACGTCGGCGAGGACGAAACCACCGGCTGTGCGCCAGCCGGCGACCGTCGTGACTTCGACCTGATTCGATGCCACCAGTTCGGAGCGGACGAAGCCAAATCCGATGCCACCGGCAGACAGTCCGCGGCAGAGCAGTTGCAGACCCTCGCGCAACAGGATCATCTGATCGCCGGCGGCGCCGGTGTTGCCAGCGAGGCGGCTGAGCAGACCTGCCGCTTCAAGCTCGGACAGCACCCGGTCCAGAGAGGCGTGGAAGTCGGCTGGCACCTGTTCGGGCGACAGCAGCCGGAGCAGCGAGACCGCCCAGCCCGGGTTGGACTGCGTCAGCCCCGCTTTCCAGCTGTCGAGAACATCGGCGATCGTCAGCCCCGGCGGCGGTCCGCTGACGCGCGCCGCCTGACGCAGGGCTGCAGCGGTGCCCAGCGCATCGATGATCGCCAGCAGCACCCAGAACTGATCCGCGCTCAGCGTGTAGCGTTCCGGCGGAATCTCGGCGACGCCGCCCAGGGCCAGCGCATCCAGCAGCGAAAGTTCCACATCTTCCAGGCTCAGCGGTCCCTGGAGCACGATTTCCTCCGGTGCGATCGACACCTGGAATCCGGGTCCGAGCCCCGCCGGGTCGATCCACAGATATTGTCCCAGCCGCTGGTCGTCGCGATCGACGACGATCACACCCAGGCTGAGTCCCGGATCCAGCAGCGCCGGCATCAAGGACTCCCAGGCGCCATCCATGCGTTCGAGTGCGGCGATCAATCCGTCGCGGTCGGCGGACCCGGCCGGCGCCGACACCCGCACCAAGGGCGACAAGGGACCACCGTTCAGCTCGCCGAGCTCGGCTAGTGCCTTCAAGGCCCGCCGCGAAAGGACCCTGTGCCCGATCTCCTCCCTCGTGCTCACGCTCATCGCTGTCCCCCAGTCATCAGTGCTGCAAACCCAGCCGCTGCATCAGATCGGCGGGCGAGTGGATGCCGGCCTCGCGCAGCATGCGCGCGGCGATGGCCGGATCCTTCTGTCCGGCGACCGCGCGCACGATGCGAGACGTGGCTTCGTCCATGCCCAGCCCGACTGCCCGTCCGCGATTGGCGTACTTGACCATCTGGTTCAAATCACCACGTTCGAAGGCGTGGGTAATGCCTTCGACCTGGGTTGCGCGCACCTGCGGCCACTGCTCAACCGGTATCTGCACGGCGCCACCCTGGTGGCCTTCCCAGACGCCCTCGTTCAACCACTGTTCCTGGGTCATGCCCGGCGGCGGCTGCAGGTTGCGGCGGCCAGCCAGCACACCCTCGCGGCCCTGCGCGGTGGCGACGTGGTCGCCGACGCGGATGGAGCCATCCTTGCCCACGTAGACCGGATGGTGCCCGGCTGTGCCGGTGCTCTGGCCGATGTTCTCCAGCGTGATCTGGGCATTGGGCGCGGCGCCCCGTGCATCCATCAGGCCCTGACTCGGCCGGTAGATGTTGATGTCCAACTGCTCCTGGGTCATGCCCAGATTGCTGCATTCCTGCTGCAGGATGCGCTCGGCCTCCTCGCGACTGACGTGCTTCAGACCCAGCACGGTCTGGTCCAGATCCGCCTGAATATTGGAGCCCGAAAGACGTGAGCGACTGCCCTGGGTGGCATTGAAGGTGTCAAAGCGCCGCGGGACCGGCTGCCCTGCCGCCTGCAGCGCCCGGGCTTCCTGCTCGATTACCCGGCGGCTGGCCTGATTCACGGCCTGATCCTGCAGTTGCAGCTTGCGTGCGGTCATCAAGGCATGTGAGTCCTGGCTGATCAATCCGCGGGCACGCAGCTCATAGAGTGCCGTGCCGCCGTTGTTGGCACGAATGGCGTCGTCGATGACCGCGGCCAGCTCCGGATTGTCCTTCAGCAGCTTCTGCGCCTGCTGGAAATTCTGGAAGGCGGGCTGACCACGCATGGCCTTGCGCGCCAGCAACTCGGCCTCATGCGCCAGCCGGGTACTGGCCTGTAACTCCTGGGCATGGCTCAGCGCCTTGCGACTGCGGTCCAGCAGTTGCTGCACGGTCGCGTTGCCGGGCTTTGCCTGAGCCGCGCGCTCCAGATCGCTGATGCGCTTTTCGATCTGGGCCACGGTTCGCGCGGTCTCGGCCGATGCATTCGCCAGTGTACGTGCCGCTTGGCGATCGACGGCATCGTGCAGCGCCGTGCCCCATCGGGTCGAGGGCTTGGTGGTGGGACGTTCCAGGCCGACCAGAATACCGGCGATCTTGATCGCGGCTGCCGGCACTGCCCAGAGCTTTTCTTCCAGCGAGGCATGCGGATCGCGGAAGGAGTTGAGTTCGTCCCAGGGCAGGATTTCAGTCTTGACGAAATGCCAGAGCTTCTCGACCGGATTCCACGCGGTCTTGAGCATGGCCTGGCCTACACCCAGCAGCGCGTCCCCATAGCGACCATCCCGCAGCCCTTCGCGAATGGCCTTGTTCTCCGCCTGCAGATTCTTCGCGCCCCATTCCTTCAAGGATTCGCGCAATCCCAGTTCGAAGGTCCGAGGATTGAGAATGGCCTCACCGATGGCCTTGATGCCATCCCAGGCGTTGCCGAAGAAACTGCCGATGCCTTTGACCAGTCCCACGGCGCCCTTGCCCACGCCCACCAGGAACTCGCCACCAGCGCCCAGCAAGGCGCCGCCGGCGTCCCAGGTGGCCGAGTTGGGCTTCGGAATGTCCTTGTCGAGCTTCTCAAGGGCGTTGCGTATGTCTTTCTGTGCTTCTTTCCAGGCCTCTGGATTGGGCTTTCCATCCGGGCCAATCACGTTCTGTTGCGCCTGAGCAACCGCCTGCGCCAGTTCCTGGTTGCCGGTGGTCTGCGCCACCTGGTTCAGATGCGCCAGCGTTCGGCTGATGCTGTCGACCGGGGCCTCCGCCTTGGCCGCTTCGGCTCCGTCCTTCGCGCTGTCGGAATCGGGGCCATCCTGTGCGCGGGAGCGGCGGCGCTTCTTCGCCGGCTTCGGCGGCGAAGTTCTCGGCGGCATCGGCGGCGGCTTGCCGCCACCCAAGCCGGACAACAGTTTTCCCAGCAATCCGATCAAGGGCGGGCCCAGCACGCCCACCAGGGTTTGCCGGGTACTCGCCGGTCCCGGCAAGGGGCCGACCTGACCCAGCCCGGGCACCGGCGCTGCCGGCACCATCGGCCGGGAAGGATCAAAGGCAGGAATGACGATCTGCTCGGTGATCGCCTTGCCAGCCACACTGACCTGAACCTCGATGGAGATGCGCTGGCCATCCCAGACCACGGAATTGGCGAACTTGCCATTGATCAGCCAGGCTACGCCGCGAATGTCCTGGGCCGGGCGACCACGACTGTCGAGCACATCGACCGAAGGTGACAGCACATCGCCAGGTTTCAGTGGCGGGACGCGGATGACGGCACGGAAATTGTCGGCCACCGGCGCTGTGCCCCCGGCAAGACCATCCTCCAGAAAGCCGCGATGTAGGGCCTCGGCCAACTGCGTCACCCGGCGCCGGGCCACGTCCTCACTGGTCGCCTCACCCCAGTAATGCTTGAGCTCGATCAGATGACTGGGATAGGACCAGTACCAGATCATGTTGGCCGGATTGCCGCCCTCACTGAACGGACCGCGCGTCTCCGGCTCCGGCACAAAAGCGGTGTACCCGGCATGGAGAGTGCCGCCCCAGGGCGCCTGGGTCTGCTGCGTCATGCGCTGGATCGCCGCGAAGAAGCGCTGGTTTTCCCAGCCATCGGCGCCGGGGCCGTAGACGGAAATCTGGATGCTGTCGCTGCCCTTGTCCTTCTGCGATTCCATGCCCTGCAGGACGATGCCGCCGCGATCGTAGATCAACGGTCCGCCACTGACGTACAGCGCCGGCAATTCACCCAGATGGCCACGCGAGACCTTGCGCACTTCGAATTGCTGCAACACATATCGCAGCGCGTGGTATTCGTCGCTCTGACGGCCATCCTCATCTTGCCCAAGGCTGCGCGTTGGCAACAGAGCCAGGCTCAGCAGCAACAGCATCCAGCGCCAGCGTCCCGCGGTGCTCACGGCGCTGCTCCGGCTGCCAGCGTCGCCAGCATCGCCCAGGCAGCCGCGGTCGGCACCATCACCGCCACCGGCACCACCGCGTTGTAGATGGCTGAGCCGCCCTTGGCCGCGAGCGTACTGCCGGCCAGCGAAGCGGCCGTCAGCAAGCCGGCTGTAGCGAATGCCTGCACCGATTCCCAACCGAAACCCAACTCCGCCAACAGGGCCAGGGCAGCGAAGGGCAGCAGCATCAGCAAACCCTCATCGACCGCAGCACGAACGACCTGGGTTCCGTGTTCGGCGCGCACCGAGCCATTGCCCGCATGTAGCAGCGCGCGCAGCAGAAGAATGGCAAACTCGCCCAGAATCAGCGCCGCGCCAGCTGCCGCGAATACCGCCTCGCTGGTGTCCAGGTGACGGCCGGTCAGCGCACCCAGCGTTGCCAGACTGGCCACCCGGATCAGGCGCGAACCGGCGCTCATGGACCGACTCCAAACTGCACCCAGCCGATCAGCAGCAAGGCACCACTGATGCCCGAGAGCAGCGCCGCAACACCACCGCGGCCGCCAGCCAATTCGCGCACAGCGACGAACAGCGGCCCCAGCGCCCACAACAGTCCGGTCACGCCACAGGAAACAGCCGTGTTCCACCCCAGAAACAGGTTCAGCGCCAGGCCGAACAAGCCGTAGATCAGGGCATTGCCATAGGCACCGCCAAAGGCACGCACGGTCCAGCCCAGACCGTGGCTGCCAGTAAACGGGCGCGACAGCAGCCATGCCGCCACTGCCACCAGCGCCACCCCTGCGGTGCCCAGCAGAGTGCCCCGCATTACCAGCAACGCCAGCGCCGAACTGTCCCAGCTGCTGGTGCGCGCCAGATCCAGTGCCGCCTGCAGCGAAATCGTGCCGAAAGCCAGCCCGGAGACCGCCAAGGCCGGGAGCACACCGAAACCGTCCAGATGGCGCGCGATCAAACCCGCTGGATCAAACAGTGCCGACAGCCAGACCGAGCCCGGCCGGGCGCCGGGCGCAGAGGCTGGCGCAGTCAAGGCTTCAGGGCGCGACACTGGCCACTCCCAGATCGATCACCGGCTCCGACAAGCCCAGGCCGCTGTCATCCAGGCTTTGCAGAAAGTCGCGCATCTCGCTCTGCGCCGTCTGCAGATCACCATTGCCATCATCGACGTGGTGGCGATAGAGCCCCTGACCGAGCTGAGCCAGGGCATCGTTGAATGCGCTGCGCTGCTCCAGGGAGGACTCGCCGCCGGCCAGGATTGAAGCGACTTCGGCGCGGTGGGCGGCCTGAACGGCGGACTTGAGCGCCTCGATGGTCTGGCGTGTCACCGGTGCGCGTGAGGGCTGCACCGCAGGCTGAGCAACGGCAGAATCGGGTTGCGTCGGGGCATTCGCCGACATTGGCACCGGCGGTACCTCAGAGGCCCGTGGCCACAGCGCCAAGCCCGCCGCAGCTACCGCAATGACCAGCGCCAGCACGCCCAGCCTGCTGGCATGGGAACTGGGGGTGGCCGTTGATGCCGGCGCCGGGTGGGCCGCGGGCAACGGCTCCGGCTCCGGCGGCAGAGGCGCAATCGGGGGCCTGGCTGGAGCGGGCTCTGCCATGGGCACACCGCAGCGCTCGCAGAATCTGGCTCCCGGCACCCATGGAGCACCGCAGGATTCACAAAAACGGTTCTGCGTCATCGCCCACTCACTCCTGCGTCTCGGCAATCAGCACGCCGGGCGCACGCCCACGCGCGCCGCGCCAGCCGATCACCGCCAGCACGCCCATGGCTGCCGCCGACAAGGCGAGCAGCACCCAGTCGGCATCGGAATACACGGTCCAGCTGGCGTAGAACTCACCGCGATGCAACCAGGATTCGTGCACGCTCAGCGCTTCCGTCAGCAACACCACCACGAGCACCAGATCAAGCGCCAACAGGACATAGCCGAACAGGCCGATCAGCCACACGGTGGCCAGCCCGAAACACAGCTGCAGCAGGGGCAGCATCAGCGAGACATCGAATTCCTCGACCAGCATGAACAGTGGAACGCAGGCCAGCACGACCCAGGCGCTCTGCAGCAGATAGCCGCGCAGGGGCGACCGGGTCGGCAGACGCGCTTCGGTGCCATGCGCTGCCATTTCGGCGCCGATGCGTGCCGCCACGGCGTCGTAGTTGTCGGGTGTGGCATAGATGATCAGCAGCCGACGCCAGCGGTTGCGCAACACCACCGCCAATCGATCTGGCTGATACTCGGCCCGGAAGGCCCCGCGCCAGCTCAGGCTGCGCCGCTCATCGGACGCGGCGATCATGCCCATGCCCGCCGCTTGCGGCCGTCCACTGAGCATGCCCAACAGCAGCAACAGCCAGTTGCCGGTTCTGGCGCGACGGTCGATGGTCTCGAAGACCACGCCCTTGTGGTCGACGCGGATGCGGCAATGCATGCGGTTGCCGAACACCAGCAGCATGATCAGCAGCGACAGCAGCATCAGCCCCAGACCGACAGCGCCGAATGCCAGCCAGATCATGCCGATGGATTGGTATTCGCCGCTCGTCAGGAACACCAGACTGAGCATGCTGGCACCGATGGCGCTGGACAGCGCAAACACCTTCACCAGCGCCCCGGTGATCATCCGGTTGTTCAGCAGGGGAACCTCGATCTCCCAGACCAGGGCATCTGCGGCGGCGCGATGATTTGTCATGGCGATCACCTCGCATCGAGGGAGTCCGCCGCCATCTAAGGCGCAAATGCCCCGCAGCACCTTGACCAGAATCAACCGGCGACATCGGCAATGGTGCGACTGAGCAGACCTGAATCCTGATCAAGGTCGCCGATTCTCAGCGGCCTAGACTGGGTGCAAGCGGCTGTTCCCGAACTCGGGAGCGCGCATTCGAACCAGGCTGGTCGGGGAGGTGGCGGTGTTCCAGGTACGCATCCACGGTCGCGGCGGACAGGGCGTGGTCACCGCCACGGAAATGCTCTCGATCGCGGCTTTCGACGAGGGCAGGCATGCCCAGGCATTTCCCAGTTTCGGTTCCGAGCGCACCGGTGCCCCGGTGGTGGCTTTCTGTCGCATCGACGACAAGGAAATCCGCCTGCGCGAGCCGATCATGGAACCCGATGCATTGATCATCCAGGATCCCACCCTGCTGCATCAGATCGATTGCTTCGCCGGACTCAAGGCCGATGGCTATGTGCTGATCAACACCAACAAGAGCTTTGCCGAGCTCGGCCTGGCCGATTTTCTGGCGGCGCATCGGGCCGAGCGCCTGTGCACCGTGTCGGCGACCGACCTGGCGCTGAAACACGTGGGCAGGCCGCTGCCGAACATGCCGTTGCTCGGCGGTTTCGCCGCCATCTCCGGCGTGATCCAGCTGGAATCGGTGTGCAAGGCCATCCGAGAAAAATTCGCCGGCAAGGTGGCCGAGGGCAATGTCGCCGCCGCCACCGAGGCCTATCAGCGGGTCCGCGAGGCCCTGGAGGGTGTGAGCCATGCTTAAGCAGATCGAAGGTTCTCGTGCGGTCGCCGAAGCCGTGGCCCTGTGCCGGCCCGAAGTCATCTGCGCCTATCCGATTTCGCCGCAGACCCACATCGTCGAAGCGCTCGGCGAGATGGTCAAGGATGGCTCGCTGCAGCAATGCGAGTTCATCAATGTCGAATCCGAATTTTCGGCGATGTCGGTGGCCATCGGCGCCTCGGCCGCCGGCGCCCGCAGCTATACCGCGACTGCCTCGCAGGGCTTGCTGTTCATGGCTGAAGCGGTGTTCAACGCCTCGGGGCTGGGCTTGCCCATCGTCATGACCGTGGCCAACCGCGCCATCGGCGCACCGATCAACATCTGGAACGACCATTCCGATTCGCTGTCCATGCGTGACTGCGGTTGGCTGCAGCTGTTTGCCGAAACCAATCAGGAGGCGCTGGACCTGCACATCCAGGCCTTCAGACTGGCCGAGGAACTGAGCCTGCCGATCATGGTGTGCATGGATGGCTTCATCCTCACCCACGCCTATGAGCGCGTGGACATGCCGACGCAAGCGCAGGTCGATGCCTATCTGCCGAAATACGAGCCACGCCAGGTACTCGACCCCAACGATCCGGTGTCGATGGGCGCCATGGTCGGCCCCGAGGCCTTCATGGAAGTGCGTTATCTGGCGCATGCCAAGCAGATGCAGGCGCTGGAACTGCTGCCCGGCTACGCCGCCGAATTCAAGGCCGTGTTCGGACGCGAATCCGGCGGCCTGCTGCACAGCTACCGACTCGATGGCGCCGAGACCGTGATTATCGCCATGGGCTCGGTGCTCGGCACCATCAAGGACACCGTGGATGAACTGCGCGAGGCCGGTCACGCCATCGGCGTGCTCGGCATCACCTGCTTCCGACCCTTCCCGATGGCCGCAGTCGCCTCGGCTCTGGCGCACTGCAAGCGCTTCGTGGTCCTGGAAAAGAGCCTGGCCGTGGGCGTCGGCGGCATCCTCGCCGTCAACGTGCGGATGGCCGTCACCGGCATGGGTCTGCTCGGCTACACCGTCATTGCCGGCCTCGGTGGCCGCGCCATCACCAAACGCTCGCTGCGCGCCATGTTGCTGCAGGCCGAACAGGATCAGCTCGAGAGCACCACCTTTCTCGATCTCGACTGGAAGGCGGTCAACAAGCAACTGGAGCGCGAAAAAGCCCAGCGCCGCAGTGGCCCAGTGGCCGAAGCCCTGCTGCGCGATGCCGGCGTGGTGGCGGCGCGGAATTATTGAGGCCAGACCGACGACTTCGGCGAAGCCGGAGAAAGAGCGTTGGCCGCGAAGGACGCAAAGGAAAAGCAGAAAGAACGCGAAGGAATTTGATCGGATGCCAGCTCCAGTTTCACTCGCCAACCGATTCCTGAGGCGTCATTGCGAGGAGCGCAGCGACGAAGCAATCCAGCGCCTTGCGACTCTGCATCTGGATTGCTTCCCCCGGTTCAAGTCCGGGGTCGCAATGACGCCAACCGATGGACGTGATGCAACACGTAGCCCGATGTGCCGCGCAGCGGCTCACAGGGGCTCTTTCGCGTCACCGCCCGGAGAGCGCTGCGCGCACATCGGGCTACGCAAAGCCGCAGACGGTCAGATCGTCCCTTCGCGTCCTTTCTGCTTTCCCTTCGCGCCCTTCGCGGCCAGCGCTCTTCATGACACCCCGCGCCGCGGCCCCAAGTCCGCGAAAGCACAATCCGGAGCACCCTCATGAGCTTTCAGCCCGTCAAGTTCTATCAGACCGGCACCTTCACGGTCGGCAATCGCCTGCTGGAGCCCGATCAGCGCAGCATCCAGTCCAGTGAGAAACGCTTCAACTCAATCAACTCCGGACATCGGGCATGTCAGGGTTGCGGCGAGGCATTGGGGGCGCGCTATGCCATCGATGCCGCCATGGCCGCCTGCGAGGGCCAACTGATTGCCGCCAACGCCACCGGCTGCCTGGAAGTGTTTTCCACGCCCTACCCGGAAAGCTCCTGGCAGATGCCCTGGATCCACTCGCTGTTCGGCAATGCCGCGGCAGTGGCCACCGGCATTGCCGCGGCGATCAAGGTCAAGCGCGCCAAGGGCGAGCGTGGCGATGTGCGCGTGGTGGCCCAAGGCGGCGACGGTGGCACCACCGACATCGGTTTTGGCTGTCTCTCGGGCATGTTCGAGCGCAACGATGATGTGCTGTACATCTGCTACGACAACGAGGGCTACATGAACACCGGCGTGCAGCGCTCATCGGCCACGCCCGCCGCCGCGCGCACGGCGACGACCCCGGCAGTGGGTCTGGCACCCGGCAACGTCTTCGGCCAGGGCAAGTTCCTGCCCTGCATCGCGATGGCCCACGAGATCCCCTATGTGGCCACGGCCACGGTCGCCGACCTGCGCGACCTGGAGGCCAAGGTCAGGCACGCCATGGGCATCCGCGGCGCTCGTTACATCCACATCTTGGTGCCCTGCCCGCTCGGTTGGGGCAGTGCCTCCTGCGACACCATCCGCATGGCCAGACTGGCCAGGGAAACCGGATTGTTTCCGGTGTTCGAAGCCGAGCACGGCGAGATCACCAGCGTCGGCAAGATCCGCAAGCAGATGCCGGTGGAGGACTATCTGCAGCCGCAGAAGCGCTATGCCCATCTGTTCAAACCGGGTGCCGATCCCGCACCGCTGGTGCAGTTGCAGGCAAGAGCCGATCGCAATATCCGCAAGTATCGATTGCTGGAGGGTGTGTGATGGACAAACCCTTTGCCATTACCCTCGATCCGGGTTCCTCGCTGGCCAATCACACCGGTTCCTGGCGCACGTTCAGGCCCGTGTACGTGGACAAGCTGCCGCCGTGCAACAACGCCTGTCCGGCCGGCGAGAACATCCAGGGCTGGCTGTTCCACGCCGAATCCGGCGACTACGAGCAGGCCTGGCGCGTGCTCACCGAGGACAACCCGCTGCCAGCGATCATGGGCCGGGTCTGTTACCACCCCTGTGAGAACGCCTGCAATCGCCAGTATGTCGATTCGGCGGTGGGCATCAACGCCACCGAGCGTTTTCTCGGCGATGAAGCGATCAAACGCGGCTGGGCCTTTGCCAAACCGGAATCCACATCCGGCAAGCGCGTGCTCATCGTTGGCGCCGGCCCGTCGGGTCTGTCGGCCGCCTACCATCTGGCCCGTGCCGGGCACAGCGTCGAGATCCACGAAGCCGGCCCGCTGGCCGGCGGCATGATGCGTTTCGGCATTCCCAAGTACCGTTTGCCGCGCGAGGTGCTGGACGCCGAAGTGCAGCGCATCCTCGATCTCGGCGTCACGCTGCGCCTGAATACCAAGGTCGACCGCATCCAGGAGTCCATGCAGGCCGGTCGCTTCGACGCCGCCTTCCTGGCCGTGGGCGCCCATATCGGCAAGCGCGCCTACATCCCGGCCGGCACCGCTGCACGCATCGTCGATGCGGTCTCGGTGCTGCGCTCGATGGAAGGTGAGGACAAACCCATGCTGGGCCGCCGCGTGATCGTCTACGGCGGCGGAAACACCGCCATCGATGTGGCACGCAGCGCCAAACGCCTGGGCGCCGAGCCGATCATCGTCTACCGGCGCACCCGCGACCGGGCGCCGGCGCATGATTTCGAAATCGAGGACGCCCTGGCCGAAGGCGTGATGGTGAAATGGCTATCGACCATCAAGCAGGCGGCCGAGGGCGAGATCACCATCGAAAAGATGGCGCTGGATGCCGAGGGCTTCCCGCAACCCACCGGTGAATTCGAAACCCTGGCGGCCGATACCGTGGTGCTGGCACTGGGTCAGGACGTGGACCTGTCGCTGCTCGACGACGTGCCCGGCCTGGCGATCAAGGACGGCGTGGTCGACGTCGGCAGCAACATGATGACCGGACACGCCGGCATCTTCGCCGGCGGCGACATGGTGCCCTCCGAGCGCACGGTGACCGTGGCTGTCGGACATGGGAAAAAGGCCGCGCGTCACATCGATGCCTGGTTGCGCGGCAGCCGCTATCAACCAGCGGAAAAGCATGAACTTGCCGAGTTCGAGCAGATCAATCCCTGGTACTACTCCGAAGCGCCGCAACAGCTGCGGCCGACGCTGGATCTGATCCGGCGCCAGTCCAGCTTCGACGAAGTCAGCGGCGGCCTCGACGAGCAGACCGCCTTGTTCGAAGCCCGCCGCTGCCTGTCCTGCGGCAATTGCTTCGAATGCGACAACTGCTATGGCGTCTGCCCCGACAACGCCGTGATCAAGCTCGGCCCCGGCAAGCGCTTCGCCTTCAACTACGACTACTGCAAGGGCTGCGGTGTCTGTGTCAGCGAGTGCCCCTGCGGCGCGATCAAGATGGTGCCGGAAGGGGGCTAGAGCGGTTGTTGGTTGTTGGTTGTTGGTTATTGGTTGTGGGTTGTGGGTTGTGGGTTGTGGGAGCGGACTCCGTCCGCGATAGCCGTTGATTCCCGAAGCGCCGGTCGCGGATGAATCCGCTCCCACAGGTAGGAGCGCCCTTGCGGCGCGACTGCCGCAGCTGTGCCCGATCCCGCACGTCTTGTTCGAATACGCACAATCTTGATCTGCATGGGTCAGCTATCTACCTTGGCCGTGGACATCCCAACGCCGACGACAGCCGCTTCCGACCGCTATCGACCATCGCAACAAAAGTCCACAAATCATGCACATGGACTCAAACTGGGCCCATGCAGATCTGACTGAGGCGGTCTACTTCGAACTTGCTCTGCGCCGCCTGCGGCAACTGGCACGCATCCTGCTCAGCGTCACCACAGAACTTTCACCACTGTGGCTGACAGCCACTTCGCTGCCGCGCGGCAACCGGGCTCTGGCACCTGGTCCGGCACGCAGCACAGCGCAGGAGAGCAACGATGTTTTCAGGATTCTTTTCCGACCTGCGATTCGCTTTGCGTGCGCTGATCGCGCGTCCCGGTTTCAGCATCGCTGCGATCCTGACACTGGCGCTGGGCATCGGCGCCAACACGGCCGTGTTCAGCGTGCTCAATGGCTTGCTGCTCAAACCCCTGCCCTACGCCGATGGCGAACGCCTGGTGCAGGTCTACAACGTCTACCCGAAGATGAACCTGTTCGACGCCGGCACCTCGATTCCCGATTATCTGGACCGCAAGCGTGAGGTCGCGGCGCTGGCGGACCTGGCACTGTATAGCCCGTCCAGCTTCAATCTCAGCGATGAAGGTGCGCCACAGCGGCTCATCGGCATTCGTGCCACCAGTTCCCTGTTCAGCACGCTGGGCGTGGATGCCGCGATGGGTCGCACCTTCGGCGAGGAGGCTGAAGTCATCGGCCAGGATCATGTGGCCGTCATCAGTCACAACGCCTGGCAGAACCTGTTTGCCGGTGATCCCGATATCGTCGGCAAGGACGTCAAACTCAACAGCGAGAGCTACAAGATTCTCGGCGTGATGCCGCAGGGTTTTGCCTTCCCCAACAAGGACGCGCAGTTCTGGGTGCCCTTCGCCTTCACCCCGGAACAACGCAGTGACGACGAGCGCGGCAACGAGTATTCGGGCTCGGTCGGTCGACTGGCCCCGGGCGCGACGGTCGAGCAGCTGAATTCACAGTTGCGCGCCAATGCCCTGAGTCTGGCCGAGCGCATTGCCGGCCTCCCCGATGAACGGGCGGCTGGCTATGCCAGCTTCATTCGTGATGGCGGCTTCTATGGCGCTGCCAAATCCCTGCGCGAACAGTGGGTAGGCGAGATCAAGCCGGTGCTGTTCCTGCTGCAATCGGTGGTGGCACTGGTGCTGCTGATTGCCTGTGCCAACGTGGCCAACCTGATGCTCACGCGGGTCTATGCGCGTGAGAAGGAGTTGTCGGTAAAGACCGCCATGGGAGCCGGCCGTTGGCGTATCGCCCGACAACTGCTGTCCGAAGCCACGGTGCTGTCGCTGATCGGCGGTGGCATCGGCATTGTCGTGGCCTATCTCGCCCTGCATCTGCTGGACGTGTTCAACCTCGCCGGCAACAAGTTGGCCGACCAGATCAACATCGATCCGTCCGTGCTGATGTTCACCCTGCTGCTCAGCACCGCCACCGGCGTGCTTTTCGGCCTGATGCCGGCGCTGTCGCCGCTCAACACCCGGCTGCACGAAGTGCTCAAGGAAGGCGGCCGCAGCATGGGCGGCAGTCGCGGTGCACGCATGACCCGGAGCATCCTGGTGGTGGCGCAATTGGGTCTGGCGGTCAGCCTGCTGGTCGGCGCTGGCCTGCTGATACGCAGCTTCTGGAGTGCTCAGGCCCAGGATCCGGGATTCGCCAGGGACAACACGCTGACGGCCAAGGTGGATCTGCCCGAAAAGCGTTACAGCGAAGATGCGCAACGCAGCCAGTTCTTCGAGCGCGCCCTGGCGGAAATCGGCGCTATCCCCGGCGCCAGCAGCGCAGCCTTCGTCAGCAATCTACCCTTCGGCAACAGCAACTGGACCTCGTCCTACAACATCGATGGCCGGGAAGTTGGCGAGGGTCAACCCTCTCCGCATGGATACACCCGGATCGTCGACGAGAATTTCTTCGCGACCATGAACATCCCGGTGCTGCAGGGTCGCACCTTCGAGGTCGCCGACAGCGCAGAGGCCAATGGCGTGGTGGTGATCGACCAGGTACTGGCGCGCAAATACTTCCCCCAGGGCGATGCCGTGGGCCAACGCATTCTCTGGGGTGGGCGCGGCGAGGCCAAAGCCTGGACCATCATCGGTGTGGTCGGCACTATCAAGAACATCAACTTGACCGATGAGGTCACCAAGGAAAGCTACTACTTCAGCTACCGCCAGCAGGCACCCAGTGAGGGCTTCCTGGTGCTGAAGACACAGCTGCCGCCCGACAGCCTGGTCGGCGCCGTACGTGATGCGGTACTCCGAGTGGACCCGCTGCAACCCGTCCACAACATTAAGACCCTGGATCAGCGTATCGCGATCTCGATGGAAGGTCGCCGCGCGCCCATGGTGCTGATACTGATCTTTGCGCTGGTTGCCCTGGTGCTGTCCATCATCGGCATCTACGGCGTGCTCTCGCACATGGTGCAGCAGCGCACCAGCGAAATCGGTGTGCGCATGGCCATCGGCGCCAATGCCGCCGACGTACAGCGATTGGTGCTCGGCCAGGGTGCCCGCATCGTCGGCTATGGACTGGGGCTCGGCATCATCGGGGCGCTGACCCTGTCCTGGTTCATGCAGTCGCAGCTCTTCGGCGTCAGCAGCGCAGACCCTCTGACCCTGATGGTCGTCACGACCCTGCTCGGCGGTGTGGCCCTGTTCGCCTGTTGGCTGACGGCACACAGAGCCGCAGCCACGCAGCCATTGATGGCTTTGCGGCAGGAGTGAACGATCACCGTGTTGCTCCACTGGGAACGGACGCCGCTCACGACGGACGGTTATTCCCGAAGCGCCGATCAGGATGAATCCGCTGCCACGGCCAAGCCTTCTCTGAGTTGATCCGACCAGTTCCGCCGAGTCCCTCACACCATTCCGCGAGTCGGCACTCTGCGGTGCATAGCTAGACCCGGGAACGGGTGCAGGTTCGCCGAGGGCTCGTGCATCGGCCGCCTGCTACACCAGGGCCGAATGACCGGGCGTTACCTTGCGTCAAACATAATTTAGCTTGCGTTACCTAGCTCTCGCTTGCGAGCATTGTCGCCGAGGCCAATGGGGCGTCACCCAATTCGCTCGCCTGCAGCCGAGTAGCCCCCCGCTCACTAGGGACCACGCACTGCATGGCTGCAACGCGCCTATCCCTATGCGATGCATGAAACTGCGTCGATAGACATTCGTTGCTCCGTTAATTGATGACCCATATGACATCTGACTCCCTGTTCTCCTTTCGGCGCCTCGCCATCTCTCTGTTCATGCTGCTGACCATGTCAGGTGTATCGCTGCTTGCCCACGCGAATGGATCATCGGCTCCATCAGGCACCATTACCGAGTGGAACGCCACCTTTGCAGACAATGCCGGACCCAAAGGGTCGATTCAGGCGCTCGCCATGTGGGACGATGGCAGTGGCGAAGCCCTTTATGCCGGTGCAAGCAATACCTCATCGTCAGGCCCGTTCACGGCAGCTGGCGGCATCGCAATGGGCTACATCGGCCGCTGGAATGGCACCAGTTGGAGTCCGCTTGGGACTGGACTGGACGGCCCAGTAAGCCAGATTGTGCCGTTTGGCGATGAGCTGATTGTCAGTGGACAGTTCCAAACTGCGGGTGGCCTGATTGTCAACGGAATTGCCAGCTGGAATGGTCAACGCTGGCGGAGATTCGGCAACCAGCCAAGTCCCGCGGCGCTTGCGATATTCCAGGGTGCCTTGGTGGGAGCGCTCCCAGCGCAAAACCCGGTTGGATCCTCTGTTTACGTGGTGGTGCGCTGGAACGGCGTCAGCTGGGATGAACTCGGCCCCGGTATGGAGCAGCCCATTTCAGCACTGGTTGATTTCAATGGCGTTCTGGTAGCGGGTGGTAACTTTTCTACTGCCGGCGGAGTCCAGGCCCGGTTCATTGCCCAATGGACCGGTAGCCAATGGCTGCCGATCGGCAACGGTTTGAACGGTTGGGTAACCAGCCTCACTGTTCATCAGGGTCAGCTGGTCGCCGGAAGCAGATACGGTCTGATGGTCGGACAGAATTCGATTGCGCGCTGGGACGGCAATGCCTGGACCAGCCCTGGAACCTTGCAGGGCCGCGCCTATACCCTGGCGGTCTGGAACGGCGATCTGATTGTCGGCGGCAACAACCCCAACGGCTATCTCATGCGATGGAGCGGAGCCAACTGGGATCCCATGGCAGAGAATACCGACGGTCCGATTCAAACCCTCCTCGCTCATGCCGGCCGGCTCTATGCCGGCGGCAATTTCCGGATCGCCGGCACGACCCCCGCAGCGTATCTTGCAAGCTGGGACGGTTTGTCCTGGGCACCAACGGGCAGTGGAATCAACGCTCCCGTATTGACCAGCACAATCCTGGGCTCCGATCTAGTGGTCGGCGGCAATTTTCGCAATGCGGGGGGGCTTTCTGCCAACTATGTTGCCCGCTGGGTTGGTGGCCAGTGGTCGACGTTGGGTGACGGTCTCCCTGGTAGGGTCATCGAACTGGCTCAGCATTCAGGCCAATTGGTAGCGGCCAGCTATCTATCCAGTTTCAGCGATTCGCAGGTTTCAAAGTGGAATGGCAATGCCTGGACGGCACTGGGCAGCGGCATGAATGGCGCAATCGGGGCCATTGGTGAGTTCAACAATGACCTTGTTGCAGCCGGGGGCTTCACAACTGCAGGCGGAGTTCCCGTCGAGCGGGTTGCGCGTTGGACTGGCGGCGCCTGGACGGCAATGGGCACATTGCCGCTCAACGATGTCCGGAAGATGGTTGTGTTCAACCAGGAGTTGATCATCGCCGGAAATGGCGACGCGGCAATCTATCGCTGGAGCGGAGTGGATTGGCTACCATTGGGCGGTGATCAGGCCGACATCGTCACCTCACTTGCGGTGTACAACGGTGAACTGATTGCGTCAGCGTGGCGGAATTACCCGAACAACGCGAGCTATGAGATTCGTCGCTGGGATGGGCAAAGCTGGAGCCTGCTTGGCAATGGGCTGGCGGGCCAAGCCGTCTACACTTTTGCGGTCCACAACGGCGAGTTGCTGGCGTCTGGCGGGAGTGGCAACACCAGACGTGTCTGGCGTTGGGATGGCAGCGAATGGAGCGTGTTCGGCGAGAACTTCGAATATGTCCCGCTGAATCTCATCAGCTATCAAGGACAGCTGATCGCAGGTGGAGCATTTGCGCGTGCCGGCAGCCAGGTGAGCCCTTTTATCATCGCCTACGGACCCGCCCTTTCGACGCAGACCGTCATCACGCAGACCTCACCGAGCTCATCAGCGATTGGGCAATTGGTGCAGATCACCGTCGAAGTCAGCGCTACCACTGCGCCAACCAAAGGCCACGTCACGGTCACCGGCACACCGGGCGGCTCCTGCACAGACCTGACGCTCACGCCAATCAACGCAACCACGTCGCAAGCACAATGCAGTATCCAATGGAATACGGCGTGCAACAGAACCCTGACCGCAGACTTTGTCGGCGGAACGGATGGCAACCATGTTTGGCAATCTGGTTCGTCTGCGCCGTACACGCATCCAGTCTCCGGCGTGCCGGTTTGCTCCCAGATGCCGCTGTTCAGTGACGGCTTCGAATAGGCCGCTGCAGCCTTGTAGCATCGGCGAAAGTGCTCGGCGCTGCCCAGTTCACACCGTCCCATGCCCCAGCACCAGCAGCTGGCGGGCCCCGGCCAGATGGCCGTCGTCGAAATGGACATGCCGGCTGGCGCCGACTGCGCCGAGATAGACCAGCTTGCGTGCCGCCAGCAGGCGCCGCAGGCGCGGTTCGTCGGTGACCAGTTCGACCGGAATGTGTTCGCCGATGTTCAGCAGGTTGAACTCCACACCGCTGGGCATGGCCAGTTCGGCAAAGAACTTCTCCAGATTCTTCTGGAAGGACAGCTGGGCGATGTACTTGGCGGCCAGCTTGTGTGACAGCACGGTATTGCGGTAGCGCACGTTCTTGTTCAGCAACTCCTCGATGACCGGATCGGTCAGCACGGTGATGATGGATTCGAGGAAGGGATCATCGGCCTCGGAGGCCGACAGCAGCAGCAGCGTCAGGCGGAAACCGAGTTCATCGGGCAGGTTGATGACGATATGGTCATAGTCCTCGATGCGCAGCGAAGCCACGAATTCCGGCTCGAAGTAGCGCTGCGGGTCCTCGAAATCGAAATGCGCGGCCTGCAGAAAATCGCGACTGGGCTGGTCGATGAAGTGTTCGAGCGCGGCCACCGGCCAGGTGCTGCCGATCACGCACAGGCGCCGATGGACGATTTCGCTGGGCACCTGGATCGCAGCGATGTCGGCATGGGACTCGACGCTCGCGGCAGGCGGCACGTAGCGAAGCTTGCGCTGATCACGGGTGACCACGATCAACCAGTCATGCGCTTGCATCGGCTCGCCGAAAGGGCACAAGGACAGATCAAAATGTCCGTAGCGATCCAGCCGCGAGTAGCCGACCAGGGTGCCGCCCTGAATTCCCAGCATGAGTTGCTCAAAGGCCACTCCGGGGGCGCGCTGCTCCAGTCCCACGGCAGCCGGATCGACGAACTGCACATTCCAGCCGTGGAATGACAGCAGCTCGAAGAAGGCCTTGTAGTAGACGATGTCGACCATTGATCGGGCCAGCACGCTGCCGATGACATCGCCAGGCGTGGTCACGGCAAACAGGGAGCCACCCCGAACCGCTGTCAGCGCCAGGGCGATGTCGCGACTGTAGGTCTGGTTGGAGAGTTCGATCGAACACTTGACTGGCGACTTGGCCGCCTGTCGCTCCAGCAGATGGTGCATGAAGGCTTGCTCGTTGATCAGCGCCGTCAGGATCTTGAGGTTGCGATTGTCGCGCGTGAACTCGTCGACCTCGTCCTCGGGCGCCAACACCACCAGGCCCAGCGCCTTGAGCGCGCCGAGCTTCTCGTAGGTGTGCCAGTGCAGCAGATCTCCCTGGCGTACGTAGATCTGCAACTGCCGCCAGCGCTCGGCTTCCAGGTGCTCGCAGAACTGATCCACGGTGGCCCTATCGGGAAACAACAGCACCACATCTTCAGTGCGATCCAGGCGCTGCGCCCGCAGATTGATCTCGTCCAGGATCAGCGGCAGCTTGACGTTGTAGTTGACGATCAACAGATGCCCGGACTTGCGGTAAGGCAGGGTTCCACCCTTGATCCGTTCGATCAGCTGTTCCAGAGAGGCCGACAGCACCGAGATGATGAAGGAGAACAGGATCAGCCCGAACGCCACCTGGACCAGACCAAACACCAGTTGTGCCCAGCCCTCGGCGTCCGCGTAGCTCGACGGATCGGCGAACCAGCGATAACTGGTGGAGAGATCGCCGATCAGCAAGGACATGAACAGGATCAGCAGACCACTGCCGACGAAGATGGCAGCCAGCTGCACCCAGATCGAGGCCAGCGCGAAGCCATCGGGAGTCAGCAGGCGGCGCAGTGCGCGCCAGCGTAGTCGTAGCCATGAGCGCATGCGCGATATCCAGGTGGAGTCATCAAGGTCTGAGCATAGTAGCCATCTTCATCCGATCGAATCCGCTTGCGTCCTCGCTACGAAACTTTGCAGCTGGTACCGGCACGACAGCACGCATGCGATGCTATTCGGGTCCGCCATCCAGACATGGCACCTTCCGCCGGAGGAGCCGATGCCACCGGGAACCAGACCAGCAACCAGGCAAAGGCAGTGCGCGGCGCTGGCGCTGATGCTGCTGGGCTGGTCGAGCCTGTCCTTCCCGGCGGCCGACTGGCGAGTGGATACCTGGACCAGCCGAGCCGGGTTGCCCAGTGACTCGCTGAACATGGTGTTGCCCTTGCAGGACGGCCACCTGTTGGTCACCAGCTTTTACGAGCAACCGACGTTGTTCGACGGTTTCGGATTCTCTCCGCTGCCCATTGAGGGTGAGGACATCGAGATTCTTCGGGGTGCCAGCGTGGCACTGCAGACTGAGGATGGCGCCCTATGGTTCGGTACGCGCGAGCGCGGCCTGGTGAGGGTGGATGGCAATGGCGAGTTGCTGGCAATCACCCTGCCCACGAACGACGGACCGCCGGATGTGCGTGCCTTGGCCGTGGGGCGCAGCGGCACGCTGCATGTCGGCACTTCTTCAGGGCTATATGCCATTGAGGACCCGCTGGGAGGTCGCATGGTCCGCTCGCCGACCAGTGATTTCGAACAGTTGCCCGTCTCCGCCCTCATGGAGGATCCCACAGGACGCCTGTGGATCGGCACCGATCGCGGCCTTTATTGGCGACAGAGTGGTCGCAACGTGCGCGTGGACGAGGGCCGACTTGATACCTACATCTGGTCCCTGCATCAGGACCCCAAAGGCGCGCTGTGGGTCGGCACCCGGGGCAACGGCCTCGCCAGACTGCAATCTGGCCAATGGCGCTTTTACAACGTTGGCAACGGCTTTCCCAACAATGTTGCCCGGCAGGTGGTTGACGATGGCCGCGGCGGAATCTGGGTTGCCACCTCGGGCGGTGGTCTGGCACATCTGCGCCAGGGCGAAGTGGACGCCGTGGCCAATGCGGGTAACGGCCTGCAAGGCGATACCTATTACTGGCTCCATCTGGACGACACCGAGGCATTGTGGGCAGCAGGACCGGGAACAGGTCTGGTGCGACTGCGGCCCAGCGCCTTCAGCGCTTGGCGCGCCGATCAGGGCCTGGCCAGCGCTTTCGTCTGGTCCCTCCATGAGGATCGTCTGGGCCGTCTGTGGGCCGGCACCAATGCCGGGATTTCCTATCGGCAGAACGGCCGCAGCCAGGTCATCGGAGCGGTGGGACCCGGCTATCGAGCTGTCGTGCGGTCGTTGCTCGACCAGGCCGACGGCAGCATGCTGGTGGCAACCGAAGGCGGGCTCTTTTCCTGGAATGGCGAGGCTTTCGGACTGTACGAGTCGACCCGTGATCGCCAGATCTGGTCACTGAACAGGGATGATATCGGTCAGACCTGGGCTGGCGGTGATCGCCTTTACCGGATTGAAGGCGACAGGGCCATCGACGTGGGCAATCTGCCCTGGCCTGCCAGCGACCGTATCGTGGCGCTATATCCCGATCACGATGCACTGGTACTGCTGACCCAGCGCAACGGCGTCTGGCGACGAGATGAGGCCGGCTTCCAGCAGCTCGCGGAGCAGCAGATGACGCTCCAGCGAAGCATGTGGCTGGATCCAGATGGGCGGCGCTGGATTGCCGGATCCAGCTTTGGGTGGCTTGACACCAATGGCAAACTGCACCCGTTGACCGCGTTCCAGCGCGCCTATGGACGCGGCCTGCATGCCATGCTGGCGGACGATGTGGGAGGCTTGTGGGTGCCGGGAAATGTCGGCTTGTTCCGATTCGACGTTGCCGAACTTCAACGGTTCGCGGCCGGATTGGCGCCCGAGCCAGCCGCCCGTCGCTTCGAACTCGGCGACGGCCTCACCAGTACCGAGTTCAACGGCGGCGGGCAATCGCCAGCGATCAAGGATCGTGAAGGCAAGCTCTGGTTCGCCACCACCAACGGCGTCAGCGCCGTTGATCCGCGACAACTCCGCATCCAGCAGGCACCTTTGAGAGCGCTGATTACCGGCGTCGAGAGCGATGACGATCTGCTGTCGACGCGGCTGGCAAGAAGCCTGCGTCCGGGCGCACGAAGAGTTGGCATCCGCTACACCGCACTTCCCGCATCGGCCGGGGGCGACGCCCGCTTCCGATACCGGCTGCGCCCCTTGATCGATAACTGGGTGGACGTCGGCGAAAGCCGCCATGCCTTGTTTCCAGCTTTGGGCCCGGGCTCCTACCAGTTCGAGGTGGAAGCCTATCTGCCCGGCACCGGCACGCCCACGGCTCTTGCGCAGCACGAGTTCTCCATTCAGCCGCGGCTGATCGAACGCCGCAGCGTGCAGCTGGCGGCGCTGTTGACGGCACTGCTGGCCCTGTCCGCCTTGCCGCTGGCGCATATACGCGCACTGCGCGGCCAGCGCAGGCGCCTGCTGGAGGAAGTGGCCGACAAGACCCTGGCCCTGGAGCGATTGGCGTCTACCGATGCTCTGACCGGCCTCGCCAATCGCCGGGTCTTCGACGCCAGTCTGGCGAGATTGCTGGACACCGGGCAGAAACCTGCCTTGCTGCTGATGGATGTCGATCACTTCAAGCGCTACAACGATGCGCTGGGACACCAGGCCGGCGATCAGTGCCTGCGCGAAGTGGCCGCCATTCTGAACCACGCGGTGCGGCACGAACTCGATTTGGCGGCGCGAGTGGGGGGAGAGGAATTTGCGCTGTTGATCCCGGCCGCAGACAGTCACGCCGCGAACGCTCTGGCGAATCGAGTCCGCGATCTGCTGCGCAGCCGCGGAATGACGCATCCCGATTCGCCCTTGGGCGCTCTGGTAACGATCAGTATCGGGCATGCCTGCTCGAAGGCCTCCGAAACACCCGATACGTTGTACCGCCGCGCCGACGCCGCTCTCTACGCCGCCAAGAAATCAGGACGCGACTGTGTGGCGGGCGAGGACCTCCAGCCATAGCAATTGCCCTGCGAGCAACCCGAGGCAAGACTGCGAATCCGCCGTCAACATGACGGATCAGGCCCCAGCCGTTATCATGAGGCCATGAACGATCATCGACGTCAGTTGCTGCAGTTCATGCTCGCAGCAGGTGCCTTGCCCGCACTTCCGCTGCTGGCAGCCACCCCACAACCCTTGACCCGCGCGATTCCCGGCACCGGCGAGGCGCTGCCTGCGGTTGGTCTCGGAACGTGGCGCGCTTTTGATGTGCCGCGTCGCGGCCAGAGCACACGCGAGGCTCAGGCGGCACTGGAAGCACTGGTCAAACTCGGCGGACGCGTGGTCGATACCTCGCCGATGTACGGACGCGCCGAGGAAACGGTGGGACGCCTGGGTGAGGATCTGGGCGACAAGTTGTTCGTCGCCACCAAGATCTGGACCACCGGCGCGGCCGAGGGCAAGAAGCAGTTGGCCCAGTCATTCAAGCACTTGCGTCGTCCCAAACTGGACTTGGTGCAAGTTCACAACCTGCTCGACGCGGGCGTGCATCTGAAGACGCTACGGGCGGAAAAAGAGGCCGGGCGGGTGCGCTACATCGGTATCACGCACTATCGCGCCAGTGCTCACGGCGACCTGATGCGCTGGATGCGCAACGAGCGACCCGACTTCATCCAGGTCAACTACTCCCTGCAGGAGCCGGAAGCCGGCGCCGAAGTCCTGCCGCTGGCGGCCGAGCTCGGCATCGCGGTACTGATCAATCGCCCCTTTGCCGAGGGCCAGCTCTTCGATGCCGTCAACAACCGCGGTGTGCCGCGCTGGGCCCGCGAGGAACTCGGCTGCCAGAGCTGGGCGCAGGTCTTCCTGAAATGGATACTGGCCGAGCCTGCGGTGACCTGCGTGCTCACGGGCACCCGCGATGCCGAACATCTGGCCGACAGTCTGGGCGCGGCATCGTCCCCCTTGCCGACAGCCGAACAGCGGCAGCGGCTGCAGGCCTTGCTGTAATCTTCTTCCTCGAATCAGGCACCGCTGCATGGACGTCGGCGTCGCCGGCTTGCCTTGCGTGCGCTGAGATTGACCTCCCTCCTGAGGCAAGGGCCACATGAGCCGTAGTGATGTGCTGACACCCGCCACTCTGGCCCGTCTGTGCACGGCTATCAAGGCTCTGTCGCTGGCACTGCTGGCGGCCTGGCTGCTGGCCTTTCTGACCATCGGCTACCCGTGGACCATGGTTGGCAGTTCCTTCGATGCTCTCAGCTACCTGTGGATGGCTGATGCGCTCAGTCATGGCGTGTCCAGCCCCGAGGCCGCCTTCGGCTCGCACTTGCTGTTCCACGGACGCTTGCCGCCCGGCTATCCGATCTACCTCTCGGCCTTCGGCGCCAGCGCGGGCGCCGAAGGGCTGTGGCGCGCCAATGTGGCGCAGATCATTGCCGTTCTGGCGATGGCCGGGCTGCTCTGCACCTACGTCTGGAGTCGCACGGGATCAGGTCTGACAGTGCTGCTCGTGACCCTGTACACGCTGGCGCACCCGATGATCACGCCGTGGTCCTTCGAGTTGTTCTCGGAACCGCTCTATACCGGGCTGCTGCTGGCTGTTTGCCTGATCGCGGGCAGCGAGCGCCTTCCCCGTGCCTGGCTCTGGGCTGCCTTGCTGCTCGGTGTCGCCTGTCTGGTGCGATCAATGGGTCTGGTGCTGATTCCAGCGCTGGTCTGGTGGCTGGCGCGCCGCTCCTGGCCGCGGGCCATACTGGCTGGCGTCGTCGCCGCTGCGCCCACTGTCATCTGGTCAGTTCTCAAGGGTCCGCCCGGGGAGGGCGCTGGCGGCTCCTATCTGGCGCAGTTGCAGACGCAACTGGCCAGCGCCGGGGGCCAATGGTTGGAATTTGCACTGACCCAGGGGACCAGCCTGGTCCGATCGCTCGCTCCCGGGGCACTGCCGGAACCACTGCGCCTGATTCTGGGCGCAGCCCTGCTACTGCTGTTTGCCCGTCTCGCCTGGCGTGAGCGCCGCAGTCCGAGTCTGGATACGCTGTTTGTGCTGGCCACACTGGCAATCCTGGCCATCTGGCCATTTCCCGGCTATCTGGACAGGCTCAGCGGTCCCCTGGTGCCTTTGCTGCTGGTGGCCGTCATTCGCGCTGTCACTTCCGGGAATTCCACGGATCCCAAGCAGACTCCGGGAATCGTGTGGATCAGCAGCGGCGCCCTTGTCATCATGCTGTCGATGCTGATGACGCTCTCCAAGCTGACCCAGCCCTCCATCCGCAGCGCGGAGGTCGAACTGCGTCCCTTCAGCCGCAACGCCTCGGTGCTGGGTGCGGAAGACCCCACCTTCATCGCCCAGGTGCATCTGGCCAGTTCGCTGGCAGCATCTGGACTTTCCGAACAGGTACCGGCGGGGCAGTGTATCAGCACCACCTTCGCCTACTGGGTGCGTCTGTTTTCGCCGGTTCCGGTCAGTGACACCGTCAGTCCCTTTTCCTGGGGGGACAACCCCTGCCGATTCATTTTTCTGATCAACCTGGCATCGCCCCGCGATGGATTCAACGGCATCTATCCGATGCCGCTGCCGCAGGATCAATACTCGCTGGTGTTCGTGTCCAGCGAGACACCCGAGAAGCCCATGCTCGCAGCCCTGATCGAACGCAAGGACTGAGCATCAGCTTCACCTGCTGCAGACACCCGCTTCCGTCAGGCTGGGCATTGAGCTCCGCCGATACAAGGACTATCCATGCAAAAAACGACTGCCGCTGCTGCTCAACCGACGCTCCAGATTCGCCCTGCACGCGCTGCCGATGTGCTCGGCATCGTGGCGCTGTCGGCCCGGGTCTACAGCGAGGAATTCTGCTACACCAGCGAAATGGTCCATGGCCAGCTCTCGCATTTTCCGCAGGGCCAGTTCGTCGCCGAACTCGAAGGCAAGATCGTCGGTTATTGCGCGACCTTTCGTGTCAGTGAGGAGATCGCCCTCAGCCCGCATACCTGGCGCTCCATTACCGGCGGTGGCTTCGCCTCGCGACACGACGCTGAAGGTGACTGGCTGTACGGCATGGAGGTCTGCGTCGACCCGGCCCACCGCGGACTACGCCTGGGTCGACGCCTGTACGACGCCCGCAAGAGACTCTGTACCAATCTCGGTCTCAAGGGCATCGTCTTTGGCGGGCGCCTTCCGGGCTTGTCACGTCGCATCAAGAAGTACGGCAGCGCCGAAGCGTATGTCGAGGCTGTGGTCCAGGATCGCGTGCGCGATGGCACTCTGAGCTTCCAGCTGCGCAACGGTTACAGTCTGATCGGCTTGCTGAAGAACTACCTGCCCTCCGATCGCGAGTCGCTGGGCTGGGCTGCGCACATGGTCTGGCGCAATCCCGGTCGCGCTGAACACCCGACCATCGCCAGGGTGCAGGATGGCGGCAGGCTGCCCGACGTGGTTCGTGTAGCGACGGTACAGTACCAGCAGCGGCGCATTGCCAGCTTCGACCAGTTCGCTGCACAGGTGGAGTACTTCGTCGATGTGGCCGCCGACTACAACGCCGATTTTGTGGTCTTCCCGGAGCTGATCACGCTGCAACTGCTGAGCGTCGAAAACGCGCCGCTGTCGCCGGCAGATTCGATACGCTCGCTGACCAGCTACACCCAGGTCTATGGCGAAATGCTGACGCGCCTGGCGGTGCGCTACAACATCAACATCATCGGCGGCACCCATCCCACCCACATGCCCGACGGCGATATCCACAACAACTGCTATGTGGCGCTGCGCGATGGTTCCCTGCACGTCCGCGAAAAGCTGCATCCGACGCCGAATGAGCGGCGCTGGTGGAAGATCAGCGGCGGCGAAGGCGCGCAGACCATCATGACCGACTGCGGACCGATCGGGATCATGATCTGCTACGACAGCGAATTCCCGGAACTCGGCCGGCATCTGACCGATCAGGGTGCCCTGCTGCTGTTCGTGCCCTTTTGCACCGATGTGCGCCAGGGCTATCTGCGGGTGCGCTATTCCTGCGCCGCCCGGGCGGTCGAGAATCAGGTTTACGTGGTGCTGTCGGGCAATGTCGGCAATCTGCCCGGCGTCAACAATTTCGATATCCAGTACGCCCAGAGCTGCATCCTGACCCCCTGCGATTTCCATTTCGCGCCCGAAGGCGTCGCTGCCGACACCACGCCGAATGTGGAGGCGGTGGCCTTCGCCGATCTGCGTATCGACGCCCTGCTGCAGGCACGGGCCTCGGGTTCGGTGCAGAACCTCAAGGACCGACGCCATGATCTGTACCAGCTGAACTGGCGCAAGCATCAGGCCACGCCCGAATAGGCGGCAGCTGGGGAACTTCCGGCTTTACCTTCCGTCTCATTGTGCGCGACATGGGTCGCGTGCAATGACGATCGGAGAATCGATGAAACAGACGCTGCGGGATCTGGCCATACTGGCTGCATTGGCATTCACCAACTCCGCGATCGCCGGCCTGCCCGGCAGCATGAGCGGAACCTGGTACAACCCGGCCCAGTCCGGCCATGGCCTGAGTCTGGAGGTGCTTGCGGCAGATCGTGCCGTCGCCATCTGGCATGTTTTCGACGCCGACGGGCAACCGATGACCCTGTACATCGACGGACGGCTGGATGGACGTCTGCTCAGCGGTCCGGTCTATGCCCCCAAGGGCATGCGCTTCGGCAGCTTTGATCCGGCGCAGCTGCAGCTGCCGGTCTGGGGACAGGCTGCCATCGAGTTTGCCAGCTGCAACGAGGCGCAGTTGCGCTGGACCAGCACCCAGACCGGATTTCCGGCAGGGCAGATGACGGTCGTCAGACTCACGCAGGCTGCAGGACAGAGCTGCGATCTGCCGCCCGAGAACTTCTTGCCGGTTGAGTCCTTCGAGGGCCAAATGCAGGCCAGCGACACCCGGCCGGCCACGGAGCTTGAGGGAATCGTCGACCGCGAGGGCCGACTGTGGGGTTTCGAACGCAGGCTGCGAGAGGCCACGCAACCCTTGCCTGTTCCGGGGCCTACCTGGGTGGGGGCCTATTCGCCGCGGGTGATACGAATTGAGCCGGTTGCGGTTGAAGGTAGTGTCATCAGCGCCCGCAGTGTCCTGTATTCAGCGCACGCCTTCTGGGGACCAATCAGTCTGGATGTCGTGGACGGCTCGGGAAGCTGGCGCGCCGATACCGGCACGGGCTTGCGCGGACAGTTCGACGCTGCTGCCCACAATGTCGGGGTGCAGACCTGGCGACCACAGGGCCTGAGCGGCTCGCGACGGGTGGCTCCGGTTGATCTGGCGCTGCTGCAGGGTGCGTACGACTTCACCTTGCGTGGGCAGTTCTTTGAATTTCCTGCGACCGTCGTGATCGACGCCAACGGCAATCTTTGCATGGGGCCAGGAAATGGCGCCGACCCTGAAAATTGCCAGTTCGAAGGGACCGTCCTGGCTCCGGAAGGTCAGTACGGACTGCTGGAGTTCAGCGCCACCGATCGCTCCAGACCGGCGCTGGCCGCCTACCAGGGACGCGCCTGGCTGAAGGAAGACGATCTCGGCCGCGAACTGATCATGGTGGGCGACAATGGCACTGTGGGCCTGCTGGTCACCGCGAGACCCCGCTGACACCGTCGGATCGCGATGCCTCCGATCTGCAAGCCGATCGGAGTAGGATCAGCCCGTACCCAACGATCAAAGGAGCAAAGCCATGGGCGTTTTCAGCTTTCTGACGTCTGCCGGATCCAAGCTGTTTGGCGGCAAGAAGCCTTCGGAAGTCCCCAATCTGCAGTCGCTGATCCGCGATCACGTCGCGAAAATCGGGCTGCCGGACAAGCACATCCACTACTGGCTGGAAGACGAGGTCATGGTGGTGTCCGGCTGGGTCAACGACAAGCCAACGAAAGAGAAGGTCATCATCGCCGTCGGCAATGTCGAAGGCGTGGACAAGGTTGAAGACCGGCTGGTCGTGGGTGCGCCGCCAGCCGCCCTGACCAAGGCCGCGGATGGTCTGGTGCCCGCGGCAGGTGACGCAGCACCTGCGACGGTGACGGTCGAGGCCCCGCTCGAAGCCGAGCAGTTGCCGACCCGTGAGCAGGCCGCCGAGCACGAATGGAGTTCGCGTACGCACACCGTGCAGAAGGGCGACACCCTGTCGAAGATTGCCAAGGAGGTCTACGGCAACGCCGGCAAGTATCCGATCATCTTTGAAGCCAACAAGCCGATGCTCTCGCATCCGGACAAGATCTACCCGGGCCAGGTGCTGCGCATTCCGGCACTGGGAGAGGATGGCAAGCCGGTAGACTGATCAGCAATGGACGGCGGAATCGCTTGTGGCGATTCCGCCGTCCTTGCGCATGGGGAGCGAACTGGTCACTGTCTCTGGTGATTACCCCAGCATCTGACTGATCGAAGCTTCCATCGCGGTCAGTCCCGCCCGTTTTCCCAAGGCCAGGGCCTCGGCCTTGCCGGTGCCGTGAATCCAGGACGCCGCCAGCGCCATCGCTGCGCCCACCCTGTTGCCTGATCGACAGTAGATCAGCACCTCACCACGAGCCCGCGCGCGACTCAGTGCAGCATCGAACTCGCGCACAAGGGCTGGCGTCAGATCAGCGCTACCGGCGACCGCCATCTGCAGATAGTCCATGCCCAGGCGGGTCGCGACGGTACGCTCGTCGAAGTCATTGAACTCGCTCGGTGGTCGTAGATTGATCAGCGTGCGCACACCCGATCGGGCCAGTTCAGCGAACTCCAGCTCGGTAGGCTGTCCACTGGAATAAAGCCCGGGCTCCACTTGCAGAAAATTGGCCGGTTTCACGATGCCCCCCAGAGTCTTGGCGCCTCGCGCCACAGCATGAACGCTCCCATCAGCACCAGCATCAGGGCAAAGCCCTGCTTGAGCCTTTGTTGCGGCAGGCGCGACCCAAGCAGATTGCCGACCACGGCGCCGCTGCCGCCGATCACCACGAACTGGGCAATCACCATCCAGTCGAGTTTCAGGTTCAGCGCCGCCAACTGCAGCGCGTGCTTGATGAACCCGCTGTAGGCGTTGAGCGTGATCACCACCAGACTGGTGCCGATGGCCTGGCGCATGGCCAGTCCGCCGAGCAATACCAGCGCCGGCACAATCAGAAAGCCGCCACCGATGCCGACGATGCCGGTCAGCAGGCCCACGGCCATCCCGTCGCGCACGATGTAGCGGCGACGTTGCGGCAGCGGCGTCAAGGTGTCCGCCGCCGTCGGTGCGGCGCCGCCACGCAGCATCCGGGCAGCAGCGACCAGCATCACGCAGGCGAAGATCGTCAGCTGCAGCGCTCCGGGAAGGTATGCGGCAAGCTGCGAACCTGCCACGGTGGCGGCCATGCCCGGCAATCCGAACCAGAGCACGCTGCGCCAGACCACGTCTCGCCGCAGCGCATAGGGAATGGAACCGATCAGCGCGATGCTGCCGACGATGGCCAGCGAACCGGCGATGGCCAGCTTGTCGGGCTGACCGACGGCATAGGTCAGGATCGGCACCGTCAGGATCGACCCCCCCGACCCGAGCAGGCCCAGCGACAGCCCGATGGCCAGAGCACCGGCGATCACGATCCACATGGCAGATTCCGGCACCGCATCGGACAAGAGCTGTTCATGGTGCCTAGCTGATCTGGGCTATCACAGGATTTATTACTTTAGTTATATCTAATGTAAAATGCAAGCGGTGCAAAAAACGACACTGCGCTGAGTCGATTCCCGAAACCGGGACTGCATACTCGTTGGCAAGGCCACCATCCATTCCGACCGTCAATGATCGGCGCGCTTTCCCTGCTGACGTACTACTGCTGGATGGTCTCGGCACCAGTTCAGAGCCGGGCCACGGCGATTGCGCCACTGAACGTCGCCGATATCGCGGCACCGACCTTTTCGGTGTACACCACCGATGACGGCTTGTCCGACGAGATCTGGAATTCCATCGGCTTTGACGGGCAGGGATTTGTCTGGGCGGGCTCGGCCTCGAGCATCGCCCGCTTCGATGGCCGCCGCTGGCTCGATTGGCCCATGCCAGCGCCCATCGGGCTCACGCGCGGTCTGCTGACGGACGAGTCCGGCGACCTATGGGCCATCTTTGAACGCGGCGGCCTGGCCCGCTACCACAACGAGCACTGGGAACTGGGCGCGGAGCGCCGGTACTACTATGGCTTCTCGCAGACGCTGCGAGCCGATGGTGGTACTGATCGCTGGCTCACACGCGACCAGAAGCTGTTGCGGCTGGTCAACGGTCGATGGCTCGAGGATGGCGGCAATCTGTTCTTGCCCGAGGGCAATGTCAGCGCCATGGAACAGACCCGGACCCTGTTCGGTGAACAGCGGCAATGGCTGGGTCGGAACGAGGCCGATACCGGATTGCTCTACCGCCGTGTGGTCGCCGGCTCGACTCCCGAACCATGGCTGAAGTTCACGGCACCCGAGCTCCGCTACACCAACACCAACGACCTGCTGAGCACCCGTGATCGCAATGGCGAATCCCTGTGGGGAACGGCCTATGGCATCGGCGTATTCCGTATTCGCGATGACGGCATACGAGTCTGGAGCGCAGCGACCGGCGAGCTGCCTACCGACGCCGTCTATGACCTCGAGGCCAGCACCGACAACAACGGTGTGACCACAGTCTGGGTGGCCTCCCGCGCTGGCCTGTTGCGCATCCGTGACGATCAAGTCACCGTGTTTGATCGCCGTCACGGCTTGCCGTCCAACGCCGTCCGCCGCGTCCGCCTGCAGAAGATCAACGAACTCGATGTGCTCTGGCTGGCCACCGAGAACGGCGTTGCTCGCGCCGTTCTGAGCCAGAGCCAGTGGCAATCGGTGTCGCTGCATGGGGCCCGCGAGAACGGCATTTTCGGCGTTCTGGTGGAAGCTGACGGATCTGGCGGCGAGCGTCTGTGGACTGGCTCGGCCGCGGAAGGGCTGGCCTTGTTGCAGAACGGCCAATGGCGGATCTTTGATCGAACGCAGACCGGTCTGCGCCTCAAGAACATCCGTCAGATACGGCGCCTGCCCGGGCCCGATGGTCGGGACTGGCGACTGCTGAGTCTCATGGGCGGCGAACTGCTGCGGATCGACGATGAGTTCCAGTTCAAGGCGATGGTCGTGCCCTGGAGCAAGGACAGCGATGAGGGGGTGCTAGGCATGCATGCGCGCACCGCTGAGCCTGGTCGCGAACTGTGGTTCGGTTTGATGAAGGGCGGGGTCTATCGCCTTTCAGGGGGGCAATGGCGGCACTTCCCCGATCCGGCGGGCTCACCCACCTGGCGCGTGTTCGGTTTCGCCGAGCAGGTCGACGCGCAGGGTCGTGCCTGGCTATGGGCGGCCAGTGCCCATGGGCTCGCGCGTTTTGACGGCGAATCATGGTCGCTGCTGCCAGACAGCCTGGGGCTGAGCGACGGCCTGCGCGGCATCACCCTGATACCGGAGTCTGGCCGGGACATCCTGTGGCTGGGTACGCAGCTTCGGGGCGTGGTTCGACTGGACGTCAGCGACCCGCTGGCACCACTGGCCGTCAGCGACACCAGGGTGCCGCCGGCGCCGGACGCCGTGGTCTACAGCATTCTTCCCGACAGCCAGGGGCGCATTTATGTCTGTACCAACAACGGCGTGCAATTGCTGACGCCTGGGCCGGACGGCAGCTACAGCGAACAGGTGTACCGACGCCGGGATGGTCTGATTCACGACGAATGCAATACCAACTCGCAGCTGGTCGACGCCAACGACCGCTACTGGGTGGGCACGCTCGGCGGCCTCGGCCTGTTCGATCCGCGCGCCGAAACCTCCGCTGCTTACAGCGCCCCCAAGCCGCTGCGATTGACCGAGATCCGGATCGACGGCCAGCTCCTGCCTGGACCCTATCCGGAATGGATTTCCGTGCCTGCGGGCAACCGCGAATTGCGGGTCGAGTTCGCGCTGCTGTCGGGCATGCGCGAATCCGAGAACCGATACCGTACCCAATTGCGGGGCGAAGAAAACGCACCCGGCGAGTGGAGCCGCGAAGCCGATCGCAGCTTCAGTCGCCTGAGTCCCGGGGACTATGAACTAAAGATCGAAGCCAGGGACTACAACGGCACAATGGCCAGGCCATTGCTGTTGAAACTGCGAGTGCTCGCACCCTGGTGGCGAAGCGCCTGGGCCTCGGCGCTGGCACCACTGCTGGGCCTGCTGACGGTGGGCGTGGCGGTATTGATCTACAACCGTGGGCTGCGGGCTCGCCAACGCCAGCTCAAGCGCCTGGTCGCCAACCAGACTGCCGAGTTGAACGCCGCCAACGAGGAACTGACGCGTCTGTCCTACCAGGACGCGCTCACCGGCGTCGCCAATCGCCGCCGCTTGACCGAAGCCATGGACGCCGCCATTGCCTGGGCCATTGAACAAGGCAAGCCGATCGGACTGATCCTGGTGGATGTAGATCACTTCAAGCAATACAACGATCGGTTTGGCCACCTCGCCGGTGACGTGGCTCTGGGAGCTGTGGCCCAGGCCATGCGCAGTGCCGTGCGCGAGCAGGATCTGGTCGCGCGCTTTGGGGGTGAGGAATTCGCCTGCCTGCTGCTCGACGCCGACGCGACACTGGTCGAACAGATCGCCGAACGCATGCGGCTGCTGGTTCAGGCGCTGCCGCCGCGAACCATAGGCAATGACCGTCAGACGCTGACCATCAGCGTCGGCACACTGAGCACTACACCCACCCGAGACATGGACACCGCCGCCCTGTTGGAGGCTACCGATGACGCGCTCTACCAGGCCAAGGCCGACGGCCGCAATTGCGTCCGAACAGCAGACACGAAAAGCCCTCGCGGACCATCGGCGCTAGACTGAACGCGACCGTCACGGTTGACTGGAATCGGGAGTCTGAAGTGAATTATGTCGATGGTTATGTGCTGGCCGTCCCCAACGCGAACCGCAGCGCCTATCTGGATCTGGCCCAACGCGCAGCGCAGATTTTCAAGGACCACGGCGCCCTGCAGGTTGTCGAATGCTGGGGCGATGATGTCCCTCCGGGGAAACTGACGTCATTCCCGATGGCCGTGCAATGCCGGGAGGACGAGACCGTGGTCTTCTCGTGGATCATCTGGCCTTCCAAAGCCGCGAGAGACACCGGCATGAAGGCCGCGATGGAGGATGCAAGAATGAGCTTCGACGAGAACGGCATGCCCTTTGACGGCAAGCGCATGATTTTTGGGGGTTTCCAGATCATCGTTCAGGCCTGAGCCAGAGGAGCGAAGCCGATGAGCAGCGCCACACCCACGACGCACGAACTCACGCTCAGCCGAATCATCAATGCGCCGCGGGACAAGGTCTGGCGCTGCTGGACCGAACCGGCGTTGCTGATGCAGTGGTATTGCCCCAGGCCGTGGCGCGTCACCCAGGCAGAACTTGATGTGCGACCGGGCGGGCGCAGCTACGTGCTGATGGAAGGCCCCAACGGCGAACAGGCGCCCAATCCCGGCGTCTACCTGGAGGTGATTCCCGGCCGAAAGCTGGTGATGACCGATGCCTTCGATGACGCCTGGCTGCCTTCCGGCAAGGCCTTCATGGTCGCGGAAATCACGCTTGAGGATGCCGCAGAGGGCCGCACCCAGTACCGCGCCGTTGCCCGCCACTGGTCGGCGGAAGACCGACAGACGCACGAGCAGATGGGCTTCCACCAAGGCTGGGCCGCAGCGGCGCAACAACTGGAAGATCTCGCCCGTACGATCTGAGTCTGGCCATGTGAGGCAAGCCTTGGCAGAAGGGACCTTGGTGAATGCGGACGGAGGTCCGCGCACCCATCCGGCAGCAGCATGACACCGCCGCCGGTCCTCACAGCCTACAATCGAGTGCCTACCCGCATCGAGGACCCTGACATGCGCCATTTGATCATCGCCATCCTGCTGATTGTCAGCGCGCCGCTCTGGGCCGAGGACAAGCCCAAGGATCTGCTGAACCAGCTCACCGGCGGCTCCAGGACCGAAAGCAGTTCCAGCGCCGGTACCGGCGCCAGCATCAGCGAAACCGATGCCAGCGCCGGCATCAAGGAATCGCTGGCGCAGGGCGTCAGTGCATCAATCAAGCGACTCGGTACCACTGACGGATTTCTGAAGGATCAGGTGGTGCGCATTGCTGTGCCCAAATCCATGCGCACTTTGGCCGATACCGCCAGCAAGCTCGGCGCGGGCAAATATGTGGACGAATTCGAGACCTCGATGAACCGCGCCGCCGAAAAGGCGGTACCGGCCGCCGCCGACATCTTTGCCGACGCCATCCGGCAGATGACGGTCAAGGACGCGCTCAGCATCGTCCGTGGCGAGCCTGATGCCGGCACCCAGTACTTCCGCCGGGTCACCGAGGACAAGCTGCGCGACAGCTTTCTGCCCATCGTCAGCAAGGCCACCGGCGAAACCGGGGTCACCAAGAGCTACAAGAAACTCAGCAAGAAAGGCGGCGGTCTCGGTGGATTGATGGGTGGCAGCGATTCCATGGACCTCGATGGCTATGTCACCGACAAGGCCATGGACGGGCTCTTCTACTACATCGCCGAACAGGAAAAATCGATACGCAAGAACCCGATGGCCACCGGCTCAGCGCTGCTCGGGCGGGTATTCGGCAAGGGCAAGTAGCTCCATGCCCGATGACTCTCGCAGCGACCGCAGGTATGCCCGCACCAGCGGTCGCCGCGTGAGCTCGATGGCCTGATCCAGAGCCTGGCGAGCTTCGACCGGCCTGCCTGCCGATCTCAGCAAATCTGCACGCGCCACCCAGTAGGGCTGAAACTCCCGCACCGCGCTGGCGTCCATGGCATCCAGCATGCCCAGCGCCGCACCCACGTCGCCGGCCTCCTTGGTGGCGACCGCGGCCGCAACGCGGGAGCCAATGGTTCCAAAGTGGCTGTTCAGCTCGCCGTAGAGGGCGGCGATGGCGCGCCACGGCGTGTGGCCGAAAAACAATCGATGGCAGTGGGCCGACTGGATCGCAGCCTCCAGCTGAAATGGCCCGGGTTGGCGCAGTCGAGCCGCGTCCCAGAGCAGCTGATCGGCGCGGATGATGGTCTGCCTGTCCCACAGGGCGCAGTCCTGCGCCGACAGGGGCACAAAGTCTCCGGCGATATTGAATTCCGCTGGCTGCCGGGACTGCCTGAACATCATCAGGGCCAGCAACCCGGCTGCTTCGGCGGACTCCGGAAGCAATCGGCACACCAGCTGGCCCAGAAACAGCGCTTCCTGATTCAGATCCCGCAGCCGCCCGTCACCACCGAGATCCGCATCGACGCTGAGGCCAAAGGCGCCGTAGATCGCTTCCAGCACACTTTGCAATCGGCTGCTCAGCTCACTGGCTTCCGGTTCCTCGAAGCGGATACCCGCGCGCTTGATCTTGTCCTTGGCTCGCACCAGCCGTTGCGCCAGCGTGGCTGGTGCCAACAACATGGCTGGCGCAATTTCCTGAGCCTGAAGTCCCAAGACTGTCTGCAACATCAGCGGCGTGCGGATACCTTCGTCTATCGCCGGATGTGCACACACCAACATCAGCCTCAGCCGCAGGTCCGGGATCTCCGGTGGAACCACCGCTTCCTCGCTATCGAACAGGATGGTGATGGTCGGGTCCCGGCAAACCCGCTCATGACGAGCCACCTGCAACAGCTGGCGCTTGGCCACTTGCAGCAACCAGGCGTCCGGCGAATCGGGTATTCCCTGTTCGGGCCAGAGCTCCAGCGCCTTGACCAGGGCGTCTGCGAGCGCATCTTCGGCAGCGGCGATGTCCCGCCACTGCCAGGCCAGCCAGGAGGCCAGCCGACCAAAGGAGTCGCGCGCCGCAATTTCGGCAGAACGCCTTGCGGCGGCGACCTGGTCCATCACTCAGTTTGCCGGCGGGCCCATGACCAGCACCGGGCGCACTTCGGTGGTGCCCGTGGTGGCATTGGGACTGCGTGCAGCCCATTCCAGGGCTTCGTCCAGACTGGGCACATCGATGATGAAGTAGCCGCCCAGCATCTCCTTGGTATCGGCGTAGGGACCGTCGTGAATGATGCGTTTCCCGTCGCGGATCTGCACCTGGGTGCCGGTATGCGGCGGCTGGAGTCCGTTGCCGCTGACCACAATCCCGGCCTGCGACATCGCCCCGATGTACGCATTCCAGGCCCCCCAATAGGCCTGGGAATGTTCCGGATGATGGCGCTGGGCAAAGGTCTCGGCGGGTTCCTGAAAGATCAACATGAATTGCATGCGTTTCTCCTGTTCAACGATGAACGAATCCGGAGCCTGCGGATTGCAGCTCCTGACCTGTAGATGCGCGAGCGGGCCCACAATCGACCTTGGTCAGAAAATTTATTTACGGCAGACGCTCCGCCGTTCGCCAGGCACCCGCACTCCCCATTGTTACCGAGCGCTGATTCAAGCACAGCGAGGGATCCCTGGATGACCAGACCGGCACCGCGGGTCACTGAACGCGTCCACATTCCGTCCTCCATCGATCCTTCCATCACCGAGAATATTGAATGCACAAGGCAACGGCCGCTGTACTGACTAGTATGGAGCGACCACAAACCGTGCTCTGGAGCCCCGCATGCTGCCGCTTCGCTCACAGCTGTTCTACCTCGCCGCCCTCATGCCTGCGGCCGCCCAGGCCACGGCACCCGCCTTTGCGCCCGCCGACGTGTTCGCGCTGCAATGGGCCGAGGCGCCGGCCTTGTCGCCGGATGGGCGCCAGATCGTCTATCAGCGCAGCTTCTTCGACAACAAGACCGATAGCCGGCGCAGCAATCTGTGGTGGCTGGATGCCAAGACCGGCGAGCAGCGCCCGCTGACCTCGGGCAACAGCAATGACACCCAGGCCACCTGGTCACCGGACGGCAAGCGCCTGGCCTATGTGGGCGTGGACGATGGCAGAGCGCAGATCTTCCTGCGTTGGATGGACAGCGGAGAGAGTGCGCGCCTGACGCAGCTGGAATACGCCCCGAGCTCACTGAGCTGGTCACCCGATGGACGTCTGCTTGCCTTCAACCAACGTCTGCCCAGCGAGGCAGCGGCGCCGGCCAAGGGCATGCCGAAACCACCCAAGGATGCCGAATGGGCGCCACCGGTGAAGGTCATCGATGAGTTGTTCTACCGCGCCGACGGCAGCGGTTATGTCGAACCCGGATTTGTCCATGTCTTCGTGATCTCGGCCGATGGCGGAGCGCCACGGCAAGTGACCCGGGGCAATCACAATTTCCGTGGGCCACTGGCGTGGAGCGCGGATGGGCGGTCACTGTATCTATCGGCCAATCCGGTCGCCGATGCCGAATACGATCCGATCGAGAGCGATATCTACCGAGTCGAGCTCGACGACGGCAAGCTGACACGGTTGACCGAGCGCGATGGCCCGGACGCGCAGCCGACCATCTCTCCTGACGGTCGCTGGCTGGCCTACATCGGCTTCGATGATCGCCTGATGGGCTATCACAACCGCCAACTTTCCCTGCTGGATCTGCGCAACGGCAGCACACGGGTGCTGACCGCCGACTTCGACCGCAGCATCGACAGTGCCGAATGGGACGGCAATCGCGGCCTTTACCTGCAGTTCGACGATCACGGCGACAGCAAGATCGGCTGGATCTCGGCCTCGGGCGGCAAGGTCCAGACGGTGGCCAGCGATCTCGGCGGAACCTCCATGGGCAGGCCCTACGCCGGCGGCAGCATGGATGTGCGCGCCGGCCGTGTGGCTTACACGCGCGGCACCGCCTATAGACCGGCCGACATCGCCGTCACCACTCGCGGCAAGCCATCGCGCGTGCTGACCGCGCTCAACGACAATCTGCTGGATGCGCGCACGCTCGGCAAGGTGGAGGAGATCCGCTGGACATCCTCCTTCGACCAACGTCAGGTGCAGGGTTGGCTGGTGTATCCGCCGGACTTCGACCCCGGCAAGAAATACCCGCTGCTGCTCGAAATACACGGTGGCCCCTTCTCCAACTACGGGCCGCGCTTTGCGCCGGAGATCCAGCTGTACGCGGCCAAGGGCTATGTGGTGCTGTATTGCAATCCACGCGGCAGCACCAGCTATGGTGACGAGTTCGCCAATCTGATCCACCACAACTATCCGGGACAGGATTACGACGATCTGATCAGCGGCGTCGACGCCGTCATCTCACGTGGCTTCGTCGATGAAGGCAATCTCTTTGTCACCGGCGGCAGCGGCGGCGGCGTGCTCACCGCGTGGATCGTCGGCCATACGCAGCGCTTCCAGGCTGCAGTGGTCGCCAAGCCGGTGATCAACTGGTACAGCTTTGTGCTCACCTCCGATGCCTATGCGGTGTTCAGCCGGTACTGGTTCCCCGGTCACCCGTGGGATCACCAGGAGCACTACATGAAACGCTCACCCATCAGCTACGTGAAGAACGTGACCACCCCCACCATGCTGATCAGCGGCGAATCCGACTACCGCACACCCATTTCCGAAGCCGAGCAGTACTACCAGGCGCTCAAGTTGCTGAAAGTGGATACCGCGCTGGTGCGCGTCCCCGGCGCTTCGCACTCGATCAACCGCCGTCCCAGCCAGATGCTGGCCCAGGTACTGATCACCGCGGGCTGGTTCGAGCAACATCGGCGCCAGGAACCCAACGCAGCCGAGACCAACAAGGAGTAGCCCACAGCCGCCACGCCTGTGGGCGCGGCTTCAGCCGCGATCGCTCTTGTCGGAATCCCGGCAGCCCCTGGCGGTGCGCCTGTTCGCGCGACAAACAGGGGGCGAGGGGCAGGGGGCAGGGGCCCAACCCCGCTGCAACGTCAGATCTTGCGGCGGGGTGGGTCCCCTGCCCCTTGCCCCCTTCGCCTTCTTCTCTGCCGTAAGAACCAATACCTTGCAGTGTGTTTGGAGATTGCGGCTTCAGGCCCGTCGCGGATGAATCCGCTCCCACCGCTTCGGTTGCCGTGGTCAGGCCACCCGCTATAGTCCGGGTCACTTGCGCCCTGCACACTGCCATGCCTGCCAGCGACGCTGACACCCATCACCACACCCGCCCCGCCACACTCGCGGAAGACTGGGGGCAGCTGCCCGCCAATTCGGCGGACTGGGCTGCGGGGCAGCGTCTGGGCCCCTATGTGCTGAAGCGGCAACTGGGCAAGGGCGGCATGGGCGTGGTCTGGCTGGCCGATCAGCTGCAGCCGCTAAAGCGCGAGGTAGCGATCAAGTTGCTGCCGCGCGGGCAGAACAACCCGCTCACCGAGATCTACTTCGAGGTTGAACGCCAGGCACTGGCGCAGCTCTCGCATCGCTCCATCGCCCAGATCTACGATGCCGGCCGCCTGCCCGATGGCGCGCTGTTCTTCGCCATGGAATACGTGCCCGGCGTGCCGCTCGACGAATTTCTCGAACAGCATGAGCTGTCCTTTGCCGCCATTGCCACACTGATGCGGCAGATCTGTCTGGGCGCCCACCACGCCCATCAGCGGGCCCTGATCCACCGTGACCTGAAACCGTTGAACATCCTGGTGCAGATGGCCGATGGTCAGCCGCTGCCCAAGATCATCGATTTTGGCGTTGCCATCGGCGCCCTGCCCGGCACGGCGGCACCGATCCGTGCCGGCAAGGCCGCCGGCACGCCGGCCTACATGTCACCCGAACAGAAGAATCCCGGCGCCGACGGCATTGATGCCCGCAGCGATGTCTACGCCCTCGGCGCTGTCTTCGCAGAATGCCTGCACCTGAAAGCCGGCATCGACACCGCCCACGACCATTTCGAAAGCACGACGCTGCGTGAGGGACTGGAGCGCAGTCGCGGTGGAGCGGCCTCAGCCAGCCATGATGGGAACGAAGCTCAAGCCAGCAAGCTCAAGTCCATCCCCGAAGCCCTGCGCGCCATCGCCATCAAGGCCCTCGCTCCTGACCGTGACGACCGATACGACTCTGCCGCCGCCATGGCTGACGACCTCGACCAATGGCTGCAAAAGCGCCCAGTACGCGCGATGGGCGGCGGTCGCTGGTATGCCGCCCGCTGCTTCGTCAACCGCTATCGCCTCGCCACCGCCGCCAGCGCCGCCATTGTCATCGCCCTGCTCATCGGCGTACTCATGGCCCTGCACGGCCAGAATCAGGCCCGCGACGCCCAGGCCCTGGCGGAAAAACGCCGCGACGACGCCGAACAACTGGTGCAGTTCATGCTCGGGGATTTTGCCGACAAGCTCAGGCCGATCGGACGCCTGGATCTGCTCGACAGCGTAGGACAACAAGCCCTCGAATACCTCACGAGTCAGACCGGCGCCAACACCGCGGCCAGCGCCCTGTCCCGCGCCCGCGCCCTACGCACCCTCGGCGAAGTCCGAGTCACCCGCCAGCAATTCAACCAGGCCGCAGAACCACTCCGGCAGGCCGAAGCGATGCTTGGGCCGTGGCAAGAGAAGGCGGGAGATTTGGCTTCCGATGTATATTTCGAGGTGGCGCAAGTTGCGTTTTGGCGAGGGCTCAGCGCATATCGACTTACGCAACTGGATCAGACCGAGCACTATTGGCTCGAATACTTGGCCGCTGCTCGGCGGATGAAAACGATCACGCCAAACGACAAACGCGCCGAAACCGAACTCGCTTCGGCGTACAACAATTTGGGGACTCTGGCTGAGGCAAGGAATCAGTTTCGGGAAGCGCTCGGATACTTTGAGCAGGCGGCCACGATCAGGCGAGCACTGGCGACAGGCCCCGCTGATCGTGCAAACCTCGACCTCGCAAATTCGCTGTCCTGGATTGCCCGGATACACAACTATCTGGGAGAGCCGGCATCGGCATGGGTTGCGCTGGAAGAAGCGCTGGTTTTGATCGGTGAACTCAGAAGAATCAAGGACGATGGCCAACTGCGGCAGCGAGAGACCACCCTTCGCTATTTGCTTGGCATGTACAGTGTCTATCGCGGCGATACTGAGCGCGCGCGGCTGGAATTGGAAAATGCGCTGGCCCTCGCGAAAGCGGATGTGGCGAGCGATCCGACTCAGCCGCGCCGACAAGCGCTGCTGGCTCGCATTGCCTTCGAATCAGTGCGAATTGCGGAGACGTCGGCAGCAGCAAATAAATCCGCAATGACGACCGCAAAAAACGCGATGGCGAGCTTGCGGCACGAGGAAATAAATGCAGACGAGCAGCTTACCTTGGAAATCCTGGCGTGCCTGGCGGAAATCACTATCGACCTGGATCCAGAGGTGATATTGAATTGCCAGAACACGATCTGGCCAAGAATATTGGACGCGAAGACTTCTGCATCCCAGGACTCGATCCTGCCCAAGCTCGGCATCGAACTTGGATTGGCCATTGCCCGTCGCACTCCGGGCACCATTTCGGCTTCGCAGTTTTCGGCAATGGAAAGGAATCTGATCGGGAATCGTACAGTCCCACAATTGAGTCTCTACGATCTCTTGTTGCTACAATCATTGCAGGAATACACTCGTTCAGATGAAACTAATCGCAGCAAAGTCGGCGCGCGAATCCGGGAGCTGCGCGCCTCATTCCCTCCCAACCCAATGGAGTCCAGTCAATGAGCGATACGAACTTCGCACAACTTTCGGCAACGATTACTATTTCAGGCGCAGATTCGCCGTTCTCGGTGTCTGCACCCAATGTAGTCGACATGCGCCAAGACAGCGGCACACCAAATCCAGCCATCATCACGTACACCCTGGCACCGGACTCGGCAGCCGCCGGTTTCAGCCTCGGCGATGTGGTAGTCAAGACGACTGGAAGCGCAGACATCACCTTGCTGTCGCACAACGCGACCACGATCGTGTTTCAAGATATGGACTCGGACGCCACTGAAGACTTCAAGTTCGGGTTCTACTACTGGTACAAGAATGTGTCGTACTACTACGACCCTGATGTCGAGAACGAGGAACCGCGCTGAATGCTTGCCTTTGGCGTTGGTGCCGCGAGCCAAGGTCCTGGGCTTGTTGGTCAGCAACAACGGCGCCGCAGCGCGGCGCCCTCCAAAGGCGGGTCATCCCTCGCCGCGCGGGCTCTGCGTTGGCGCCATCCTGAGACTCAACCACACCGCTGCAATCACGATCGTCATCCGCAACACGTTGCCGAACCATCCGCCGATGGCGTTCTCGCCCAGGTCGAACAGGGTCCATAGGCTGTTCAGCCCGATGTGCAACAGGATCGGCGGCCACAGGTTGTAGCTCCAGCGTGCGTAGAGCCAGCCAAACAGGAGTCCGCCCAGACCGGTGATGGCGACCACGCCGATCAGGCTTTCCAGATCCGCGCCCTGCCAGGTGTGAGCCGCGCCGAAGAACACGGCCGGCCACAGGCAGGCGACGATCAAGGGCCAGCCGCAACAGCGAATCAGCACGCCGACAGCGAGGCCACGGTAGAGGATCTCTTCGCTGATCGGGCCGAGAATGGTCGGCCAGACGAAATCCCTGGCGCCGAGGTCGCTGGCCATCGGTGCGGCGTAGAGGCTGATCAGCAAGGCCGGAACAAACAGGCCCAGCGCCCAGATCAGGGGCATGCGCATCGGTGCATGCAGACCCGCCAGCTTCAGCACCGTCAACGGCTTGCAGCGCGCTGCCACACTGACCAGCACGACCATGACCAGAATATCGCTGAGCGAAATCAGTGCCGAACGCAGGTAGGGTACCTGCGTGACCCATTCGACATTCAGCGGCGAGTGCCATAGTGATCCGCTGATGGTGGAGTAGATCAGCGACGCAGTGACCGCAAGCGCGATCGCCAGCGACCGATGTTCGAACACGGATACAGTCGGGTCAGCTTTCATGTTGGATTCCTGGGCAGATCTCTGAATGCTAGGCACTCGAAGGGATCCGGGATTGAAGAATTCGGACATCAAGACCATGCCGCACCTGCCATCACCAGAACCTGTCACTTGCGATGACGGCGCATCGACGTTGGTGATCCAACCACCGCCAGCACGACTGGCTCGGCATGTCTTTGCATTCGTCCATCGCAACGACCACCAGGGCGGTCAGGTCGTGCGCTGGTTGCCCGAACCCAGGATGTCGATCCAGATCTTTCTGGCCGACCCGTGCTTCGTGCGCGAAAACCCGGAGGGCGCCGCGTGGCGCAGCCTGCCTCGCATCGGGCTTTGGGGACCGCGCTACAACTGGGCCTACGGGTACATCGAGCGCCACATCCGGGTTTACGCCGTGGGCCTGACGCCAACGGGTCTGCGCGCCCTGTGGCCCGGATCTGCCGCTGAACTGGTCAATCAGGTGGTCGATCTGCGGGAGCATCACCGCGGCCTGGCCGAGCAGTTGGCCCTGATACCGGACGAGAACTTTGACGCCTGGCGCCAGCGCGCAGCCGAGCATCTGCACGACTACCTCAAGCCTGCGCTGCAGCCAGACGATGCCCTGAGCGCTGCGTTGAACGTGCTCGCCACCGGTGAAGGCCGCTCGGTGGCGGATGCGGCCGCCATTGCGGGATTGTCGGAGCGACAGTTTCGACGGGTGTTCGAGCAGCGCCTGGGCGTTAGTCCCAAACGCTATCAACGCGCGATACGCGTGGATCGCATGCTCAAGCAGCTGCACGCCCAACCCTGGGAAGGCGATGAATTTGCTGACCAGCCCATCCCTTTCGCCGACCAGCCGCACGCCATCCGCGAGTTTCGGGCCATGACCGGCATCACGCCTGGCCAGTATCTGCACGCCAAGCAACGGGGTGATGCCACGCTGAGATCGGTGCCGATGCCAGGCATCGCGCCACCCGCTGCTGACACGACGACGGATGCAGCCAGCAAACCCGATCTCTGACGAGCAACGGGTTGGCGTTAGTATCGATCGTCGTCCCGTTTTCCCAATTACCCCCATGACCATCCAACGCTGCATTTGGGCGACAAACTCGGATCTCGAAGCCGAATACCACGATCGCGAATGGGGCGTACCAGTGCACGATGAGCGCACCTTGTTCGAGTTTCTGACGCTGGAAGGCGCGCAGGCGGGATTGAGCTGGCGCACGGTGCTGGCCAAGCGCGCGGGCTATGCACGAGTGTTTCTGGACTACGATCTGCCGCGGCTTGCCGCGCTCGACGACGACACCCTTGAGCAGATGCTGCTCGATCCCGGCATCGTCCGTAATCGCCTCAAGGTCTGGTCGGTACGCAGCAACGCGCGCGCCGCGCTGGCGCTGCAAGCCAGTCAGGGCAGTCTGGACAGCTACCTGTGGTCCTTCGTTGGCGGCCAGCCCATCGTCAATCGACCTCAAAGCAGCAGCGAAGTGCCGGCGCGAACGGAACTGTCAGATCGCTTGAGCAAGGACTTGCGCAAGCGCGGCTTCAAGTTTGTCGGCAGCACCATCATCTATGCCTTCATGCAAGCCGTGGGCATGGTCGATGACCATATGCTGGGCTGCCATCGCTACCGTTCCGATTGAGTGGCCGTTGTAGCCCGAACTGCGCGCAGCGCTGTCCGGGAAATGACGCCGATAGCCCCGATGAGCCGTTACGCGGCACCGCGGGCCAAGTCGCAGCCTGCGTGTCACGTAGGCCGCTGCGCGGCCAACGTGACCTACTTGCTCGCTGGAACCTGCTCCGCCAACACTAACTCCTGCTTGCGCTCGGCCACCAGCCGCTCGGCAAAGGCTCGATACACGGGCGTCTTGCACACTACCGAGGAGAAGGCGCGGCCGATCAGGCAGGAGGCCATGATCGGCAGCACGAAGTTGTGGTTGTTGGTGAGCTCCATCGAGATCACGGCCGAGGTCAGCGGGGCCTGGGTGACGCCGGCCAGATAGGCGGACATGCCGAGCAGGATCACGGCGGTGGGATCGGTGCCAGGCATCAGTTGCGCCAGATTCGATCCCAGCCCGGCGCCCACTGCGAGAGCCGGAGAGAAGATGCCGCCGGGTATGCCCGCCGCATAGCTGACGGCATTGGCCAACCATTTCTCCAGGCCGAACCAGACCGTGATCGAACTGTCACCGGCGAGGATGGCGCGCGCTTCCTCATAGCCGGTGCCGTAGACCGAGTCGCCGCTGGCAATGCCGATCAAGGCCAGCAACAGTCCGCAGACAGCGGCAAAGGTGGCCGGCGCAGCGATTCGAAAATGCCCCAGGATACCGGGGAGTCCGCTGGCAACGCGCAGGATCGAACTGGCGAACAAGCCCCCCGCCAGACCGCCGACGATGCCCGTCAGCAGCACCGCGAACCAGCTCTGCCCGAGCGGCAGACTGATCGACATCTGTCCGAAGTAGGCGTAGTTGCCCACCAGTCCCAGCGACACCACGCCGGCGATCATCACCGCCGTCAGCAGCGCGCCGCTGAAGCGGTGCTCGTAGGCCGAGGCCAGTTCCTCGATGGCAAACATGACCCCGGCCAAGGGCGCGTTGAATGCGGCAGCGATACCGGCAGCACCGCCGGCCAGCGCGAAGCGCGAGATCGAGGCCGGATCGCGGTAGCCGAAGCGCTGCGCCAACCAGGCCATGATGCCGGCGCCGACGTGCACCGTGGGGCCTTCGCGACCCACCGAAGCGCCCACGATCATCGCCACCAGTGTCAGCACCAGCTTGCCCGCGGCCACTGGCAATGCCACCAGCCGATCGCGGAAAGGTACATCGTGATCGCGATTCATGGCCGCGATGACCTGCGGTATACCACTGCCGCGCGTCGAGCGTAGCGCGCCATGGGTCAGCCAGGCGAGCAGTGCAAAGCCGATGGGAGTAACGATGAGCGGCCAGTAGCGCGACTGCGCCAACAGGTGCTTGAACCACTCGTAGCTGTAGTCGCTGGCACGCGCGAACAGAATGGCCGCCAGCGCCACCAGCACCGCGCCGCACCAGAGCGCGATCCGCCGCTTCCACAGTTGCGGCGAGAGCAGCACATGGTGATCGTCGATGGGAAGGGGGGCAGGTTGATCCATGCCCCATTGTCGCTACTCGGACGTCAGGCGCAAGACCGCCAGCGTGATTGCCCGCGAGCGCACCGATACACCTTTTCCGCGGCCGGACGCCGAGGACCGGATAGACTTGAGGCTTCTGCACGATCGAAGCTCCGATGTCGACTTCTCCCGTCTCGCCTCAACGCCGCAATCCCTGGCTCTTGCTGCTGCTGACCCTGTTTCCGCCACTGGCGCATCTCTGGATAGGCCATGCCTTGCGTGGGTGCATCCTTGCAGGCGGGCTGCTGGCTGCAGCTGCAAGCATGGGCTGGAGCGGCGTGATCCATGAGCCATCTGGCTTGTTGGCAATGGCAGGCGTAATGGTGTTCGGGCTGCTTGTTATCGAAGGCGACGCACTGATCCTCAACTTCAGATCCCGCGGTCGCTCCCGGCCCTATGCGCATGGCTGGATCATGCTGCTGGCTATTCCAGCTTACCTGGCACTGCGTGTTTTCCTCGGACCATTGTTGCTCGGCTTCAATCTTTACACCATTCCATCCATGTCCATGGCGCCCACCTTGCTGCCCGGCGATCTGATCCTGACCGATGACCGCCCAATCCACGCCGGTCTGATCCGGCGAGGCCGAGCAGCGGTCCTTGTTCCACCGCATCGGCCCTCGATCGTCTACGTCCAGAGAATTGTTGGTTTGGAAGGTGATCGCGTGCAGTTGATCGATGGGGTCCTCTGGGTCAACGGCGTCCGTATCGATGAGCCCTATCTGTCTACACACCGATCACCACGCGCCGTGAACTTCCGAAACTTCGGGCCTGTGGTTGTGCCGGCGGGAACTGTCCTGACCATGGGAGACAATCGCGACAACTCTGAGGATGGGCGCGTGTTTGGCCCAGTTCCCGTGGCGAACATCAGGGCCTTCCCGACATGGATCATCCATGCGCAACGAGACGAGCGGACCGGAATCGATCCCGGCTTCGATCAAGGCCAAGCCTTTGCCGGTGCCGCCCAGGCCAAACAAGGCAGATGATAGTGGCAGTGAAATCTGAACCGGCTACGGCTGCTGCAACACCGTGATCCCGCGTGCAGCCTTTTCGTCGGCCACCATCTTGCGCACGTCGGCGAGCAGCGCGCGGGCGTCGAAGACGATGCCGTCCTTGATGGTGTATTGCACGCCACCAACGCGATGCAGCTTGCCCTCGTCATCCAGCTGGATGTGGCCGGTGCCGTAGAGCGTTTTCAGATTGGCCAGCGGATTCTCTTCGAGCACGGCGATGTCGGCGAGCTTGCCGGGCTCGATCGAACCCATGCGATCGCTGGCGCGCAGCACTTCGGCGCCATTGAGCGTGGCAGAGCGCAGCACCTCCAGCGGATGGAAGCCGGCCTCACGCAGCAGTTCCAGTTCCTGGATGGTGCCGAAACCGTATAGCTGATAGATGAAGCCCGAGTCCGAGCCGACGGTGACCCGTCCACCGCGATTCTTGTAGTCGTTGACGAATTCCATCCAGCGTTGATAGTTGCGGCGCCAGGCCACTTCATCTTCGGTGCCCCAGTCGAAGAAGAAGCTGCCGTGGTTGTCGCGATTGGGCGTGTAGAACTCCCACAGCGAGGGCAGCGTGTACTGATCGTGCCAGTCGGCGCGACGGGCGCGCATCAGATCGCGCGCGGCGAGGTAGATGGTGAAGGTGGGATCGAGGGTGAAATCCAGATCCAGCAATTCCTGCATCACCGCTTCGTACTTCTTGCTGCCCTTCGGTGCGGCCTGGGCCCACAGACGTCCGGCCTGACCGAAGCGATCGGCCTCGTTGTTGTAGTTGTAGGCGGCCGGATAGTCCTGCACGGTGCGGTCATCGAACAGCGCCTCGGGCAAACCGTACCAGTGCTCCATGGTGGTCAGGCCCCAGCGTGCGGTGGTCAGCACGTTGACCTGCGAGACGTTGAGCTGGGCGTGATGACAGGCGCTTTGCATGCCCTGCTTCTTCAACTCGTCGAAGGCCGCTTCGAGGATGTCGGGGCGGTAGCCGAAACACTTCATGCCGAGCGCGCCTTTGGCCTTGACCTCACGCACCCACTGGCGCGCCTGCTCAGGCGTGGTCATCGGCGCCTCGCGCCCCTGACCGAAGTAGGCATAGGGAAAGATTCGCGGCGCCGTGATCTGATTCTTCTCGCTGCGATGCTGTTCGCTGACGCACCAGTCGATACCGTTGAAACAACCGGGATCACGAATGCTGGTGATGCCATGGCCCATCCACAGCTTGTAGACGTACTCGGCCGGCACGCCCTGCTCCTCGCCACCGATATGCCCGTGCAGATCTACCAGTCCAGGCATGACGTAATGGCCGCCGAGGTCCATTTCGCGGCCGCCACTTTTCAACTTCGGACGATTGTCAGCCTTGATCGGCGATCCCGGCGCGCCCACCGATTGCACGGCGACGATGCGATTGCCTTCGATGACCACATCGGCCGGTCCGAAGGCCGGACTGCCGGTGCCGTTGATCACGATGACACCACGCAGGATCAGCTGGGTGTAGGGACCTTCGCCCTCGGCGCGGGCTGGCGCCGGAGTGACCGCCGGTGGCTTCGAATCGTTGCTGGCGGCTACCGCATCGCATGGCGGCAGCGATCCCATCAACAGCCACCCCAGCATCATCGTCATCCCGCGCATTCGATCCGCTCCGCATTCGGCCATCGACCGTGGATCATGCCTCAGCATCCATCGCAAGGCACCCTGCGCTGCCGGCCGCGGAGAAGCCCAAAACCACAGCGCCGCCTGCAGGTCGGCGATCTCGGCAGCCCCCTGGGATCGCCGAGTTGTACTCGGCGCTTCTGCCTTTGAGCTTCCGTTGCGCCTGACTACTGCAGCGCTGCCGGAAACACCGGCATCGCCGCAAAATCCTCCGGCACATGCTGACGCACGACGCGGGCATCGTTGAGCGTGGCCAGTGCCTCGACGCTGTCCATCGAAGCCAGGGTCTGCTCGCGATTGAAGTTGAACGACGGCACCAGATGCTTCTCGCGCGATTCAGCCAGATGCCACATGTCGCCCGTGAGCAGCACGTTGCCGCTGCCAACAGTCCGAACCAGCAAGGTGGTGGAGCCCGGCGTGTGCCCGGGTGTCTGGTAGATCACCACGCTGTCGTCACCGAAGACGTCAAAGTTGTCGTCGCCTTCGATCAGCAGGGTCTTGGCGTTTTCCAACGCGCTGTAGGCGGCGAATTCGGGTTTGCCGCGGGCAGCGTCGTCGAACATCGCGGCACGCTCGTCGGCATCGACGATCCAGGTGGAAGCCGCGAACAGACTGCCGTTTCCGGTGTGATCAAAATGCAGGTGCGAGAAGGACAGGAATTCGATGTCGGCCGGAGTCAGACCGAGCTCGGCCAGCTGCGCGCTGAGCTTCTTCTTGACCACGATATGTACCGGAAAACCCTCCGGACGCAGTCCATCGGGCATGTCGGCAATGCCTTCGGGCACGCCGGTATCCCAGATCAGATCACCAGCCGGGTGACGGATCAGGTAGCACGGATCGACGAAGTCACGGGTCACGCCTTTCATCGAGCCATCGTCGGCAAAGAGATCAACGTCCGAGAAAGCCATGTCGCCACAATTCATGGCGTAGATCTGCACCGCGGGACCGGTCGGTGCCGCTGGGACGGTCACTTCGGTCGCAGCAACGTCGGCCTTGGGCGCTTCGGTCGGCGCCTGGGCGGCATCCTCGGAGCTGGAACAGGCAGCCAGCGTCAGGCAAGCAGACAGCAGAAAGGCAATTCTCATCGAGGTTCTCCGGCAGCAGGGGACAGCAGCGTGCGCGCACAGGCGTGGGCGGATCCTACGAGAATCAATGGCACGGCAGGCGTCGGTCGGGCACTTCGAGCCCTGTGGCATCGCCCGGGCGGTGACCGCGTTGGTGAAAAACGGAGGGTGCAGCGTTCCTGCGTGGACAGGATCACGACTCTGCCCGTCTGCGCGATGAGCGCAGATCATTTCCCCGCGACCTCGTGAAACAGGCGGGCTAGACTTCGGACCCATCCAAACCGGGGGAGCGCACCATGCAGGATGCCAAAGAACTGAATCTGCGCGAGGTGCCCTTGTGGCTGGCGTGGATGCCGCTGCTCGCCTTGATGCTGATGCTGGCGCTGTCGGTCCACATCTTCGGCGAAGATTCATCCTACGGCCCCAACCAGATCGCATTGCTGCTGGCGATGGGCATGGCGGCGCTGATCGGCCTGCGCCAGGGCATGGCCTGGGACGATGTCCAGGAAGCCATCGTGCACGGCGTATCGGTGGGCACCGGTGCGATCTTCATCCTGCTGGCCGTGGGCGCATTGATCGGCACCTGGATGCTCTGCGGCACGGTGCCGACGCTGGTCCAGTACGGCTTGAAGCTGATGCATCCATCGGTCTTCTACGCGGCCAGCTGTCTGATCTGTGCGCTGGTGGCGCTGGCCATCGGCAGTTCCTGGACCATTGCCGGCACGCTGGGCGTGGCCCTGATGGGCATCGCCGGTGGTTTGGGCATGTCCCCGGCGATCACCGCTGGCGCCATCATTTCCGGTGCCTATTTCGGCGACAAGATGTCGCCCCTGTCCGATACCACCAACCTGGCACCGGCGGCCGCTGGCAGCGAATTGTTCGCGCACATCCGCCATATGGCCTGGACCACGCTGCCCAGCATCAGCATTGCCCTGGTCCTGTTTACGCTGATGGGCATTGGTGGCGTGGGCAGCAGTAGCGATGTCGTGCTCGGCAGTCTGAGCGAGGACCTAGCCGGGCAGTTCAATCCCGGCCTGCATCTGCTGCTGCCGCTGGTGATCGTGCTGGGCCTGGCCTGGAAAAAGGTGCCGGCCCTGCCGTCGATCGCCATCGGAGCGCTGGTCGGAGCAGTCTTTGCCGTGATCTTCCAGCCTGAGGCCACGCTACGATTGGCTGGCAACGAGCAGCTTGGACAGGGTCTCGGCCTGTTGGCCGGTGCCTGGAAGGCGATGTTTGCCGGCTACTCGGGTGAAAGCGGCAGCGAGGCCGTCGACAAGCTGCTCAACCGCGGTGGCATGGCCAGCATGCTCAATGTCATCTGGCTGGTGTTCTGCGCCTTGAGTTTCGGCTCGGTGATGGAACGCGCTGGTTTGCTCGAACGCATCATCCGCAGCGTGCTGCGCGCGGCCAAGTCGACCGGTGCCCTGATCAGCGCGACGCTGGCGACCGCCATCGGCACCAATGTGGTCGCCGCCGACCAGTACCTCGCCATCGTCCTGACCGGCAAGATCTACAAGCCGGAATACCAGCGGCGTGGGCTCGATCCGGTCAACCTCAGCCGTGCCCTCGAAGATGCCGGCACGCTGACCTCGCCGCTGGTGCCGTGGAACACCTGCGGCGCCTACATGGCCGCCACGCTGGGCGTGGCCACCGTCGACTATCTGCCCTATGCGTTCTTCAACCTGATCAATCCCCTGATCGCCGCCGGCATGGCTTATGCGGGCTTCAAGATTCTGCACCTGAAGCCGAGGGTCGAAGTCGTGCACAAGGCGACTGGGGCTTAGGGGGCACGGGGCACGGGGCACGGGACACGGGACACGGGACACGGGACACGGGAAAGGCTCGCGTGATTGGGCCTTGAGGAGGGCCGCGCGCCTGCGCGGCCGCGGCATGGCCCGTTGCTTCGTCGCTGTGCTCCTCCCCATGAACCACTTGTTGGCGAAGCTCGGCAAAGGAGACGCGTCATTCCCGCGCAAGCGGGAATCCAGGTGAAGCGGACTGGATCCCCGCCTTCGCGGGGATGACATTGAGGGCTCATGGATTGTGGGCATTTCACCGGGGGAAAAGATGGCTCGCCATGACGCATCAGGAATGCGAGCCTTTCCCGTGCCCCGTGCCCCGTGCCCCGTGCCACGTTCCCCTGCTTTATCCTCGACGCTTTCCCCCACCGGATTCCGCACATGGCCCAGGGCACGCATGATTTTGTCGATGACCCGCGCAATGCGGAGATTCTGATCTACGTCAACGGCACGCTGCTGCCGCGCGCGCAGGCCACGGTGTCGGTGTTTGATTCCGGCTTCATCCTCGGCGACGGTATCTGGGAGGGCCTGCGCGTGGTCGGCGGTCATCCGGTGTTTCTGGATGCGCATCTGGATCGCTTGTACGAGGGTGCCAAAGCGATCCTGCTGGACATCGGCATGGATCGCGCGGCGCTGACGGCGGCGATCTACGACACCCTCAAGGCCAATGACATGCACGACGGTGTGCACATCCGGCTGATGGTGTCGCGCGGGCTCAAGCGCACGCCCTACCAGGACCCGCGGGTGTGCGTCGGCCCGGCCACGGTGGTGATCATTCCGGAGCACAAGAATCCGTTGCCGGAGACGCTGGAGAAAGGCCTGCGCCTGTTTACCGTGCATGTCCGCCGCGGCTATCCGGATGTGCAGGATCCCAAGCTCAACAGTCACAGCAAGCTCAATTGCATCACCGCCTGCATCCAGGCGGCGCAGGCCGGCGCCGATGAAGCGCTGATGCTGGATCCGCATGGTTTTGTCGCCACCTGCAATTCCACCCATTTCTTCATCGTCCGCCGCGGCGAAGTCTGGACCTCCAGCGGCGACTATTGCCTGGGCGGCATCACCCGCAGTCATGTACTGCAGCTATGTCGGGACAACGGCATTCCGGCCCGCGAGAAGAACTTCAGCCTGACCGAGGTCTACAGTGCCGACGAGGCCTTCGTGACCGGCACCTTTGCGGGTCTGGTGCCGGTGACCGAGGTCGATGGTCGAGTGCTGGGTTCGTCCACGATTGCCGGTCGCCCGATGATCCAACGATTGCAGTCTCTGTATCGGGACCTGGCGCAACGCGATGTGGCTGCGCGCGGAGCCCGGGTATGAACGCCTCGCTGCGGATAGCGATGTGGTCGGGCCCGCGCAATATCTCCACCGCCATGATGCGCGCCTGGGAAAACCGTGGCGATTGCGCGGTCAGCGATGAACCGCTGTATGCGCACTATCTGGCCGCCACCGGCGCCGATCATCCGGCCCGCGACGAAGTCATCGCTGCCGGTGAAAGTGACTGGCGCAAGGCGGTGGCTGATCTGCTCGGACCGGCGCCAGGGGGCGCACCGATCTGGTACCAGAAGCATATGTGCCATCATTTGCTGCCGCAGATGGAGCGCGACTGGATCGACGGCCTGTTCAACATCCTGCTGATCCGCGACCCGGCCGAAGTGGTCGCTTCCTACCTGCGTGCTCGCGGCACGGTCAGCGCCGAGGAAATCGGACTGCCGCAACAAACCGAGCTGTATGCACGATTGAGCGCCAGTCAGGCCGGACCGCCGCCGATCATCGATGCGGGCGAGTTTCTCAAGGATCCCGAAGGCCATCTGCGCGCCCTTTGCGCGCTGTTGAAGATCGACTTCACGCCACGGATGCTGAAGTGGCCGGCCGGGCCACGCGACAGCGACGGTGTCTGGGCGCCGCATTGGTATGCAGCGGTGTGGAAATCAACCGGATTCGAGGCGCCGCGCGTGCGGCGCGATGAACTGGATGCCTCGGCCAGACAGGTGGTTGCCGAGTGCAGCGACCTGTACGCGAGTCTGCGACAACGCCGGTTGCGAGCCGATTGACGCCACCCGTAGGAGCGCCCTTGTGGCGCGACCGACACGCTGGCGTTACACCGGTCGCGACGCGAGGTCGCTCCTACCTTGGTGGAGCCGCGTGAGAGCGTCCAGACAAGTCTGGACCCACGGTCGGCATGCACCTTATTGCGCGGCGCACCCGCTCACAAGGTAAACACCGCACCTTCGCAGCCGGCTGTGACCAGGTAGCCGGGGTTGACCTCGGCAATGGACTCCGCGGTGATCAGATCGAGAATCTCGTCGCTGTGGTCGGGATCGTGGTGGAAGGTCACCAGCTGGTTGACCTCGCACAGCGCGCCGTAGCGAATGGTCTGGATCAAGGAGCTGTGTCCCCAACCGTGATGTCTCGGATATTCGGCGCCGCTGTACTGGCTGTCGTGGATCAGCAGATCGGCGCCCGTCGCCAGATCCGCACCGGAGGTCCAATCACGCGGCAAGCTGGGAAAATCAGGATTGCCCAGGGCCGGCTCATGGTCCGGCATATAGGTCAGTACCTTGCCGTTGGCAGCCCTGATCCGGTAACCCACCGTCGGCCCGGGATGGCAGACCATGCCGGACTCGACCTGGAATTCGCCGATCTCGACGCGACCACAAGGCACTTCGTGGAAGCTCAGCTCGCACGGCAGTTCGCTCAGGTGCACCGGAAACAGCGGCGGTGACAGATAGCGCATCAGCCGCGCCTGCAGGTTCATCGTGGCGCTGGCCGGGCCCCAGATATGCACATCGAAACCGGGGCGATACAGTGGCGCGAAGAAGCCCAGGCCCTGCACGTGATCCATGTGCAGATGGGTCAACAGGATGTCGACCCGTTTAAGCGATTCGGGCAAGCGCGCGCCGAGCCTGCGGATGCCGGTCCCGGCATCGAGCACCAGCACCGTGCCTTCGGCACCGACCACGCAGACGCAGGAGGTATTGCCACCGTAGCGGGCCGTATCGGGCCCGGGCGTGGCCAGCGATCCGCGCGTGCCCCAGAGCTTGATCTGCACGCTTCAGATCTCCCAGAACACGCTTTGCACGCCCAGGAACTCGCCTCCCTGGGCAATCAGGGGCACCGAGGTCCAGTTGACGTTGCGCCAGGTGCCATCCGGCCCGATCACCCAGATGGTTCGCGCCACCGGCTTGTGTTGGGTCAGCGCAATGACGAGCGGCCATTCGCTCTGCGGAATCAGCTGGCGGTCACCGTCAGTCACGGCGAACTGCTGTTGCCATTCTTCCGCCGGAATCTCGCCGCTTTCCTCGAAGCGGATGCCAAGCAACAACTCGGCCGGCTCATTCCAGTAGATCAGCGCGCCCCTGGCATCGACGATCACGATCGGCATCGCCAGACAGCTGGCGAGCTGACGTGCCAGGATCAGCTGCATGGGTTTCTGTGACGCGATGGCCAGTCTCCTTGCATCCAGCTTCGGCGGAAACGCTCACCTGCGAAAAGTAGGCGGGCGCGTCGACTTGCTGCCGCAAGCTTACTGACGTTTCACGGGATTGTCCCGTTTCCGGAAGCGAAACGCGCTGCCGCGAGGCGACTCCGACACCGAATCTGCGCTCGGAAACCGAGCCGCAGTTCGCAGTTGTTGATGCTTACCCGCAGGGTCAGGTCCTGCCGCAATCGGACCGATGCGTAGGACTTCAGTGCCCTAGGGAAGCCGAAAACGCAGGATTCTGCGGCGAATTCACGGCGATCTTGTTTGGCATGAACCGTGCTCTTGTCAGCTCCGAAAGCCGAGACATCTGCCCACTGCCCAGACGCTCGGCCGACCTTGCCCGCGAAACGGATGTCGCGGGCAAGCAAACCCATGGACTTGAGGAGAATCCCGCATGACCACGCCTGATCGCATTGCGACGCTGCCGGCGCGCCTGCGTGCCGCCTTGCGGATCTGGATCGGCATGGCCTTGCTCAGCCTGCTAACGCCGGCTGCAATCGTGGCTGATGTGGGTTGGCTGGCTCAACCCTGGTTCTGGGCAGGCCTGTTGCCGCTGCTGGCGCTGCTGCCCTACCGGCGTCAGCTCTTGCAGAAACAGCCCACCGGCTGCGCCCGGCGAGTGGGTGCCTTCGAGGCCTTCATGCGCCAGACGCGAGTGCCGCTGGCCGATCAGGCCCGCTTCTGATTGGAACTGCGCCGGGCCAGCCCATAGAGCCCGGACCCCACCAGCAGCAATGCCAGGGTCCCCAGCACCGAAGCCAGGCTGATCTGGGTCATCAGACCCAGACACACGAAAACCGCGAGCCAGCGCAGCGTCGGGCCGCCGGGCAATCGCAGGTATCCAGGTTCGAATCCCGCCAGTCGCTCGGCGGCGGGCATCGAGCACAGGCACAGCAGGTAGAGCAGCAGGCGGATGCACACGCTGAGCACGGCCAGCCAGACAAAACTGCCGCTGGCTGCCAGTACGAATGAGGCCAGCCCGTAGCAGATTACCGAGTTGGCAGGCGTCTGCCAGCGTGGATGCACCTGGGCAAACCAGGCTGGCAGCTGAGCATCCAGACCCAGTCGATAGCTGATGCGCGAAGTGGAGAACATCGAGCCCAGCAGATTGCCGCCGACCGAGGCCAGCAGGCCCAGCATCACCAGCGCGCCACCGACCGGGCCCAGCCAGGCCTGCCCAGCCTGAACCAGCGGACGCGGGGCTGTCGCCAGATCAGGCACCAAGTGCTGTGCAGCCACATGGATCAGCGCGTACAGCAGTGCGCAGGTGATCAGCGCCCAGAGCAGGGCTCTGGGCATGTCAATCTCAGGGCGGCGCGCTTCGCCTGCGGGCACCAGCCCGGATTCGAAGCCGACATAGGCGTAGATCACCAGCAGCAGAGCCGCGCCCAGATCGGTCAGCGGCGGCGGCCCCGACACGGTCTCCATCAGTGCCAGATCCAGCGAGACCGCGCCCCACAGTGCCAGCGCGATCAGCGGCAGCAGCTTGAGCACGGTCAGCGCCCCCAGCGAGCGCATCGCAGCGCGCGCACCGGCCACGTTGAGCCAGATCAGCAGCACCGAAATGCCGAGCAACAAGGCCAGACGGGTGGCGGGCCCCTGCGATTGCGGCCAGAAATAGCCCAGAGACACTACCAGCAGATTCAGATTCGCCGCGAAGGCCGTCAGCCGGGCCACGTAGAAGGCCCAGCCGGCCTGAAATCCAGCCATCGGCCCAAAGGCGACGCGGGCATACAGCATCGGGCCGCCAGTGCCGCGAGAGGCGCTGGCCAATTGACAGAAACACAGCATCACCGGCGCAATCAGCAGCGCGCAGATCAGATAGATCCAGGGACTGAAAACGCCTGCCAGCGATTCCGTGGCAGCCGGCACGCCGAAGATGCCGGCGCCGATCATGCCGTTGATCATCAGCAACCACAGGCCCCAGACAGAGAGCTGACGAGCCAGCGGCTCCTGGTCGGCATCGGCGCGGCTTGATCTGCGCATCACTGGGCGTTGCCCTCGGCACGGTCGCGATGGTCGAGACTCGCGCAATCATCGGGGCGACGCAAACTGCCATCGACCCGAAGGGTCAGGTTTCCGGGACCAGGAACATCGGCCTGGGCGGACCGGCACCCGCGTGCACATGTAATTGATCGTCCCGTTATCTAGGTGGCAATGGCCAGGAGAGTTAAGGTGTTCCACGGCCAATTCGAGCCGGATGAATGGGGAGATCAGCCTTGAACAAGCCTCGTCACACAGAGGATGAGCGGGCAGCGACCGTGGCCCTGGGGACCAGCCCGCAAACGGGGATTTTCTCCAGGTCTGATCAGACCCGAATCGGCAATAGCGGCAGGCGGCTGATCGCCCTCACCCTCGGCCTGGTTGCAGCCCTGCCGCTGGCGGCAGCAACCGCCCGCCCATCGGGGGACTGGTCGATGATCGCGGCCGCCCGTTCGGCCGGCGGTGGCTGGGTGAAGCCCGCGCCATTTGCGACAGATGCGGTGATCAACCAGCTGCTGCCTGCGTCGGAAGCCCCGGCCGCCAGCGCAGCGCCCGCCACCGGCAAGGCCAGACGCGAACCCGCCGGCGGTCCGGCCAAACGCGCAGACTGGTTCTACAGGCAGCGCGCCTACCCGCTGGATCAGATTCCGGCCGGGGCCCGTCAGCGTGCACTGGCGCAGACCGAAAAGGTCGCCGAGTTCCGTGGTCGTGACAAGGCCAGCAGCGCCAGTCCGTGGACGCTGGTCGGCCCGGTTGGATTCAATTCGCGCATCGAACCCACCTGGGGTCAGATGAGCGGCCGCGTGCGCGCGCTGGCGATCGACCCCACCAATTCCAATCGATTGCTGCTGGGTACCGCGACCGGCGGCGTCTGGCTGAGCAGCGATGCTGGCGCCAGTTGGACCGCGCTGACCGACTCGCAACCCTCGCTGGCCATCGGCGCAGTGGCGATTGATCCGAGCAATCCCAATGTGTTCTATGCCGGCACCGGCGAAGGCAACGGCAGCTACTACGGCGTCGGCATCCTCAAGAGCACCGATGCCGGCGCCAGCTGGACGGTCATCGGCGCCAACGAGTTCAATCGGGGTTCCATTGCCGGGCTGGCGGTATCGCCGGATGGCAATGTCGTGGTCGCTTGCGCTCTGGCAGGCAATTTTCTCGGTGCTTCGGCCTCGCCCAGGGGCGATGTTGGCGGTGTTTACCGCTCCACCGATGGCGGACAGACCTTTACTCAGACCCAGAACAACTTCTGTTCCGGCCTGGCCGTGGCCGGGGCCAATTTCAACATCATGTATCACTCGGCCACCGGCGTGGGTGCAGCCAACGGGCTTTACAAGTCCACTGATGGTGGTGCGACCTGGACGCATCTGACCAGCGCGGTCAATGGCGCCGAAGTGGAGCGCCTGGCGATCGGCGTATCGCCGGACGGCAATCGCGTCTACATCGGCGGCAAGGTCGGCGGCGATGTCGTGCTGCAGAACAGCAGCGACGGCGGCAGCAGTTGGAGCACGCCGCTGGCCACCACCATTCCGGAAGAGGTCAATGCGGCCAGTTTTCAGCTCTATTGCGAAAAGCAATGTGGCTACGACAATGCCGTGGCGGTCAATCCTTTCAATGTGAGTGATGTTTTCTATGCCGGTGTTGGCTCCTATCGAAGCACCGATGGCGGCGCCACTTTCACCCAGGTCGGTGCCAACAACACCGGCGGCGGTCCGTTGCATGTCGATCACCATGTGGTTCTCTTCGATCCCAACAGCCAGGGCGTGATCTACAGCGGCAACGATGGCGGCATCTATCGATCGGCCGACAACGGTGCCACCTGGACCTCGATCGGCGGCACGCTGGCCACGCTGCAGCCCTACCATGTGTCGCTGCATCCGAGCAATCGCGAGATCCTCTATACCGGCAACCAGGACAACGGCACCACCCGCCGCACCGACAGCAATGTCTGGACCGAAATCGGCGGTGGCGATGGCGGCTACTCGGCCGTCAATCATGCCAATCCGCAGATCGTCTATTCCTCAGCGACCAATCTGTCGCTGAGCAAGTCCGACAACGGCGGCGAGACCAATAACGCGGCCATCACCCAGGTGCCCAAGGAAGCCAATGAACCGGTGGCCTTCATTGCGCCCTTCGTCATGGATCCGGTCAACCCGGAGATCCTCTACGCCGGCACCAGCCGGGTATGGCGCACCGCCGACGGCGCTCAGACCTGGACCGCCATCAGCCCGGCGCTCGCCACCAACCCCGAGGCCTACATCACCCAGATCGCGATCGCCCGGTCGGATACGTCGGTGATCTACACCGTGGCTTCGGACGGCAGCGTGGCGCGCAGCAATGCCGCCGGATTTGCCCAGATCAACAAGGCACCGCTGCCGGGGCGTTATGCCAGCGCCATCGCCATCAGCCCCACCGATCCCAACACCGCCTATGTCGGTTTCTCCGGCTTCAATGACACCACGCCTTCAACGCCGGGGCACATCTTCAAGACCACCGACGCCGGTGCCAGCTGGACCGATGTCTCAGCCAACCTGCCGGATGTGCCGGTCAACGCACTGGCCATCAACCCGGGCGCTGCCGACGAGATCTACGCCGGCACCGACACCGGCGTGTTCATCAGTCTGGATGGCGGCGGCAGCTGGGCCAGGATGACCGGCGGATTGCCCAATGCCGGCGTCAGCACGCTGGCGGTCAATGCCACCACCAACATCCTGGTGGCCGGCACCTACGGCCGCAGCGTCTGGCGCACCGACCTGAGTGGTTCCGCACCGGCCAATGCCAACTACACGGCGATCTACTACAACCCGGACAACGCCGGCTACGGCGTAGCCGTGACCCATCAGGACAACACCGTGGTGGCGATCTGGTACACCTACAACCCGGACGGCCGCCCCACCTGGTACACCGCCGCCACCACCCGCCAGGCTGATGGCAGTTATCGCGGCAACTACCTGCTCAACACCGGCACGCCGCTGGCGCAGATCAACGGATCGCCGGCATCTACTTCCAACATGCCGCTGGGCGAAGTGGATCTGGTCTTCGGCGCCAACGGCCAGCTCGATTTCGGCTTCACGCCCACCGGTGCCGCCAACCAGCGCCGCGCCCTGCAGCCGCTGCCGCTATCGGCCAGCCCGCTGGTCTGCAACTTCAGCAGCGAGCCCCGCACCAATGCCACCAACTTCACCGATCTGTGGTGGAACCCGAACGAGAGCGGCTGGGGCCTGAGCATCCTCAATCAGGGCAATCTGATCTTCCTGGCCTGGTATACCTATGCCGACGACGGGCAGCCACAGTGGTTGACCTCGGTGCTGACCCGACAAGCCGATGGCAGCTACAGCGGCCGTCTCAACCGCACCGCATCAGGCACGCCCTACACCACGCCGCCGATGGGCAATGTCACGCCCTTCCCGGTGCCCGAGGTGGGCGATGTCACGCTCAGCTTCAGCAACGGCGAAACCGGCACCCTGGGGTATGTGGTCGATGGCGTGACCCAGAGCAAGGCGATACAGCGTCTGGTGTTTGGTACGCAGGTGCAGATCTGCCAGTAAGATCTGAATGAGCTGATGACATGTCCGGGCAGGCCGTTGTGGCCTGCCCGGATTCAGTTTCGCAGCCGCCGACGCAATGCCAGATTGCTGCCGCTGAATCCGACCCGAGTGTAGAGACGCCGGGCCTCGCGATTGTCGGCCGTGGTTTCCACCGTCAGCGCCACGGCACCAAAGGCCCAGGGATGATCGGGTTCGGCCAGTTCTCGCAACAACCGCTCAGCCCAGCCGCGACCGCGATAGTCGGGCACGACGTAGAGCTCGTCGACGGCACAAGTTTCGCCACCCAGTTCGTTCGACCAGAACGCGATCAGCAACGCGTAGCCGGCGATTCTTCCCTCACATTCCATTACCAGCGCCAGTCCGCGGGACGGCTGCTGGCGCAGAAAGTCCAGCGTACGCCGGGTGTACTCGGGCGGCACCGGGTCGGCGCCCGGATCCTCATCGTTCAAGGCCGCACACAAGGCCACGATGGCCTCGTCATCGGCTGGGGTTGCGGTTCTCCACATGCGCCTGATCATAGAGGCAAGCGGCCGCATCCTGGATCGCCTCGGACGGGCAGCCCATCGGACTTGCGCGCGGGTCGAATGGCCTAATCGCGGCTCCCATCACACGCGATAGACCACGCACGCCGCATGATCGCGGTTGGTACAACGTCAAGCCCCTCATCTGAGGTACTCGCGCTTTCCGTTGTATATTGATTAATAGCGGTTCGAGCTGGTTTCGCCGTTTCCAATCGTGGACAAGAACGAATTGCGACCTGATTGACGGGTCTTCCGGGAGGTTTCATGAAACATCGTGCCACTGTCATTTTCAGTGCGGCCGTTCTGATGGCCGCAGCCACCGTTGCCGATGCCGACGAGAAGGCGGTCGAGCCCACCAACAACGTCGCCGAGTCTGGATTGCGGGTCTATGTTGATCCGCAGAGCGGCGAACTAGTGTCTCAGCCGATCACCGCAGAACAGCGTCATCAGGCAAATTCGGCCGATGCCGCATTCAATCAGGACACCACCGATCTGGTCCCGGTGCAGATGCCGGACGGTTCAATCATGCTCGATCTGCAGGGACGCTTCCAGCAAGCCACGGTGGCCACAGTGCAGCCCGACGGCAGCATCCGCACCTATTGCAACGACGCTGACCATGTCGCCAAGGGCCTGCACACCCACGATGCCAAAGCAGGTGCCGCAGGTGCCTTGCCGACGGCAGCCGCCCATCGTGACGAGCGTTGAGGAGATCTCCGATGACCATCAAGCGCTCTCTCTTCTCGGCGATCTGCGCCACCCTGCTCGCCGGCAATGCGTCGGCCGCCACCATCACCATCGTCAATCTCGACGGTCCCAACGAGGGCTTCAATGACCCGACCCCGGTCGCTGCCTTGCCCAGCAACCCGTTCACGACACTGGGTGAGCAACGGCTGCACGTATTCCAGACGGCGGCCAACCAATGGGGTGCCCTGCTCGTCAGCAACATCGAGATCCGCGTCCAGGCCGCATTCAATCCCCTGACCTGTTCAGGTACGAGCGCCGTGCTCGGCTCTGCCGGTGGCACCACCTTGCATCAGAATTTTGCCAACGCGCCGGTGGCCAACGTCTGGTACAGCTCTTCGTTGGCCAGTTCCCTGGCCAATGTCGACATCAACGGCCCGGGCAGCAACGACATCAATTCCCAGTTCAACGTCGATATCGATAACGGTACCTGCCTGACCGGCACCGCAGGCTGGTACTACTCGACGCTGGCTTCCGACACCACACCCGCCGGTCGCATTCCGCTGTTGCCCGTGGTATTCCACGAATTGGCCCATGGCCTGGGCTTCCAGACTTTCACCAACAGCTCTACCGGTGCCTTTACCTCGGGCGTGCCTTCAATCTGGGATCTGTTCCTGGCGGATGCCGTCACAGGTACTACCTGGAACAACATGGCCTCCAACGCGGTGCGACAGGCCTCGGCAATCAGCGATCCCAACCTGATCTGGAAGGGCCCGATCGTGACGGCCGAACAGGCCAATTTCCTCGGCCCCGCACCGGCCCTGATCGTGACCGCGCCAGCCGCGATCGCCGGCGAGAAGACCGCCAACGCTGCCGCCTTTGGTGCCAGCGTGCCCCCGGCGGGAATCAGCGGCGAGGTCATTGCCGCCAGCGACACCGGCGGCGCTAGCGCCCTCGATGGTTGTGAGCCGCTGGTCACCAATGTCAGCGGAAAGATCGCGCTGATGCAACGCGGCACCTGCAACTTTACGGTCAAGGTCAAGAACGCGCAGGACGCCGGTGCCATCGCCGCCCTGATCGACAACAACGTGGCATCCGGACTCCCGGGCATGGGTGGCAGCGATCCGACCGTAACTATTTCTTCCTATGGCATCAGTCAGGCCGATGGCGACGCCATCCGGGCGCAGCTGGCACTGCCGGTCACCGTCAGCGCGACCTTGGGTTACGGCTCCGCACTGGCCGGCACCCAACTCAGCGGAGGCACTCGCTATGTGCGCATGAATGCGCCCAATCCGGTACAGCCTGGGTCGTCGGTGTCACACTGGACTGTCGACACATTCCCCAATCTGCTGATGGAACCGTCGCTCAACACCAGCTTGTTCAGCGACGTGGACCTCACCATCCCGCTGTTCCGGGATATTGGCTGGCAGGTCAACCAATCTGTCGGGGATGCGGTCTTCGCCAACGGCTTCGAGTAAGCTCCGATAGCAAGGCAAATGCGGATTCTGCCGCCCAACCCGACCTGAATTGAGCACAAGCGGTCAGGAACGGGGCAAGCGGCTGAATCTGCGCGGCTTCACTTCTGGCATTGCTCACGGTATCCGATGCTGCCCGCTAGCAGCCGAGCTGCCAGTCGAACAGGGTGTGCAGACGCAGAGCGGCGACGCCGTTCCTGCCTGAGAATTGCTCCCTGCTTCGCCGATCCGTTATCGTGGGTCTGGAGCTGGGGGAAGCAAGATGCTGAGTCTGCAGCAGAAACAGGACTACGAGCAGAATGGCTACGTGGTGCTGGAGGATTTCAAATCCGCCGCGGAGATCGCCGCGGTGCGTGAACGCGCCCAGCATCACATCGATGCCTTCGATCCCCAATCGACCCGCAGCATCTTCACCACCCGCGACCAGGCCCTGGCGACCGATCACTATTTTCTCGATTCGGCCGACCAGATCCGTTGCTTCTTCGAGGAAGAAGCCTTTGCCGCCGACGGCAGCCTGCGCCAGCCCAAGCAGCTGTCGATCAACAAGATCGCCCACGCGCTGCACGATCTCGATCCGGTCTTCGACCGCTTCTCCCGTGGTCCGGCGCTGGCCTCGGTGGCTGCGGATCTGGGCCTGGAGCAGCCGCTGCTGTGGCAATCCATGTACATCTTCAAGCAGCCCGGCATCGGCGGCGAAGTCGGCTGGCATCAGGACGCCACCTTCCTGCACACCGATCCGGTCAGCGTCACCACCTTCTGGTTTGCCCTGGAAGACGCCACGCTCGACAACGGCTGCCTGTGGGTGGAACCCGGCGGCCATCGTGGACCGCTGCGCGAATTGTTTGTGCGGGAGGGCAACCAGGTCAGCAAGCAGCGTCTGGATGAGACGCCATGGCCCACCACCGAGCAGGCACGGCCGCTGCCAGTGCGTGCCGGAGCCCTGGTCTGTTTTCACGGCCTGCTGCCGCATTACAGTGCGCCGAATCGATCGGCGCGCTCGCGCCACGCCTACTCGCTGCACGTGACCGATGCGCGCACACGCTATGCGGCGAGCAACTGGTTGCAGCGTGATCAGACTGCCTTGCCCTTGCGCGGCTTTCGCTGACCCGGATCGGGCGGACTACTGAGGCAGCAAGCCTGTGGGAGCGGACTTCGTCCGCGATCGCTTGAGGCGAGGCCTGTCGCGGACTGAGTCCGCTCCCACAGAAGATCTCGCCCAAAACCTGGCCCAGCGAGGGAACCTTCTGCGCACGCCCAAGTCCCATTCTCCGCATCCACATACTTTTCGTTACGTCGACGCGGCAAGAACCGGGAACACCATCATGAAGATTCGGACGATAGCCGCACTGGCTCTGGTCAGCACTCTGACCCTGAATGTCGCGCAGGCGCAGCCCATGCAACTGACGGAAACCCAGTTCCAGCAGCAGACCAACGGCCTGCCGAGCATCGTCGAGAACTTTGACGCGCTGCCTCTCGGGACGCCAGCTTCACCGCTGCAACTGGCCAACGGAAAGTTCTACGGCGAACCGCAGATCATGGATGGATTGTGGTGCTTGCTGAGCCCTTGCCTGACGGTCGGCTTGACGGTCCCGCCCGAGTTCACTGACTTCCCTGCCGGGACGGCCTTCTGGTCGGGCCGCATCATCTATGCCAGCAATGGCGATGCGCTTGAAGCCACAGTCGTTGGCAACGGTGGCACGCAGACATTCGTATTGCCATCGGGCGGCTTTGTCATCGGGGGTACTTTTGTCGGCTTTCACGACCCGGAAGGCCTGCAGTCGGTGAGCTTCAGGCTGATCCAGGGTTCAACCAATTACTCCTTCGATGACGTGGACGTTGCCCTGCAGTCGAGTTTGCAAGCGGCCCATGGTGTTCCTGCGCAATCACTGATTGCCAAGCTGACCATGTCCTTGATGTTGCTTGCGGCCGGCACCTTGGCAATCGGCCAGCGACGAAGTTGATCCGATAGCTGTCGGCGAGACCTATAACTGCAGCCTGCCAAACCACCCGCGCTTGATGCCGGTGAGGATCCTCAGAGACTCAGCACGCGAAAACGGCAACCGACTCATCGGCAGAAACAGCAGATCGCGCCACCAGGCCAGGGCGTCCAGATCGGACTGGAACAAGGGCGTCAGCCAGCGGCTCAGAAACTGATAAATGCGCAAGTGTGCCGCGCGTTCGCTGGCATAGCCGGCCAGTGCTGCGGACACCGTGGTGTGCTGTTCCAGAGCCTGCGCAAGCGCGCGCGCATCCAGCAGCGCCATATTCACGCCCTGCCCCAGCTGCGGGCTCATGCCGTGGGCGGCGTCGCCGATGAGCACGACGCGCTCGCGGAAGGGCTGGCGCAACACCACGTCGCGGTAGCTCGCGGCACGCCAGTCGCTGCGATCGACCATGCCATCCAGCCACTGCCCGGCTTGCGGCCAGAGCGCATCGACACTGGCGCGCAGTGATTCGAGGCTGCCGCTGCACGCCGCTTGCAGTTGCCCGGTCGGCACGCTCCAGAACAGGCTGACCCGCGCTTCCGATGCGGATTGTCCAGGCAGCCAGCCCACTGGCAACACCCCGATCATCTCCCGCGCACGGCGATAGCGCTGCTGCAGCTCGGCACCCGATCGCCTGTCTGGGTCGGCTGCCAGGCACCAGATCGCGCCCCAGGGATACAGCGCATCGCGCAGCACCTCGATACCTGCGATGGCGCGCAGTCTGGAGTGGGCACCATTGGCCACGACAATCAGATCGAAAGGCCCACGGCGAGTCCCCGCCGAATCCATGAGCATCCCGGCAACGGCATCCACCGTTTCGATGGTGATTCCGCATTGCACGCGCCCCGCGCCGGCATCGGCCTGTCGCAGCAGTTCGAACAGCGCACCTCGCTGCATGCCCAGTCCATGCCAGCGCGGGTCGAGTTCGGCGTAGCGCATGTCCATGACCGGTCGACCACGCTCGTTCTTGCCGTAGAGACGCTCGACACGGGCGCCACAGGCCCGCGCGGGCTGGCTCAGCGCCAGTTCGTCCAGCACTGAAAGGCCTGTCGGTTGCAACAAGAAGCCGGCTCCGACGGGCTGTAGCTCAGGCGCCTGCTCGAAGTGCGAGATCTCGTGTCCCGATCGCTGCAGAAAAAGACTGGCAGCTTGACCGGCCGTGCCGTAACCGATGATGGCGATGCGTAGTACGGATGGCTTGCGCATCGGCAAATGATAATCGCCAGGCACTTCGCGGCGGAGAGGGGCACACCCTTGCATCTGCAGCCACTGGAGGGAACCGCGCCTGCTTCGGCGCCTCAGTTTTCCGAGGCGCCGAAGCAGAAGCGGCCGCGCAGCGCGCGGCCCTCCGACAGGCTGCTCCGCGCGACGCTGCGCGGTCGATCGCCGCTCTTGAGAATTCGGCATCCACCGATGCCTGAGCATTGGCGAACGTCGGTCCAATTGGCTACTTGCACCGCTGCCGTGCTGCTCGCAGAGTTACCGGCTTGCCTACGCTCTGGAAAGACACGAATGACGATCACTCGCTTTGCCAGCCTTTTGCTGTTGAGCCTGTGCGGCTCCCTTGCCATGGCGCAAACCAACAGCAATCAAGAGCGCGTCGAACGCTATACGGTGCTCATCTCCGGCGCCAACGTCGGCCACCTTGATGCCAGCATCGATGGCCGCGAGGTCAGCATCGACTTCGACTACAAGAACAATGGTCGTGGCCCGACGCTGAAGGAGAGAATCGCGCTGAGCGAGGCCGGGTTGCCGACGTCGTGGCAGATCGACGGCAACACCACTTTCGGCAGCAAGGTCAGCGAGACTTTCAAGATCGACGATGGTCAGGCGCAGTGGAAGGACGCCGCCGGCGCCGGCACCGCGCCTGCCGATGGCCAGCACCTGTATGCCGCGCAATCGGCCAGTCCCTGGGCCTTGGGACTGTATGCCCGCGCCTTGCTGGCGGATGGCCAGGCATCCATGCCGGCCTACCCGGCGGGTGCGATCACGCTGGAGGAAGGGGAATCGCTATTGCTCGGCGAGCAGGGCTCGCTGCTGAAGGCGCGCAGCTATGCGGTGGGCGGACTGGACCTCAATCCGCGCTATCTGCTGCTCGATGAGCAGAAGCAGTTGGTCGCCTTCATCACCCCGCGACTGGTGCTGGTGCGCGCCGGCTACGAGGGTGAGGAAAACCGCCTGCGCGGACTGGCGGCACAGCTGTCGACCCAGCGCATGGAACGCCTGCAGCGTGAAACCGCGCGTACCTTCGACGCCCCGGTGCGCATCCGCAATGTGCGCGTGTTCGACCCGCACACGCTGGCGCTCGGCGCACCGAGTTCGGTGGTCTTCCGCGGCCACCGGATCAGCAGCGTGCAGCCGATCGACAGCCCGGATACGCCGGGCGAGATCCTGATCGATGGCCAGGGCGGCACGCTGATCGCCGGCATGTTCGAGATGCACGGACATCTGTCGCAGGAACAGGGCCCGCTGAATCTGGCCGCCGGCATCACCAGCGTGCGCGACATGGGCAATGCCAATGACGTGCTCGACGGGCTGATCGAGCGTGTGGAGAAGGGCGAAGTGGCCGGCACACGCGTGTTCCGCAGCGGCTTCATCGAGGGCAAGAGCCCGTTCAGTTCCAACAACGGCATTCTGGTCGACAGTCAGGAAGCCGCCATCGATGCCGTGCGCTGGTACGCCGCGCGCGGCTACTGGCAAGTCAAGCTCTACAACAGCATGACTCCGGCCTGGGCGCCGGCCATCGTCGCCGAGGCGCATCGGCTGGGACTGCGGGTGGCCGGCCATGTACCGGCCTTCGGCACTGCCGACGGCATGCTCGACGCCGGCTACGACGAACTGACCCACATCAACCAGATCATGCTCGGCTGGGTGCTGAAACCCGACGAAGACACCCGCAGCCTGCTGCGCTTCACCGCGATGAAGCGCTTTGTGCAACTGGATCTGGAGAGCGATCCGGTGCAGGCCACGCTGAAACGCATCACCAGTCGTGGCGTTGCGGTAGAGCCGACCATCGCCATCCACGAGGCCGGCATGCTCGGTCGCGATGGCCAGATTCCAGTGGGCCAGGCCAGCTATCTGGCGCACATGCCGATCGGCTATCAGCGCGATGCCAAGCAAGCCTGGTTTGCCGTTGATGGCGCCCAGGACGACAGCGACTACCGCGCCGCCTTCGTCAAACTCATGGACACGCTGCGACTGATGCACGAGCGCGGGGTGTTGCTGATTCCGGGCACCGATCTCGGCGGATCCTTCGCCTATCACCGCGAACTGGAGCTGTTCCAGCAACTGGGTCTGAGCCCGGCGCAGGTGCTCAAGCGCGCCACCTGGGACATGGCCGAGTATCTGGGCAGCGAGCAGTCACTCGGTTCGATCGAAGCCCGCAAGCTGGCCGATTTCTTCATCGTCGATGGCGATCCGACGAAAGATCTGGGCGTGCTCAAACAGGTGCGACTGGTGGTCAAGAATGGCGTGGTTTACGCGCCGTCGGAGATCCACGCGCGCTATGGCATACGCGCCTTTGCCGAGCCGTTGCTGTTGCCGACTGTCGCACAGCCGCCCGAATAGAACGACACCGCCTCAACGCCGATCTGGTAGCCCGGGTAAGCGCAGCGCACCCGGGGTGATGTCGCGACCGAACCCCGGGTGCGCTGCGCTTACCCAGGCTACGTGTGAGCGGCGCCGCAGCGCGGCGCCCTCCAGGGCGGCGACCCGTCATGCGGCTTAGAGGAGGGACGCGCGCCTGCGCGGCGGCTCTTGATCTCCTGCCGCTGCAACGCGGCAGCCTCAGCCTGCGCTCGCCTCGCCCTGGTTCATGACCCGAATGCAGCTTCACTCCAGCGACTGCTTGCCGCCCCGATCCCGCAGAGCGCTGGCCTCAGCACGATCGGCCGCTGCCTCGGTGTCGCGCCCGAGGGCGCTCAGGGCCGCAGCCCGCGCCTCCAGCGCCTGCGCGCGCGGATCGGTGCTGGCGGGGAAACGTTCGCTCAGGCTGCTCAGCGCGGCCTGCGCCTCGTCCAACGCCTGATCTGGCGCGCTGACTGCCAGCCATTCGGCGCGGTTGGCGCGGATCGTGGCGCACATCAAACTGCCGGCGGATTCGGTGTCTGCACACAAGGCATAACCCGCATCCAGACTGGCCTGCGCCTGCGCCAGCTCGCCGCGCCGCTGCTGGCTCAGCGCCAGCCGTCGCCAGACCGCGATCAAGCTCATGCTGCGGTAGCCCAGGCGTTCGAACATGGCGATGCCCTGGCGCAGACGTGCCTCGCCCTCAGCTGGGTTTCCACGCTGGATCAGATGCCAGCCGCTGTCGGCCAGGGCCGAGGCCTTCCACGGATGGTCGTCGGCAAAGGCACGCTGGACCAGATCCAGTCGACGCTGGCCGATATTGAGCACCTCATCGCTGATTTGTTCACCATCGCCTTCGAGGATCTGCCCGAGGATGCCGTAGGCGGGGATCAGGGGCGTCGCATCGGGGCCCTGAGCGGCGATGGTGCCGGCGATGGCGAGGCGGATGTAGCGCTCGGCCTCCTGCGGGCGATCCAGATCGACCAGCACGCTGGCCATGTTGTGCATCGCGGCCAGACGTCCGGGATGATCGCCCTCGGGGCCGCCAAACAGCTCCAGCGCTCTTTGCATCCGCTGCAAACCGGCATTCAGATCGCCGCTGTTGCGCTCCACCGAACCGATGGCCATCAGCAGTTGCGCCAGCGCCACCGGATCGGGCGCAGGCTGGGCCTCGGTGATCGCCAAGGCGCGCAATAGATTGGGTTGACCATCGGCAGCGCGCCCGCGATAGGCCGCCAGCACGCCGAGATTGGTCAAAGTCTCGGCCACGGCCGGATCATGCTCGCCGTGGGCCTGCTCGGCCTTGGCCAGCGCGCGCTCGAACAAGGCCTGGGCCTGCTCCAGATCGCCCCTGGCCGTAACGATCTCGCCAAAATCATCGAGCAGATCCGATTGCAGGCCGGGGTCATCGGCAAGCTCGCTGTCGATGCGTTTGAGGGTGTCATCGAAGGCCTGGGCCATGGTCAGCGGACCGCGCGCATCCCGGCGCAACTGGTCTTCCTGCATGAACACCGAAATCAGGAAGTCCTTGACGCGCTTGCTGCGTGCGCTCATCTCCTGGGCGGTCCGGGCTTCGGCTTCCGCTCGCGTCGCCGCCTCGTTGGCGCGCTGCGCTTCGCTGTCGGCGCGCTGCGCCTGCACCTGCGCGATACGCGCCTGCCACACCGAAGCGCCCAGCCCGACGACCAGTGCCAACACCGTCAGCACGCTGGCGAGCACGCCGCCACGATGCCGGGAGACGAATTTGCTGACACGATAGCTCAGCGTATCGGGCCGTGCCGAGATCGGCCGGCCATCCAGATAGCGCTTTAGATCGTCGGCCAGCGCTGTTGCCGAGGGGTAGCGGCGATCGGCTTCCAGCGCCAGCGCCTTGACCACGATGGTGTCCAGATCGGCATCGATCAATCGCGCGCTCAGCGTGCTCTCCTGGGGGCGGCGGGCGGCCTGACTCGGCCGCTGCATCTCCTTGTCGAGCTCAGCTTCGATGGCCGCCACCGAAGACCGTCCGCGCTGCTGCGGCAGCGTGCCGGTGAGCAACTCGTAAGCCAGCAAACCGAGCGCGTAGACATCGGTGGCCACCGTGATCGGCTCGCCGCGCAGCTGTTCTGGCGCCGCATAAGCTGGCGACATCACGCGCAGGCCGGTGCTGGTGAGCGCCTGGTCCTCGCTGTCGTCGAGCAACTTGGCGATGCCGAAATCGAGCAAGCGCGGGCTGCCATCGGCGGTCACCAGCACGTTCGAGGGCTTCAGGTCGCGATGCACGATCAATCGCCGATGGGCGTAGTCGACCGCCTCGCAGACTGCAATCAGCAGTTGCAGACGCGGCGCCAGCGCCAGTGCGGCAGCTTCGGCGTAGCGTGTGATCGGCTGACCATCGACCAGTTCCATGGCAATCCACGGCAAGCCGTCGGCACCCATGCCGCCATCGATCAGGCGGGCGATGGCCGGATGTTCCAGCCGCGCCAGGATGCGGCGCTCCTGCAGGAAGCGGCTGAGTACATCCTCGCTGTCGAGTCCGCGCCGCAGCAACTTGACGGCCACCATCTGGGCGTAATCACCATCCACACGCTGGGCGCTGTAGACCTCGCCCATGCCGCCGCGACCCAGGCGCGCGCCCAGCCGGAATGGGCCGATCTGCTCGCCGCTGCGATCCATGGCTGGCGCTGACGCCGGCAAGGCCGCGGCCAGCTCGCGATCCAGCAAGCCCTCTTCTGCAGCGTCTGCCGCCAGCATGCGCTCCAGCATCTGCGCCAGTTCTGGATCGTCACGCTGCAAGCTCGCCAGTCGCTGCTGGCGCTGCTCCAGACTGCAGATGAGCAACTCGTCGAAGAGATTCAGCGCCCGGATCGAACTCATGGCAGTTCGGCCGAAATCGCCGCATGCAGGAAAGCTCGCGCCTTGCGCCAGTCGCGTTTGAGTGTAGTCGGCGAGAGGCCGACAACGGCACCGGCCTCATCCAGATTCATGCCCCCGAAAAAGCGCAGCTCCACCAGTTTGGCCAGGCGCGGCTCGGCTTGCGCCAACTGCGTCAGCGCGGCGTCCAGCGCCAGCAGATCGGCGCCCTCGTCCTTGTCTGCGATCTGATCGGCAGCGCCGAGCGTGGTGACGACGGCGCCATCCCCGCGTTTGAGCGCCTGTTGTGCGCGCACGTGATTGAGCACGATCTGGCGCATCGCCAGCGCCGCCACGGCGTAGAAGTGCTGGCGATCCTCGACCGCCAGCGCATCCGGCCGCGCCAGCCGGAAATAGGCCTCATGCACCAGCGAGGTGGCGCCGAGATCAGCGCGTCCGCGCAGCTGGCCGGCGGCAATGCGCCGCAGGTCCTCGTAGACACGCGCATACAAGCGATCGGATTCGGCCTGCCCGCCGCCGCGCGCCGCGCGAATCAACTCTGTCAGCTCCATGCTGCGCGAGCGCCTGTGGGGTGTTGCGGCACATTGCCATAGGCGCTTGCGGCGGGCAATCGGGCGCGTTGGCATTGAGAGTTGCAGTGGCATCGAAACTTCCTCGCGATCTTCAGTTCTCTGTAGGAGCGACCTCGTGTCGCGACCGTGAGCCCCATTGCGGCTGAAGCTTTCACAAGCGATCGCGCCGCGAGGGCGCTCCTACATCCAGGCCCGTGCGCCCGGGTTACGACAGCCCCCGTTTCCCTGTAGGAGCGACCTTGTGTCGCGACCAGGACCAGCATCGCGGCTGAAGCCGCTCCCACAGCGAAGCCATTCCCATAGGCCGATCCACACACTTTCGCGCGCGACGGGACCATGCGCATGCCATGGTCCCGTTTTCCGCCTTTCGGTGTTTGCTCAGTCAGGGCCCTGACCGGGTCGATGACGGATCGCTGCAATGACCCTATCCAATACGGCTGTACTCCGAAATTTCTGCGGTCGCCTGCTGCTCGGGTGCCTGGCGCTGCTGCTGATACCTGCGTCTGCGCCTGCCGCGCAGTTCTGCGTCAACAACAGCAGCGCGCTGGTCCAGGCGCTGACCACGGCGGCGCAAAGCCCGGAGGCCGACGACATCCGCCTGGTCCAGGGCAATTACTCGCTCAGCGGCAATCTGTTGTTCGTGTTCCGGGGCGCGCTGGATCTGACCGGCGGCTGGCTGTCCGGCTGTGTGATTCGCGGCGGCAATCCGTCGACCACCGTAATCGGCAGCGACAGCTTCCAGAACAATGGCCTCACGCTGCGGCCTTTTGACGGCAGTCTGACAGTGGAATTGCTGACCTTCCGCGAGATGGGCGGCCTGCTGATTACCGACGCGATCACCGGCAACAACATCTTCGGCACCATCCGGGTGTCGCGCAACCGCTTCGAACGCAATGCGATCGGCATGGGGATCTACAGCGGCACCAAGCATGTGCGGGTGGAAAACAATTTGTTCGTCGACAATCGCTCACTGTGTTGCGGCGGCGGCTTTCTCAACACCAGTCTGCAGGTGCAGGTGATCGACCCCACGGGTGGGCCGGTAACCGTGGACGTGCTGTTCAATACCGTGCTCGGCGGCACCCGTGGCCTGATTGTTCAAGGTGGCGGCAATATCGGCGCCAATCCGCGGGTGCAGAACAACATTCTGCGCGATGCCTTGGAATTCGACTTTAAGATCGACGATATCGCCGTCTTTGCCACCCACAACATCTTCGGTGTAACGGTATTCGAAGACGCCGGCAGCTTCAGTACCAACTCCAACAATCTGAACGTCGATCCCCTGCTCTCGGCCAGCTATCTGCCCACGGCGGCGTCGGCGGCCGTCAATTCCGGCACCGCATTCGTGGCGGGCGGCTTGCCGGTCAGCGATCTGGATGGCGGTCCGCGTCAGTTCGGCAGCAAGCCTGACCGCGGCGCGCTGGAAACGGCCATCAGCGACACCACCACGCTGACCGTGACCACCACCGCCAACAGCGGCGCTGGCAGCCTGCGTCAGGCCATTCTGGACGCCAATGCCTCGTCCAACACCGAGACCATCGAGTTCAACATCAGCGGCAACTGCCCGCGCAGCATTCTGCTGAGCACGCCACTGCCCGATATCACCGACGGGCTGATCATCGATGCCTTCACCCAACCAGGCAGCAGCGCCAACACGCAGGAACTGAGCTATGACGGCACCCATTGCGTGGTACTGAGCGGCGGTACCACGCACGGCCTGCGCCTGAGTCCCACGCTGGGTGAGGACATCGCCGTGCGCGGCCTGGCTTTCTACGACTTCACGACGGCGGCCATTGAGGTCAACGGGCTCGGTTCGGCCATCATCGAAGGCAATGTCTTTGGCACCGGCGCCGCCGTGATCGCCAACGGCTTTGATCTTTACGCCATCCGCGTGGTCGGGGCGCCGAATACGCGCATCGGCGGCAGCACACCGGCGCAGCGCAATCTGTTCGGCCGCGCCACCGTGGCTGGCGTGTTGCTCGGCAGCGGTGGCGACCGCAGCGTCGAAGGCAATTTCTTCGGCTTTACCCGCAACGGTTTCGGTTTGTCGTCCAACGGCATTGGTGTGCGCGTCACGGGCGGCAGCAACGATGAGATCCGCGACAACTTCATCGGCTTCAATGACCAGGGCGTGGTCATTGATGGCAACTCTCAGGCTGTCCAGGTGCTGGGCAACGCCATCGGCCTGAGCCCCAGCGCCAACGCGCAGGGCAACTTCCAGGCCGGAAACGGCCTGGATGGCGTGCTACTGGTCGCTGGCAGCAACCATCAGGTGCGGCTCAATCGGATCTCGAACAACGAGGACAATGGCATCACCGTGATGGCCGCAGTCCAGCGCGCCTGGATCTCGGGAAACAGCATCTACGATAACGGTGACCTGGGCATCGATCTGTCACCGGTCGGCGTCAATCCGAACAACCCCGATACTGGCGCCAGCGGTGCCAATCTGGGCCACAACTACCCGGTACTCACGGCCGCCGCAGGAGGCAACCAGTCGGGCAGCGTGAGTGGCACGCTCAGCTCCGGCAATGGCCTGCACACCATCGATTTCTATCTCAGCGCCGAGTGCAACAGCAGCGGCAACGGCGAAGGCCGCTATCCCATCGGTCAGACCAGTGTGTTCATCGTCAACGGCACCGCGAGCAGCGATGGCAGCGCCAGTTTCAGCGCCGCCGTCAGCAGCGAGGTCTACGGACTCAGCATGATCGGACTGCCGATCACCGCCACCGCCTACGACTCCAATGGCAACACCAGCGAGTTCTCGGCTTGCGTGAACTACAGCTTTGGCGACGTGATGTTTGCCGATGGTTTTGAGTAAGGGTCATTTGGAGAGCGCGTGGAGGGTCATGACCTGGCCCGGTGACTGATCGATCGCGCTACGCCCGCAGCGCCATCCTCGTGGCTGTCGGGTTGACAGCCCACGCAGCCGTCGGCAAGGTCGCGCAATCCTGAAGTCGGCGAGGCCCGATGCCATGTCAGCACGATCTGTCTCCCGCCTGCTGGCGGCGGCGTTTCTGTTCATCGCCAGCCCGTTGACGTGGGCACAATCCGCGACGCTGGATGCACCTGCGCAAGCCACGATCGGCTCCACCATCAGCGTGCGCTGGACCGGACCGGGAGAGCAGTACGACCAGATCGCGGTCACCGTTCCCGGTGCTGCCGATGGCGACAAGCCCATCAACACCGCGTCGATCACCAGCGGCAAGAATCCACTGCCACTGGTGATGCCGGAAACGCCGGGCCGCTATCAGTTGCGCTACATCTCGCGGGCCAGCAAGGCGGTTATCGGCCGTGCCAGCATCGAGGCAGTGGACGTCGAAACCCGCCTCGGCGCGCCGGAACGTGCGCAGGCAGGAGCAACCATCGACATCGAGTGGACTGGTCCGGGCAACAGCTACGAGCAGATCCAGCTCTTCCCCATCGGTGCGCCCGGCGATGCCAAAGCATTGACTCAGGCCACCATACTCGGCCGCAGTCCAGTGCGACTGCATCTGCCCGAGACAAGCGGCGAGTTCGAACTGCGCTATCTGACCCGGCTGAGCAAACGCATCCTGGCACGGCGCCCGATCACCCTGTTCGGGGTCGAGGCGGCGCTGCAATCACCCGAGACAGCCGCCATCGGTGAGACCATCAACATCACCTGGGAGGGGCCTGGCAACCAGTACGATCAGCTGGCGCTGTACCGCGTGGGCGAGGACAAGCCCGTGAAGGTGGAACGGATTGTCAGCCGCAAGAATCCGGTGCCGATGCGGCTGCCCGAGCAATCGGGCGCCTATGAGCTTCGCTATCAGACGGCACGCGACGGCACAGTACTGGCCACCCGCGCCTTGCGGGTCGGCAAGGTCGATACCCGGCTGGATGCGCCGGAACGCGCCACCGCCGGAACGCTGATCGAGGTGAGCTGGACTGGCCCTGGCAACAACTACGACTCGATCGGCGTTTATCGGCCGGGAGCTGCTGACGACGCCAAAGCCGAGTCCTACGTCGCAATCCTGAATCAGAAGAACCCGGTTGACCTGAAGCTGCCGGCCACCCACGGCGACCTTGAGCTGCGCTACCGCACTGCGCAGAGCGCCTCGGTGCTGGCGCGGCGCCCGATCCGCATCGAGCCAGCCGGCCGCCTGTCGGTGCGCTTCGAGGGGCAACGAACGATGTCCGACTCGACCGCCGGCGCCGGTGCGGTTGAACTGATCCTGGATGCCTCGGGCAGCATGTTGCAGCGTCTGGAAGGCCAGAGGCGCATCGACATCGCCCGCTCGGTGCTCGACGATCTGGTGCGCACACAGTTGCCGGAAGGCACGGCCTTCGCTCTGCGGGTATTCGGCCACAAGGCCGCCGACCAATGCCGCACCGATCTGGAGATTCCGCTGGGTGCGCTCGACCGCCACGCCGCCGCAAGCCGGATTGCCGAGGTCAATGCGATGAATCTGGCGAAGACCCCGATCGCCGATTCGCTGGCCAAGGTGCCGGCGGATCTGGCGGCCGCCAAGGGGCCGAAGACCGTGATTCTGATCACCGACGGCGAAGAGACTTGCGAGGGCGACCCGGCCGAAGTGATCAAGCAATTACGAGCCAAGGGCCTTGATGTGCAGGTGTCGATCGTTGGCTTTGCCATCGACGATGCCGACCTCAGGAACACCTTCCAGGCCTGGGCTGAACTCGGTGGCGGCAGCTACTTTGATGCTGACTCGGCCGATGAGCTGCAGCGCTCCTTGCGCACCGTGATCTCTGGCCCATTCAAGGTACTCGACCACGGCGGCCGGATCGTGGCCCGCGGCATCATCGGCGGCGCCGAAATCATCCTGCCTGCGGGTAGCTATCGAGTGGAAACGATGAGCAGCCCAGTGCAGGCCATCGAGTCGGTGACCGTGAAGGCGGGGGAACTGACCGAGGCCAGTTTCTGACGCGGTTGGTTCGAGGGATCGAGAGCGCGAACGTGCCGCCGTCTGGCTCCGATCCTGCCTTTGCCTGCCCACGGGCGCTCGCGCCCAAACCGGCTGCCCGCCCTATTCCGCCGGCATTCCCGCCACCAGCGCCGCACCCGGCAGATTGTCGCGCTCACGCACCAGTTTGAGGTCTAGTCGGCCGTTACCGAGATTGACCAGCGGCGCCTGCGGTGCGCCTGTCGCATCGTCATCACCGGCGCTGTTCTCGGCGATGACGACGTCGGTGATCGTCGAATGGCCATAGTTGAGGACGCTCGACGCCAGGGCGACGCCGGGATATCGACGCGAGAGCAGATTGCCCTCGAAGGTGGTCGCCGAAAGGTTCAACTGCCCCCAGTTGACGATGGTGCCGGTGTCGCGCTGAGCCCCGGCGACGGTGTTGAAACTGATTTCGCAGCTTTCGATGCTCATGTCACCGTGGTTCTCGACGATGGCCTGGGTACTGTTGGCGGTGTTGTCCACCAGATGTACATGGCGCAGATCGGTCTTGCCGTAGTTGCGGATCGCTCCCAAGGAGCCTTCGGCGAGGGTGATTCGCTCCAGCCGCAGGTGCCCCTCTGCGGCGACACTGAAGATCCTGAAGTTGTCGGTGGCGTAGCGCCTCAGCTCGGCGCCGTTGCCGCGAATCACGATGGCCGTGGTGATGGCGGGTAATGCCGCCCCCTGATCCGGCGCATGGACAGCATCCAATACATAGAGCGCGCGTTCGAGGGTGATGACATCGGCCTCGGGGGTTTCGTTGGCCCGCTGGATGGCTTCCACCAGTTGCTGGGTGGTGGCCACCGGAAACACCGTGCTGGCTGCTGATGCCGAGAAAGACATCAGCAGCCCGGATACCAGGCCCGATCGGATTGCGAGTTCAAGTGACATCAGAGACCCCCTGTACGCCTCGTGGTGGTCTTCACCTTGGGTGCCAGCCAGTAGAGCGAGCACACTAGCCCCGCCGACTCCCTGCCGCCTGCGCAAGCATTTTCCATATGTAACCTAGTGTGATGCGCCGTTCTGACTGACCGGTATCGGTTTCGCCAGCCTCGCGTAGCGAGCGCGCAGGCTGCTTTCACAGGGCTGACAGAAATGCCGTTGCACCCCCCAGGCCAGCGCGGCACAGGCCGCCAACGACACCGGGTAGACCGCGAAGGCCCAGTAGTAATCCTGCTCGAAGGCGTATTTGTACGCGGCCACCAGCGCAAGCACGACGAACATGTGGGTCAGATACAACTCATAGCTGAGACGCCCCAGAGCGGCCAGCCATCCCAGCCCGCGCGGCGCCCCAAGCCGACCCCAGGCGCAACCCAGCAGCAGGACCACCACCGAGCCGATCAGGAACAGCAGGCTGCTGTGGCGCAAGGCCCGCCACAACTCCCCGCCCCAGGCCATCGACAGATAAAGACCCAGCGCCCCCAGCGCACACAGGCAACGGGCGAACGCCCGCGAGGGTTGCAGCGAACGCCACAGCATTGCCGCGAGCACGCCGGCCGCGATCGCCGACATGGCCGGCAGATAGGCCTTTTCCTGCCAGATCTCCTGCCCGTCCAGCAGACCGCGAGTCCACGGCAGCGAGACCACCAGAACCATCAAGCCGATTACCAGCAGCGGCCGCGGCAGCCAAACGCACAGCAGCGGAAAGACCAGATAGAAGAGCTCCTCGATGGACAGCGACCACAGCACATCCCAGTTGGCAGGCAGCCAAGTGGTGCGGCCCTCGTACCAGTTGAGATACAGCCCCAGCGCCGACATCAACGCGCCACCGAGCGACTGTCCCGGCTTGTCAATGACATAGCCGGGAACCCCCAGCAGATGCAGCAGCGACAGCAACGCCAGCAAGGCCAGCAGCAGCGGCAGAATCCGGCTGGCGCGGTAGACATAGAAACTGCGGATATCGATGGCGGCAAGGCTGCCGTGCCGGCTGATGGCACGCCCGGCAATCAGAAATCCGGAAATCACGAAGAAGGTATAGACCGCCGAGTAACCATTGAATCCCAGGGCGTTGATCAGCCGCGAGCCGAACAGGTCAGGGAGCGGCCCCTGACTCAGTGGCAAACGAAAGGGCAATGCGAGGTGATGGATGATCACCAGCAAGATGGAGAGCCCGCGCAGCACGTCGATGGCGGAGTTGCGCGATGCCAGCACGGGCGCGTCATGTAGATCGGAGGCAGGCATGGATTGGCTTCGATACCGGAGTGTGAAGTTCGACGCATCGGATCTGCACCAGCCTGCGCAGCCGCGCCTGCAATCTAGTTTGTTGTCCGGGCAGCCACAAGCGCGGGTGGCCCAGGCTCTGGTAGGTCCAGACAGTTCTGGACCTACCAAAGACCCGTCCGGGCAGCGGCGCGCCAACCCCGCGCAAAGGCTGCCCCTGTTCCGCCTTCAAATACACCATGAAACTCGATCCTGGCTCACACCAAACACGCCGCAATTACCTGATTTGAGGGCACGAGGGCGAGAGGGCACGAGGGCGCGCAAGATCAAGAGCTCGCCGTAAGGCTGCCTTTGCGTGCCCTCGCGCCCTCGTGCCCTCCCGCCCTCGCGCACTCCAACGCTCGTTGCGCGACTCGTCCATCACCCGGTGCAACCGTAGCGCCCACCATGACCAAAGACACTGGAAAATAGACCGACCGGTCTATAGAGTTCAGTCATGACCAAGCTTGATCCCCAGACACCCACCCGCGAACGCCTGATCGGCGCCATGCTCGATGCGCTGCGCACCCGTGGCTTCCACGGCATCGGCCTGAGCGAGTTGCTGACCCAGGCCGGCGCGCCCAAGGGCGTGCTCTACCACCACTTTCCGGGCGGCAAGACCGAATTGGCGATCGCCGCCATCGAGAGCGCGATCGCCGGCATGCTGGCCAGCCTGGATCGCTTGCTGGCTGCACACGTGGATCCCGCCGATGCGCTGGAAGCCTGGATGAGCGGCGCCCAGAAGCTGCTGCTGGCCAGCGGCTTCGAGCGGGGTTGCCCTCTGGCGACCGTCGCGCTCGAGTCCACGCCCGAAGACCTCACGCTGAGAGCGGCACTCAGCGCGGGCTTTGCGGCGATCCGCGAGCGTCTGTCAGGTGCTCTGCAACAGCACGGCATGAGTGACACCGCGGCCCGTCAGAGCGCCATGCTGATCGTGGCTGCCTACGAGGGGGCGCTGCTGCAGGCACGGGTCGCGGGCAACGTCAACGCCATGGCCGATACCTGCGACGCGCTGGTCTCGATGATTCGCCCCCAACTGAGGTCCAGACCGTGAGCATTCAACGCGAACCCGAGGCGCTGACCCTGCACGCCGGCGACGGCACCCGCATCGCCGCCCTGCGCTACCGCGCCCATGACGCCATCGGCCGCATCGTGATCGCGGGTGCCACCGGTGTGCCACAGCGCTTCTATCGCGCCTTTGCCGAGCATGCAGCGGAACGCGGCTACACCACGCAAACGCTGGACTACCGCGGCATCGGGCTGTCCAAACCACAAAGCTTGCGCGGTTTCCGCATGGACTATCTGGATTGGGCCCACCAGGATCTGAGTGCCGCCGTGGCCGCCATGCCGGACGACGGCCTGCCGCTGTACATGGTCGGCCATTCCTTTGGTGGACACGCCTTCGGCCTGCTGCCCAATCATCAACGCATTGCAGCCTTCTACACCTTTGCCACCGGCGCCGGCTGGCATGGCTGGATGCCGCCCGGAGAGCAGCTGCGCGTGCGCTTCCTGTGGCACGTACTGGCGCCGCTGCTGACCCGATGGCATGGCTTCCTGTCGTGGAGCAAGCTCGGCATGGGCGAAGACCTGCCCTACGGCGTCTATCGCGACTGGAAGCGCTGGTGCTCCTATCCACGCTACTTCTTTGACGACCCCTTGGTCGCCGCGGACATGTCGCGGCGTTTCGATCAGGTGCGCACCCCGATCATCGCTGCCAACGCCGTGGATGACCTCTGGGCTTCACCGGCCTCGCGGGATGCCTTCATGGCCGGCTACCGCAACGCGCCGGTCCAGCGCGTCGACCTTGATCCCCGCCAGCACGGTCTCAAGGCCATCGGTCATATGGGCTACTTCAGGCGCGAGGCCAGGCCACTGTGGGATGAGGTGCTGGCCTGGTTTTCCCAATTACCCACGGCCTCGACGACATGAACGAGCCCAGCGCCCAGACCCTGTTGTCGGACTTGCTGCGCGAGCGCCGCAGCGTGCGCGACTTTCGCCCTGATGCCATTGATCCGGCCGTGATTGAAGCCATCCTGGACGACGCTCATTGGTCACCGAGCTGGTCGAACACCCAACCCTACCGCCTTGCCATTGCCACCGGCCCGTTGCGCGACCAGATTTCGTCTGCATTGTGCGAGCGCTACGATCTGGCCATGCAGGCCCACAGCGCAGGCTGGCTCGGAAAGCTCAAGCTGCTGCTGGGCCGCAAGGGCTTGCCCGACGGCGATCTCAAGACCAACTTCCCCTATCCCGCCGATCTGCAGCCGCAGCGGCGCCAGACCGGTTTCGGACTGTATTCGCTGCTCGGCATCGGCCGCGACGACCCTGCCGCGCGCGAGCGCCAGATGCGTCGCAACTTCGAGTTCTTCGGTGCGCCGGTGGCGATTTTTCTTTTTGCCCATCGCGGTCTGCGCGAGTTCGCGGTGCTCGACACCGGCGTGTTCCTGCAAAGCCTGATGCTCAGCGCCCAGGCCCACGGCCTGGCCACCTGCGCCCAGGGCGCGCTCGCCACCTGGGGCGGCCCGGTGCGCGCGGCGTTCGAAGTACCACCGCAGTACCAGCTGGTCTGCGGCGTCTCGCTGGGATATGCCTCGGAGCACGTCGTCAACAGCTACAACCCGGGTCGCAGGCCATCGGCGGCACTGAAGCTTCCCTTGACGAGGCACTGACTGGTTTGGCGGCGAGGCCCGCGCAGCCGTCGTCAGCCTATGTCCCTACACGAACTTCAGCCTAGCCAGGAGCAACCATAGATTGCCCGCCAGCATCGTGGTCCAGACTGCCGCAGCGGCCAGTAGCAGCTGCTGCGGCGTCGCACCTTGCGGTGCCATCCACCTCGCCACTCGATCCACGACCAGCACCAGGATCGCGCAAGCAGCGGTCAGAGCCAACAGCGGCGTATTGACCTTCCAGGGCAGCAGGACCTGCCACGCACCGGCGATGGGAGTCGCCCACAGGGCAGCCTGCAAACTCAGCACGCTAAGCGCCATCCAAGGCAGAGTGGACAGCAGCAGGAGCACGGCCAGCGGCCAGAGCAGCCACAGCACGGCTGGAGCATCCCAGAATTTCACACTGAGGAGAACGGCTGGTATCGCAAACAGCAACAGCTCGGGCCGATGCCGGATCAGCACCGCGTAGATCAGCAGCAGCGGCCAGATCGACGGTTGGACGGCAAACCAGCCCAGACATCCCAGCACCAGGCAGCGACTGGCCGGCCCGCCAAAACTGCGTCGAACCCAATCCACCCAGAACATCAGGAACAAGCAGATCGGCCGAGAAAAAGGTCGGGTCAGTCGCGGGCTCAGCGTCCTGAGCAGAAGCGCGAAAACCGCCAGTGTCGAGACGCCCATGGCGATCTGCAGCTGCTGGAAAGAACTCTTGGGCTGACCCACCAGCGCCAGGATCACGCCAATTGCAACCACCAGCAACACCACCAATCGGGCCAGATTATCCTCGACCACCTCTGGCAGCCGTGAGCGCAACGCTCGCAAGTGTTCGTAAAACTCGATCGCTTCTGCTGCCAGAACCTCGGTAGGCGCAGACCGAGTCTGCAGCTGCAAGCCGCGCAAGAGGGCCTGGGCTCGCTCGGCCAATCCCGGACTGCAAACCGACAGCCAGCGTCCAAGCCGCCCATAGTCGCCTCCTAGCAGACGCCAGGCCAGCACGTCCAGGCGCGGTATGTTGCTGCGCCACAGCCGCGCCGCCCTGGCCTTGCGCAAGCTGTGTTTGGCCCGTGCCAGGGCCAGACGCCTGTCCAGTTCTCGCAACAGTTCGAGCGGGAACCGTTGCTCGCGCCCGATCTGCTCCCATTCGAATCTCTCGGACAATAGTGCCAGAGTCTCGGCGCGCAGGTGTCGGCGCGCCAGCACCTGGTCGATGAGCGCGCGCTCGACAACGGTCCGCTGCGTCAATGACTCGAACAGCGGATTCGCCATCAACAAGCGTTCCAGAGTGCCCGCGTCCGGGGCGTCGTCCAGGGCTTCAACCAGTTCGGCAGCCGCCTCGCGCAAATCGGTGTCTGGGGGCCCATCCAGCACGACATCCAACGGCGAAGGGGATTCGTCGTCGGGTGTCTGCACTGCCGGACTTGCCTCCGGCGGCTGATCGCCAGACCGCCTGTCCAGCGACAAGGCCGCGTCGAGCCCGTCTGGATCCGTGCTGGGCGGCGACGTTGAAAGCTCAGCGGCGGCGTCGTCGGACCCGATCTCCGTCCACTCGTCGGGCTCGACAGCTGCGCGGGCCCAACGCAGGGCCCAGTCGCGGCACTCGCGCAATCGTTGGAACCCGGCCGGGTCATCCTCCGGCCTGGTTTGCTTCAGCAATGCGGCATAGGCGCGCTTGATCGCCCGCTCATCACGGGTCTGGGCGATGCCCAGCAGTTGCCAGGGGTCTGTGGACATCGATCTCAACCCAGACGCATTTCGAGTGCTTCCAACTCCTCGGCGAACTCCGTCCGGGCTTGCGCGATGAGCCGCGGGTCCTGACCATCAAGGACTGCCCGGAAGGCGACCATCGCGGCTTGCACCGCAGCACGAAGCTCACCCAGCGCTTCCGCATACAGGCGCTCGGCTCGTCCCAGCAAGGCCAGATTGGCCTGATCCTCGCGGGGATGTACCTTCAGATGCCGCAGTTCTTCGAGACGCGCCGCCACCATTTCCGGCGACAACAGGCTCGAGTTGCGTTCGATCAGCAGGCGCACGTGACGCTTGTCGGCCAACACCGTGGCATCGACCTCCAGCAACCCGTTGACGTCGTAGGTGAAGCGTACGTCCACCGGGTTTTCCGCTCTCGGCCTCGGACTGAGCGGCACCTCCAGCACCCCCAGATAGACGTTGTTGAGCACGCTCGGACTTTCACCCTGATAAACGCCCAATCGCATCAGACGCTGACCATTCTGTATCGGGAAGTAACGCTGCACACGACTGACCGGGACGACGCAATTGCGCTCGATGATGGGCGAATAGAGGCCATCGACCAGACGCCCCGCGCTGGTCTCCTCACACACCTCGACGCCCAGCGTGTACGGACACACATCGGTCACCACGATTTCGTCGAAGGCAACATCACGGGCCTTCATTCCAGCCATGACAGCGGCGCCCATGGCAATGGCCTGGTCAGGGTGCACGTGGCGCAGCGGCAGTCGACCGAACAATCGCGCCACCAGGCGAGCCACCATGGGCATGCGGGTGGCGCCTCCGACCAGCACGATCTCGTCCAGATCAGCCGCACTGAGGCGTGCGTCACGCAAGGCGCGCTCCACGGGAATGCGCAGTCGACCGAGCAGGCCCTGGGCCAGGCTGGCAAATCGCGCCTCACTGATTGACCACTGGCGCACTCCGCTGGAAAGCGGCAACTCCACCTGGACCTGTTCCTCGACAGTCAGCTTGTGTTTGGCGCGCTCAAGCCGAGCGCGCAGCTGGGCCCGATCGCCGGGTCCTGGCGCATCCAGCGAGAGATCCTGAATGCAGGCCACTTCCAGCAGGTCAAGGAAGTCTTCGCCCCCGAGATAATTGTCTCCGGCACTGGCGTGCACCTCCATGACACCGTCATAGAGTTCAAGAATCGATACGTCAAAGGTACCGCCGCCCAAGTCAAACACGAGAAAGCGCGAGCCGTCGGCACCCTGTTGCAATCCGTAGGCCAGCGCCGCCGCTGTGGGCTCATTGATCAAGCGCTCAACCTTGATGCCGGCCA